>DGRE01000022.1 GCA_002389905.1 Hungatella sp. UBA4396 | reverse complement strand
CTAAGTGGTGGGAGTATGTCACGCCGGAAAGGAGTAAAGGAATACAATGAAAAAACAGATATCCCTCTTTCTTTCAGTCATATGTTTGATTGTTTTGGCAGGATGCTTTGGTTCTCCTTCAAACCCTCAGGCTTCAGAGGTTTCAACAAGCTCAACTCAGACTTTTTCTGTCTCCGCGGAACAAAGTTCAAAGACTGATCCGACAACACCGGGTACACAGGAAGAAACACCTAATTCTACTATACCAAAAGTAACTGTTCAGATCGGAGATAAATCTTTTTCCGTAACCCTGTATGATAACGAGTCTGTGAGGGCATTTGCGGAGAAGCTGCCTCTTACCTTAAATATGGAGGAGCTGAATGGAAACGAAAAGTTTTACTTTTTCCCGGAGAAATTTCCTTCCAACAGCGAGAGAATAGGAAACATTAAGGCCGGTGATTTAATGCTCTATGGCTCCGATTGCCTGGTACTGTTCTACGAGAGCTTTTCCACTTCTTACAGCTATACAAGGCTTGGCTATGTAGAGGATGTGAGCGGCTTGGCAGATGCTCTTGGAAGCGGCAGCGTTGAGGTGACTTTTAACATAAACAGTACATTGCAAAATGCCGAAAACACCCATTACCGGAGAAAATTCACGCTGGCAGATGGAGCCTTTTAACAGTCACTATACTTCCAGCATATTCTTTTCCCAAGACCCTATATCCATAGATTCTATGGCTGCGCCGCCTTCCGGTGCGGTGTACTATAATGGAAACGGTAAAATCGTAACCAATCTGGGTGTCCATGAACACTGGAATAATTCTACTCAAAAGCAATACAGCCGAAATTTGGGAAAGGACGAGGGAATTGAATTGATATATCTTGGTCCGTAAAATTCTCAATCCAATATGCCGGATTAATGATAACGCTCATAACTGCACTGATCTTTGATGCCCCCAAACATGGAGTATCCCGTCAGTGACCGGCAAATGAAACAGGGTAATTCCAAAGCCAATAACGGCATTGGAATTACCCTGTTTCATTATAAATCTATTAATGATAAATCTTCTTCTGCTCATAAATCGGTTCGCAGGTCAGATTTACGCCTAATTTTTTAAATGTCTTAATATCCACATTAGAAAGAAGCACAGAAGTATGTGCATCACACCCCTTCAGCCTGGGAAGCTGTTCCAACGCCTTCTGGGCATTGGGATCAGTGGCGGCGCAGGTGGACAGTGCAATTAAAATTTCATCCGTATGAAGCCTTGGGTTTTTACTGCCAAGGTAGTTGACCTTTAATTTCTGAATCGGCTCAATGGCAGACGGAGAAATCAGATGAACGTCATGAGGAATATCTCCCAGAACCTTAACCGCATTTAACAAAAGGGCGGCGGAAGCACCTAATAAATTGGTGGTCTTTCCGGTGACAATGGTGCCGTCCTCCAATTCCAGGGCAGCAGCCGGAGCACCCTTTAAAAGAGCCAGATCATTGGCGGCTTTTACAGGCTTTCTCATGTCAGAGGTGATCTTTGCCTGCTTCATCAAAAGCTCCAATTTATAGACCTCGTCCTTGGAACCCATATCTCTTGCCAGACGGGTAAGGGCCTGATAATACCGTCTGATGATCTCCTGCATAGAAGCCTCCCTGCATACAACATCATCCACGATGCAGAAACCAGCCATGTTTACTCCCATGTCAGTCGGTGATTTATAAGGGCACTCCCCATAAATACCTTCAAAAATAGCGCTTAACACAGGAAAAATCTCCACGTCCCGGTTGTAATTAACGGTTGTTTTACCGTAAGCCTCCAAATGGAACGGGTCAATCATATTTACGTCATTTAAGTCTGCAGTAGCGGCCTCATAAGCCAGATTCACCGGATGCTTTAAAGGAATATTCCAAATGGGAAATGTCTCGAATTTAGCATATCCGGCCTTGACTCCCCGCTTATTTTCATGGTAAAGCTGGGAAAGGCAGGTGGCCATCTTTCCGCTGCCCGGTCCCGGTGCGGTTATGATCACAAGGGGTTTAGTGGTTTCTATATAATCATTTCTGCCGTATCCTTCGTCGCTGATAATGGTTGCGATGTTGCCGGGATAGCCGTCAATGATGTAGTGGCGGTATACCTTGATTCCCATTTTTTCCAGCTTGCTTTTAAATAAGTCTGCAGCCTTTTGTCCGGAATACTGGGTGATGACAACACTTCCCACATAAAGCCCTTTATCCGTAAAGGACTGGATCAGGCGAAAAACATCCACATCATAAGTGATTCCAAGATCATGGCGGATTTTATTCTTTTCAATATCGGCGGCATTAATGGCGATGACGATTTCAGCCTGGTCTGCCAGCTGCATCAGCATCCGCAGCTTACTGTCAGGCTCAAATCCGGGAAGCACCCTGGAGGCGTGGTAATCATCAAACAGCTTTCCGCCGAATTCCAGATAGAGCTTGTCTCCGAACTGGCCGATTCTTTCCTTGATGTGCTCTGATTGCATGGTTAAGTACTTTTTGTTATCAAATCCGAATTTCATTTGTCCCTCCGGTTATAAAACCAAAATTTGTGTTTTTCAAGAATATATTGTATCAGCCGAATTATAAATGGTGTGGCTGAACCATAACGTTAATTGTATCATACTAATTCTGAAATTACCATGGATTTTTTCTTTACAATGGACACCAAACGTGTTAAAACCTTCATTAGGTGAATTTGCCCCAAAGGCAAAGAGAGGCCCCCTCTGGGGGTCAGAAAGATAGGAGGAAAGATATGTACAAAATAGGAAGAAACGATCCCTGCTGGTGCGGCAGAGGTGCAAAATATAAGAACTGCCACCTGGCTTTTGACCAGAAGCTTGAAAATTATGCCATTATGGGCGTTGAGGTTCCCGAGCGGAATATGATCAAGCTGCCGGACCAGATCGAGGGAATCCGCCATGCCGGAGTCATCAACAATCAGATTCTGGATCTGGTGGATGAATTTATCAAGCCGGGCATCAGCACCGAAGATATCAACACCCTGGTCCATGAAAATACCATCAGACTGGGAGGAATTCCCGCTCCCTTAAATTTTGAAGGCTACCCCAAAAGTGTGTGCACCTCCATCAATGAAGTAGTCTGCCACGGCATTCCGGACTCCGGACGGATTTTGCAGGAGGGTGACATTATCAATGTGGATGTGACCTCCATTGTAAACGGCTATTATGCCGATGCCTCCCGGATGTACTGCGTCGGAAAGGTATCCCCTGAGGCGGAGAAGCTGGTCAGGGTGGCAAAGGAAAGCCTGGAGCTGGGCTTAAAGGAAGCCCGGGCCTGGAGCCATCTGGGAAATGTTGGAGCCGCTATTTCCGAGCACGTCTATGCCAACGGATATACAGTGGTGCGGGAAATAGGAGGACACGGAGTAGGGCTGGATTTCCATGAAGAACCCTGGGTAAGCCACATCGGTACAAGAGGGACTGACATGCTCCTGGTTCCCGGAATGATCTTCACCATTGAACCCATGATAAATGCAGGAAATGCTGATGTTATTCACGACGAAGAAGATGGCTGGACCGTTTCCACAAAAGACGGAAGCTTATCTGCCCAGTGGGAATATACCATTCTGATTACAGAGGATGGGCCTGAAGTGCTTGCAAGGTAAGAAAAGATGAGAGGGTGGCAAATGTCACCCTCTTTTTGTATCATAGCAAAAATAAAGATAAAGGTATAAAAAGAAAAAGAACTTTGAAAATAAAAGGACTGATGTTAATATTATCATAAGCGGATTATTAAAACAGTAAAACAGGAGGATGAGTACAATGGAAACAGTTAAGGGAAACACAGGGGGCAGCAGGAAGTATAGGGCCATATTCAGCGACATTGACGGTACTCTCTTAAACAGCAGCCATCAGGTCACCCCGGATACGGCAAAGGAGATTCAACGGCTGGAGGCCCAGGGAATTCCCTTTGTGCTGGTATCGGCACGTATGCCGGAGGCCATGTTCACCATTCAGGCCCAGGCCGGAATCAGCAGTCCTATGGTGTGCTACAGCGGGGCTTTGGTGGTAGGGAAAGATGGAGAGCATCTCTACAGCTGCCAGATGGGCTTAGAGGAAGCAGTAAAGATCAAAACAATGATTAATGAGGAGTATCCCTCCATCTGCTGCAACACCTATGGCGGAAGCAAATGGCTGGTGGACGACGACCAAAGTCCCTGGGTGATGAGAGAAGAGTCCATCACCACCTTAAAATCCAGTGTGGGCGATGTGGAAAGTACTTTTGCAGAAGCCCGGGGAATCCATAAATTCCTTCTTATGGGAGAAGGAGAGGAGATTATAAAGGTACAGGAACGGCTTCATAAGGACTACCCTCATCTGACTGTGGCAAGATCAAACGAGTATTATCTGGAAGTCATGGATGGAACGGTGAGAAAGTCTGAGGGTGTGAAATTTCTCTGCGACTATTTCGGGATTTCCATGGACCAGGCCGTTGCCTTTGGAGACGGGCACAATGATATAGATATGCTTCAGGCGGTAAAAACCAGTTATGCCATGGCAAATGCCCCCAAAGAGATTCAGGAAAGCGCTTCCCGCATCACTCTGGACAATGACCATGAGGGCCTTCTTGCAGGGCTTAGAGAATGCTTTGGAGAAGGTGAGAATTAAGAGCACAGGAAAACTCCCGGCCGCCGGTTACGGCGGCTTTTGTTTGGTCTGAAAAAGGAAAATATAAATTTTATTGGAAAATTTTACAAAATGTGTTAAAATATTAAATATTTATTACAACAGACCTTAAACCATAAAGAAAGTGAACGGGAGTATTATGAAAAAATGGATTTTGGCAGTGGTTGTATGCTCACTGGTGGCTTCGGGCTGCGGGAGGCTGAAAAGCGCTTCTGAGCCGGAAGAACAAGACAGTAAGGCGGAAGAAACCCAGCCGGCTACGGAAGAAGAGGAATTAAGCGTGATTCTGGAGGTTCCGGCAGGACCGGGAAAGAAGCCGGTCAAGGTAAAGGGGATTTATATTTCCGGCTATATGGCAGGTTCAGAAGGATTTCAGGATATTTTGAATAAAATCGAAGGAACTGAAATCAATGCGGTGGTCATTGATGTGAAGAATGATGACGGCAGGATTACCTTTGCCATGGAGGATGCACCTACTGTCAATGAGATCGGAGCAACGGAACGGTATATCAGAGATATTGACAAGCTGATGGCGGATTTAAAGGCCAGAGGAATCTATACCATCGCCAGGGTGGTGGCTTTCAGAGACCCTTATCTGGCTGAGAAGAAACCGGAATGGAGCTTGAAGAACAAAGACGGAAGCATTCATAGAGACAAGCAGGGACTGGCCTGGGTCAACCCCTACCGGACAGAAGTGTGGGACTATCTGGTGGAGGTAGGGACTGAGGCCTCAAAAGCCGGATTTGATGAGATTCAGTTTGACTACATCCGGTTTGCCACTGACAGCACCATGAAAAACGTGGTCTTTGATGAAGCTGATACAAAGGGCCGTTCCAAGACCGACGTGATTACGGAATTCGTGAAGTATGCTTATGAAAAGCTGTCCAAGGAAAATGTGTTTGTATCTGCCGATGTATTCGGAACCATTATAGGAAGCAAGGTGGATGCCGATACCGTAGGCCAGATATATCACGATATGGCAGCTCATTTAGACTACATCTGCCCCATGATTTACCCATCCCATTATGGAGACGGCAATTTCGGCATCGACCATCCGGATACAGAGCCTTACCGCACCATCCGGGGAGCCTTGCAGATGTCTAGTAAGGATTTGGAGGCTGCCAGTGTGGAAGGGCAGCACCAGGCCATTGTGCGCCCATGGCTTCAGGATTTTACAGCTTCTTATCTTAAGAATTACATTCCCTACGGCCCAAAGGAAATCAGAGCCCAGATTCAGGCGGTCTATGATGCAGGGTATGAGGAATGGATTCTGTGGAGCGCCTCAAACCGCTATACCTGGGATGGTCTTTTGACCAAGGATGCAGGGCAGGCAGAGGCAGAGGAGCTGGCCCGCACCATAGAGGCATCTAAGGCAGAATCAAAGGCTCAAAAAGAGGCGGAAGAAGCATCCCGTGCCCTGGAGGAGTCAGAAGATTCTTCCGAAGCAGAGGTTTTCCAGCCTGGAACCCAGGCCGGTGTGAAACAGCAAAAGGAAACAAAGGATCAGATAAGGCCGGAAGAAACCCTGCCTGAGGAAACAAAGGAAGTAAAGGAAACCAAAAAGGAAGCCAGGACCAAGCCTCCCGTAGTCATCGTGACCACAGGAAGCGCCGGGAACTAGGAAGTGAGGAAAGTATGGAACAGGGAAGGCCAAAGCCAGGGGAATTTTATAAGCATTTTAAAAATAAGATGTATCAGATTATAGCTGTTGCAGTTCATTCAGAAACAGGAGAAGAAATGGTGGTATATCAGGCGCTGTACGGCTCCTTTGGCACCTATGTCCGTCCCCTGTCCATGTTCATCAGCCCGGTGGACCGGGAAAAGTATCCGGATGTGAAGCAGGAATACCGGTTTGAGCAGGTGAAGATGCCCCAGGCAGAGCCGGTGACTCCGGCAGAACCTGTGAGTCCGGCTCCAGCTCAGGAAACATGGGAAAATCAGAAATCCAATCAAAATCTTCTTGCATTTCTTGACGCAGACACGTATTATGATAAATTGGAGGTTCTAAAGGAGCGGAAGGAGAAATTTTCTCCGGAAGAGCTTCTGGCTATCTGCGAAATCATGGAAATCGGAAGAGCAGATTCTGAACCGGAAGAAAAATATTATGCAGTGGAGCGGTATCTGGAGCTGCAGAATAAATACGATGGAACAAGGCTGAGGTGAGCATTTAAGTGGATCACACCGAATTTAATATAGAAGAAGAGTTAAAAAAACTGCCGTCCCAGCCTGGAGTGTATATTATGCACGACAGGCGGGACGAAATTATCTATGTGGGAAAAGCGATCAGCTTAAAAAACAGGGTCAGGCAGTATTTTCAGAGCAGCAGAAATAAAACGGCAAAAATTGAACAGATGGTATCCCGGATACACAGGTTCGAATACATTATAACAGATTCGGAGCTGGAAGCCCTTGTTTTGGAGTGCAACCTGATTAAGGAACACCGCCCCCGCTACAACACCATGTTAAAGGATGACAAGACCTATCCCTATATTAAGGTGACGGTGTACGAGGACTATCCCAGAGTTCTTTTTTCCAGGGATATGAAAAAGGACAAAAGCAAGTATTTCGGGCCTTATACCAGCGCAGGAGCGGTCAAGGACACCATTGAGCTGATTCATAAGCTTTACAAGATAAGGACCTGCAACCGGAACCTGCCAAGGGACATCGGAAAGGAGCGGCCCTGTCTGAATTACCACATCAAGCAGTGCGAGGCTCCATGCCAGGGCTATATCACCAGGGAAGAATACGGGAATTCTATTAACCAGGCTCTTGATTTTCTGGGAGGAAAATACGGTCCTGTCCTCCATATGCTGGAGGAAAAGATGCAGGCAGCATCGGAGGAAATGGATTACGAAAAGGCCATTGAGTACCGGGACTTGTTAAACAGCGTCAAGCAGATTGCCCAGAAGCAGAAAATCACGGACAGCGGCATGGAAGACCGTGATATCATTGCCATGGCAAAGGATGAAAAGGACGCGGTGGTACAGGTATTCTTTGTCAGGGAAGGCAGGCTCATCGGAAGAGAGCACTTCCATGTGAACATTGCCACGGCAGAGGATAACAAACAGATTCTGACCAGCTTTGTGAAGCAGTTTTACGCAGGAACTCCCTTTGTGCCCAAAGAGCTGTGGATTCAGACCGGACTTGAGGATGAGGCTGTCATAGGAGAATGGCTTTCAGCCAAAAGGGGCCAGAAGGTGAAAATCGTGGTTCCCAAGAAGGGCCAGAAGGAACGTCTGGTGGAGCTGGCGGAAAAAAATGCGGCCCTGGTTCTGTCCCAGGATAAGGAAAAGATCAAACGGCAGGAACTTCGCACCATCGGAGCTATGAACGAGGTGGGAGGCTGGCTGGGACTTTCCGCAGTCAAACGGATCGAGGCATTTGATATTTCCAATATCAGCGGCTTTGAGTCCGTAGGCTCTATGATTGTTTACGAGGATGGAAAGCCCAAGCGGAATGATTACAGAAAGTTTAAAATCAAGTGGGTCAAGGGTGCCAATGATTATGCCTCTATGAAGGAGGTTTTGACCAGAAGGTTTTCCCATGGTTTACAGGAGGCAGAAAGCTTAAGGGAAAAGGGTGTTGATGAGGAGCTGGGAAGCTTTACCCGTTTTCCTGACTTAATCATGATGGATGGAGGCCGGGGACAGGTAAACATCGCCTTAGAGGTTTTGCGGGAACTGGATCTTTCCATTCCGGTCTGCGGCATGGTAAAAGATGACAATCACCGGACCAGAGGGCTTTATTACAACAACGTGGAGATACCCATTGACAGGCATTCCGAAGGGTTTAAGCTGGTTACCAGAATCCAGGATGAGGCCCACCGGTTTGCCATTGAATACCACAGAAGCTTAAGGAGCAAAGGACAGGTGAAGTCCATTTTAGATGACATCCCTGATATCGGACCCAACCGGAGAAAGGCGCTGATGCGAAGCTTCAAAGGTCTGGAAGCCATAAAAGAGGCTACCATGGAAGAACTGGAGGCCACTCCAGGCATGAATGCCCGTGCGGCAAAAAGCGTTTATGAATTTTTTCACTGACACAGAACATCCTACTTATAGCTTTTCAAAATGGAAAACCTGTGTTAGTATGGCTTATAGAGCGTGCTGCTTTTTGGGCACCATTCATTGGATTGTGAAAAACAGATAGAGAAAAAGGAGTGATTCCCCATGCATGGAGTAGTCATTACAGAGTTGATTGAAAAGATGAATCTCCGGAATATGACACCGGAGATTGATGCAGAAAAGATTGTGCTGAGCCACCCGGACGTTAACCGTCCTGCTTTGCAGCTGGCTGGATTTTATGCCCATTTTGATAATGAACGGGTACAAGTCATCGGATATGTGGAACAGGAGTACATCAGGCAGATGACCCATGAGAGAAAACTGGAGATGTATCATAAGCTGCTGTCCAGCCAGATTCCCTGTATGGTATACAGCAGAAGCCAGGACCCTGATGAGGATATGCTGGATTTGTGCAACCACTACGGTGTGTCCTGCCTTGTATCAGATAAAACTACTTCTGATTTAATGGCTGAAATCATCCGCTGGCTGAAGGTGAAGCTGGCTCCCTGTATCAGCATTCACGGAGTTTTAGTGGACGTATTCGGTGAAGGCGTGCTTATCATGGGAGAAAGCGGCATCGGAAAAAGCGAGGCAGCTCTGGAGCTGATTAAAAGAGGCCACCGTCTTGTGACTGATGACGTGGTGGAGATCCGCAAGGTCAGTGATGAAACCCTGATCGGAAGCGCACCTCAAATTACTAAGCATTTTATTGAGTTAAGAGGCATAGGTATCATTGACGTGAAAACCTTGTTCGGTGTGGAAAGTGTAAAGGATACTCAGTCCATTGACATGGTGATCAAACTGGAGGACTGGGACAGAGACAGGGAATACGACAGAATGGGACTGGAAGAGCAGTATACGGAGTTTCTGGGAAACCAGGTAGTGTGCCATGCCATTCCCGTCCGTCCGGGGCGTAATCTTGCCATTATTGTGGAGTCCGCCGCAGTCAATTACAGACAGAAGAAGATGGGGTACAATGCGGCTCAGGAGTTATATAACCGCGTCCAGGCAAACCTTTTAAGAAAACAAGATAGTTGAGGTGTCTGATGACTGGATTTTATGAAAAGCTGGTGAATGCGGCTGATAAGGACCATGTGAAGCAAAACGAAAGCATGGGAAAGCATACCACATTCCGGGTGGGCGGTCCTGCCGCCTGTTTTGTGACCCCTTCTGACGGAAAAGAGCTTGCCGCTGTCATCGCTCTTTGCCGCCGGGAGGAAGTGCCTTACTTCATACTGGGCAATGGAAGCAATCTTCTGGTGGGAGACAAGGGCTTTGACGGAGCGATCATTTCCATGGCAGATTTTTCTGTCTGCCAGGCAGATGAAAAGACAGGAATTTTAAGGGCCGGTGCAGGGGTGCTTTTATCAAAGATATCCCAGGAGGCCTGCCGGGCCTGCTTAACAGGCTTTGAATTTGCCGGAGGAATACCGGGAACCTTAGGCGGAGCGGTAGCCATGAACGCGGGAGCCTATGGCCATGAGATCGGAGAGGTTCTCCGTTCTGTCCGGGTGCTGACACCGTCAGGAGAAGAGCTGGAACTGTCTGTCCGGGATCTTGAATTAGGATACCGGAAAAGCTGCATCATCCCCAGGGAGTATGTGGTGCTGGAAGCAGATATTTGTTTGGAGCCGGGAGATCAGGAGGCCATCCGCAGCAGGATGGAGGAATTGACCTCCAGAAGAAGGGAAAAACAGCCTCTGGAATATCCCAGCGCAGGAAGTACCTTTAAGAGGCCGGAGGGCCACTTTGCCGGAAAGCTGATTGAAGAAGCCGGACTGCGGGGCTTTTCTCTGGGAGGAGCCCAGGTTTCAGAAAAGCACTGCGGATTTGTCATCAACAAGAATGAAGCCACTGCAGCGGATGTGATTGCCCTGTGCGGGGAAATCAAAAAAAGGGTGTTCGAAAATTCTGGTGTGAAACTTGAAATGGAAGTAAAGACGCTGGGAAAGTTTTAACAGTGCAAAGGAGGCAACGTGAGGCTGGTTATTGTGACAGGCATGTCGGGCGCAGGAAAAACCCAGGCCCTTAAGATGCTGGAGGATATGGGGTTTTACTGTGTGGATAACCTTCCCATCCCTCTGATGGAAACCTTTGCTGAACTGACATGGAACAACCAGGGAGCCATCAGGAATGCGGCTTTGGGAATCGATATCCGAAGCGGAGAGGATTTATCGGTTTTAAGCAATATATTTGATGAGTGGTCCAGGAAACGGCTGCTTTTTGAGATCCTTTTCCTGGATGCAGGAGATGAAACCCTGGTTAAGCGTTATAAGGAAACCAGAAGGGCTCATCCCCTTGCAGCCGGTGGAAGAATTGACAGCGGAATTTTAAAGGAACGGGGAAAGCTGGCCTTTTTAAAGGAAGATGCAGATTATATCATCGACACCAGCAAGCTTCTCACCAAAGAGCTGAGGCAGGAGCTGGAAAAGATATTTGTAAACAGAGAGTCTTACCGGAATCTCTATATCACCGTCCTTTCCTTTGGATTTAAATACGGGATTCCATCGGATGCGGACCTGGTATTTGACGTCCGGTTTCTGCCTAACCCCTACTATGTGGAGGAGCTGCGGCCCAGAACCGGAGAGGAAAAGGTGGTGCGGGACTATGTGATGCAAAATGGGACCGCCGGGCTGTTTTTGGACAAGCTTTATGATATGCTGGATTTCCTCATTCCCAATTACGTGCTGGAGGGGAAAAACCAGCTGGTTATCGCCATTGGGTGTACAGGCGGAAAGCACCGGTCCGTCACCATTGCCAATGCGGTTTATAACAGGCTTAAGCCCAGAGAGGAATTTGGGATTAAGATGGAACACCGGGATATTGATAAGTGATCTGAAGATATGCCGGGAACAGTATAAGAAAAGGATGGTCCGGATATGTCATTTTCTTCCAAGTTAAAAGAAGAACTCTCCAGGCAGATCAGTCCGGCAAGACATTGCCAGATTGCGGAGATGGCGGCTATTATAAGCCTTTGCGGGAAAATAATCATATCAGAAGATGACCGCTATACCATAAAAATTCATACAGAAAATGTGGCAGTTGCAAGAAAGTACTTTACATTATTGAAAAAAACATTTAATATAAGTACGGATGTGTCCATCAGAAGAAATGCCTATTTGAACAAAAACCGCACCTATACGGTGACGGTCAGGGAACATGAAGAAGCCTTAAGAGTTCTTCATGCCACAAAACTCCTTAATGAAAAGGGAGAAATCGGGGAAAACTTAAATATGGTACAGAACGTGGTCATCCAGCAGTCATGCTGCAGAAGAGCGTTCATCCGGGGAGCATTTCTCTCCTCAGGGTCTTTAAGTGATCCGGAAAAGTTTTATCATTTTGAAATCGTATGTGCCACAGAGGACAAGGCCATACAGCTGAAGTCCATCATTGCAACCTTTGACTTAGAGGCGAAGATTGTGAAGAGAAAGCGGTATTATGTGGTTTATATAAAAGAAGGAAACCAGATTGTGGATATTTTGAATGTGATGGAGGGTCCGGTGGCTTTGATGGAGCTGGAGAACATCAGAATTTTAAAAGATATGCGCAACAGTGTGAACCGGCAGGTGAATTGTGAGACTGCCAACATTAATAAAACGGTATCGGCTGCTGTAAAGCAGATAGAAGATATAAAATATATCAGAGATACAATGGGTCTGGACCAGCTTCCTGACAATTTACGTGAAATTGCCAGAGAAAGGCTTGAAAGGCCGGAAGCAACTTTGAAAGAGCTTGGAGAAGCTCTGGACCCTCCTGTGGGAAAATCAGGAGTGAACCACCGACTCAGAAAGCTTTGCGATCTGGCAGGGCGGATGCGTGAAGATGGTGGAGTGGAACAGGTCCGTTCATAGGATTGAGGAGGATAATTATGGTTAAAAAAACAGTCACCATTGAGCTTGCATCAGGTTTGGAGGCTAGACCGGTTGCTATGCTGGTTCAGGTTGCCAGCCAGTATGAAAGCAACATTTACGTTGAGATGGAGTCCAAAAGAGTCAATGCCAAGAGCATTATGGGCATGATGACATTAGGACTTTGTGCGGGAGAACCGATTACGATTACAGCTGATGGCTCAGACGAGGAACAGGCCATTGCTGAGATCCAGAAGTACCTGTCTAATCAGGAATAATAAGAAAAAGAAGATACTGCATTTATGGGGCGGGGATTTCCATTTATTTACAATGGGGCTCTGCCTCTTATACGTCAGATAGGAAAGGAGACAGGAACAAATGGCATTTACACATTTGCACGTTCATACGGAATACAGCCTGTTAGACGGCTCCAGCAAGATCAAAGAGCTTGCCGCCAGGGCAAAGGAGCTGGGCATGGACAGCATGGCAATTACAGACCATGGAGTCATGTATGGTGTGATTGACTTTTACAGGGCAGCCAGAGAGGCGGGAATAAAGCCCATTATAGGGTGCGAGGTGTATGTGACATCCGGCTCCAGATTTGACAGGGAAATAGGAAGCGGGGAAGACCGTTATTACCACCTGGTTCTTTTGGCGGAAAATAACCAGGGCTACCAGAACCTGATGAAGATTGTGTCCAAGGGCTTTGTAGATGGCTTTTATTACAAGCCCAGGGTGGACTATGAGGTATTAAGGGAATATCATGAAGGAATTATTGCCTTAAGTGCCTGTCTGGCAGGAGAGGTGCAGAGATTCATTTCCAGAGGCATGTATGACCAGGCAAAGGAGTCTGCTTTCCGTTATGAGGACATATTCGGAAAGGGAAATTTCTTCCTGGAGCTTCAGGACCACGGAATACCGGCCCAGCAGTCCGTAAACCAGGGCCTTCTCCGAATGAGCGGGGAGACTGGAATTGAACTGGTGGCCACCAATGATATACACTATACCTTTGCAGAGGATGCCACGCCTCACGATCTGCTGCTTTGCATCCAGACCGGAAAAAAGGTGACCGATGAAAACCGGATGCGCTATGAAGGCGGCCAGTATTACTGTAAGTCTGAGGAAGAGATGAGAAAGCTTTTCTCCTATGCCTCAGAGGCCATTGACAACACGCATAAAATTGCAGAGCGCTGCAATGTGGAGATTGAGTTTGGCGTGACCAAGCTGCCCAAGTATGAGGTGCCGGAAGGCTATGATTCCTGGTCTTATTTAAACAAGCTTTGCCGGGAAGGCTTTGAACATCATTATCCGGATGCGGATCAGGAGTTAAAGAAACGGCTGGATTATGAGCTGGAAGTCATACATACCATGGGATACGTGGACTATTTTCTCATTGTGTGGGATTTCATTCACTATGCCAGATCCCAGGACATTATTGTTGGACCGGGGCGTGGGTCTGCGGCAGGAAGCCTTGTTTCTTACTGTCTGGGAATCACTAACATTGATCCCGTTCCTTATAACCTGCTGTTTGAGCGTTTCCTGAATCCGGAACGTGTGTCCATGCCTGATATTGATATTGACTTCTGCTTTGAACGGCGTCAGGAAGTCATTGACTATGTGGTCCAGAAATACGGAAAGGACCGGGTGGTTCAGATCGTCACCTTCGGTACTCTGGCTGCAAAGGGTGTGGTGAGGGATGTGGGAAGGGTGCTGGACATGCCTTATGCCCGCTGTGACGCCATTGCAAAGATGATTCCAAGAGATCTTGGCATGACCCTGGAAAAGGCGCTTAAACAGAGCCCTGACCTGCGAAATGCCTACAATGAAGATCCCGAGGTAAAGTACTTAATCGACATGTCCATGCGTCTGGAGGGGCTTCCCAGGCATACCTCCATGCATGCTGCCGGAGTGGTCATCAGCCAGGCTTCCGTGGATGAATACGTTCCCCTTTCAAAAGGTGCAGACGGAACCATTACCACTCAGTTTACCATGACTACCCTGGAAGAGCTGGGGCTTTTAAAGATGGACTTTCTGGGCCTTCGTACCCTGACTGTTATCCAGAATGCAGTGAAAGCCATAGAGAAAAACAGAAACCTGGTTCTGGATCTGGACAATATTGATTACAATGACAAGGCAGTGCTGGATTCTGTCGGAACCGGAAGAGATGACGGCGTGTTCCAGCTGGAAAGCTCAGGCATGAAAAGCTTTATGAAGGAGTTAAAGCCCGAAAGCCTGGAGGATATTATTGCGGGAATCTCCCTTTACCGCCCCGGTCCCATGGACTTTATTCCCAAGTATTTGCGGGGGAAGAATGACCGGACCTCCATCACCTATGACTGCCCCCAGTTAGAGCATATTTTAAAGCCTACTCACGGCTGTATTGTGTACCAGGAGCAGGTGATGCAGATCGTAAGGGATCTGGCAGGCTATACCATGGCCCGAAGCGATTTAGTGCGCAGAGCCATGTCAAAGAAAAAGACTTCTGTCATGGAAAAGGAGCGTCAAAACTTTGTCTATGGAAACCCGGAAGAAGGAGTAGCAGGCTGTGTTTCCAATGGGATTGATGAAAAGACAGCCAATCACATCTACGATGAGATGATTGATTTTGCCAAATACGCCTTTAATAAGTCCCATGCGGCGGCTTATGCAGTGGTTTCCTACCAGACCGCTTATCTGAAATATTATTATCCCCAGGAGTTTATGGCGGCCCTTTTAACCTCTGTGATGGACAATGTGTCAAAGGTTTCAGAGTACATTTTAAGCTGCAAGCAGATGGGGATTTCCATCCTGCCTCCGGATATCAACGAAGGGGAAAGCGGGTTTTCCGTATCAGGCAAATTTATCCGGTATGGCCTTTCTGCCATTAAGAGCGTTGGAAGGTCGGTGGTGGAGCTGATTGTGGCAGAGCGGGAGCAGAACGGAATGTTTCACGATCTGGAGGACTTTATTGACCGGATGAGCAATAAAGAGGTCAATAAAAGGACTCTGGAAAACTTCATCAAATCAGGGGCTTTGGATACTCTTCCGGGAACCAGAAAGCAGAAGCTTTTAGTTGCGCCTGAGCTTTTAGAGCAGAGGAGCAAGGAGCGGAAAAACACCATGGAAGGGCAGATAACCTTGTTTGATATTGCAGGGGATGAGGAAAAAAGCCGGTTCCAGGTGACATTTCCCGATGTGGGAGAATTTTTAAAGGAAGACCTTCTGGCCTTTGAAAAGGAGACTCTGGGAATCTATTTAAGCGGCCATCCCATGGAGGCTTATGAATCCACCTGGAGAAATAACATTACTGCGGTTTCCGTTGATTTTCTGGTGGATGAGGAGACGGAAAAGGCCAATGTGGCCGACGGCTCCTATGTGACTATTGGAGGCATGATTACGGGAAAAACGGTGAAGACTACCAGAAATAACAAGATGATGGCGTTTATCACCTTAGAGGATCTGGCAGGATCTGTAGAGGTAATCGTATTTCCCAAGGACTATGAAAGCAAACGGGAGCTGTTTGTGGAGGATTCCAAGGTGTTCATACAGGGAAGGGCTTCCATTGGAGAGGACCCGGTTGGAAAGCTGATCTGTGAGAGAGTGGTGCCGTTTACCCTTCTTCCCAAGGAGCTTTGGCTGAAGTTTCCTGATAAAGAGGCTTATATGGCGGCGGAAAAGGAAATCTTTGAGGACTTAAAGGAATCAGAAGGCCATGACTGCGTTATCATTTATCTGGAAAAAGAGAGGGCCAAAAAGGTTCTTCCCTCCAACCGGAATGTGGATGCATCGGGAACTCTTGTGGATGCTTTGACAAAGAAACTTGGTGAAAAGAATGTCAAACTCGTAGAAAAAAAACTTGAAAAGATTGGCAAAATGAATTAGAATAACATCTGTATGTACTAAGAAGCTCTCAATATTGATATCCATAAATCAGGAGGAAACTACTATGGCAAAACATGTAAAGACGATCGGCATATTAACCAGCGGCGGCGATGCTCCGGGCATGAACGCTGCAATCCGTGCTGTTGTCAGGACTGCAATCCACAAGGGCCTGGAAGTTAAGGGAGTTATGAGGGGATATGCAGGTCTTCTGCAGGAAGAGATTGTGGATATGAACAGCAGAAGTGTATCCGATATCATCCACAGAGGCGGAACCATTCTTTATACGGCCAGATGCCAGGAGTTTACCACTGTGGAAGGCCAGAAAAAGGGTGCCGAGGTCTGCAAGAAGCACAACATTGACGGCATGGTGGTAATCGGAGGAGACGGTTCCTTCCGCGGTGCCGGAAAGCTGTCTGCTCTTGGAATCAATACCATCGCACTTCCCGGAACCATTGATTTGGATATTGCCTGCACTGATTATACCATTGGCTTTGATACGGCTGTCAATACGGCCATGGAAGCCATTGACCGGGTGCGGGATACATCAACCTCCCATGAGCGCTGCAGCATTATCGAGGTAATGGGGCGCAACGCAGGCTATATTGCCCTTTGGTGCGGCTTTGCAAACGGTGCGGAGGATATTCTTCTGCCGGAGAGGTATGACGGTGACGAGCAGGCCCTTATTAACCGGATCATTGAAAACCGGAAGAGGGGAAAGAAGCATCACATCATCATCAATGCCGAAGGAATCGGACATTCCACTTCCATGGCAAAGAGGGTTGAGGCTGCTACAGGTATTGAAACCAGAGCTACTATCCTGGGCCACATGCAGAGAGGCGGAGCGCCTACCTGCAAGGACCGTGTCTATGCTTCCATTATGGGCGCAAGGGCCGCAGAGCTTCTTTGCGAAGGCAAGAGCAACCGTGTGGTAGGATATAAGAATGGGGAATACGTTGACTTTGATATCCAGGAGGCTCTTAGCATGACCAAGGACATCCCTGACGACCAGTTCAGGATTTGCAAGATGCTTGTGCGGTAGGCTGTTTGGGTGTATATGGATTGATGTTATAATAAATTTCAGAAAAAGCGTAACACACGGGAGACTTTGGTCTTCTGAGTGTTACGCTTTTTTTGTATTGTGTATGGACGTTTTTGGATGATATTCAGAAGCATTCCAGCCATGTTTTTGCCAGGGAAATCCAGTTCTGGCACTGAGGCTCTATATACCGTCCGTCTTCTCCGGAAACCTCTCTGGTCGCCAGGGACAGGCCGTGGCAGCCGGTGGGATAGATGTGCATTTCTATGTTGACTCCATGGCTTGTTAATGCGTCTGCCAGAAGAAGGCTGTTTTTTACGGGGACAGAATCATCGGTAGAGGTGTGCCATAAAAAGGTCTTGGGTGTGTGTGATCCCACTTGATGCTCCAGGGAAACAAGGTGGCGAAGGGCATCATCCCCTGCTTTTTCTCCCAGCAGGTTTTGAAAGGAGCCGGCATGGCAGCGGGGCCCTGAGGTAATGACCGGATAGGAGAGAATCATGCCGTCCGGGCCAATGGATTTTGGGTCTAGGTTTAAGGGGCCGTAAAGGAATTCCCGGTTCCAGAATGCGCCCAGACTGCATGCCAGATGGCCTCCGGCTGAGAACCCGGCCACAATGATTTTACCGGGATCGATCTGCCATTCCAGAGCGTGGGACCGGATATGGGACATGGCGGAAGCCAGTTCCATCTGAGGGTAAGGGAAGCAATCAGGCGCTATGCTGTAGCGGAGGATGAAAACGTGGCAGCCCATGGATAGAAATTGAGCGGCAACAGGCTCTCCTTCCCGGTCTGACAAGCGGCCGTAGCCGCCGCCCGGACAGATGACCACTGCCGGGCGAAGGCGGTCAGGGGCTACGGAGATGGAATCCAGAAGGTAGGCAGTTAAAGAGGCGGGAGGAGTCAGCTTTTTTTGCCCGGCCTGTTTCTCTGTAATTAAAATTTCCAGTGTAAATTGTTTCATGGTATTTTTTACCCTTTCGTGTGGGAGGTGTTGTTCAGGTGGATTAGTCATCTGAAAAAATGAAACCAGCCCGACTGGTAAAAGTGTTATCAAGCCGGTGATTTTATAAAAATAAGATTGCAGAACACCAGTTCCTGTAGTAGAATAAAATCAGGAAAGCACTCACGACAGCATATGAAGTCATTACGATTTTTATCGGGATATTAGCTTTGCTGATATCCTTTGGCGGCTTGATTGTAGCGTTTCTTGCCTTTCTCGATAAGAGAAACAAGAAGAAATAAAATGCTCACCCTGTCGGCCACAGGATGAGCGGTGTCCATAAGGACATTTAAGTATTATTCTGGGAGCCTCCACATTTGGAGTGGGTGCTTTCTTTTATATTTCTATTATAATCAATTTCTGTTCCAAATTCAAGTCATTTCTGAAAATAGCTGGTTTCTGAAAAAGAAGAAATCAATCCCCTTTTATGGAGAAATTTCAAGAGGATTTGACAATAAACCCATTTCCGGTTATGCTGATAGCAGTCTGTAAAGATAAAAGCGAGGAGAGGAAAACAAATGGATGTAATTGAAAGGTATATCAATGAACTGATGGAAAAGAGCACACCGGACCGTCCGGTATGGAACATTGAGAAGATTCTTCAGGGAGAAAAGGCGGGCTGGAATTACATTGACGGCTGTATGATCAAGGCCATTCTGGAGATGTACGCCATAACCCAGGACTTAAAATATCTGGAATTTGCCGACACATTTATTGATTTCCGGGTGAGAGAGGACGGTACCATTGACGGCTATGATGTGGATGAACTGAACATCGACAACGTCAATGCAGGAAAGACCCTGTTTGAACTTTACGACCTGACAGGAAAAGAAAAATACCGGAAGGCTATTGACCTGGTCTACAGCCAGATTGAAAAAATGCCCACAACCAAAGAAGGAAACTTTTGGCATAAAAATATATATCCCAATCAGGTATGGCTTGACGGGCTTTACATGTGCCAGCCCTTTTACATGGAATATGAAGCCCGGTTCCATAACAGGAAAAACTGCCCTGACATATACAGTCAGTTTGATAGTGTGGTAACGCACATGCGGGATTCTGAAACAGGACTTTATTACCACGCCTACGATTCCTCCAGGGAAATGTTCTGGTGCGACAAGGTGACGGGCCTGTCCCAGAATTTCTGGCTGAGAGCCTTAGGCTGGTACTCCATGGCTTTATTGGACACCATGGACAAGGCAGGGAAAGAGGATCAGGAGCCTTTAAAGAGAATGGAGGAAGCCTTTAAGGACTTAATCGATTCCATGATCAAATACCAGGATGAAAGCGGCATGTGGTATCAGGTGGTCAACTTAGGCGGTATGGACAGAAATTATCTGGAGACCAGCGGAAGCGCCATTTTCTCCTATGCCATCTTAAAAGGAGTGCGTCTTGGTTATCTGGATCAGTCTTATGAAGCCTATGGAAAAAAAGCCTTTGAGGGAATCTGCCGTAAATACCTCAGTCTGGAAGAAGGAAATATGAGCCTTGACGGAATCTGTCTGGTGGCCGGACTTGGAGGAAAAGACCGGAGAGACGGGACTTATGAGTACTACATGTCAGAGCCCATTGTAAAGGACGATGCCAAAGGGGTAGGCCCCTTCCTTCTTGCCTACACGGAAATGAGAAGGACCGGCTGGGAATATAAAGGATGAAAAAAGGGGATTGGAATGCTGCCAAAAGGCATTCCAATCCCCAAAGCTTTATCCACTCAAACTGCTCTGTACATATTTTCTGGGAGAGATTCCCACCTTTTTCGTAAAAGCCTTGAAAAAGTTGCTGTAATCATTAAAGCCGCACATGCTGTAAACTTCATTGACGCTGTATCCGCCTGATAAAAGAGTCTGTGCCAGCTCAATCCGGCGGGAGGTGATATAGGAATTGACAGTGGTGCCGGTGTCCCTTTTAAACAGCCTGCAAAGGTAGGAGGTGCTCAAATAAAAATGAGAGGCTATTTCCCCAATGCTTAACTGAGAGTCAATGTTGTAATGAATATAGGTAATGATATCCGACACCTTTGTGTTGGAATAGGGCCTGTGCTTTCCAAGTTCTTCCCCGGAAGCCGCATCGGCAGCCAATTTTGTGAGGAACAGCATAAGCTGGGAAAAGACGGAGCGGTCCTCCACATCCTGCCCAAAGCCTCCTTCTGTCCCAAGCCTGGTGAGATAATAGGTGAATCTGCGCTGCTGGTCCGGAGTCAAGGACAGGCGGTGGGAAAACTGTCTGGTCCGGTGGGTGAAGCAGTAAGTGAGATCCGTCTGCTCCGTAGAAATGCTTTCCAGATAAGAGGGATCAATGAAGATGGTCAGTATTTCCTGGGAAATAGAAGAATCTGTTTGAATGGCCTGATGCTTTTCATTCTGGTTGATCATAAATAAGTCTCCCGGCTTCACCCGGTAATTTTTATCCCCTATGAGAAAGGTGCTTCCTCCCCCCGGAGAAAAATAAAACTCATAGCAGCAGTGACTGTGCTTGCCTGCCACTCCTGTTTGTTTGTGCGGATGGACAATTGAGAAAGACCGGGAGTTCATACACTGCTCAATGCCTTCGGAATATGAGGTAAGTACTTTCATAAATCTCAATCTCCTTATCTGTTGATATAAAAATAATAACATATGAGGTCAATATTTGCAATGTTTTGTGCTGTATTTGAAATGAATTATATAAATATTGATGTTATAATAAATGAAAAGCGTGGTGTAAGCGCTTACGCAGAAGGCGGAGCATGAAGAAACATAAATGCTGATACCTGCTTTAAAAAATCCCAAAATGGGTAAAAGAAAAAAGGAGAGAGAGAAATGAGAAAAATCAAACAGTGGACAGCTATGAGCTTGGCGGCTGTTATGGCAATGTCTTTGACTGCATGTGGCGGCGGCGGAGGCAGCACCAGCCAGACAACTGCAGCAGCATCTGACGGAACAACTGCAGCAGCAGGAGAGACGGCTGCTTCCGGAGAACCGGTGGAGCTGACATTTTCCTGGTGGGGCGGAGATTCCAGACATGCCGCAACAGAGGAAGCAATTAAAGCGTTTGAGGAAAAGTATCCTAACATAAAAGTAACTCCTGAGTATGGCGCATGGACAGGCTGGGAAGAGAAGCAGTCCTTAAATATCTTAGGCGGCAACAGCGCTGATGTCATGCAGATCAACTGGAACTGGATCGAATCCTACAGCAAGGGCGGAACTTCTTTTGCAAACCTGGAGGACTACTCCGATGCTCTGGATTTAACTCAGTTTACACCGGAGAGCCTTGAGCTTTGCAAGGAAGACGGAAAGCTGATGGCAGTGCCTATTGCTTTGACAGGACGTGTGTTCTACTGGAACAAGACAGCATTTGAAGAGGTTGGAGTTGATATTCCTACTGACCTGGATTCTCTCTATGCAGCAGGTGCAGCATTTGAAGCAAAAGACCCTGATATGTATCCAATGGCACTTGGAGAGTATGACCGTATCATTTTAATGGTATACTATCTGGAATCCAAGTACGGTAAGAACTGGGTAGAAGACGGCAAGATAAATTATACAGAGGAAGAGATCAAGGACGGTATGGATTTTATCACCGGTCTGGAAGAAAAGCATGTCACACCTACCGTCGCAGCTCTTCATGGCGATATGGCTGACTCTATCGATAAGAATGCAAAATGGATTGACGGTAAATATGCAGGCATCTTTGAGTGGGATTCCGCTGCATCCAAGTTCAAGAGCGCATTAGAAGGCAGCGTTAACAAGCCAGGACAGGAATTTGCAGTGGGCGAATTCGTTAAGATGGGCGATTATAACGGCGGCTTTACCAAGATTTCCATGGGATTTGCAGTTTCTGCCGGTTCCAAGCATCCGAAGGAAGCAGCTATGCTGATCAACTTCCTGTTAAATGAAGAAGAAGGCGTTAAGATTTCCTCTACAGAAAGAGGTATTCCTTGTTCTACAGCAGGTTTAAAGATTCTGGAAGAAAATAACCTTGGCGATCCTCTCACCATCGAAGCAAACACAAAGGTTATGAATTACAGCAAATTCGTTCTTGACACCAAGTTCGAGCACAACGACTTAAAGGCCAACCCTGACGGTGTTTACTACAAGGTATTCGGCAAGTTAAGCGCTGGTGAAATCGATTCTGCACAGGCTGCTCAGGAACTGATTAAAGGCGTTACAGAAACTCTGGAAGGCTGATTCAGCCCTTCATAAACATCACTTATATGAGCCGCCTGATTCTTTGGCGGCTCTAAAAGAAAAAGGCAGATAAAGCGATGGAATGCAAACGTAAGAAATTAAAACCATATCAGCTCACGGGAGCCATACAGATGTACGAAGCGACCGGAGAGGAAATCTATAAGGATTATGTTATGGCCTGCTTACATGAACCGGCAGCCCTGGGAGCTGGAGAAGATCTCCTGCCGGTACAGGATAGCTTAGCTTATTTTTTTGCCCTGAAACAGACCGGTGAGGAACTGTACAGGCAGAACATTGAAGCACTGATCAGGGAAAAGGAGTGGACGCTGGATTTCCTGCCCTTTGTTACGGCATATGAAACCAGCTTTAACAGAAAAGAACATTATAATGAAATTGCGGCTTATTTTCGGAAAAAAGATGGGTTTACAGGAACAGATCTGGTGGCTCTTATTGAAACAATCAATCAGATGTCAGAAGAGATCTATGAGTACTACAGAGAGTTGAGAGATTTATTTAAAACTGTTATTAAGGAGAAAATCAATCATCTCCCGAATTCTCCTGAAAAGCTGGAAACCGGTTATTCTATCCTTAAGGCATGCAATATGGGCGTGCTCCAAAAGGAAAAATACAGCGGGTTCGGGGAACTTGTGTGGAAAACTATCGCAGACAACGACGATGACAATACATGTGCTGGATTACAGGAAATGCTCAAGGCACAATATACAATACTTAAAAAACAGGAGGTATAGCAGTATGAAGTCAAAAGGTATCCGCAAGGTATTGGCAGACAATGCAGGATTCTGGTTCGTCTTACCGTGGCTGATCGGATTTATACTTTTTAAGGTTTATCCCTTCGCCTCATCCTTGTACTACAGCTTCACAAACTACGACTTGTTCAGCGGCATCACAAAAAGCGGAATGATGAACTACGAGAAGATTTTTACGGATTCTGACATTAGAAGGGCATTTGCAGTCACTTTCAAATATGCCATTCTGGATGTTCCGTTAAAACTGGCATTTGCATTGTTCATTGCCTATATTCTCAACTTTAAATTAAAGGGAGTGAATTTCTTCCGTACCGCTTATTATATTCCTTCCATTCTGGGCGGTTCCATTGCCATCGCTATTTTGTGGAGAGCAGTGTTTAATACCGATGGTTTGATCAATACGGTTTTAGGCGTGTTTGGTATGGAAAAGATCAACTGGCTGGCAAGTGCCAACGGTGCTATGGCTGTTATTATCCTTTTGAGGGTATGGCAGTTCGGTTCTGCTATGGTTATTTTCCTGGCAGCCTTAAAGGGAGTTTCCGAGGATTTATATGAGGCGGCCTCCATTGACGGAGCGGGAAAATGGACCCAGTTTTTCAAGATCACGGTTCCATTGATCACGCCGGTTATCTTCTATAACCTGATCACCCAGTTATGCCAGGCATTCCAGGAGTTTAACGGACCGTACCTGGTAACCAAGGGAGGGCCAAACGGAGCCACCACCCTGATCTCTATTTTGATCTACAACAATGCATTCCTTCGTCATAAGATGGGAATAGCAAGTGCACAGGCATGGATGCTGTTCCTCATTGTCATGACCTTTACTGCAGTAGCATTTATAAGCCAGAAGAAATGGGTTTACTATTCAGATGAGGACGGGAGGTAAATGACATGACGAAAGAGACTAAGAGAAAGATCAATACAGCAATCCGCTATACCATGCTGGTCGCAGTAGGTTTCATTATGGTATATCCTCTCATATGGATGATAGGCGCCACTTTTAAAACAAACGCTGAGATTTTTACCAGCGCCTGGTTCTGGCCTAAAAAGCCTGTAACCGACGGCTATGCCAATGCATTTGTAGATTACGGCGGAAAGATCAACCTGATCAAGTCCATGCTCAATACCTATAAAATAGTTGTGCCAAAGGTTATTTTTACCGTAATATCCGCAACGATCACAGCTTACGGCTTCGGACGGTTTGAATTCAAGGGAAAAGCCATTCTCTTCTCCCTCATGATTTCCACCCTGTTCCTGCCTCAAGTAGTGCTTAATGCTCCCCAGTACATCATGTTCAACAAGTGGGGCTGGACCAATTCCTACCTGCCTCTGGTAATTCCCGCCCTCTTTGCAGGCGACACCTATTTCCTGTTCATGCTGGTGCAGTTTTTAAGAGGCGTTCCAAAGGAACTGGAGGAGGCTGCCAGAATAGACGGCTGCGGGTCCTTAAAAACCCTGTGGTATGTGATTGTGCCCATGTTAAAGCCTTCCCTGGTATCTGTTGCATTGTTCCAGTTCATGTGGACCTCCAATGACTTTATGGGACCATTGATCTATGTTTCCGATATGCAGAAATATACAAACTCCATTTACCTGCGTATGTCCATGGATGGCGATGTGGGATTCCAGTGGAACAGGATTTTGGCGATGTCCTTAATCTCCATTATTCCCTCCCTGATCGTGTTCTTCTGTGCTCAGGATGCCTTTATTGACGGTATTGCAGCAGGAGGAGTCAAGGGATAATAAAAATGGGCGCAGTATTTCATTGCTGCGCTCTTTTTCATATAGTAAAATAGTTTAAAGAGGAAAACTTTACAGGTGAGATTGGAGTTCATATGGAATTAAAAGTGATATATAAAACGTCCCGGTCTGTAACCATTGAGACAGTGACGGAGCAGATTTATGAATTTGAAACAATGGGGAATATCTCATTGAACGGAGAAGATTTTGGGAAAACAAAACAGGTGGTTTTCACTTTATTTGACTTAAAACCGGATACAGAGTATCATATTTGTCTGGAGAGGGATGGAGAAAAGGCGGAGGCTGATTTTCATACGGATTACGAGTTTGTGACCTTAAATGTAAAGGAGACCGGTGCAAAAGGGGATGGCATTCAGGATGACACCCACTTCATTCAGGCGGCTATTATGGCCTGCCCAAAGGCTGGACGAGTCCTGATCCCGAGAGGAAAATACCGGATTACCAGTCTGTTCTTAAAGAGCCATTTAAGGCTGGAACTGGCTGAGGGAGCGGAACTGCTGGCTGATACTGACCGGTATAAATATCCCAGGTTTCCGGGAATGATTGAAAGTTATGACGAAAAAGACGATTACAACTTAGGAACCTGGGAGGGGAATCCTCTGCCCATGTTTGCAGGTATCATAACGGGAATTGATGTGGAGGATGTGGTGATTTATGGCCGGGGAGTGATCGATGGCCAGGCCTCAAGGGAAAACTGGTGGGACAATGTACGACAGATGAAGGTGGCCTTCCGTCCCAGAACCGTATTTTTAGAGAGATGTAAACATGTGGTTCTTCAAGGGTTTTCTTTAAAAAACAGCCCTTCATGGGTGCTTCATCCTTATTTCAGCCAGGATTTAAAGTTTTTGAACCTGGATGTTAAAAATCCTGCGGATTCTCCCAACACCGACGGTCTGGACCCGGAATCATGTAAAAACGTGGAGATTCTGGGACTGCATTTTTCCCTGGGAGATGACTGCATTGCCGTTAAGTCCGGGAAGATTTACATGGGCCGCAGATACCAGACCCCTTCGGAGAATATTACAATCCGCCAGTGCCTTATGGAAAACGGTCACGGTGCCGTTACGGTGGGAAGTGAAGTGGGCGCAGGGGTGAAAAACATCCATGTGGAGCGCTGTCTTTTCCGCCATACGGACAGGGGGCTGAGAATCAAGACCAGGAGAGGGCGGGGAAAGGATTCGATTCTTTCAGACATATCCTTTGACCACATCCATATGGATCATGTAATGACGCCTTTCGTTGTAAACAGCTTTTATTTCTGCGATCCTGACGGAAAATCCGACTATGTGCAATGCCGTGAGCCTCTGCCGGTGGATGAACGGACTCCGGAGATCAACAGGCTGTATTTTACCAATATTAAGGCGGAAAACTGCCATGTGGCAGCCTCCTTCCTTTACGGACTTCCGGAAAAGAAGATTGAACGGATTGAATTCAGGAATGTGGATATTTCCTTCGCAGACCAGGCAAAGGCAGGAGAACCTGCCATGCTTTCGGGAGTGGGAGAGTGGAAAAAGAAAGGCTTTTGCATCAGCAATGTAGACACCCTGATCTGTGAAAATGTGAAGATTTCCGGTCAGGAAGGGGAAGCTTTTGAATTGAGCAATATTGATCATTATGAAGTGAGATAAAGGAGGAGTTTATATGCAAATCGGAATCCGATTACACGATGCAGCACCGGGAACCATGGAGGAACGGGTTAAAATTGCCCATGACCAGGGATTTACCTGCGTTCATTTGGCACTGTCAAAGACAGTAAAGGAGCATTCTGTGGAAAATTCCGCATTGACGCCAGGGTATGCCTCTTATCTGCGCAAGATGTTTGCCAAATATGAGATGGACATTGCAGTGCTGGGCTGTTATCTGAATCTGGCCCATCCGGACCCTGAGGAGATTAAGAAAATTCAGGAGCGGTATTTCGCCCATCTGCGTTTTGCTTCCATATTGGGATGCAGTGTGGTGGGAACGGAGACAGGAGCGCCTAATGCGGAATACCGTTATGAGCCGGCCTGCCATTCAGAAGAGGCCCTTGAGACGTTTATTAAAAATTTCACCCCTGTTGTGAGATGTGCGGAAAAATTCGGCGTGATCATGGCCATTGAGCCGGTGTGGAGCCATATTGTATACAACTCCAAGCAGGCCTTAAAAGTGCTGAAAGCCATTGATTCTCCCAATCTGAGGATCATTCTGGACCCGGTCAATCTCCTTTCCGTGGAAAACAGCGAAAATCGTGAGCAGGTGATTGGAGAAGCCATTGAGGATTTAGGACAGTATACCGATGTTCTGCATATGAAGGATTTTGTCATTGAGGGTGACAGAGTGGTTTCCAGTGCGCCGGGAACCGGTGTGATGAAGTATGACAGGATTCTGGAGTTTGCAAGGAAGGAAAAGCCTTATATTCAGATGACCATTGAGGACAGCAAGCCGGATAATGCGGAGTGGTCCAGGAAGTTTCTTGAAGATTATCATTGATGATAAGTTTAACGATTTTCCCGGGAAAGGTGTTTAAGATGCCTTCCCGGGAATTTTGTTATTGCCAGGTTGTGCTGTTTCTTCCATTTTTAAAGCATTGTTTTTTAAATAAAACGTCGAAAAATGTGGATTTCCATGTTATAATGAAGCATGATTTTGCCAAAATAAGAGCAAGCTTATATCCTGCCTCCATGAGGTAAAAATGTAAATCCCCATGAAACATAATATAATCGATAGAGGAGCAAAAATAGTATGAACCCAATCATCCAAGTTAAAAACTTCACCAAAAGATACGGCGATTTTGTTGCCGTAAATGATATATCTTTTGATGTGGAAGAAGGCAGTGTATTCGCTTTCCTGGGTCCAAATGGTGCTGGAAAGAGCACGACAATTAATACGTTGTGCACCATATTTGAAAAGACATCAGGATCACTTTTGATTGATGGAAAAGATGTTACTACACAAAAAGGTCAGGTCAGATCAGCCATAGGAGTGGTATTTCAGGATTCAACTCTGGATGCAAAAATGACCATTGAAGAAAATTTAAAAATGCACTGCGTTTTTTATAATATCCCCAACAAAGAAGTAGAAGAGCGCATACAATTTGTTTTAAAGCTGGTGGATTTGGTGGACGAAAGGAAAAAGCTGGTTGCAGCCTTGTCCGGCGGAATGAAACGGCGTGTGGAAATTGCCCGCGGGCTGATTCACTATCCAAAGGTTTTATTTCTTGATGAGCCGACAACAGGGCTTGACCCTCAGACCAGGGCCCATATATGGGAGTATATTATTAAGCTTCAAAAGGAAAGAAATATTACAATTTTTCTTACAACACATTATATGGAAGAAGCAGAAATATGCAATAAAGTTGCAATCATCGACGGCGGCGTTATTGTGGCTTATGACACTCCTTACGCTTTGAAGAAAAAATATACAAGGGACAAGGCATATATTAATACAAAAAATGAAGCAGAGCTTGAACGTCTGCTGGAAGAACATGATTTAAACTATGTAAAAAAAGACGGTTATTATCGAGTGGAGGCCGAATATCTGGCTGGCTTACTGGAGGTTCTCAGTGTTCATAAAGAATTCGTTACCAATATAGAGATCAAAAAAGGTACATTTAATGATGTTTTCCTGGAGATAACAGGCAAAAAGATAAGAGAGGAAGCTTAAGATGAATACTGTGCTTGCATTGTGGAAGAGAGGCCTGAAAGCCTTTGTGAGAAATAAAACGGGGCTGGTTTTCTCGCTGATATTTCCCTTTTTCTTTGTTTATGTATTTGGTGCTATATTTAAAAATGATTTTATTGAAAATCCTATCTCCTATATGCTCTCCGGAGTTATTATAACCACAGTGTTTGAAAGTGCACTGAATTTAGCCTCATCAACTGTTGACGATATGGTCAGCGGGTTTATGAAAGAGGTGTTGGTTTCTCCGGCTAAAAGGGTTGCTGTTGCAATGGGGCAATTACTGTCTGCGGCTACAGTTTCTACCTTACAAGGTGTATTGATACTGGTGGTAGGGTTATTTATCGGAATTAAGTTCACTTCCTGGACTACACCGTTATATATTCTCCTATCAATGATCTTTATCGGCATCGCTTTTTCCGGTGTTGGACTGTTTTTGGCAACCAAGGTTCGTAACGGCCAAACCTTCCAGATCGTCAAGACCGCCGTGACGATGCCTCTGACCTTCCTTTCCGGGGCCTATATTCCGTTATCCATGCTGCCCGGTAGTCTTAGGTTTGTGGCCTATATGAATCCCATGACTTATGCTACCGCATTCTTCCGCATGATTGTTCTGGAAAAAACCGGCCTTTCCATTGCCCAACTCAGGAATGAAGAGCTGGTAGTTGATATTTACGGCTTTACGGTTACCCCGTTTATGACTTTTGCAGTCATTTTAACCATTGGAGTGGTGTTTTTACTGTTATCCACCAGTTCATTCGTTAAAACAGATTTCTCCCGTATGAACAGAAGTGCTACCGATGCCAATGAGCTTTGGGGTTAAGGGTTAAAACAAATATAGCTGTACGGAAAAGGCCGCAAAAAATGTTGGAGGTGTGTTTTAAGCACACCTCCAACATTTAATATAGAACCCTATTAATTAATTCAAGCATTCTTTCATAACTTCATAAGCACCTTTTTCTTTAATTGCCTTCAAATAACCGGCAACAGCAGCTTCGAAGCCTGGGATTTTGGTCAGATCCTCATCCCAGAAATCCACATTGGTGCAAACTGCATGAGTAAGCGCCTCTGCATCGTCATTTCTATGGTCATAGAAGAACTGAAGAACCGGCTTGTCATCCTTAACGGAGTATTCATCTCCTGCAGGACGCACTGCATTTAAGCTGTCCTCTGTCAGTGTAGTTCCGTTATAAAATGCCAGATAGTAAGCAAAAGAAGCAGTAATGCACTTTGGCAGCGTTCCGGTTTTCTCAACATAGCCCTTAAGAGACGGCAGTACGCGTGCTTTCCACTTTGCAGTGGAGTTTAAAGAAATAGATAACAGGGCGTGGTCAATGAATGGGTTTTTAAAACGCTCTGTTACAGAAGCTGCGAAGCTTTCCAGCTCTTCTTTTGGAAGAGTTAAGGTTGGGAAGATCTCGTCGTAAATGGTCTTGTTCATGAAGCCGCAGATGACCTCGTCATCCATACAGTCACGTACAATATCCTGTCCGGAAAGGTAAGCGCCTAATACAAAGGAGGTATGAGCACCGTTTAAGATGCGGACCTTTCTCTGCTTATATGGCTTGTGGTCGTCACAGATTAAAACAGGAAGTCCAGCTTCTTCAAATGGAAGCTCCTTCTTTAAGCTTTCCGGCGCTTCGATAACCCAAAGGCCGAATACTTCACCAGTGTTAATCAGATTATCCTCATAGCCTAATTCCTCGCAGATAGCAGCAGCTTCATTTCTCGGATATCCTGTTACAATACGGTCTACCAGGGTGGAGCAGAAGAGGTTTTCATTCTTCACCCAGTTGATGAAGTCTTCACCTAAATTCCACTGTTCCGCATACTTTAATACGCATTTTTCCAGTTCTTTTCCGTTGTTGTCGATCAGCTCGCAGGAGAGAATGACAAAGCCTTTTCCAGCTTCTTTTCCAAAGATCTCAAATCTCCTGTATAAGAACTGGGTCAGCTTTCCGGGATAGCTGTCAGCCGGAACATCGGTAAACTGGCAGGAAGGATCATAGGCAATTCCTGCCTCAGTGGTGTTGCAGGCAATATAGCGAAGATCCGGGTTTTTTGCACAATCCAGCACTGCATCGTAATCCTTATAAGGATTTAAGCATCTGCTTACGCAGGAGATCACACGCTTTGCATTTACTTTCTGGCCGTTTTCGAAGCCGCGGAGGAAGAGGGTATAAAGTCCTTCCTGCTCATTGATCATATCTGCAAGGCCGGGAGCGATAGGCTGGCACAAAACGACCTTGGAGTTGAATCCGGTTTTCTCGTTGAGAATATCAATAAAATAATCCACAAAAGCTCTTAAAAAGTTTCCTTCGCCGAACTGCAGCACACGTTCCGGAGCCTCCTTTAAAAGGTATCCGTCGTAGCCCAGTTTTTCCAGTGTCTCATAACATAACTTTTCCATTTAAAAATCTCCTTTTTCTTAATCTTATAATGTCACACCCTGCTTAAAGATGGCCATATCGTGGAAACCAGCTTCCTCAGACTTTACTTTCTTGCCGGAAGCTACTTCTATAACAAAATCAAAGAACTGATTTTTAAGGGTATCCATATCCGTATCTTCTACCAGAACGCCGCAGTTAAAATCGATCCAGTTTCCTTTTTTAGAGCTCAGCGCGGTGTTGGTGGAAATCTTCATGGTCGGAACAGGACATGCAAAAGGAGTTCCCCGTCCGGTGGTAAACAGAACAATGTGAGCGCCGGAAGCAGCCAGGGCAGTAGAAGCCACCAAGTCATTTCCGGGAGCATTTAAGAGATTTAAGCCTTTGGTGCGTACCGGCTCTCCGTATTTTAACACGTCCACAATAGGAGCACTTCCGGATTTTTGTACACAGCCTAAGGACTTGTCCTCTAATGTGGAAATGCCGCCCTTTTTATTTCCAGGAGAAGGATTCTCGTAAATAGTCTGATTGTGTGCGGTAAAGTAGTTTTTGAAATCATTGATCAAGTCCACGGTTTTTTCAAAAACTTCTTCATTCTGAGAACGGTTCATGAGAAGGGTTTCTGCACCGAACATCTCAGGAACTTCCGTAAGAATGGTAGTTCCGCCCTTGGAAACAAGCATGTCGGAGAATGCACCGACCGTAGGATTGGCTGTAATTCCTGATAATCCGTCGGAGCCGCCGCACTTCATGCCGATGATCAGCTCGCTGCTGCTGATAGGCTCTCTTTTAAAGGAACCTGCATACTCTACCAGCTGTTCGATCATTTCCATAGCTTCGGCCATCTCGTCTTCGGATTCCTGAGCTACAAGGAATTTTACTCTGCGCTCATCATAATCGCCGATATAAGGCTTTAACTCTGCCACGCTGCTGTTTTCGCAGCCAAGGCCCAGAACCAGGACTCCGCCTGCGTTGGGGTGGTTGATTAAATCGGCCAGAATGGTTCTGGTATATTCCTGATCATCGCCCATCTGGGAACAGCCATATGGATGAGGGAATGCGGCAATTTCATCAATGGTGCCGGTTACATATTTCTTTGACATATTCTCAAGAGAAGTGGCAATCTTATTGACACATCCCACAGTAGGAATGATCCAGATTTCATTGCGCACGCCAACTTTTCCGTTTGGTCTGCGGTAACCGTTAAAGAACCGTTCTTCTGTAGGCTCAAGAGCAGTGTCCTGTTTGTTGTAAGTATAGGTGAGCAAATCTCCTAAACCTGTTTTTAAATTGTGAGTGTGAATCCAGGCTCCTGTCTTGATGTCTTCCTTTGCCAGACCGATGGCATTGCCGTACTTGATAACGGCTGATCCTGCAGGCAAGTCGGTAATGGCGAACTTGTGTCCCTGTGGAATCTCTTCCAGAAGAGTGACGGAGCTGCCGCCAATGGTCAATGTTGTGCCGGAAGCAAGGGGCTTTAAAGCAACTGCAACGTTATCGGCCGAATGAATTTTAATAAAATCCTGCATAAGCTTCTTTTCCTTTCTTTAGGTGTTTTTGAAGCAATTTTTAAAATGTAAGCACTTACATAAATCATACACTATTTTGTGAAATTCGTCAATAGGGAAACAGGGTAGTTGACGAAGTCAATGGGAATATCAAAAAGTAATAATACTGTCTTCCAATGTTTCAAAAACCAGTTGGAATGTTGCTTTTTTTGACTCTTCCAAATGGTAAATCAGTTTCTCAGTGGCAGCTGCCCATTCTTTGTTCAAACACGGAACAATGATATCAAGATGTTCTTTGAATGTATCCTCAAGCCGGTTGTTGCTTTTGTTTCCGGTCAAATACCGGAACCGTTCGCTCTGTGTCCGAATAAGGTTATAGTCATTTTGAATATATGTATTGGGGCAGGCAGAGACAATCAACTGGTGTAAAGAGGTATCCAGTTCATAGTAAAAGTCATTATCTTTAAAGCATTTGCTGTCTCTGTTCTCCTTTGAAAAAATATCATAGAAATATTTAAGCTGTTTCTGGTCAATATTTTCCCCGTAATTCATCAGGATGTGGGGTTCATACATATTACGGAGTTCGAAAATCATATTGATTTCACGGGCAGACAGAGGGGTAACGGTTATCCCCTTTTTGGGGCGTATCTCTATCAGGCCTTCCTGTTCCAGGCGTGAAAGTGCATCCCGGATGGGAGTCCTGCTGGTCTTTAGCTCTACTGTCAGCATTTCTTCATTCAGGTCAGTGCCTGGAGCATATTCGCATTGGACAATTTTTTGTTTAATTGTGTTATATGCCAGTGTCTTTAAATTGATTTTAGCCATTTGATTTCCCCCCTGCCTTCACATGTTAATCATATTATTAAATGCCAGTTCAAAAGTCGTTCTTTTTGATTCTTTTAAATGGTGAAGCATCTGTCTAGAAGCCTCATTCCAATCCTTTTGCAGGCAGGCCGAGATAATCTGGCAATGTTCTTTAAAACTGTCCTGTAAACGTGCAGAAGATTCATTCCCGGTCATATAGCGGAAACGTTCGCTCTGTGTCTGGATTAAGGCATAAGTTCTTTTAATATAATGATTGGGACACGCCTCTATAAGCATCTGATGAAAATCAGAATCCAGCTGGTAATAGTCTTTCTCAGAGATTATATCCAAATCTGTGCCTGGAAGACAGAAAGACTGGTAATATCCTTCCAGCACTTCCTCGTTCAAATACGATCCATATTGTTCAAGAATATAGGGTTCATAGAGCATCCGTATCTCAAAGCACATATTGATATCCCTCATGGTCAGGGGTTTGACTGTAATTCCAACTTTGCTTTTCAGCTCCACCAGACCTTCCTCCTGAATCCGTATCAATGCATCCCGTATGGGAGTTTTGCTGATTTTTAATTCAGCTTTAAGCTGTTCCTCGGTCAGGAACATTCCCGGAGCGTACTCACAGGAAACAATTTTATTTTTAATTGTATTGTATGCCAGGGTTTTTAGTGTGGTCTTTTCCATCCAATCATGTATCCTTCCATGTATGATTGACATCATTTTATCACACATAGTCAAGCTTCGCACATATAATTTGGTTATTCCACTTGAATTTTGTTAAATAAATATATTGCTTCCTGTTTTGGGCTTCTTTCGGAGTGGAAAAGCCCGGACTCCTTATTTAAAGGCATCTCGGGCTTCTCACATAATCTGCTGTCCTTACAACAATTCAGTTTATATTAATAAAGAACATTCACCAAAAATGTAGTAAAAGGCTCAAACCAAGTCAACAGCATCAGATTTATCCCCAGCAATATGTAAAACGGAACTGCTTCTTTAATAAATAATGCTGTTTTACATTTTGTAATAGAGCAGGTAACAAACATCAGCGTTCCCATTGGAGGTGATAAAGCACCGATCGCATTGTTAAAGATGTAAACCATTGCAAACTGGATCTCGTTAATTCCATAGGAAGCCGCAATTGGTGCCAGAAGCGGAACAAGAATAATCATTGAAGCATTTCCCTCAATAAACATTCCGACAATCAGCAGGAAGATATTGATAACGATCAGGAATACATATTTGTTATCAATTGTCTGAAGCATCCAGTCTGTCAGCATCTGCGGAATTCTTTCCTTAGTAAGAATCCAGGAGAATACTGATGCGGCAGATACAATCAGCATAATGGAAGCTGTTGTGGCAACTGTTTCCTTCAGTCCCTGCAGGATGTGGCTCATCTTCATTTCACGGTAAAGAATTCCCAGCAGAAGTCCACTTCCACGATTTCTGCTGAAAATTCATGGCCTGGTGTCCGGGGATACGAAAAGTAAGCAAATGTACCTCTGTATGAGCCTAAATCACTGCCGCAGATTCCGCCATACAAAACCTTCAAAAGAGCCTCACCCGGTTTTCTGACTGGTTTTTCAATCTCTTTGATCTCAACCTTACCAGGTTCATTGATAAAAATTGCTTTCATCATTCCACCTCCATAAAAATATATAAATGTATTTCTTGTTGTATATATCAATTTATACATCATTACTAAAGGCTTGTCAATAACTTTTAAAAAAAATTCCTGGATGTGTTAAATAATTACCAAAATCAGCCAGTAATAAACCATTCTCTTTTCCATAAGTGAAAGTGATGATTGAGTTTGTTATACTTACATGGAATTGGCAGCGGAGAAATAACCGCAGAAATTTTTGTATTGAGAAAAGAAATGGAATCATGTAATTGGGGCTAGCCGTTTCGCTAGTGGTTTGGTACAATTAAGAAGATTTGCATTTTACTATTGGTAAGGAGGCGTGTATGCGTTCTAAAAATATTTACTGGCTTTTATTTTCAAAAATGTTTTTCATCAGTACATTTACCTTTGGAGGCGGTTATGTGGTTCTTCCAATGATCCGGCGTTATTTTGTTGAGGAAAATCCCCTGATTGAATCAGAGGAGCTTTTGGATATGGCTGCAATTGCCCAGTCTTCCCCAGGGGCTATCGCTGTTAATATCTCTGTTCTTACAGGATATCATCTCAGAGGCATAAGGGGCGGGATAGTGGCAGGGATTGCCACAACACTTCCTTCATTATTGATTCTTTCAGTTATCTCTGTATTTTATATTGCTTTCCGGGAGAGTGCATTGATCTCAGCTATTCTCAAAGGAATGGAGGCAGCGGTCGCAGCAACAATCGTGGATTTTATATTTACTATGACCGCTGCCATTACAAAAGAAAAGAGCTGGTATTTCACTTTACTCATTCCGGTTGCATTTATAGCCAGCTTTGCATTCCATGTCCCTGTTATATGGATTCTCATTATCAGCATTATCTGTTCTGCCCTCTATACACTGTGGGTTGTGAAAGGAAAGACTTACCATGAAAGAACTTCTTGATTTACTCTGGGCCTTTTTTAATATTGGACTATTCAGCATTGGCGGAGGTTATGCTGTCATTCCCCTTATCCAGCAGCAGGTAGTGGAACAGGCGGGCTGGCTCACCTTACAGGAATATAGCGATATCATTATTATCTCACAGATGACACCGGGGCCTCTTGCCGTCAACACCTCTACGTTTGTGGGAATCCGTGTATTGGGGATTATGGGGGCCGTAGCATCAACCTTTGGATGTGTGATTGGCGGATGTGTTATTTCTTTGGTCCTTTACCGCTGGTACATGAAGCACAGGCAGAATAAGACCATCTTTTATATTGTGAAGGGTCTCAAATCTGCTTCCCTGGGTTTGATTGTTTCGGCCGGTATTCTTATGATTTTTCTCGCTTTTTTTGGAACCATGGAGCCGGATTTTAAAGCCACTTCTATAAATGTCATTGCACTTTGTATTTTCGGGATATCATTTTTTCTCCTTCGCAGATATAAAATGAACCCTATACTCATACTGACACTCAGTGGGGCAGCAGGGATTGTGTTCTATTATCCGTGGTAACATTTTTCTATTCAAAGAAAGTGAATGATAATACTTGCTTTATGGACAACCATCCTATATAATAAACGGGAAAAGTGTAAGTGCTTACACGATTATTTTAAATGAAATTGAAATTCAGGGTAAAAATGCAGGCATAATCTGACCGAAAGGTCGTTTTACCCCCTTTTGTTATAAAAGTTTAATGATGTAAGAGGAACTGCCAGGATGAATATTTATGACATTGCAGCGCTTGCAGGAGTTTCCATTGCCACCGTGTCACGGGTGGTCAATGACAGTCCACGCGTAAGTGAAAAAACCAAACAAAGGGTCAGGGAGATTATGGTGGAGAATGATTATACTCCAAACGTATTCGCCAGGGGTCTGGGTCTTGATTCCATGAAAACCATCGGAATCCTGTGCCCTGATGTGTCGGATGCCTATATGGCAGCGGCGGTAGCCCATTTAGAGAGCCGTATGCATGAATACGGTTATGACTGCATCTTGTGCTGCAGCGGGTTTGAACAGTCCATCAGGGAAAAGTATGTCAGCCTTCTCCTTGCAAAAAGGATTGACGCCCTGATTATGGTAGGTTCTACTTATGCCGGTTCCGGGAAAAAAGGAGAAAAGCCTAAATACGTGTGCGATGCGGCAAAGCAGGTGCCTGTATTTTTGATCAACGGTTACCTTGACTGTGAAAATGTATACTGTGCCTATGGAGACGACTATCAGGCCACCTTTGACGTGACCAGCCAGATGCTTAAAATGGGACGGAAGCGGGTTCTGTTCCTTTGCGATTCTTATTCTTACAGTGCTGCCCAGAAGCTGCGCGGCTATGAGTCCGCATGGAAAGCGGAAGGGCTGACGGCTCCGGGAGATTTAAAGCTCTATGTAAAGAACCGGATTCATACGGTCCGGGACATTCTCTTAGAACGGAGAGACTTGAGCTTTGACGGTGTGGTTGCCACTGATGACGGACTTGCCGTGGGGGCCATCAAATATGCCAACGCCAGGGGCCTGGCAGTTCCCCGGGATGTGTGCATTACAGGCTTTAACAATTCCACTCTTTCCGTCTGCTGTGAGCCGGAGCTGTCTTCCATTGATAACCAGGTGGAGAATCTCTGCAATATCACTGTATGCAATATGATGGCAGTTCTCCACGGAGAAGGAGCGGAAGTGAGCCGGAATACCCGGGTGGCCTGCCGCCTGGTGAAACGGAACACCACTGATTTTTAGGCTATTGTCATTTCTTTTCCCCTGTGTTAAAATAAAAAACCGGTATATAATATGAAAGAAAATCAATTCATTGAAAGAACGGTGTGGGAAGATATGGAATACGATGAAGGTAAGGTGGTGCTGTGCGGCGCCAATTCCTATGAACAGAAATATTATTTCAACCAGCAGTTTTCAGGACTTCCTGAGAGCATCAAGCAGGAGCTTCACATCATGTGTGTCCTCTATACAGAGGATGTGGGAGGAGTTCTTGTTTTGGAGTTTGACCAGGATGGAGCCTTGGAATTTAAGGTGAATGCAGAGGAAAGCGACTATCTCTTTGATGAAATCGGAAGCGTGTTAAAGATCAAGCAGTACCGAAGAGAAAAGAGAGAGCTTTTGGAGTCCTTGGAGATGTACTACCGGGTATTTTACCTGGGAGAAGAACTGGAAAGCGGAGATATAGATAAGTGAAGTTTAAAATCGGAGATGTGACATTTGACAACAATCTGATGCTTGCGCCGATGGCAGGGGTTACGGACCTGCCATTTCGTCTGCTTTGCAGGGAACAGGGGTGCGGTCTGGCGGTTACGGAAATGGTCAGCGCCAAAGCAATTTTATATAAAAACAGGAATACGAAGGAGTTGATGGAGGTGGCCGAAAATGAAGGTCCCGTAGCCCTCCAGTTGTTTGGCTCTGATCCTGAGATCATGGCCGGTATTGCAGCTCAGGTAGAATCAGGCCCTTATGCTTTTTTGGATGTGAACATGGGCTGTCCTGTTCCGAAGATTGTGAACAACGGCGAAGGTTCTGCGCTTATGAAGGATATGAAGCTGGCTGAACGGGTTTTGACCGCCATGGTAAAGGCGGTGAAAAAGCCGGTTACGGTCAAATTCCGGAAGGGTTTTACAGAGGAAGACTGCAATGCAGCGGAATTTGCCAAAATGGCGGAAAGCTGCGGAGTGGCGGCAGTGACCGTCCATGGAAGAACCAGAGAGCAGTATTATTCAGGAAAAGCAGACTGGCATATTATAAGGAAGGTAAAGGAATCCGTAGCCATTCCCGTCATAGGTAATGGTGATGTGTTTCACCCTGAAGATGCAAAGGCACTTATGGAGCAGACCGGATGCGACGGAGTGATGATTGCCAGGGGAGCTAAGGGAAACCCCTGGATATTTTCCAGAACCCTTCATTATCTGGAGACCGGAGAAATTCTTCCGGGGCCTGCTCCAGGTGAAATCAGCCGGATGATTCTGCGCCATGGAACGTTGTTGTCAGAGCACAAGGGAGAGGAAACCGCCATGCGTGAAATGCGAAAGCATATGGCGTGGTATACAGCCGGACTTCCCCATTCCGCCAGGCTGAGAAACGATATCAATCAGGTGGGAACACTGGACGAATTAAGGCGGTTTGTGGAAGAAAGAATCGGGTACGATTCTTGACATTTTAAGATGTTTAAGCTATAATATTTGGAATGCCAATGAGCGAGTAAGTAACCAGGAGGAATTGAAACCATGGTAGACAAGAAAAATATTTTAACCTATGAAGGCCTTAAAAGATACGAGGATGAACTTCATAATTTAAAGGTAGTAAAAAGAAAAGAAGTTGCTCAGAAAATCAAGGAAGCCAGAGAACAGGGCGATTTGTCTGAGAACGCAGAATACGATGCTGCCAAGGATGAGCAAAGAGATATTGAGCTGCGCATTGAAGAGCTGGAGAAGCTTCTTAAGAATGCAGAAGTAGTGGTTGAGGACGAAATCGACTTAGATAAAATCAACATTGGCTGCAAAGTAAAGGTCTACGATGTGGATGAAGACGAAGAAATGGAATTCAAGATCGTTGGTTCCACCGAAGCAAACAGTCTTCAGAATAAAATTTCCAACGAATCCCCGGTGGGTCATGCGTTGATGGGTAAACAAGTAGGAGATGTAGTTGACGTAGAGACACAGTCAGGCGTAATCCAGTATAAAGTGCTGGAAATCCAGAGAGTGTCTTAGTTCATATAGTTCACAAAGGAGCGAATACAGGTGGCAGAAAATCAGAACCAGAATCAGGTTATGGAAGGGGACTTAAACCATTTGCTGAAGGTACGCCGTGAAAAGCTGGCAGAACTTCAGGAAGGCGGAAAGGACCCGTTTAAAATTACAAAGTACGATGTCAGTGCACACAGCGCTGATATTAAAGAACATTATGAGGAATGGGAAGGAAAAGAAGTATCCATCGCAGGACGTTTGATGTCCAAACGTGTGATGGGAAAGGCTTCTTTTTGTAATGTACAGGACTTAAAGGGCAGCATCCAGTCCTATGTGGCCAGAGACAGCATCGGAGAAGAGGAATACAAGGAATTCAAGAAGCTGGATATTGGTGATATCGTAGGCATTAAGGGTACTGCTTTTACGACGAAGACAGGAGAGGTTTCTATTCATGCAGAAAGCGTTTCCCTGCTTACTAAGAGTCTTCAGGTTCTTCCGGAGAAGTTCCATGGTCTGACCAATACGGATCTCCGTTACAGACAGAGATATGTGGATCTGATCATGAATCCTGAGGTAAGGGATACATTTGTAAAGCGTTCCCAGATCATTAAGTCTATCCGCGACCATTTGGATGACCAGGGCTTCATGGAAGTGGAAACTCCCATGCTGGTTGCCAATGCAGGCGGTGCTGCGGCAAGACCTTTTGAGACTCATTACAATGCTCTTGATGAGGATGTGAAGCTGAGGATTTCTCTTGAGCTTTATTTAAAGAGATTGATTGTAGGCGGTCTGGAGCGTGTTTATGAAATCGGACGTGTTTTCCGTAATGAAGGCGTGGATACCCGCCATAATCCGGAATTTACGCTGATGGAGCTGTATCAGGCTTATACTGATTACCACGGCATGATGGATCTGGTTGAGAATCTGTTCCGTTCTGTGGCACTTAAGGTGCTTGGAACTGCTGTGGTGAATTATGACGGCGTGGAAATTGATTTGTCAAAGCCATTTGAGCGTATTACCATGGTGGATGCGCTGAAAAAATATAAGGGTATTGATTTTACGACTATTCATACTGATGAGGAAGCAAAGGCACTGGCGGATGAGCATCATATTGAATACGGGGCTCATCATAAGAAGGGCGATATTCTCAGCATGCTTTTTGAGGAGTTTGTGGAGGAGCATCTGGTTCAGCCTACCTTTATTATGGATCATCCGGTGGAGATTTCTCCTCTTACTAAGAAAAAGCCCAGCGACCCGGATTATACAGAGCGTTTTGAGCTGTTTATCACAAAGAGGGAGATGGCCAATGCTTATTCTGAGTTAAATGATCCTCTGGATCAGATTGAACGGTTTAAGGCTCAGGAGGCGCTGCTGGCTGCAGGTGATGAGGAAGCTAACAGTATGGATGATGACTTTGTCAATGCATTGATGATCGGAATGCCGCCTACGGGAGGAATTGGAATCGGAATTGACAGATTTGTTATGTTGTTGACGGATTCTTATGCGATCAGGGATGTGTTGTTGTTCCCGACGATGAAGTTACTCAATTAAAAAAACCAGTGTTTATGCGGGTTTAAAGCATCTGTTATCAGGCTTCTGCAACAAGAATTCAGCAACTTTTGAACGAATAATAGGTCATAATACTCCTATGAATGTTCAGCGTTGTGGGAATCCGATCAAATATTGTATTTTAAGGACATTTTTCTAAGAGAAATTTTAGGGGAATGTCCTTTTTTGTTACGATCAACAAATAAAAAACGGCAGTTTTGATTGTTATTTCAAAACCGCCATTGAATGGATATGTATTATATTTCTGTTAATTCCTCGGCTTTATCAATGAATACTAAGCCGTCTAAATGGTCAATCTCATGGCATAAACACTTTGCCATGAAGTCAGTACCTTCAATTATAATTTCTTCTCCTTTTTCATTTAGTGCCCTTACTGTTACCTTTTGGGGACGGTGTACTTTTCCCCATAAGCCGGGAAAGCTCAGACACGCCTCTGGTTCAAACTGGCTTCCCTCTGCTGAAATAATTTCTGGATTTATCAGCTTTAACACACTATTTTCTGTATCCACAACAACCAATCTTCTTAAAATACCAATTTGATTTGCTGCCAATGCTCCGCCATTAGGTGTGTTGTGCAGTGTTTCAACCATATCATCAAGTATTTCCTGTATTCTTTCCGTTATTTTTTCAACAGGTTTACACTTTTTTCTTAAAATTTCATCTTCAAACATTCTAATTTGCCGCAATACCATTTTTTACACCTCTGCTAAAATCTGCCCGTGATTTTCTTACACTTTCTTCAAACATAAACACGTTTTCTATTGGCTCGTTAAATACTCTTGCAATATCATATGCCAGCCAGATTGACGGTTCATTTTTTTCTGTCTCAAGTGCATTAATTGCTTGGCGGGATGTACCGACCATTTCACCTAGTTGTTCTTGTGTAAGACCAACTGCTTCCCGTAACGCCTTGATTCTATTTTTCATGTGTCACCTCCGAATGTAATGTTAACCTTACATAATTCTATCATGACTTTTTCTTGGAGTCAAGTTAACCTTACAATAAATTGTGGTATTGTTCTGGGCCAACAACTTAAAGATGTCATCCAGAGCAGCAGAATCCAAGCCGTAAGCATAACTTTGGGATTTTATACCACAAGTATAATGACAGATCAGGAATTTCATGCTATAGTACGTTTATAGAAAAAAGCGGACGGAAAGAGCCCGGAAAGGAAATAAAAATGAACATATCAATCAATACTTTATATTATCTTAATAGTGAACGACATGAGCAGACACTGGATAAAAAACAGAGTCTTAATTTGGTGCGTCCATATAAGGGAAAAGAGGATCGATTGAAATGTCTGGGTGTAGTCACTGTGTGCTGACAGCGTATGGTGAAACAGAACATGAACTTTCGGTATTAGCCGCTTGCCTTGTATGGGGAATCCTTACAAGGACGGCGGTATTTTTTTATGCAATCGGCTCCATTAGCTCAGTTGGAAAAGCACTCGACTTTTAATCGAGGTGTCGTGAGTTCAAATCTCATATGGGGCATTCCCATGGTAAGTTGTCACAGGAGGAAATAAAATGTTAGAAATAAAAGGAAAAATAAATACAGCCCTCTGCTACGCCAAAGTAGTGGAGGATGAAGCAATTGAGCAAATCCGCAGAATGTGCGATTATGAGTTCACAGAAGGAAGCAAGATCCGCATTATGCCGGATGTTCATGCCGGAAAAGGCTGCACCATTGGAACTACAATGACTATTGCAGATAAAGCAGTTCCCAATATTGTTGGAGTGGATATCGGATGCGGCATGTATACGGTAAATCTTGGTACAGAAGATATTGATTTCACCAAATTGGATGAGGCAGCTCATTTTATCCCATGTGGAATGGAAGTGTGGGAGGGCAGGCAGGAACGATTTGATTTGACTGAACTTCGCTGTTACAGAAGTCTTAAAGATACGAAACGGTTAGAACGAAGCCTTGGCACATTAGGCGGAGGCAATCACTTTATTGAAGTGGATCAGGCACAAGATGGAACAAAATATCTTGTGATTCATTCAGGAAGCAGAAATCTTGGAAAGCAGGTGGCAGAAATCTATCAGCAGCTTGCTATTGACTTAAATAAGGGAAAGGAGACCTACTTCCAACAGAGAGATGAGATTATCCAAACCTATAAGTCCGCGGGAAGACGCAAAGATATACAGGCAGCGCTGAAAGAAATATCATGGGATAAAAGAGAGACAACGATACCGGAGGACTTGTGCTATCTGTATGGAAGCTATTTTGAGGATTATCTGCACGATGTGGAAATTTGTCAGCGTTTTGCAAGACGAAATCGTGAGAGAATGGCGGAAGTCGTTCTGGAGAGAACCGGAATGCATGGCACAGATGCTTTTCACACCATTCATAATTATATTGATACAGAAGAGATGATTTTAAGAAAGGGAGCCATAGCTGCCCATAAAGGTGAAAAAGTACTGATTCCTATTAATATGAGAGACGGAAGCGTGCTGGCGGTTGGCAAGGGGAATCCGGACTGGAATTTCTCAGCACCGCATGGAGCAGGACGATTGATGTCACGTAGAAAAGCAAAAGAAAATTTGTCTATGGATGAATATAAGAAGATGATGGAAGGGGTTTATACAACTTCTGTTAATGAATCCACATTGGATGAAGCCCCCATGGCATATAAGTCATTGGCAGATATCATAGATGTGATTAAAGAATCCGTAGATGTCATTGATGTAATGAAACCAATATATAATTTTAAGGCATCTGACTAGAAAAATTCTGTTCCGGTCAGTGCCGGAACAGGAGGAAAATGAGATGTTTACAATCCCGGCCATCGACATGGTCAAGACGGGACAGAATATTGCAGATTTGAGAGCAAAGGCAGGATTATCAGTGAAGGATCTTCAGGATATTTTCGGTTTTGCTACGCCGCAGGCAATTTACAAGTGGCAGCACGGAACGGCTTTGCCTACTATGGACAATATGGTTGTTCTGGCAGCAGTGTTTAACGTGAAGATCGATGATGTTTTGGCGACAACCGGCAACCAGATGGGAGTCGGTGTCTGAATAAATAATAACAGACTGGTGTGAGAACATCAGTCTGGAATATGGCTCCGTGGTCTAAAGGCTAGGACACCACCCTTTCAAGGTGGTAATGCCGGGTTCAAGTCCCGCCGGAGTCACTCTATGGCCAGGTAGCCTGGCGGCGAAGGCTGCACTGAAATATCTGCGTTCTTCTCTCCAAACTGTTCTATGAGAATCTGCTTAATTTCGTCACGGCTTGTTCCTTTTTCTCCTGCGCCTTAATGAGCTTATACGCCTGGAACATAGCATAAGCAAACAATCATTACAGAATTATTCCGAAATAAGTTTGCAAAATGCATGGTAATTCATCTTCGTTGAAAGTAAAATTCTCTTTCGTGTTATTTTTTGTAATGGTCACTGTATTATTTATAGCCGTAATTCGTCCCTGTTCTGTAGCTATCGTTACAGCTCGCATCTGGGTAAAATGAGAAAGAGGAGAATATTGAATAAAATCGGAACCGTCCTTAAATTTCTCCAAAGGTTTATGTTCAGAAGAAAAGCGATATATGGTTACCCATTCTCCTTCCTGCTTTCTCTGCAAATCATATTTCTCACCAAGTGTTTCTGCTCGGTATACTCCACTAATATCTTCAGATTCTTCACCAGATAGTGGAATGGGCTTTCTCGCAGCATTACCATAGCCCACCTCGACCAGATAATCTTTTTTATTAATTGTTACTATATTAGTGGGATGTCCGTCTTCCCTTATCCATCCGCCCTTTTCATTTCGCACACTTGCAGAAACCAATTTTGTCTCAAACCCAAGTTCATTCAACAAAATGTTAAAAAGTCCGTTTAACTCAAAACAAATTCCACCTCGTTTCCCTTCAATGATTTTTTGGAAAAAAAGCTCAGGAGCCAGAACAATAGGTTTCTTTTGGCTTATGTCCAAATTTTCAAAGGGGATAGTCAAGAGATGCCGCTCTTGTAAATAAGCTAAATATTCAATGTCTCGTTTTTCACTTTCAACTGCACCAATTCTTTCCAGATATGCTTTAATATTCATAATATAAACCTCCCTTATTAAGATTTATTTTTATTTGTGGTAATAGGAATATTTTCTAAGTAACTCAATGATTTAATCAATAAGTCAACGAAATTCAGGTCAAGATCCTTTGTACAAAGTATCGAAATGGTTATTCCTATTACAGAGCCCGCAAGAGCCCGCAAAGCGATATCATTGGGATCACTCTTCGTTCGCTTTGCAAACATACATGCGATTTCCGACATTGACTTAGAAATATTGTCCATGAAAACCATTCGTATTTTCGGAACTTGCATTATTAGCTTTATACGCTCTAATTCCTTTTCACGCTCAGTAATTGACATACTTGAAAGAACCGACTTTATCGATTCGCACAATGCCTGAATTGGCGTGGCACCAGACGGCTGGGCATGAAACACCTCAGTAAATCGGTAGTTGTATTCATTATTAAGAACGGTATCCTCCTTTGTAGGAAAATAACGAAAAAAAGTACTTGGCGAGATTTCTGCTGCTTCAGCAATTTGTTCCACAGTTGTGGCGTCATAGCCCTGCTCCCAAAACAACCGAAGGGCATGGTGTTGAATAGTTGCTCTTGTCTTAAGCTGTTTTCGTTTGCGTAAGCTCAGTTTAGATTGATCATATGTTGACAATATCATTCCTCCACCTTTCTCTTGACCAGCACCTGTAGTGGCAGTCTGTTTGTTTTACGCTTTTGCCACTGAAAACTTTCTTCAAAAATTTATCAGTTTTTATTTGCAGGTTTAGATCTAATTAATCTATAAATGTGATAGTAACTATCAAAATATAGTTTATATCAAATTATACTAACTGTCAATATTTATATTACTAAACTAATTAAGGTGTGTTAGAAAAAGAAAAGACACAAAGATATGGCATAATGGCTTGAACAAAGTGAAAGCCAGCGTCTTGAGGCGCTGGCCGGTAACAAAGGCTTACAGCTTTGGTGCAAACCACCCGTTTTACAGGTGGTCATGATTTTGCCTATTCTGCTCCGCAAAGCGGACAAGGCTCTGGATTCTGCAGAATATTTCTGAGCCATTTTATCCAATGACAGATTGTGGCATGCTTTTCATTGTCACGTTTATAAATAATGTAATTTTCTAAAGGTGGGAGCTGATTCCCAATTAAAGGGATATTAATCAAAGTCCCCTCTTGGAGTTCCTTTTCCACAAGTTTCTTTGGTAAAAAGGTGTACCGATCCCCCTTTTTTAGAAAAGGGACAATTTTCCCTCCCACATCAATGTCCAGAGAAAAGAGGTGCTGCCTGGGGAATATCCAGTTTTCTGTTGCATGATCCAGAAAGCTGGAATACAGGATGGGCAGATTTTTAACCTCCCATATAGAAATGCCATTTATGTATTGGTTATTATGAGCGCCTGTCACCAAAAGCATCTCATCGACATTGAACAATTGGCAGTAATAGCCGGGATGATTATATGGGTGATGTGTAAAACCTATATCCAGGTCACCGGTTCCTATGCTTTGTATGATTTTCATGGAATGTCCCAAAACAATTCTGATTGCAATGTCAGGATGCCTTTCCAGGTGATCCTCAAGATTATCTGCGATAAACGAATCATAAAAGTAATATACCGTTCCTACAATCAGCCTTTCAGAGAAAGTACCTGCAAGGCTGGCCTGTTCTATTGCGTTGGCCTCCAGGCCAACAATCTTCTCGGCGTATTCCACCAATGCCTTTCCAGGCAGTGTTAACACGGCTGTCCCGTGATTACGTTCAAAAAGCTTTTTCCCAATTTCTTTTTCCAGCTCTTTAATTCGGATACTTACGGTAGACTGGGAGATAAAAAGATTTTGTGCTGTTTTGGTAAAGTTACCATTGCTTGCAAGCGCTAAAAAAGTCTTTAAGTATTCTATATTCATAACTTTGCTCCAATCAACTATTAAAAATATAAATAGAATCGATCAATATAATTCGTTTTACAAATCATAACACAGTCTGTATAATAATTCAAGGTTAGCATTACCTAACTAAGAGAAACTGTCTCATGGTAAAAGAGGCAGTTTCATTTTAAGGAGGTTTTAAAATGAAGAGGATTTCTGTGTTTTTACTTTTGGTTGTAATACTTATGATAGCCGTGGGGTGTTCCAATGCAGGATCAGCGTCTCTGGCACCTTCAGCTTCGCAGAATTCACAAGTTTCTTCACCCGCAACATCTGGGATGAAAGAAATGGTGGTATCAGTTCGGGGTGAGCCTTCAAAGGGGTTTGATCCAGCCTTTGACTGGCCTGGTCTCGGTGAGGCACTGTTTCAAAGCAAACTGATTATTTTCGACAAGGACATGAATCTTGTAAATGATTTGGCAACGGAGCGTATTTGGAGTGAGGACGGAAATAAGCTCACAATAAAAATTCGTGACGATGCGCTCTGCTCGGACGGCGTAAAGCTGACGGCCAGCGATGTCGTCTTCACTTTTGAAAAGGTTCGGGAGACCACCTCTTATATCGACCTCTCCAACGTGAAGGAAGTGGAGACAGTTGACGATTACACAGTAGATTTTATTTTAAACCATCCGGATTCAACCTTTGAATACACGCTGACAAGAATTGCTATTATACCAGAGCATGCCTATAACGATAACTACGGCCAAAACCCTGTAGGAACCGGTCCTTATAAATTCGTGGAGTGGAAAAAGGGAGAAAAGCTTATTATTGAGGCGAACCCCCTCTATTATGGCAAGAAGCCCAATATAGACAAAGTGACGTTTTTATATCTTGATATGGACGCCAGCTTTGCTGGGGCCAAGCGGGGTGAAATTGATATTGCCAGAGTAAGCATGGCCTATAATCATCAGGAAATTCCAGGTTACACAAGGCGTAATATTGAAACCATGGACATCGTTTCCCTCAGCTTGCCCACTGTTAAACGGGGTACATATGAAATGGAGGGTATTCCCATTGGAAATGATGTCACCTCCGATGCTGCCCTGCGCAGGGCATTGTCTTACGCCATGGATCGGGAGGGAATTTGCGCCAATGCCCTCAACGGAGCTGCCCGTCCGGTCTATTCCCACAATCCAGGCATGCCTTGGGATAACGAGACAAATAACATTAAAAACGCTGATATAGAAACTGCAAAGAAAATCCTCAAAGACGGGGGCTGGGAGGATGCCGACGGCGACGGCATTGTGGAAAAGGACGGAGTAAAAGCGCAGTTTACTTTGCTCTATACCCCGGGAGAGGTAGAGCGGCAGGCCGTTGTCCTGGGTGTGCAGGAGAGCGCAAAGAAAATTGGTGTCCAAATTGATTTGGTCTCCAAGCCCTGGGATGAGATCGCTCTTGAAAAGGGTATATACAGGGACGCCTATCTGTTTGGAAAGGGCGCAGATAGCCCGTTTGAAATCTATACCAACTTCAGCTCGGACCGTATTGCAAACTACAACACTAATTCCCCCAGTTATGGGCATGAAATCACGGATGATTATCTGAACAGGGCCATTAAAAGTACAGATCAGGCGGAGGCGCTTGAACTTTGGAAAAAAGCGCAGTGGGATGGTGAGCACGGAGTCAACTCTCTTGGTGACAGTCCGTTCATTCCGATGGTGGCATTTCATCACACCTTCTTTATCCGTGATGGTGTAGAGATTGGTGAGTTTCGCCCCGCTCCCCATAGAGGTGCGTATTGGATCACCGTTGAAAATATCAAGGATTGGGAGAAGAAATAGATGTATGGAACCGGTAATATTACTAAATTTATGGTCAAAAATGCAATCCGGCTGCTGTTGGTCTTATTTGCAATCAGCCTGATTTGCTTTATACTCATGAAATTCTCGCCTATTGATCCCATAGTAGCCTATATGGGCGGGGAGCATTCGTCGCTGCCTCCAGAACAAATTGAAGGCCTGAGGGAATATTGGGGCGTGAACGAAGGGTTTGGCGTCCGCTATATAAAATGGGTACGAGGGCTCTTTGAAGGCAATCTTGGTCATAGCATTGTCTATAACCTGCCGGTAAAAACAGTCATTATGGAAAAAGCCTCCGCCTCCTTGCTTTTGATGTTCACCGCATGGGTTCTATCGGGTATGCTTGGATTTATTATGGGCGTCGCGGGTGCGATGAATGAAGGAAAGCTGATAGACAGGATCATTAAAATGTACTGCTTAACGCTTGCCTCTGCCCCTGTCTTTTGGGTGGGAATCCTTTTACTTATTGTTTTTTCAGTGAATCTCGGCTGGTTTCCAATTGGTCTCAGTGCGCCGATCAGCATCACATCAGCAGATGTCAGCCTGGGACAAAAAATTTATCATTTGGTGCTGCCCGCACTGACACTGAGCGTTACCGGCGTTGCGAGTATTGCTTTGCACACAAGACAAAAGCTGTTGGATATTATGGACAGTGACTATGCTCTGTTTGCTAAGGCCAGAGGTGAAAAGAAATGGATGCTGCTCAAGAGGCATGGGCTGCGCAATATTTTACTACCGGCAATCACACTGCAGTTTGGATCACTGGCCGAAATTTTTGGCGGATCCACCCTGGCAGAGACTCTTTTTTCCTATCCGGGTCTTGGAAACGCTGTAGTAGAGGCCGGAATTAAAAGCGATCTTTCCTTGTTGGTGGGAATCAGCTTATTTGCTGCGGCTTTTGTATTTGCGGGAAATCTGATTGCCAACATTTTCTATGCTGTGGTAGATCCGAGAATCAGGGAGGGATATGCCGGTGAAAAATAATCATTCTGTTGCAGGACCGGGTAAAGCCGGATGGAACATACGGAAAAAAACCATCGCTTATATCTGTTTGTGTACTATGCTGCTATCCGTCATATTTATTTGGGGACATTTTCTTACAGAGGAACATATGCCGGTCAGCTTTGCCGAAAAAGGCTTAAAACCTTCAGCAGACCATATTTTCGGAACCGATTGGTTTGGGAGGGATATGTTTTTGCGAACCATGAAAGGACTTTCTCTCAGCATTTTAATCGGAGTCATCGCCTCTGTCAGCAGCGGAATTATTGCCATTGCAATCGGTGTGGCAGCTGCCGTTTGCGGGAAAAGGGTAGATGCCTTTATTGGCTGGCTGACGGATGTTTTTATGGGGATGCCCCATTTGATCTTTTTGCTGCTGGTTTCTTTTGTGACAGGAAAAGGCGCAAGAGGGATTATGATCGGCATTATCATTACACACTGGACCTATATTTCCCGTGTAATACGTGCCGAGGTACTCCAGCTCCGTTCGAGCCAGTATGTCAAAGCCGCAAAGAGTTTCGGCAAAAGCAACTGGCACATAGCAAATGAGCATATGCTTCCACATATCTTTCCCCAATTTTTCGTAGGACTCATTTTAATGTTTCCCCATGCCATTTTGCATGAGGCTTCCCTTACCTTTCTGGGATTCGGCCTTTCTCCTCATCAGCCGGGGATCGGGGTTATTCTGTCGGAGTCTTTAAATTATCTCAGCACGGGGCAGTGGTGGATTGCGCTGATGCCCGGATTATCTCTATTGCTCATTGTCCGCTTATTTGACATTCTGGGGGAAAGTGTGCAGGCGTTGTTTAATCCCCATAGAGCCCATGAATAGGAGGTGTGTAATGGAAAATCGTAAACCGCTGCTGGAGGTGCAGGACTTTGCTGTAGGCTTCCGTCAATATGTAAAAGGGCTGCGCCAGCGTGATATTCAGGTCATCCACAATTTTACGCTGGATCTTTACCCGGGAGAAATTATGGCCATAGTAGGTGCAAGCGGTTCAGGGAAAAGCCTGCTTGCCCATTCCATTATGGGAATCCTGCCCTCTAATGCCTATACCACGGGCAGTGTCCGGTTTAAAGGCGAAGAGCTTACCCAGGAACGCAAAGAGGTGTTAAGAGGAAAGGAGATTGCCCTTATCCCTCAATCGGTGGCTTATCTTGACCCTTTGATGAAAACAGGAAAACAGATAGACAGTCCATTAGGCGGCATCAAAAATTCTGTAAAGGGATTTTTGAAAAAATTTGAGTTGTCCGAAAGAACAGAGCAGCTATACCCCTTTCAGCTTTCGGGCGGCATGGCGCGCAGGGTTCTGATCGGTACAGCGCTCACTTCCGGGGCGGATTTAATTATTGCCGATGAGCCTACACCAGGGCTGCATCAGTCTGTGGTGGAAGAAACCCTCCAGACTCTTCGGGAACTGGCTGACAACGGATGCGGTATCCTTTTGATTACCCACGATATTGACCTGGCATTTATTGTGGCGGACAAAATCGCCGTATTTAACAAAGGCGTTTCGGTAGAGGTTGTGGACGCCAAGGCGTTTGAGGCTTCTCCTGAAAACGTGGATCATCCGTACAGCAAAGCGCTTTGGCATGCCCTGCCGCAAAATGGCTTCCAATCTATTCGCGGCATGGATTATGGGGATTTAATTGATTTGCCATCTTCCAGTACGTCGGGAGGTGACTTATGAAACTAGAAGCGAAAAATATATATTTTCAATATGTGAGCAGTAAGAACTGGGTATTGGAGGATGTTTCCCTTGAGGTGAATTCCGGAGAGGTAGTAGGTTTGGTCGGAACAAGCGGGCGGGGGAAAAGCACCTTGGGAAAGATTTTAGCGGGGCAGACCTATCCTCAAAGAGGAGACGTCTTGCTTGATGGAAAGAACCTCCCGGCTAAAACCTTTTCCCCGGTGCAGCTTATTTATCAGCATCCGGAGCTTTCGGTCAATCCCAAATGGAAAATGTTGAAAACTCTGCTTGAGGCTGGCGAATATGATGAAGATTTGCGCCGTGATATGGGAATCCGGGATGAATTCCTGAATCGGTGGCCCAACGAACTGTCCGGCGGTGAGCTGCAGCGCATTTGTGTGATGCGCGCTTTGAAACCCCAGACAAAGTTTATCATTGCCGATGAAATCAGCACGATGCTGGATGTGTTGACCCAATCTCAGATATGGGACATTATTCTGGATTATGCAAAACGGCATAATATTGGAATTTTGGCAATTACGCACAATCAGTATCTGGCAGAAGCAATTTGCTCCCGTATTGTTCATTTAGATTAAAACGATGATTTAGCATGATCCAAATACAGCCGGCATTCCAATATGATGCTGGCTGTATTTGTTATAGCAAGGCCGATCCCGCCGGACATCAATCCATCCACCATAGTACTTTTCGTATCTGCTTTTAATAGAATACTGACATTTCCTATACGGTTGTTCTGGCTTCGGTAAAAAAAGAACAATGTACTGCAGAGGGCTACCATAATAAGTTTATAAGGGATAATAGGGCCAATAAGCATTCTTTCGGTTTTGATTGAAGATACGGAGGTAAAATGGTATACTTAATTTTAATGAGTAGTGATTGGCGGACAATATAAAATGCAAAAAAGTCACCTATATAATTGAATTACAGTTTAGGAGGTTAATGATAATTATGAATTCATATATTGTAGAAGAGGTGGACTTTGGCTCACAACGTTATAAGCAAACCGTTTTGCTGCGTGACCGGGTTATGAGAAAGCCACTGGGGCTTTCAATCAAAAATGATGATTTATCCTTTGAAAAACAGGCTGCTGTACTTGCTGTTTTTGATTCGGATACCATAATAGGAACAGGTATTCTTGTTTTTAAAGACCAAACAACTGCGAAGATCTGCTTTTTATGTGTTGACCCTGATGTTCAAAAAGGCGGTGTGGGCCGTGCGATTCTTGAGAATATTGAAATGCGTTCATTACAGCATGGCATTAAAAAGATATGTCTGGAATCACGTGTATCCGCTAAAGATTTCTATAAAAAACTAGGTTATCATGAATATGGAGATGTTTATTTAATGAAAGAAGCTCCGGTTGAACACATTTGGATGGAAAAAGTATTATAATTTGATTTTTACAGAGGAGTGGCGAATGCTGCTTCTTTTATTTTTAGTTAGCTCTGGAAAAATATAGGTTATCATATTATAATCAATATATCTGTTTTATAAAAAACAAGAATTCGCCTTTGAAAGAAGGTATAACATGGAAAACGCTGAAATGACTGAATCCAAATTATTTCGCTGGAGTTTGAAAATCCTCATAATTCTTGCAATAATAAGTACTATTCCCATGAATTTCACCCCTCCCCCAAAAGCGAAGGCAGGAATTATAAATTTAACAAAATTACAGCTTGAACAAGATACGGTTCCCCTGGACGGTCAGTGGGAGTTTTACTGGAACCGGCTTCTCGAACCGGGAGAATCAATCTCTGGAAGTGCAGCCAGATATATTGACGTCCCAAGTTCATGGAATAAGTATACAACCAATAAAAGAACATCTTTTGGAGACGGCTATGGCACCTACCGTCTGAGATTTGTGATTAGTGAGGATACCAGATTAGCTTTAAAGATTCCAAGGCTGCGCACGGCATACAAACTTTGGGTCAATGGAGAACTGATTTCCTCGGCCGGAACAGTAGGAAAAACCAGAGATACAATGGTGCCTCAATATCTGGTTAATGTATCTTCTTTTGAAGCACTGCAGGGAGAAAATGAGATTTTAATTCAGGTTTCTAATTTTCATCACCGCAGCGGAGGAATTCTGGAAAGTTTAAGGATCGGCAGCGAAAATCAAATCCTTAGATTGAGAAATAAAAATATGGCGATTGAGCTTATTATATTTGGGAGCTTAACCTTTATTGGAATATACCACCTTGTTTTATTTTTCTTCAGAAGAAAAAAGGATTGTTCAACCATGTATTTCGGATTGTTTTGTATTTTTATTGCAATAAGGACGACTCTGGGAGGAGAATGCTTCTTTTGCTACTTTTTTCCGGAGTTCAGTTGGGAGATCTATCATAAAATACTGACCTCAACTTATTATTTAGGGGTTCCTCTTATGCTGATGTTTTTCATGGAGATTTTCCCTGAATATTTTCATGACCGAATCATCAAAATCTCTCAAATAATGGCGCTGGTCTTTACCTCAATCCTTATTTTCACTCCTGCCAGAATTTTTACAGTTATTATTATTTTTTATCAAATATGGAGTATTGCTGTAATCATATATATATCAGCCGCCTTGATCAGAATATCTATCAATAAGGAAAAGGACTGCTGGATCATCAGCTTAGGTGCAGTGGCTCTTTTAATGAGCAGCATGAATGATATTGTTTTTTTTACCCCATGGGTGAGTGACAATGAACTTTCATTTTTAAAGAATTGGCTCAGAACCAGCAATCTCACTTCTTTAGGACAGTTTATTTTTGCCTGTATCAATTCATTATTAATAGCAAAAAGGTTTTCTGATGCTTTAGAACAAGAAGAGGTTATAACTGCAAGGCTGACTGAAATGAATGCCCATTTAGATGATTTGGTTTTTCAGCGGACGAAAGATTTAGCAGAGTCCAATCGGAAAATCGAACATCAAAACCTTGAATTAGAAAAAAAGAATCAGGCTTTGCAAAAGCTTTCTTTTAAAGATTCCTTAACAGGGGTGTGGAACAGGCGAAAATATGATCAGATGATAGAAAAAGAATGGAACCGGTGTTTGAGATACCAAAGGCCCATCGCTTTATTGGTATTGGATATTGACTATTTTAAACGGTTTAATGACTTTTATGGGCATATGACGGGCGATGAGTGTCTGGTTAAGATTGGACAGGTTCTTAAGAGCTCTTTATCCCGTTCCACCGATATGGCGGCCCGTTACGGCGGAGAAGAATTTGTAGTGCTGCTGCCTGAGACAGGCAAAGAAGAGGCAATCAAGACTGCCTCCATGCTGCGGCAGGAAATAGAGGATCTTAAGATTCCCCATGAAAAATCCCTGGTGAACGATTATGTGACTGTAAGCATAGGAGTCACCTCTGCGGTTCCTGACCTTAATTCTTCATATCAGGATTTGTTCAGTGCGGCAGACAAGGCTTTATACCAGGCAAAAGATGCCGGAAGGAATCAGGTTAAATTTTTATCGGAATAATCTGTTTGATTGTCATGGCTTTTACGGCCCAGGCAATTAAATACGAGATCATAATGGAAGCAGGGACAAACTATGAAGCTTTATGGTAAATATTTCAGAAGATATAAAACGCCGTTTTTTACCGCCGTTTTGTGCGTGATACTGGAAGCGGTCTGCGATTTGCTTGGGCCTACGCTGATGTCCCGTATCGTAAATGACGGAATTGAAGGCGGTTCTCTGACAAAGGTTTATTACTGGGGAATGCTGATGCTCTTTGTAACCTTGACAGGAGCCTGCTTTGCCATTTCGCGGAATATTCTGTCAAGCCGTGTTTCTCAAAAAATGGGTGCGGATTTGCGGGCAGATTTATTTGAGAAAATCATGTATTTTTCGGAAGTGAGTGCAGATAAGATTGAAAGCGGTTCACTCATAACCAGAATGACCAATGATACTTCTCAAATTATACAATTTGTAAATGGAGTGATGCGCATTTTCCTCAAGGCCCCCATTCTCTGCATCGGCAGCATTGTGCTGGCAAGCCTTCTCAATTTCAGGCTCAGTCTCATTATTTACGGAGTGGTGGCTGTGGTTACCGTATTAATTTATATCAGCATGAAAATCAGCTATCCCAGATTCTATCAGCTCCAAAGGGCCATGGACCGGGTCAATTCAAAGGTGCAGGAATATTTAATGGGTGTCCGGCTTGTCAAGGCATTTGGCACATTTGAAAAGGAAACAGGCCAATTTGAAGAGGTTAACAGGAATTTGATGCAAAAGGGAATTTCCTCTCAAATGGTCATTACAGTCATTTCACCTCTTTTGACCCTGGTTGTAGGATTTGGAACGGTGATTGTGATTTATATTGGAAGCAGGCTGTTTAACCTGGATCTGGCTAATACGGGAGATATTACGGCATTTACAATCTATATGGCGCAGATACTGACTTCCCTGATTATGATAACCAATGTGTTCACCATATTTGTCCGCACCAAAGCTTCTACAGTCCGTATCAGCGAAGTATTTGACTGCGAAGAGGACTGCGAAAGAAGTAACAAAGGCAGAAAACTGACCGGGAAAATCACCTTTGAAGATGTCACCTTTGCCTATCCGGGCGGCAGCGGAGTTCCGGCAGTAAGGGACCTTTCTTTTTCGGTAAACAGCGGGGAAAGCCTTGCGATTATCGGCCCTACGGGAAGCGGTAAATCAACCCTTACCTGGCTGCTCCTTCGCTTTTACGATGCGGACAGCGGAAGAATACTTCTGGACGATTACGATATAAAAATGCTGGGAGCCGATGAGGTTCGGAGCAATATTGCGGTAGTTCCCCAAAAACCAATGCTGTTTTCAGGATCAGTAGCAGAAAATCTCAGATGGGGTGATAAACACGCAGCCATTGATGAGCTGCAGCAGGCAGCCCAAAAAGCACAGGCAGACTTTATCATGGAAATGTCTGATGGTTATGACAGCCTTCTTGGAAGCGGCGGAGTTAATTTATCCGGCGGGCAGAAGCAGCGTCTTTCTATTGCAAGGGGAATATTAAAAAAAGCTCCTGTACTGATTTTAGACGATGCAACCAGCGCCTTAGATGCCGTAACAGAGGCAAAGGTGCGGGAAAATCTTAAGAATAAGGAATTTAACCAGACTGTTATTATGATTACACAGCGCTGCGGAACAGCCATGTCCGCAGATAAAATTCTGGTTATGGAGAATGGAAGGAAAGTGGGATTTGGCACCCACCGGGAATTAATGGAGTCATGCGAAATTTACCAGGACATCTATCACACGCAGATTGAAAGCAGCAGGGAGGCGTAATATATGGCAGCAAAATTCAGTCAGCAGCAGCCAAAGGGACCGACCATAGGCCGGCGTTTTGGGGCCGCCGGAGAGCGTTTTATTCCGGGGGCAAAACCCCAAAATGCCAAAGGAACTCTGATTCGGATTGTTAAAATTTATATGCGGTGGGCGAAGACCATAATTGGGGCAATTATTCTGACCGTGATTTCTTCCGTGATATCAGTTGCGATTCCATATTATGTGGGGAGTACCTTCAATACCTTTGATATAGCCCATAGGAGTGTGGACTCCGGCAGGCTGGTTTCTCTTCTCATCCTCATACTAGGCTTATATGTGGTTAACTGGCTGCTCAGTTTAGTAAACGGTGTCATCATGCTGCGCATTTCACAGAAGCTGGTTTTTACCCTTCGCACGGAATTTTTTGAGAAAATGCAGAGGCTTCCCCTCGGATTTTATGACACCCAGTCTCATGGGGATACTATGAGCAGAATTACAAATGATGTGGATAATATCAGCTCAACCATAGCACAGACGACCACACAATTGATATCCAGTATCTTAACCCTTATAGGCTCTCTGGCAGTCATGATCACCTTAAATCTTCCCCTCACCTTTGTGGTCTTGCTGTGCGTGCCCCTGGTTTCCCTGCTGACAAAAACCATTGCCGCCAAAAGCCGTGCTCATTTTCTGGCACAGCAAAGAAGTCTTGGGGCCCTTAACGGTGTCATTGAAGAGAATATTCTTGGCTTAAAAATGGTGAAAGCTTTTGACAGGCAGGAGGATACCATTTTGCAGTTTAAAGAAATCAACCAGCGTTTATGTGAAAGCAGTACCAATGCCCAGATCTGGTCCGGTTATATGATGCCGTTAATGAATGTGATTAATAATTTCGTATTTGCTGTGGTCGCCATTTTAGGCGGTATTTTATCGGTGAGCTATGGCCTGAAAGTGGGCACAGTCGTAAGCTTTTTAAGCTATTCAAAGCAATTTGCCCATCCTCTCAATTCAGTTGCAGGAATGTTTAATACCATACAATCCGCATTGGCCGGAGCTGAGCGGGTTTTTGAAATACTGGATTATGAGGAGGAAACGAAAGACCGTCCGGATGCCATAGAAATTCAGAATCCGGTGGGAGAGGTTTCTTTTCATCAAGTGTGCTTTTCTTACAATAAGACAAAACCCATTCTTAAAAATGTCAGTTTTCACGTAAATCCAGGCCAGGTCATTGCATTAGTTGGAGAAACAGGTGCCGGAAAGACTACCATTGTCAACCTGTTAACCCGGTTTTATGATGCGGACAGCGGCGAGATTACCATTGATGGCGTGCCGGTCACTCAGATCAAGAGGGACAGTCTGAGGCGCTGCTTTTCTGTAGTACTTCAGGATACCAGCCTGTTCAGCGGAACCATTATGGACAATATCCGTTATTCCAGAAATGACGCCACAGAGGAAGAAGTGATCAAGGCGGCGAAAATTGCCCATGCCCATGATTTCATTCATAAGCTTCCCAAAGGCTATGCCACCAATGTTTCTGCCGCTACCGATAATTTAAGCCAGGGGCAGAGACAGTTGATATCCATTGCCAGAGCGGTTCTCTGTGACAGTCCGATTTTGATTCTCGATGAAGCCACAAGCAGTGTTGATACAAAAACAGAAAAAGAGATACAAAAGGCCCTGGTCAGCCTTATGAAAAACCGCACCAGCTTTCTGATCGCCCACCGGCTTTCCACAATCCGGGATGCGGATCACATCATGGTGATTGGCGGCGGACAGATCCTGGAAAGCGGCAATCATCAAAGTCTGATGGAGAAGCAGGGACGTTATTATGAAATGGTGATGAACCAGATGGGAAAGATGCCGGAATGTACCTATAGCATGATAAAATAAAGCAGATAAGGAAATTACAGCCTATGATAAAGTATTCACAAAAAGAAATGGAGTATATTTCGCAAAAGAGCGATGTAATGAAGGATTTGGTCAGTCATTTTGGTTATATGGAAAAAGGGATGCCAGGGGATGTGTTTTCCTCTCTTGTGATGCACATCATCGGGCAAATGCTGTCAAACCGGGTGGCAGAGGTTTTATCCCAGAGGTTTCTCCATATAGTGGGAGATATGACTCCCGGTCATGTGCTGGCCGTTGATATTGACGCCATAAAACAATGCGGCATTTCCAAAAGAAAAGCGGAATACATCATGGCTCTGGCCCAGGAGGTTACAGAAAGCAAATATGATTTTTCTCTTTTAGAAAATATGTCAGATGAAGAAGTGATCAAATACTTAATGCAGATCAAAGGTGTGGGACGGTGGACTGCGGAAATGATCGCAGAATTCACCATGGGACGTCTGGATATATTCAGCTATGATGATGTGGCTCTGCAAAACGGAATCATGAAAGCCCATGGATTTAAAACCTTAAGCAGACAGCGGTTCGAGGGTCTGCGAAAGAAGTATACACCTTATTGCTCCGTTGCATCATTATACTATTATGCGCTCAATGACGAAAGATAACAGGATTGAAACTATAAAACGCCGCCATATTCCGAAATGGCGGCATTCTTTTTAAAGATGCTGTAAGAGAAGCTCCAAAATATATGGGGAAGAATAGGGGGGCGTGAAACTGGTAATACTACTGGTAAATCAAACCAGGAGGAATCAAACATGGTCACGCTGAAAGATAGTATTACAAAAGAGAATCTGTTAAGAGCCTTTGCAGGAGAATGTCAGGCCTGGCGGCGTTATGAGTTTGCGGCATCCCAGGCAAAGAACCAGAATCTTCAAGTGCTGTACTGGCTTTTCCACTATACGGGAGCCCAGGAAAAGGAACATGCGGAGATATTTTATAATCACTTAAGAGAATTCAATGGGCAGGAAATCACCATTGATGCAGGCTACCCCATTGATCATTCCACTGATCTTCAGGAGCTTTTGAAGCTTGCCGCCCAGCACGAAGCCGCGGAACACGATACGATTTATAAATCCTTCGGCGACAAGGCAAAGGAGGAGGGATTTACTCAGATTGCAAACTCCTTTTACATGATTGCTGAAATTGAACAGGTGCACAGCCAGCGTTTTACCCGGTATGCCAACCTGGTTCAGAACAACCGGTTGTTTGACAATGAAACTCCTACGGAATATATCTGCTTAAACTGCGGACATATTCACAACGGAGCCAAAGCGCCCCAGGTTTGTCCGGTCTGCAGCCATAATCAGGGATTTTTTGTACGGCTGGATGATTCACCTTTTGGAAGATAAAAGAAAAGGGCTGCTGTAAAATGAATTTTTCATACAAGACATTGGTATTGGCTGAGCAGCCAGGAACCATATCTTGCTGAATTTTTACATTTTGCAGCAGCCCCTTATATTTTACTTCCAGATTTTCTCTGCCTGGGGGTCTTCCGCCAGACATGTTTCCCTCAGTTCTTCTAATTCTGCGGTGTGATCCTGAGCCGGATCCTCATATTTTAAAACTTTTAAAACAGAACATTCAAAACCTTCCAGGTCATATTGGTTCCACAATTCCTGCAGTTTTTTATTTGGGTGGGAATTTGAGGATAATTTGACACAGATGCTGTTGAAGCCGGCTTTTGTATCCGTGGAAATCCCCAGAAAAGCCTGGCCTGTTGCTTTGCAGCGCAGAGAAATCACTCCCATTTCAGGACGGCGGTTTTTATATTCTTCTAGAAGCAGTTTTCTTCGTTTCATATCCATTTATCTTTACCTCCTGAATTATTGTACCCTAATACGCTTCCCAAAACAATCTACGCTCCGTAGATAAAACATAAAAGTTTAAGCTTTTTTAATATATGGCTCATAGTGTTTGGGGGAGATATGTGGTACAATAAGTGATCTGAGATTATCAATGGAACAGAGTTTGTACATATAATATAAGTAATAATGATTCATTGCAACAGCAGATCAAGATAGAAATGAGATGATATATATGGAAATAAATAAAACTGTATCAGATAATATAAAATTAAGCAGAAGTGAAATTTTTAAGATAAGGGATGGAAACCGTATTTACAACGGACCGGATCAAAGCTGGTATCGAAAGGGTTTTCAAAGGCTGGCAGGGTGCGGCCCTACCTCCTGTTCCAATATTATATGGTATTTATCCCAGACAAAAGAGGAATATAAGGAGCTGTGCCCCTATGACGGCACCACTTATAAAGGTTTTTTAAAGCTTATGGAGGATGTGTGGAAATATGTGACTCCGGGTCTTATGGGACTGAATAAAATCGAAAAATTTGAGCAGGGAGTCATTGAGTTTGGAGAGAATAAAGGCTTTCATTTATCCTGTGATTTGCTGAAAATACCGGAGAAAACCCGGATGGATGAGGAAAAAATAAGGGATGTCTTTGACTTCATTGAAAATGCCCTGAAAAAAGATGTGCCCGTTGCGTTTTTAAACCTTCACAACGGGAATCTCCATAATCTGGAAAGCTGGCATTGGGTGACCATTTATGAGTCAGACAGAAACCATGGTCTGGTATCTATTTTGGACCAAAGCAGACTGGAAGAAATCGATTTAAGGCATTGGCTGATAAACACCAAAAAGGGAGGCGGTTTTGTCACCGTATATTAACCCCTATGCCGTATGTTATCCATATCTGAAACAATTATAAATGCAAAAGACAACCATAAATACAAAGAACAATCGTAAATACAGGAGAAATGAAACATGAAGCAGAATAAATACGATGATAAAACATTTTTTGAAAAATACAGCCAGATGGACCGCTCTGTAAAGGGTCTTGAGGGCGCCGGAGAATGGAAAACCCTTGAATCCATGCTGCCTGATTTTAAAGGGAAACGGGTGCTTGACTTAGGCTGCGGATTTGGCTGGCATTGCCAGTATGCGGTGGAGCATGGGGCGAAGGCGGTTACAGGAGTTGATATTTCTGAAAAGATGCTGGCTGGGGCAAGAGAAAAAACATATGATTCCATTTGCTATATCCAGATGCCCATAGAAGAAATATCCTTTGAACAAGATTCTTTTGATGTGGTCATCAGCTCCCTTGCCTTTCATTATCTGGAATCCTTTGACCAGATTGCCGGAAAAGTGTCCTCCTGCCTTGTAAGCGGCGGAGATTTTGTCTTTTCCGTGGAGCATCCGGTTTTTACCGCTTACGGAAGCCAGAACTGGTACTATGATGAAAACGGAAACATCCTTCATTTTTCCGTTGACCGCTACTTTTTTGAGGGAAAGAGAGAAGCGGAATTTCTGGGCGAAAAGGTCATAAAGTATCATAAAACCCTTACTACTTATATCAATGGGCTCATTCAGGGCGGCTTTGAGCTGACCGGAGTTGTGGAGCCTCAGCCGTCAGCCCATTTGCTTGAAACGGTAAAGGGAATGGAGGATGAGCTTCGCAGGCCTATGATGCTGATTGTTTCCGCAAAGAAAAAATAAATCATATGTGAAAAGACATTGGGATGAAAATTCCGGTGTCTTTTTTGCATTGTCCGGTACAAAGAGTTATGAAAAGCCATCCATCCGGAAATCCTATAGTTATGATTATAAAATGAAGGAAGCAGACGGAGGTATGGCTTAAGGGATGAATAAGAAAATTTTACAGGGTAAAAGAGAGTTTGGTAAAAAAGTAAAAACAGGATATTTTGAAGGATGGTATTTTAAACACCAGAAGGGTGATACCGTATTAGCTCTGATTCCAGGGCAGAGTGTGGATGAAAATGGGGAGAAACATCCCTTTTTGCAGATTATCTGGAATGAGGATTCTTATTTCATAGAGTTTGAAGAGGAGGATTATCTGGCAGATAAACGGCAGGGAAGGGTTATGGTGGGAAACAATGTTTTTTCCCGGAGAGGGGTCAGGCTGAATATAAGATCAAAGGATGTCTTCATTGAGGGAACCATCGGTTATGGGCCTTTAAGCCCCATCCGTTATCCCATTATGGGGCCCTTTCAGTTGGTTCCTTTTATGGAATGCAGCCATGAAGTGATCAGCATGGTCCATTTCCTGCAGGGAAGGGTGAGGATCAATGGAAAGGTGCTGGATTTTAACGGCGGAAAGGGGTATATAGAAGGGGATAAGGGCAGGTCCTTTCCAACCGATTATCTATGGCTCCAATGCAACCAATTCCGTGAGGCTGCTGCTGTCATGGTTTCCATTGCAAACATTCCTTTTCTCGGACACAGCTTTCAGGGGTGTATCTGCGTGGTTCATTATCAGGGAAAGGAGTACCGGTTTGCCACATATTCAGGGGTGAAGGTGGTGAGAAAAAGAGAAACCGCAGTTGTGTTAAAGCAGGGTAATTACTGCCTGAAAGTATTTATATCAAATCAGAGGAAAACTGGAGATGCAAGATTTTCCCATAAGCTTCCTGCACCGGACCAGGGAAATATGAGCCGGTTTATAGAGGAAGCCCACATGCTTCAAGGAAGGTTTATATTGTACCAAAAGGAAACCTTGATCTTTGATCTGACCAGCAGGCATGTGAGTTTTGAGTATGTGGAAGAATAGGAAAATCCATGATTTTCCTTGATTGATAGAGACTGTCTATAAGTGCCTCCCATCTATCATGTTTATCTATTGGACGTAATGCATAATCCCTAATAAAATAGATATATCAACATTAAATATGCGGGAGGTTACACAAAGATGAATGTAAAACAGGAGGTTAGTGTAAAGAAGATTGGTGAAGAAGCGGAGGCATTATTCCGGGGCGGTTTCTTTTGCTCGGAGGCAGTTATGAGCTCCATCCGTTCCAACTTCGAACTGGACATACCTGAAGAGGTTATTGCTATGGCATCGGGATTTCCGGTGGGGATCGGACGTTCCAAATGCCTGTGCGGAGCAGTATCAGGAGGCGTTATGGCCCTTGGATTGTTTTTCGGACGGACCAAACAGGGAGATCCTAAGGTGGAGAAAAACCTGGAAGTGGCAAAGGAGCTTCACGACTGGTTCAAGGAAAACAACGGGAAAAATGCACTGTGCTGCAGAATATTGACCAAGGAATTTGACATGGGTGCAGGAGAGCACAAGGAGCAGTGTATAAAATTAACCGGAATGATAGCAGGAAAAGTGGCTGAAATCGTGGTTCGGGAATTCGGACTCACCAATGTGGATGAATTACAGCTTGCGGGGGAATGAGATGATTAAAAAAACACCTGTTCCAATGGCAGGGCTTATGCTGGGGCTGGCAGCCCTGGGCAATCTCCTGCAAAGCTATTCGGAGTCTGTCCGCCTGCTGTGCGGGGCCATTTCAGCCATACTGGGGATTTTGATTCTGTGCAAATGTCTTTTTCATTTTGACATGGTAAAAGAAGATATGAAAAATCCGGCGGTGGCAAGCGTATCAGGAACCTTTTCCATGGCATTGATCTTGCTGTCGGCCTATGCAAAGCCCTTTATGGGCAGCAGTGCAGTTTATATCTGGTATCTGGGAATTGGACTACATACTTTGCTCATCGTGTATTTCACCGTTCGTTTCCTTTGTAAATTGAATATGAAAACCGTATTTGCCAGCTACTACATCGTGTATGTTGGAATTGTCGCAGCCAGCGTCACAGCACCTGCATTTGGACAAACAAGACTTGGGCTGGGGATTTTCTGGTTTGGTCTGGTTTGCTGTCTGATTCTGCTGGTGCTTGTAACGGTCCGGTATGTGAAGCATAAGGAGATTCCGGAACCGGCAAGGCCGCTGTTTTGCATCTATACGGCACCGGTCAGTCTCTGTTTGGCAGGTTATCTCCAGTCTACAGAGGTAAAATCACCGGAAATGGTTCTGTTTCTTTTGATATTGGCTTCTGTGCTGTATTTATCGGTGCTGGTCCAGCTTCCTAAATTTCTGGCTTTGCCATTTTATCCAAGCTACTCTGCCTTCACATTTCCTGTTGTCATCAGTGCCATTGCACTCAAGATGTCAGCCGGATTTCTGGGAAAGGCAGGCTATAGCGTAAGCTTTTTACCAGCGCTGGTGACTGTGGAAACAGTCATTGCAGTATGTCTGGTTGTTTATGTATTCATTCGGTATATGAAGTTTTTGTTCAGCAAATAAGTATAATGCGAAGCAGACAGCGGGGAAGGGAAACCTTCCCTGTTTTTTGCTGTGGCTGAAAAAGCGGGAAAAATCTCCGTATTATCTTTGGTTTTATAAAAAAGATAGTAAACAGTATATAACAGTTGACAAATATACAGCACTGTTATATACTGTTTATCAAGGAGGGGGATTATGAAGCTGATTATTAATAATTCATCCATGCAGCCTATTTACGAGCAGATTGTGGAGCAGATCAAAGGTCTTATTATACAGGAACAATTGAAAGAGGGGGATATGCTTCCCTCGGTGCGGTCTTTGGCAAAGGATTTAAGGGTCAGTGCCTTAACCGTAAAAAAGTCTTACGATGCACTGGAGCAGGAAGGCTTTGTCATAACAGTTCACGGCAAAGGAAGCTTTGTGGCCGGGACCAGTCCCAATCTGGTTTTAGAGGAACGGAAAAAGGAAGTGGAAGCTGATCTGGAAACAGCCATTCGGAAGGGTAGAAGCTGTGGGATGAGCAATGAGGAACTGATGGAGTTGTTTCATATTGTTTTGGAGGATTGACCAGAATGTTAAAGTTAGAAAATGTGGAAAAGTATTATAGTGATTTCAGTCTCAACTGTTCTATGGAATTGCGCCCAGGCTGTATTACCGGGCTGATCGGACCAAACGGCGCGGGAAAAACCACAGTATTTAAGTCGGTTTTGGGTCTGATTACTGTAGACGGAGGCCGTATTACGGTCTTTGGTAAGGAACCTGATTCCCTGACTTCTCAGGACAGGGAAGACATTGGAGTTGTATTGGCTGATTCAGGCTTCAGCGGATATTTGTCCATTGAGGATATTATTCCGGTCATGCAGAGCCTTTATAAAAAATTTGATAAACAGGAATTCAGAAAGAAATGTGAGGAATTTGACCTGCCTTTTCAGAAAAAAATCAAAGATTTTTCCACCGGAATGAAAGCAAAGCTGAAAGTGATTGCAGCCATGTCCCACGGCGCCAGGCTGTTGATTTTAGACGAACCAACCTCAGGGCTGGATGTCATAGCGAGAGATGAGATATTGGATTATATCAGAAGCTATATGGAAAATGGGGAAAGGTCCGTGCTGATCAGCTCCCACATATCAGGCGATCTGGAAACCTTGTGTGACGACCTGTATCTGATTGACGGAGGCAATCTGGTTCTTCATGAAGAAACAGATGCCCTTCTCGGCAATTACTGTCTGTTAAAGGTAACGGAAAAGCAGTATGAAGAATTGGATAAACGGTACATTATCAAACGCAGGAAAGAAACCTTTGGCTATAGCTGTCTTTCGGACCGGAAACAGTTCTATCTGGAAAACAGTCCCGGGCTGGTTATAGAAAAGGGAAGTATTGATGAGGTGATTACAATGATGATTCGAGGTGAAAAAATATGAGAGGATTATTGATCAAGGATTTGATGCTGCTGAAAAATCAAAAGAGATTTTTGTTTGTTTTACTGATTGCCTGTGGAATCATGCTGTTTACCAACAATGATCCTTCTTTCGTTATTAATTATTCGGTTCTTATTTTTTCCATGCTTGCATTGAGCACCGTCAGTTATGATGAACTTGAAAATGGCTTCTCCTTCCTGTTCACCCTGCCCATAAGCAGAGCCGGATATGTGGCTGAAAAATATGTATTCTGCTTACTGGTCGGCGGTGCAGCCTGGCTGCTGGCATCCTTGATTGCAGTTGTAGGTGTGGTTTCCGGGCAGGGGTGGGAGCTGTCCCAGGCTCTTTCCATGGCTTTTGTTTCCCTGGCAGTAACCCAGGTGCTTTTTTCAGTGACCCTGCCTCTTCAGTTGAAGTTTGGGGCGGAAAAAGGCAGAGTCGTATTGATGGCAGCCATTGGCTTTTTAGTTGCAGGGGCTTTTGTCCTTGTGAAAAGACTGGGGAATTTGGATTACAATATAGGCAAGGCGGCGGCAAAGCTGGAGGTTATGGGACCTGTGAAATTTGTTGGATTAGTGCTTCTTATTTGTTTGGCTGCTTTTGCTGTTTCTTATTATATATCCATAAGGATTATGGAGAAGAAAGAATTTTAACGTAGACGGTTCAAATGCGATAAAAAAGAAAGGGAAACTCGTTTCGTGAGTTTCCCTTTTTGCCTAATATACAATCCCTTCGTATCCTTCCGTAGAAGGGAACTCAATGGATATGGTTTGTCCCGGATTATTGTAGTTCTGGTTAATGTTCATGGATACGCCCATAGTCTCCCCCTCTTCGGTCATGGACATGGATAGAGAGAGGGTTTCATTGGAAATATAGCCTTCGGAGTTGACGGTGATTCTGCCGTTGATCTGACTGAATTGAAATTCAGAAAGAGAGGGCATTTCATCGCCGTAAAGCTTGTTAAGTTCCTTGTCTAAATCTTTTGTTTCAGCAGAGTATAAAATGATTTTATTCCCAGCTTCGTCCTCTGCAACCTGAAGATTGTCAAGAAATACCCCAAATTCTCCTATGGGCTCTTTAAATGGCAGATACTGCATCATATCCTGAGGCCCGATGTACATTTTATATTTTCCATAATCATCCGCGTAGTAGCAGCCTCCGGTATAGAATGAGGTTTCCGTCATGTCCAGGCCGAACATGCTGGAAGTGGTTACCAGAAGAAATTCCATGTTTGGAGTATTTAAACCATGGTATTTTAGCTGTGTATGTTCGGAGGCAGAAAGCTCCAGTCCTTCGTAGGAAAAGGTCATCCAAAGGTCCGTATTCACATCCAGGCCCGGAAGCACCGAAGTTTTCTGGCTGGCCTCCTCATAAAGCTTATGGCCTTTTTTGTTGACAGCCTGAGCGGCAAAGGGGTTAGCGGCTCTCTGGCGGACCAGGCCCTGGTCAACCCATGCGCCTGATTCATTTACCGTATAGCCGTCGGGAGTGGTGGTTCCGGTGAGAAGATAACCGTTTTCATCAAAATAGTAGCATTCCGCCATTCCGTCTCCATCGGAGTCAATCCATTCCCAAGTGGATGAGGGATAGGTTTTGTCTTTTTCCTGCCACCACCAGCCATGGTCGTTTTGCTTCCAGGTTCCTGCAAAGGCGGCCGATGCCATGGATATGGACAGAAGTGATGTAACAGTAAGCAATCTTAGAATCTTTTTCATACTGTAGTTCCTTCCTTCTGTTTTTACACTGGCCCATAAAAAAAGGAGCCGGTTCATATTATACCATATTTTGGAAAATACAACAATGGGTTGCTGAGTAAATCCGTCGACACCATTGACAGAGTGTGCTTTTTCCAATATACTTCAAGGTGCAGCAGGGTCATACATATGTTATGAACCGGAAACAAGTATAATCAGATAAAAGGAGATGGGTAAGCATGAGAATCGCATTGATAAATGAAAACAGCCAGGCGGCTAAAAACCAAATGATTTATAACAGCTTAAAGAAGGTTGCAGACACGAAAGGCTATGCGGTGGACAACTATGGAATGTACTCTCCGGAGGATGAGTGCTCTTTGACTTATGTACAGAACGGAATTCTGGCGGCAATTCTTTTGAATTCCGGTGCGGCTGATTATGTGATAACAGGATGCGGAACCGGAGCAGGAGCCATGCTGGCATTAAACAGCTTTCCGGGCGTGATCTGCGGTCTTGTCATTGACCCCAGCGACGGCTATATGTTCGCTCAGATCAATGACGGAAATGCCATTTCCATGCCATTTGCAAAGGGCTTTGGCTGGGGGGCAGAACTGAATCTGGAGTATACATTTGAGAAGTTATTCTCAGAAGCCAGCGGACAGGGCTATCCCAGGGAAAGGGCTGTACCGGAACAGAGAAATAAGAGAATCCTGGATACAGTGAGAGAAAATAACTTAAAGGATATTCTGACATGCTTAAAAGGTCTTGACCAGGAACTGGTTAAGGGAGCCGTTGGCGGCGAAAAGTTTGCAGAACTGTTCTTCCCCAACTGTAAGGATGAAGCCATTGCAGAATATGTAAAGAGCCTGTTAGCTTAAAGGGCAGAGGCATTTTATACAGAAAAAAGGGGTGCTGTCCAGAACAGCACCCCTTTATTTCAGGCAAAGCCTTATTTTTTATAAAAATTAACTGCTTGTTTATGTATGGAATCATACCGGTCATGCTGATGGATTATTCATCCTCATCCATGGATTTACAACTATCAGAAAACTCCGGAGAACAAGCTGAATCGTTAATGTCTACGACCGGATTTATAGCTGTGAGTTGTTGATCTTCCGGCTGTTTCGTGATTTTTTGATCTTTGTCTGTCATAAAAAACACCTCCGTTTATTATTTTGCTGTTTTTATTATAACTCTTTGTCTGACAAATTACAAGAACAAATCGTAAGTTTTCACTAATCTATGAAAAAGTAACAATAGAAAAGCAATATCAAACATGATGTTATATATATAATCATTTAAATGGAACAGAGCAAGATGATGCTGTTTTCAGGCATAAGAAGGAGATTTATGAAAATATATATAGATGCGGATGCATGTCCCGTAGTAAAAATTGCAGAGAAAATCGCGAAAAAACATCACATACCGGCAGTGCTGCTTTGCGATACAAACCACGTTCTCGCATCTGATTACAGTGAGATAAAAGTCATTGGCGCCGGAGCGGATGCGGTGGATTTTGCGCTGATCAGCCTTTGCAAAAAGGGAGATATGGTGATCACACAGGATTACGGCGTGGCTGCCATGGCTCTTGGAAAAGGGGCTTACTGCATCCATCAATCGGGAAAATGGTATACAAATGAAAACATTGACGGAATGCTGATGGAACGCCACATGGCAAGAAAAGCCAGAAATGCAGGAAAAAAGCATCATTTAAAAGGGCCGGCCAAGCGTACGGCGGAAGATGATGAGAGATTTGAGCAGTCTTTTGAAAGGCTGGTCCGTTTATGTTTAGACAATGAAAGGTAATGCTGTTTTAAGCATGAAGGTTAAGGGAAAAAATATCATTATTTTAAGCTGCCCATTGAGGGAAAGCAGGTTTGAGGAGATAAAAATTATTGGAAGTATTTAAAATTGACAACAATACCTGGTTCATGCTAAAATAATTTCAATAAATGAGAGGAGGGCATCCAAGTTTATGTATTCAATTCGTTTAAGATAAGCCGGCAATAAAAAAGCAGTGATACTTTCCACAGCAGTGGGCTTTTTTGTTATGCTTATTTTACGGATTAAGACATGGATGCAGGAGAAGTGTGCCGTTTTCGAAACGGTGCGTTTTTGACCCGGGTCTTTTTAACGTTGATATGCTGGCAGAAGTCCAATTGCGGATTTTAGCCTGCATTTTTTATTGCCAAAAACCAGAAAAACAACGGTAAAAAGTGCAAGGAGAGAAAAATATGATAAACGAAACTTTAAAATGGAAACTGGATTTTTTTACGATATGGGCAGGACAGGCGGTTTCTCTGGTGACCAGTGCCATCCTGCAAATGGCGGTAATTTTTTATCTCACAGAAGAAACGGGCTCGGCCATGGTGCTGTCCATTGCTTCTTTTGCAGGATTTCTGCCTTATGCGGTCCTGGGACCTGCCATAGGTGTATTGGTGGACCGGTATGACCGAAAGAAGATCATGATTGGCGCTGACTTGATGATCGCAGCAGCAGGAGGGCTGCTGGCTGTCATTGGATTGTATATGAAGCTGCCGGTTTGGCTGGTGATGACGGCACTGTTTATCCGGAGTGTGGGGACGGCGTTTCATTCTCCGGCCTTAAGTGCAGTAACCCCTTTGCTGGTGCCGAAGGAAGAACTGACCAAATGTGCGGGCTACAGTCAGTCCCTCCAGTCCGTAAGCTATATTTTAAGCCCGGCTGCTGCGGCGTTTTTATATTCAGTCTGGGAACTAAATGCGATTATAGCCCTTGATGTGGCGGGCGCAGCCATTGCGTGTATTACGGTGGCTTTTGTGCGGATTCCAAGGCCTGAGGCGGCCCAGAAGAGCCAAGGGCAGAATTTTCTGGAGGAGATGAAAGAGGGATTTATTGTTCTGAGGAAAAACAAAGAATTGTTTGCACTGCTGATTATAGGCACATTATATATGTTTGTCTACATGCCCATTAACGCCCTTTATCCTCTGATCAGCATGGAATATTTTGGAGGAACGCCTGTGCATGTTTCTGTTACGGAAATCGCTTATGCTTCGGGTATGCTGGCGGGAGGCCTGCTGTTGGGCTTGTTTGGAAAATTCAAAAGACGGACTTTGCTGATAACGGCCTCTATTTTTATGATGGGAGCCAGTTTAACGGTTTCAGGCCTGCTTCCTCCAAATGGATTTGCCGCATTTGCGGTATGCTGCATGGTCATGGGGCTTTCGGTTCCGTTTTACAGCGGTGTTCAGACGGCGCTTTTTCAGGAGCAGATCAAGCCTGAGTATTTAGGACGGGTGTTTTCCCTGACAGGAAGCATCATGTCTCTGGCTATGCCGGCAGGATTGATTCTTTCCGGGTTCTTTGCAGACCGGATCGGTGTGAATTACTGGTTTCTCATATCAGGTGTTTTAATTACCGGCATTGCCCTCATCTGTCCGCTGGCGGCTGGTACCGGGAAATCCGGTTAAAACCAGGGGCAATGAACACATATTTATAACTAAAAGATTAAGGATATCTGAAAAGCCGAAAAATGACTTTTCAGATATCCTTTTTTTCTGCCCTTATTTCATATCTTTGATAATTGCCGATAGATGGGATATCTTTTCCTTACTGAGACATTGCAAATCCTGGATGATATCATTAAGCAGCTCCGGATTTGGCGAGTCAAAGTCAAAAAAATCTTTGGGTGAAATGTTCAAATATTCACAAATATCAAAAAAAGCAGCCATGGAAGGCAGGTTGTTTTTGTTTTCGATATTGTTGATATAACCTGCACTTTGCCCCAGGGATAAGCTCATATCTCTGGCTGAAACACCCTTTTCCATTCTTAACTGCGATAGCCTTGCCACAAAACGTTCATTTATCATACACTCACCACCTTACCCTATTTTACCGCACATAATGGAAACTTATGTCCTGTTTAACCTATTATTTGTGTTGACACATCCTGTTGAACTATATATAATTAAATTGTTTATACGATTGAATCAGTTATTTATGATATTGATATAATAGAGAAATTGCAAGCGATACATAGAGAAAAGGATTTCAGGGGAAGGACAGCCAGCTCATGAAAGAAAAAGAACTGCCGCGGGACAGCAAAAGCTGCCGCAGCGCAACCATTGACACATTGCTCGCCATCCTTTATGAGAAAAGCTGTGAAACGGAAGAACATTCCAAGCGTCTCGGAGAATACTGTCATGCCATCGGACAAAGGCTGGGCCTTTCTTCCAGGGAAATGGATGAAATAGCCCTGCTGGCTCTGTTACATGACATAGGAAAGGTTGGCATTCATGTGAATATCCTGCAAAAGCCAGGGGCCCTTACCCCTGGGGAATGGGATGAGATGAAGGAGCATCCGAAAATCGGCAGCCGGATTGCCCGGTCTATTCCGGAACTGAATGCTATATCAGACCTGATACTTTCCCACCACGAACGCTGGGATGGAAAAGGCTATCCCAGAGGGTTAAAGGGAGAAGAAATTCCTCTTTCCTGCCGCATTCTGGCAGTGGCCGATTCCTTTGACGCCATGATCAATGACCGGGTATACCGGAAGGCCATGGAAAAGGAGGAGGCAATCCAGGAAATTGAAAGCAATGCGGGAACGCAGTTTGATCCAAGGATTGCAGATATTTTTGTTGAAATTATGAAAGATACTGGAATGGAGAGCCTGTAAGTGTGCAGTGAATTTTTGATTGACAATAAAAGACACCTATGCTATCATTACACAAAATAGTGAAAAGGCGAAGAAGAGGAATAGTACATATACAAAGAATTTCAGAGAGAAGATGGATGGTGCGAATCTTTATTTCAGTATATGGAAGCAGTCTCGGAGCTTTGGACCGAACAATGGCAGGTGTTTGACCATCCGGCTTTTTAGTAGGCTTCAACGTATTTCCCACGTTACAGGGACTCGGTATGTCAGTACCGTAGAGAGTGCAGAGAATTTCTCTGAATTTAGGTGGTAACACGGATTGTATATTCGCCCTAAACGTTTCGACGTTTAGGGCTTTTTTTAATTTTCACTTATTTTATTACTTTAGGAAAGAGGTACATAATTATGAGGAATTTTGAAAAATCAAGTAAATTGGATCACGTTTGCTACGACATCAGAGGGCCGGTCATGGATGAGGCCAACCGCATGATCAGCCAGGGCATGGATATATTGAAATTAAACATCGGAAATCCCGCCCCCTTCGGTTTTCAGGCGCCTCAGGAGCTTCTTGACCGGATGAATGAAAACTTATCGTCCACAGAAGGATATTCCGATTCAAAGGGCCTTTTATCCGCCAGGCAGGCCATTGTCAAATACAGCAGGAAAAAGGGAATCGAGGGTGTTACGGAAGATGATGTGTACACGGGAAACGGAGTCAGCGAGCTGATCACCTTATCCATGCAGGGACTCTTAAATCCCGGAGATGAAATTTTAGTTCCCTCACCGGATTATCCCTTGTGGACTGCATCCGTGACTCTTGCAGGGGGCGCCGCCGTCCATTATATGTGCGATGAAAATGCAGAGTGGTATCCTGATGTCCAGGACATAAAAAAGAAGATTTCAGACAGGACAAAGGGAATTGTCATCATCAATCCCAACAACCCCACCGGCTCCCTTTACCCAAGGGAAATACTGGAGGAAATTGTGGAACTTGCCCGTCAAAATGGACTGATTATCTTTGCCGATGAAATCTATGACAGGCTGGTATTAGACGGACAGGAACACGTATCCATCGCCTCCCTGGCTCCCGACCTTTTGACAGTCACCTTTAACGGCCTGTCAAAATCCCATTTGATCGCAGGCTACCGCTGCGGCTGGATGAGCCTTTGCGGTGATAAATCCTTTGCAAAGGGCTATGTGGAAGGAATCAATCTCTTGTCCTCCATGCGGCTTTGCTCCAATGTTCCCGCCCAGTCAGTTATCGGACCGGCCCTGGATATGGAAGAGGAGACGAAAAAGCTGCTGGTTCCGGGAGGACGGGTCTATGAGCAGAGAGAATACATTCACCGGGCATTAAATGATATCCCGGGAATCACTTGTGTCAGGCCCAAAGCAGCCTTTTATGTGTTCCCGAAAATCAATATCAAAAAATTCGGCATTTACGATGATGAGAAGTTTGTTCTGGACTTTTTAAAGGAGAAGCAGATACTTTTGACTCACGGAGGCGGCTTCCACTGGGAAAGGCCGGATCACTTCCGGATCGTCTATCTGCCGGAGCTGAAGCAGCTTAAAACAGCCTGTGACAAGCTGGGAGACTTCTTATCCGGCTACAGGCAGGCATAAGTAAATGTGAAATATTGGCCAAATCACGCAGCAATTCCTTTTCTGATGAATATATTTAATATAGTGAAATAGGATAGGAAAGGAATGCGAATATGCCTATTAGAATATTTATTGATCAGGGACATAACCCCAGCGGATATTTTAACAGCGGAGCAGAAGCCAACGGCTTAACAGAATCAGAAATCAATTACGAGGTAGGGATATATTTACTGAACTTACTCAACAGCGATCCCAGATTTGAGGCCCGGGTTTCAAGGCCCACACCGGATACGATATTGGGAACCAATAACACCACCAGTCTGGCGGAGAGGGTCCGGATGGCAAATGCATGGCCTGCCGACTACTTTATCAGCATCCACTGCAATTACAGCCCCAACCCCGCCATCAATGGGACAGAAGTTTACATTTACCAGTACGGAACCCAGGCCCAGTGGGTGGCAGAAGATATCATGAATGGAGTCAACTGGTTCACTGGGACGAGAAATAACGGAATCCGGGAAAACCCATCTCTCTATGTTTTGAGAAATGCAAACATGCCTGCCAATCTGGTGGAACTGGGGTATTTAAGCAGCCCTATAGACTCACAATTGCTGCGGGATAACCCCTATGGATTTGCTTACGGCATTTATTTTGGGCTCATGAGATACTTTGGCTTTGCATGAGTCAGGGCAAAGTCCCGTTTGATGATTAAAAGCTCTTTCAACTGTTTTAAGACATAAAATAAAATGGCTCTTGCCTCAAACTCCTCCCGGCTGGCAGGAAGCTCATGGCCTTTTAAATCCTGAAATAAAAGGTCCAGCTCCTGCAAAAGCCCTTCTGCCGTATTGCTTCTGTGATAGTTCTGCCCGATGCTTTCTATGAGCTTTGCCGTATGAAGGGCTTGACGGGGAAGGCAGGCAGAGCTTTTGACATTGTCATAAAGCTCCTGAAGAACCATGCTTTGCTGCTGGCGCATCTGGATGTAATCCACCTCGTAGGAGTCCTTTTTGCGAAGGTCGTTGTTGTAGTTGTTTAATGCACAGGTTTTTGCTGCATCCAGGCTCTTCTGAAGCCGCAGTAAGCAGCCGGGACCCTGTTTTTCTTCATCTCCCAGCAGCAGCCAGACAGCCATTTTTTCCAGCAGCTCTTTGACCTGCTTATCCGCCTCATCTGCCAGCCTTTGGAATTCGTCTCCTTTTCTGCGCAGGTGCATGTTGACCAGAATGCCCACGGAGGTGCCGATGAGGAAAAGGGCGATTTCATTTCTCATAAGGGATGATGACATGGACTGTTCAGAAAGAAAATGGGTGATTAAAACCGAGTCCATGGCAATTGCCTCTCCCCAGTCCGCATAGAGGCAGAGAAGGGAAAACAGCAGAAGGTATACGGCAAAGGCGGTGAGAGTAAAGCCCAGCAGGTGAAAGGCACCTGCGGCCAGGACCAGGGCGCATAAAAATGCCAGGGCCCGGTTTCTGGCGCTTCTTAGGGTTTCCCTCTTTGTATTTTGAATGCTGAGCACCGTAATAATACCCGCAGTAGCGGAATATTGAAAGCCCAGTCTGGCCGCAATGGAAATTGCCAGAACTGCGGCCAGGGCTGTCTTAATGCTTTTGATTATTTTTTCTTTATTCATCTTTTGATTCTCCTCAAATGAATGGTATTGAACGGTTTCAGTATACCATATCTGGAAAAACATCACATCAAAAAGATTTGTGTTTCTTGCAAAATAACGTAAATCTGGTATACTGTTTTTCAGAGCGTCTGTTTGGGACAGCCGGATTTACGGGAGGAGAAGGATTATGATAGGAACCATTGTAAACACTGCCGCGATTTTAGCGGGCAGCGGAATCGGCGCCTGTGTCAGAAAGGGCCTGGGGGAGCGTTACCAGGATGCCTTATACAATGCCATGGGACTTGCTGCCTGCGGCTTAGGTGTCAATGCAATCGTCCAGAACATGCCAAAGAGCAGCTTTCCGGTCTTATTTATCATCAGTCTTGCAGCAGGAAGCTTTCTTGGAACCATGGCTGACTTGATGGGGCGGTTTGAGAGGCTTACCAGGCGTTTTTCAAAGGGGAATTTAGGGCAGGGACTGTCTACTGCCATTCTTTTGTTCTGCATTGGGACCTTGTCCATTCTGGGGCCCATGGAAAGTGCTCTCCGGGGAAATAACACCTATCTCTTTACCAATGCCACCCTTGATTTTGTCACCTCTCTGGTCCTGGCCTCTACCTATGGCATCGGGATTGCCCTGGCAGCAGCGGTGCTGTTTTTGTGGCAGGGAAGCATTTACTTGTTTTCCGGAGCCCTGTCCCAGTTTTTAACAGAAGAATTATTGACAGAGATTTCCCTTGTGGGAGGTTTTTTGATTTTCAGTTCCGGCCTTTCTATTTTAAAGATCAAGGACTGCAAATCTCTGAATATGCTGCCGGCTTTATTTATTCCGGTTTTGTGGTTTCTTTTGAAGCCGTGACAGCAGAGTTGAAAGGAGAAAAATAATGGAAAAAAGAATTTCAGGAAAAACAGGTTTAATGGCGCTGATCGGTTCTCCCATAGGACATTCCGGTTCACCGGCCATGTATAATTACAGCTTTGAAAAACTGGGGCTGGATTATGCCTATCTGGCTTTTGATGTGAAGGTAGATGGAGTGGAAAAGGCGATTGAAGCCATGAAGACCCTCCATGTAAAAGGCTGCAACGTGACCATGCCCTGTAAAAATGAAGCTGCAAAATATATGGATGAATTATCTCCCGCAGCCCGCATCATCGGCGCAGTCAATACCATTATGGAACAGGACGGTAAGCTGATGGGCTACATCACCGATGGCGAGGGCTTTGTGGACAACCTTCGTGATCATGGAGTGGAGATTGCCGGAAACAAGATTACAGTCTGCGGCGGCGGCGGTGCGGCGGCAGCCATCCAGGTGCAGTGTGCCTTGGAAGGGGCAAGGGAAATCTCTGTTTTTAACATCAAGGATGAATTTTTTGACCGGACCCTCCGCCTTGCGGAAAAGATCAGGCAGGAAAAGCCGGAATGTGTGATCAATGTTTATGATATTGAAGATATGGAAATTATGAGAAGAGAAATCGCTTCCAGCCAGGTGTTTGCCAATGCCACCATTGTGGGCATGAAGCCCATGGAAGACCAGAGCGTGGTAAAGGATGTTTCCATGTTCCGTCCAGGTCTTGTGGTGGTGGATGCGGTATACAATCCAAAGGAAACCAAGCTGCTGAGGGAAGCAAAGGAAGCCGGGTGCACGTGTATTGACGGACAGGGAATGCTTGTGTGGCAGGGAGCGGCGGCATTTAAGCTGTTCACTGGCCTGGATATGCCGGTAGAGGGCGTAAAGGAGCTGCTTTTTAAATAATATGTCCATATTTTTGATTCCGAAGAAGGTACTGGGTTCCCACAACAATATAAAAAGGCTTGATGACAAATTTGCGGGAATCAGATATCAGTTACAGGCTTGAGGCTGTGGGCATCCGCAGCTTCTTTTTTTGCCTTGAAATCTGCAAAAGAACTCCCTGTTTTAGCCCTGTTGTGGTATAATGAAATTATCCATAGAAAAGAGAAATGCCCCTTGCAGAAGAGGACAAGAAGTAATATGATTAAGAAAAATATTGATGCAAAGGACTATTGATCATTAATCATGAAGACATTAAACAGGGATTTTTATAATAGAGATTCTATCACCGTTGCCAAAGAGCTGTTGGGAAAAGTGCTGGTCCATGAGACAGGCGGGAAAAGGGTCAGTGCCGGAATCGTGGAAACAGAGGCATACATGGGAGTTATAGACAAGGCCGCCCATTCCTATGGCGGGAAGAGAACGCCCAGGGTGGAGATCATGTATGGAGAGCCGGGGCATTCCTATGTGTATCTCATATATGGCATGTACCACTGCTTTAATATGGTTACCGGACCTCAAGGGGTTCCCCAGGCGGTTCTCATCCGTGCTTTGGAGCCGGTGGAAGGGCTGGATTTGATGGCTTATAACCGGTATCAGAAGCCATACGGTGAATTGAGTAAAAAACAGATCACAGGGCTGACCAGCGGGCCGGGAAAGCTGTGCAGAGCCTTTCTGATTGACAAGGAACTCAATGGCGAAGATTTATGCGGCAGCAGGCTGTATGTGGAAGAGGGAGAAACAAACGGTCTTTCCATAGTAGAATCCAGACGGGTAGGAATTGATTATGCGGAGGAAGCAAAGGATTTTCTCTGGAGGTTTTATATAGAAGGGAATCCTTATGTTTCTGTAAAATAATTTCGATATATTATATGTATAGAAGGGACAGGAAGAGATATGTTTAAAATGAATGTTACCTGAATCATAGGAAAGGGCAGAAAGAAGATTTTAAAATAAATTGTAAAAAAATCAAATGCGTTGTTATTACAACAGACAAAACTGACAGGAAATGATATCCTCTAAAAGAAGTAAAGACAATACGAGCACACGCACCGGTATGCCCCGGTGTTATGCATAAAATTTTACAATGGAGGTAATAGAATATGAGCATGTTTTGCTATCAGTGTCAGGAAACAGCAAAAAACACAGGTTGTACCATTAAAGGAGTCTGCGGTAAGAATGAGGAAGTAGCGAAGCTTCAGGACTTGCTGATTTATGCAACGAAAGGAATTTCTGAAATTATTGTAAAGACAAAAGCAAACGTTGCAGAGCTGGCTGAAATCAATCATGAGGTATTGACAAGCATCTTTATCACAATTACAAACGCAAACTTTGATGCAGACGCCATTGAAAAGCAGATTGTAAAGGTACTTGGTTTAAGAGATGAGCTTGCAAAGAAGACAGGTTACACAGAAAACCAAGATGCAGCAGTATTCACCGTAGGTGACAGGGCTTCCATGCTTGAAAAAGCTGCAACAGTAGGAGTTCTTTCCACAGAAAACGAAGATGTTCGTTCTTTAAGAGAACTGATCATTTACGGAATTAAGGGAATGGCTGCTTACGCAGAGCACGCTTACAACATTGGCAAGGAAGACACTTCTATCTTTGATTTCATGTATGAAGGACTTGCAGCAACTTTAGACGACAGCCTTTCTGCTGATGATCTGGTTGCACTGACCTTAAAGACCGGAGAATACGGCGTAAAGACCATGGCTCTTCTTGATGAGGCCAACACATCCCGTTACGGAAATCCGGAGATTACATCTGTAAACATCGGTGTTAGAAAGAATCCGGCTATCTTGATTTCCGGCCATGATTTAACTGATATGGAACAGCTTTTAGAGCAGACACAGGGAACCGGAGTTGATGTTTATACTCACGGCGAGATGCTTCCGGCTCACTACTATCCGGCATTTAAGAAATACGACAACTTCGTAGGAAACTACGGTAACTCCTGGTGGATGCAGGTTGGCGAGTTTGAGTCCTTCCACGGCCCAATCCTCTTCACAACCAACTGTATCGTTCCTCCAAAGACTCCGGAAGTTGCAACCAGAATCTTTACAACAGGTGCATCAGGCTTCCCAGGATGTCCGCACATCGTTGCTGATGAGAACGGCAAGAAGGATTTCTCCGCTATTATTGAACTGGCAAAGACACTTCAGTCTCCTGATGAGATCGAAACAGGCAGCATCGTAGGCGGTTTCGCACACAGCCAGGTACTTGCACTGGCAGATAAGGTTGTTGACGCAGTAAAATCCGGCGCTATTAAGAAATTCTTTGTTATGGCTGGCTGCGATGGAAGAATGAAATCCAGAGATTATTACACAGAGTTTGCAAAACAGCTTCCAAACGATACCGTTATTCTGACCGCAGGCTGTGCAAAGTACAGATACAACAAATTGGGCCTTGGCGATATCGGTGGTATTCCGAGAGTTCTGGATGCAGGACAGTGTAATGATTCCTATTCCTTAGCTGTAATCGCATTGAAATTAAAGGAAGTATTTGAGCTTAATGATGTCAATGAACTTCCAATTGTTTACAACATCGCATGGTATGAGCAGAAGGCAGTTATCGTGCTTCTGGCACTGCTTTCCTTAGGCGTGAAGAACATTCACTTAGGACCGACATTACCAGGATTCTTATCTCCAAATGTTGCTAAGGTTCTTGTGGATACCTTCGGCATCGCAGGCATTGGTACCGTTGAGGATGACATTGCATTATTCACTGCATAATTACTTAAATCATCTGTCAAGGGTCCGTCCGGTGTTTTATGCCTGGGCGGGCCTTTGCGGCAAATAAAACATAAAATGACATGATTTGGGATAATTTACAAAAAAACAGACAATACTAAAGATGAATTTTGGGCCAGGAGAAACTATGGTCCGGAAGGCATGATAAGAAGCACCTCCGGTGTATCATTATGCCAAAAAAAAACATGGGCGAACAAGGTGAAAGGAGATATCAGTATGAAAGCAGTAGTTGACAGAGATGGCTGTATTGAATGCGGTTTATGCGCATCTGTATGCCCGGAAGTATTCCGTATGGCGGATGACGGTCCGGCTGAGGTTTACGTTGATGAAGTGCCGGCAGAAGCAGAAGATTCGGCAGTGGAAGCACAGGAGGGATGTCCTGTTTCCGTAATTACAGTAGAATAATATGTTTAGAGCCAGATTTCCTTGAACTTACAAGGTTATCTGGCTCTTTTCTTTTTGTGGTAGAACTAAAATGGAACTAAAAGCATTTTTGGGACTTTTCGTCCACCTCATCACAATTATGGGGAAACAGATGTGAATAGATGTTTAGCGTGGTTTCTGTTTTTTCATGGCCCAGGCGGTCAGCTATGACCAGAGCCGAAGGAAAAAGTAATAGGGAAAATGACCGGTTGCCAGGAAAACCAGAATCTCTGATGAACAACGATGGAACCATGAGAAAAGCAGCAGGGCCATGATAGCCTGCCGCCAAGGAAAACAATTGCACATTGAAAGGGGATATGCTATTATTGTGGCATGGAGCAATCGTGTCACTGCAAGGGCGTTGGCCTTCCATCATACATAGATGGGAGGTGGTGCGGATGAAATATGACTTTAAGGACCTTATGGCCTTTGGTATGTTTATTATCGCATTACTTACCTTTATTTTCGTGAATTGTAAGTAACGTTTTTTCTGTAAAGTCCTGGAAACAGGCATAGAAAAACCACCCTTGTATACTTTGGCGAGTTCGAGGGTGGATTTCTATCTTCTAATGGCCAACCCCTTGTATTGGGGCGGTTGTTCCTTTTGTAATTCTAATATAGCATATCTGGCAGCAGGATTCAAGAAAGATTTACACAAGACGTAAAAAAGATATAAAATTTACGCAAAGTGTAGTTAAAGGAAGCAGTATACCAATTCTTAAGTCGTACTTTCATTTCAGATTGTTTTAACTTCTGTGCGCATATCTAGTACAGCAATTAGACCTGATCTATCACGCCAGGGAGATATTCCACTATATTACTGGGGTGGCATTGAAGTGATTTACAGATAGTTGAAATATTATCCCAAGATACAGACTCGTTATTACGAAAGTTTTATATAGTTGCTTCACCTAACAGCTTTTCTTAGTCGAATAAAAGGTATAAAAAGCAACCTAAAACAGTGTTTTCAATGGGATACAAAGTATAAAGAGTTACAGTAGAATAATCATAAGGCGGCGCCTTCGTCTGAGCGGAATATCTGCTTGGACGGAGGCGTTTTTACATTTGACTGACAGGTGATGCCCTGCAAAAGAATATCTGGAAAAGTGAGGGGATTAATGGTAAAATAGCAGCATAGAACGGTAATTTACACGGGAAAATGAATGGGGGTCAGAGGATGAGTGTATTTTTTTATGGCTGTATAACCATGGATGGTTATCTTGCGGACAAAAACCATGGTTTGGACTGGCTTCACCAAACAGGCGGGGTAGAGGAAACGGATTATGAAAGCTTCTATAAAAGTATGGATATTACCGTAATGGGGAAAAGGACATTCCGTGAAATCGAAAATCTGGAGAATGCAGGCAGTTTTTATCCAACTACTGAGAATTATGTGTTTACACACGATAAAAGCTTATCTCTGGAAGAATTTATCCCTGTAAACGGTGATGTGGTTGAATTTGTCAGAGGAGTTGAAAAGAATAAAAATATCTGGATTATAGGAGGAAACACAATATTGGCTCCTTTGCTGGATCAGGATATGGTGGATCACATAATCATACAGATTGCACCTGTGCTGATAGGGGATGGAATTCCTTTGTTTTCACAAAAAGAAGCGTTAAAAAGGTTTTGCTTAGAGGAAGTGAAAAAATACGGGCCCTTTGCAGAATTGGTTTACCGTAAGCCGTAAGAATAAAACACAGCTTTTAAGACCGGATAGCAAAGTATTGCTTTACAATCTGTCTCTCATGTAGGTATAATGGAAAAAACAATGGAATTGAGTGTATAAAACAAAAAACGGAGACAAGAGATGAGAGAACTGAATGAGATTAAAAATGATCTGGACAGCGGCAGCAGGGAATTGATTAAGCTTTTGAAAAAAAGGCTTGACTGCGCGGCAGAGCTTATGGAATATAAAAAGGCCTATGGACTTCCTCTTTTTTCACAGGAAGAAGATCTTTGCTATGAAAGCTTGTATAATGATATAAAGGACCATGTCTATGAAGAGGAATTGAGGAAGATTTTTAAGCATGTGGGAAAAGCGGAAAAGGCCGTACAGGGGAAAAGCCTGTTTCATTCCAACATTGCCCTGATCGGGTTTATGGGCACAGGGAAAAGCACGGTTTCCAAATATTTAAGGGACATGCTCGCTATGAAGGAAGCTGATACGGACTCCATGATCGTCCAGGAACAGCAGATGGAGATTAAGGATATTTTTGCACAGTATGGGGAGGAGTATTTCCGCAACTGCGAAAGCAATGCCATTATCAGCCTGCAAAACTGCCGCCGGACCATTATTTCCTGCGGAGGCGGAGCGGTAATCAGGGATGAAAATGTAAAGAATTTAAAAAAGAGCAGCCGTATTGTGCTGCTGACAGCCAGCCCTGAGACAATTCTGGAGCGGGTGAGGTACAGCGATGAGCGGCCCATTTTAAATGGAAATATGAATGTGGAATTCATAAAAGGGCTCATAGATAAACGTGCCGCCTACTATGAAAGAGCGGCCGATATTACCGTTGAAACGGACTGTAAAAGCGTGCAGCAGATCTGTGAGGAGCTGGTTGCGTCTCTGATCCGGTTTGAGGCGGAAGCAGAAAACGAAAGAGAAAGGAAGTAATAATCATGCTTTGGAAAGAGAAATATGAGTTAGGCGTTCCGCTGATTGATGAGCAGCATAAGGAACTGTTTCAGCGGGTGGAAACATTTATGCAGGTGCTTCGCTCTTCTTCCTCCTGGGAGGAGAAGGTAGAACAGGTCAATGAAACTCTGGCGTTTATGAACGCATATGTGGTAGAGCATTTCAGGGACGAAGAGGAATACCAGGAGAAGATCGGCTATCCGGGCAGTGAGGAGCACAGAAGAATACATAATGATATGGTGAATTTTGTCCTTACGGTTACCCGGGAATATGAAAGCAGCGGTTATGAGGAACAGCTTATGCAGCGGTTTGCAGGCAAGCTGATGGCCTGGCTTATTAACCACGTTGCGGCAGAGGACCAGCGCATTGCTGCCTATGCCATTGAAAAGGGGGTGGCCGGTGATGACTGATCTTTACAACCCATTTTTAGAGGCTACCCGCAATGTGTTCCAGCTGATGCTGGATCTCACAGACGTTTCCGGCCAGCCGGCAGAGTGCTTTGACTGCGAGAAAGAACTGGATGTTACCATAGGCTTTACCGGAGATTTACAGGGAGAAGTGGTTTACCGCCTTCCTCATGAAACGGCCTTTGGCCTTGTCAATTCCATGAGCGGAATGGAATTTGACGAAATGGATGAATTTGTTACCTCCGCAGTATCAGAGATCGCCAATATCATCAGCGGAAATGTGGTCACACTTCTTGCAGGAGAGGATTTGACCTGTGACATTCTTCCTCCGGTGGTGAAAACTCCTGATGATGGAGAAGGATATGCCATCCGCACAGCATGTTGCGTGACCACATCCTTAGGCGAGGTTTATCTGGACATCCGGTTTAATCCCGGAGAATAATGGAATAAAATTAATATAACACGTCTGCATCCCTTTTCATTCCGGATGCAGGCGTATTTTTATTTACGGAAATAATTGAAAAAAACATTCATCTCCACAACTTTTACAAATTCTCCTGCTATTCTTGGGTTCAGAAACGAAAAGGAGGATAGGTCATGGGCTCTGGTTTAAAAACCAAAAAATTGCGTATCGGCGGAATGACCTGTGTTAACTGCCAAAATAAGATTGAAAAGAAATTGAAAAATACTGCGGGAATTGAACATGTGGAAGTGAGTTATAACGCGGGAACAGCTGCCATCACTTATGACACGGATATTATTTCCTATAAAAGTATTGTGGAGCTGATTGAAAAACTGGATTACATGGTATTAGAGGGAAATGGGAAACAGGAATCCGGCTCCAGCCGGGCCATTGGGCTGGTTTTGATCATCATTTCCCTGTACATGATGCTGGAACAGTTCGGATTTTTAAATCTCATGGCCCCAAGCCAGTTGGCAGAGGCAAACATGAGCTATGGAATGCTGTTTGTTATCGGCCTGGTTACCTCGGTTCATTGTGTGGCAATGTGCGGAGGAATTAACCTTTCCCAGTGTATGCCCAAGGGAGAGGAAGGAAATGGGGAGCAGGGACGTTTTTCCGCCCTTCGTCCAACCTTTCTCTATAATCTGGGGCGTGTGATCTCTTACACGGCAGTGGGCTTTTTAGTTGGAATGCTGGGCTCAGTGGTCACTTTTTCCAACACCCTTCAGGGAGTGCTGAAGCTGGTTGCCGGAGTATTTATGGTGATTATGGGAATCAACATGCTGGGGATTTTCCCCTGGCTCAGAAAGTTTAATCCCAGAATGCCGAAGGCCTTTGCCGGAAAGATCAACAGGGAAAAGTCTAAAAGCAGCAGTCCTCTGATTGTGGGTCTGTTAAATGGATTTATGCCATGCGGTCCTTTGCAGGCCATGCAGATTTATGCACTGTCTACGGGAAACCCCTTTACAGGTGCATTGTCCATGTTTTTATTCAGTTTGGGTACTGTTCCCCTGATGTTTGGTTTAGGTGCTATTTCCACAGTTTTTGGAAAGAAGTTTGCAGGCCGGATTATGACAGCAGGTGCAGTTTTGGTGGTTGTTCTTGGAATGTCCATGTTCTCCCAGGGTGTCAGCCTGGCTGGGTTTGAAGCTCCTGCATTTTTAGCCGGTGAAAATGGGGCAGGCGGTGACCAGCAGGGAAGCGGAGAAAATGTCAAGATAGAAGACGGAGTTCAGGTGGTCAACAGCACCCTTTCTCCCGGAAAATATCCGAATATTACGGTTCAGGCCGGCATTCCGGTGAAATGGATTATTGATGCGCCTCAGGGCAGCATCAACGGCTGCAACAACCGGATATTCATCCGGGACTATGGAATTGAATATACATTTCAGACCGGAGAAAATGTCATTGAGTTTACGCCTGAAGAGCCGGGAAAGGTCCGCTATAGCTGCTGGATGGGCATGATCCGCGCCACTATCTACGTGACCGAAGAAGGTGAAGCAGGTACAACGGAAGAAGATGTGTTAAAGGAATACAACCCGGAGACACCGGTTCCTGCAGGCTATGAGATTCCGGTGGAGGATGTGGTCATTGCGGAAAAGGGAGAAGATGGATACGGAAATGAAGTCCAGAAAATCACCTTAGAATATACTGACGAAGGCTTTAAGCCTGCCGTTGCAGTGGTGGAGACCGGAATGGATGTAGAGTGGGCTATTGTGGACAACAGCACAGAATCTGATTATGGCCTGGATCTTCTTGTTCCCGTCTTTAATACCCAGCTTTTCCTGGAAAAAGGGGAAAACCTCCTTTATCTCACTCCTACGGAAAGCTTTGATTTCTCCACAGGGGATAACAAGTTCTATGGCTACATCAAGGTTGTGGATGACATTGAAACCATGGATTTAGATGCAATTAAGAAAGAAGTCGGCAGTTTCCAGACCATGATCTGGCCTGAAGAGACCTTTCAGGGATCAGGCGGCGCTTCCTGCTGCCAGTAAGAGGAGGAGACATTTATGGGATTATTATTAAGCCATTGGCACTGTATTCTGCCGGCATTTGCCATGATAGCAGCCATGTTTTTTATGGGGAAGAAATCTGATAAGGATGAATAGCATTGATGCTCAGGAGGTATATTAAGATGATTCAGAAGTTTTGGAATAAAACAGAAAAAGGCGGAAAAACAAGCCTGAAAAAGAAAAACCGGATGGCTTCTGCAGGGCTTTTTGCAGCGGCTATGATAGCAGCCCTGGCTTTGACGGCATGCGGCTCCAAGGATAAGGCAGAAGGAGCAGGTGCTTCCTCAGATAAGGCCCAGGTCATTGCAGAGGGAGAGAATCTTGTAATTCCTGTAGGCAATATTTCAGAAACAGCCAGCTTCTATCCCGTAGAAGTGGATGGAACTCTTATGGAAGTGGTAGCGGTTCAGGCTCCTGACGGAAGTCTGCGTACAGCTTTTAACACCTGTCAGATCTGCTATGGTTCGGGAAGAGGTTATTATGTGCAGGATGGAAATGTTTTAGTATGCCAGAACTGCGGAAACCGTTTCCCTATGAGCCGGGTAGAGGTGGAAGCAGGCGGCTGTAACCCATGGCCTATTTTTGATGAAGATAAGACCGTGACAGACGAATCTATCACGATCTCCTATGATTTTCTGAAAGAATCTTATAAAATATTTGAGAACTGGAAAATATCATAACAGAGGCTGTTTGTATCAGCCGGGAAATCTCATGGAGCAGCTTACGGAAATGCCATTCTGGCTTAAGTAATCTGCTCCCCATTTGTACATGGCTTCCAGAATGGGTTGAATGCTGGTTCCCAGCTCAGAAAGCCGGTACTCCACCTTGGGGGGAACCACCGGATATACGGTGCGTATGATCAGGTTGTCTTCCTCCAGTTCCCGAAGCTGCTGTGTCAGCATTTTAGGGGTGGCCTGAGGGATGAGCTTTCGAAGTTCTCCAAACCGCAGGGTGCGGTCAATTAGGTGCCAGAGGATGAGTGCTTTGTATTTTCCTCCTATCATATCTAAGGTAGCGTCTACGGGGCAGTTAACACCGTTACAGTTATCATGCATGGGAATTGTCCTCCTACAGTATCATTTTGGGTACTATAATACAAAAAAGTGCATACTTGCAAAAAACGAAATTAATGTCATAATAGTATCATAGGAACTGATAAATATCAAGTGACTCCCTAAAAAATAATCGTGAGGTGAAATATATGGAAAGTCAAATGTTAGACATACGGGGAATGACTTGCGCAGCCTGCGCCCAGAGAATTGAAAGGGTTGTGCGAAAGCTTCCAGGTATTGAGCAAGCCAATGTAAATCTGGCAAGCGAAAAGCTGTTTGTGGAATATGACAGCAGCGTTTTAAAGCTGGACCAGATCAAAGAAAAGGTGGAGAAGATCGGATACCAGGTGGTTGAGCGGTCTGAAAACACCACAGTGACCATTCCCATTGGAGGAATGACCTGTGCCGCATGCGCCCAGCGTATCGGCAAGGTGGTTGGAAAGCTGGAAGGTGTGGAAGAGGCGGCCGTCAACTTTGCAACAGAAAAGGCAACCGTTACTTATGATCCCCAGAAGGTACGGCTTTCAGTCATTAAAGGAGCCATTGAAAAGGCGGGATACAAGGCTTTGGAGGTTGACAAAGCGGACGCATCCGATGAAGACCGGGAGCGCAAGCAGAGGGAGATTAAAACCCTTTGGATCAAATTTATTATTTCCGCTGTTTTCTCACTGCCACTCCTTTACATTGCCATGGCACCTATGGTTCCATTTGTCACCCTGCCCTTCCCGGAGGCTTTGGACCATATGCAGTATCCCCTGGTATTTGCCGTAACCCAGCTTCTTTTGGTGGCTCCGGTGGTTGTGGTGGGATACCGGTTCTACACCGTGGGCTTTAAGGCTCTGATCCAGAGAAGCCCTAATATGGATTCCTTAATTGCAATCGGAACCACAGCCGCTGTGTTATACAGCGTTTACAACCTGTATCAGATTGCAGACGGACATTTTATGGCAGTGGAAGCTCTTTATTTTGAATCAGCAGGTGTCATTATCACCCTGATCCTTCTTGGAAAGTCTTTAGAGGCTGTTTCAAAGGGCAGAACCAGCGAGGCCATTAAAAAGCTGATGGGCCTTGCACCGAAGACAGCCCTTATTCTGGAGAATGGGGTGGAAAAAGAAATACCCATTGACGAAGTGGAAATCGGAGATATAATTGTAGTAAAGCCCGGCGATAAAATCCCGGTGGATGGAACAGTTTTAACCGGTCATACGGCCATTGACGAATCCATGCTCACAGGTGAAAGTATGCCGGTGGATAAAAAGGAAGGCGATAAAGTATACGCCGCTTCCTTAAATACAACAGGTGCCATTCAGTTCAGAGCTGAAAAAATCGGCAGTGACACGGCACTGGCTCAGATCATCAAGCTGGTAGAGGATGCCCAGGGCTCCAAAGCCCCCATCGCCCAGATGGCTGATATTGTTTCCGGTTATTTTGTACCGGTGGTATGCGTCATTGCACTGGTTGCCGGTGTGGCCTGGTACTTTGGAACCGGAGGGGACTTAAAGTTTGCCCTGACCATATTTATTTCCGTACTGGTTATTGCCTGCCCATGTGCTCTCGGCCTTGCAACTCCAACGGCCATTATGGTGGGTACTGGAAAGGGTGCTGAAAACGGCATTCTTATCAAGGGCGGAGAGGCTCTTGAATCAACTCATAAAATCAACACCATTGTATTTGATAAAACAGGTACTATTACAGAAGGAAAGCCCAGGGTTACCGATGTGCTGACCACAGAAGGCTTTTTAAGAGAACGGCTTTTACAGCTTACGGCTTCTGCAGAAAAAGGGTCTGAGCACCCTCTGGGCCAGGCCATTGTCCATGGAGCAGAGGATGAAGGTCTTGCCATACTGGCAACAGAAACCTTTGAATCCCTGACAGGACGGGGAATTGAAGCGAAGATTGACGGCCAGGTGGTTCTTGCCGGAAACAGAAAGCTGATGGTTGAGAGAGAAATTTCCCTGGAAGGCATGGAGGAGACTTCAGACCATCTGGCGGAAGAAGGAAAGACACCCATGTATGTGGCGGTTGACGGCAGACTGGCCGGAATTGTGGCTGTTGCAGACGTGGTGAAGGAATCCAGCCGCAGAGCCATCGAAAGGCTTCACAAGATGGGCATTGAAGTGGCTATGATCACAGGAGATAATAAGAAAACCGCAGCAGCCATTGCGAAGCAGGTCGGTATTGACCGGGTTCTGGCTGAGGTTCTTCCTCAGGATAAGTCCAATGAGGTGAAAAAGCTTCAGACAGGCGGACGCAAGGTAGCCATGGTAGGAGACGGAATCAACGATGCTCCCGCACTGGCACAGGCTGATATCGGTATTGCCATCGGCTCCGGTACGGATGTGGCCATGGAATCGGCTGATATTGTTCTTATGCGGTCTGATCTGATGGATGTGCCTACGGCTATTGATTTGAGCAAGCACACCATCCGCAACATTAAACAGAATCTTTTCTGGGCATTTGGCTACAATACCGTTGGCATTCCCATTGCAGCCGGATTATTGCATCTCTTTGGCGGCCCTCTTTTAAACCCCATGTTTGCAGCGGCAGCCATGAGCTTAAGCTCTGTTTCCGTTCTGACAAATGCTTTGAGGCTTAAGAGATTCAAACCAAGTATGAAATAGAGGTGAGCGCATGAAGAATAATACAAAATTAATTGCAGGAATCGCCGGAGCAGTCCTTGTAGTGGCTGTGATTATGGTGACTGTACTGAATAAAGTAAATGGAGATCTGGATGTAATCGGCCAGGGTTCCTTCCGGTCCTTTGACCGGGTATTGGAAGCAGCTTCCGGTCAGCTGGAAGCAGATGAGGCAAATGCAGGCTGGTCCCTTTCAGCCCCGGATAAAAGCGCACGCTTTGTCTGGAGCCAGGATTACAGCAAAAGCCCCCGTTACGATGTGATGCTGGAATTTGATGCAAAGCCATTTCTGGATGCAGGGCTTGATATTGCAAGCCTTTCGGAAAGCTATACCGTAGCAGATGAGAAAATGGTGGTAGGCAGTAAGCTTGGAGATGAGGCGTTGGTCTATGATGGAGAGCCTACGGCCCTTGAGGCTTACGGGCAGATCGTTAAAAAGCACCGCAGCGCGGTCAGCTACCATATGGGAGGCGACCATTACGGTGTTGGGATCGGCCATGGAAACGGTGTGGAATGGGCCAATGACCTGGAAATGAATATGGCAACCAAGGAAGCCCAGGATAAGGATTTGGTATTTGTCTTAAATCCGGAGCCCCTCATTGCCGCAGGAGTTGATCCTGAAAAGGTGGAAGGCTGGAGCTATGCCGTGGTTCACGGTGCCAGTCACGGCGGAAAGAGCACAGATTCCTATAAGTTTTTAAAACCGGTTTCTTTGGATTAATTTCCTTAAAATAATTTATAATCAATCATTTATAATCATGGAGGTAATTTAAAATGGCTAAATCAGTTATAAAGGTAGATGGGATGTCTTGTGAGCATTGCGTGAAAGCAGTTTCAGGTGCGGTAGGAGCGATCGCCGGAGTATCCGGTGTGTCCGTGGATTTGGGAGCGGGAACCGTAACGGTTGACCATGATCCTGATGAGGCATCTGTTGAAACCATTAAGTCCGAAATTGAGGATCAGGGCTACGACGTAGTGGAGTAAAAAGAAGACGGGAACCGCCAAAGAGGCGGCTCCCGCTTTTCGCTTTTCTTTCGTAGATTCTGGAGGTGGCAAATGCTTAAAAACGTCAAAAATGTGCTGGTGGTGGATGACGAGCCCAAGATTTTAGAGGTAGTCTGTCTACTTCTGGAAAGCAAGGGCTTTCGCGCTTTCCCCGCTGAAAACGGCCAGAAGGCCCTGGAGATATTTGATTCGGAGAATATCTCTCTTATTATTTTAGATCTGATGATGCCCGGCATTTCCGGCCAGGAGGTGTGCAGGACCATTCGGAAAAAATCCCGTGTTCCCATTATCATGCTGACAGCCAGGGTGGATGAAAGTGATGTGGTGGAAGGACTGGGACTTGGGGCCGATGATTATATCTTGAAGCCCTTCGGCTTAAAGGAGCTGTATGCCAGAGTGGAAGCGGTTCTTCGGCGGACGGAAAGTGATCTGGTACCCCTGATCAAGAGGAACTCCTGGAGGGACGGGGATTTAATGGTGGATTTTGAAAAGAATGAGGTGAGGAAAAAGGGGGTAAGTTTAACATTGACTCCCAGCGAACTGAAGATCTTATCTGTGCTCATTAAATATCCGGGAAAGGTTTTTACCAGGGAGGAACTGATTGAGTCGGCCCTTGACAAAGGCTTTGCAGGCTATGACAGAGCCATTGACAGCCATATCAAGAACATAAGGAAAAAGCTGGAGGATGACCCGAGAAATCCGGTGTATGTGCTGACCATTCCCGGCCTGGGATATAAGTTTGGAGGGGATGGAGGATGAGAAGCTTAAGAAAGCAGTTGTCTTTGTCCATTCTTTTAATCCTGCTGGTCACTATTTCTTTAATCGGCCTGCTTTCCAACTGGTTTATCAACCGGGAATTTGAAAAGTACATTACCAATCTGGGGCAGGAGCGGAGAGAAAATATTGTCCACGATTTCAACAGCCAGTATGACTCATTTAAACGAAACTGGAGGCCTGAGTACGTCCATGCCCTCGGTATGAATGCCTTGTATGACGGATATATTTTGAAGCTTTATGATGAGGCAGGAGACATTGTGTGGGATGCGGAAAATCATGATATGAGCCTTTGCGGCCAGATTATGGGGGAGATATCCGCCCGCATGAAGGAGCGTAAGTCTGAAGTGGGTTTGGTGGAAAACACCTATGACATTTTAAACGGCGGAAAACGGGTAGGCTCCCTTTCCATCAAGTATTATGGGCCGTTTTTCATGAATGAGGCTGACTTTAATTTTATCAATGTGATGAACAAGGTTCTTCTGGTCATCGGCGTGCTTTCCAGCATCTGTTCGGTTTTTGTTGGAAGTTTCATAGCCAGGCGGATATCCAGGCCTGTGACAAAGACGGCTTATATTGCAACCCAGATATCAAAGGGCAATTATCAGATCAGATTTGAACCCGGAACCAGAATACGGGAGCTTGACGAGCTGGCTGCTGCCATCAACCATTTATCCGGCGCTTTAAGCGACCAGGAAAATCTGCGGAAGCAGATGACCGCAGACGTAGCCCACGAGCTGAGAACTCCCCTGACTGCCCTTGGGTCCCATTTGGAGGCCATGGTGGAAGGACTTTGGGAACCCACGACAGAGCGGCTGAAAAGCTGTCATGAGGAGGTCAAGCGGTTGGGAACCCTGGTGGCAGATTTGGAGCAGCTTGAAAAGGTGGAGGGGGAAAACTTAAATCTGAATAAATCCTCCATGGATCTGCTGGAAATGGTTCGCACCGTGTCCGATGCGATGAACGGGGAAATTACCAAGAAGGGCCTGTCCCTGTCAGTAGAAGGGGAGAAGGTTTTAGTAGAAGGCGATAAGAACCGGTTAAGCCAGGTGGTTTCAAATCTGATTTCCAATGCTGTTAAATATACGGGATCAGGCGGCTCCATCGGGATTGCCATATCCCAGACAAAGGACCTTGGAATCATAAAGGTGAGGGATACGGGAATCGGGATTCCGGAAAAGGAGCTTTCTCTGGTGTTTGAGCGCTTTTACAGAACCGATAAATCCAGAAACCGGAAATCAGGAGGCGCAGGCATTGGACTGGCTATTGTAAAATCCATTGTGACGGCCCACGGAGGCACGGTGACGGTGGAAAGCAAAGAGGAAGAGGGAAGCTGCTTTACTGTAAGCCTTCCTAAAGGGAAAGATGTGAGATAACATTCTCATTTTATAAACAGAGGGTGCCTTAAAATAGACTTGCTGGAAAACAGTACACAAAAAATGCGTCTTGACTAAAAGCTTTAAAAGCTGTTTCAAGGCGCATTTTCGTTTTACTATTTAAGAAAAGAGATAAACCGCATTAAAACGGTCCTTTCTGTAAGGATCATAAAAGCCGTCACTGATATCCCAGCCCTGAAAGTCTTCCTTGTTAAACAGCAGATGTTCTGTCCGATGGGAACGCATGGGGATTTCTCCGATCAGAACTCCCTTTCTTGCGACCCGCAGCAGTTCCCTGGTAGCCTTATCCGCATATTCCTTATTATCAAAATAAAGGTAAACGCCGTAACAGATGACCTTGTCAAAGGATTTATCCTTAAAGGGCAGATCTGCGGCTTCTCCGGTCAGAACCGAATTATGGAGAATTTCAATATGTTTCCGGACCAGGGTAGGGGAATAATCAATACCAACATAATCACAGTCCAGATATTGGGCCAGAGCCCCGGCTCCGCATCCTACCTCCAGAACTTTATCGGTTTTCCGAATATCCAGACGATTGGCAATCTGGCAGGCAACTTCTTTCATATCCACTTTCGTGGCCTCGTAGCCGTCATATGCCAAAAGATCCGTAACGGAACTGTCTGCCAACCCTTTCCGGGTCCATATCTGTTTCCAGGTTTCCAGTGTGGTTTCCTGATTGCTCATAATTTCTGCCTCCTTAAGATTAACGTAGTATATGTTTTAGCGCATCCGCCAGACGCTGGTTGTCTGCTTTTGTTCTGACTGCAATGCGGATAAATTTCCGTCCTTCCATTCCTGGTTTATGGGACAGATCTTTGACCAGGATATTGTACCGGTTTAACAGCAGTTCTGCTATCTGGGAAGCCGAACAGCCGTCCATGATCTCACACATAATGAAATTGGCCTGGGAAGGGTAAAGCCTTAGCTGCCTGACGGGGCTCAGCATTTGGTATAAGTCTTTTTTTGTTTCCTGAAAGCGTTTCAGCGCATCCCAATAATCCCGCTGGTATTTTTCAAATATCTGTAAAAAGTATTCTGCCAGGGAGTTGATGTTCCAAAGAGGAAGCTCCTGACGGACCAGGCTTATAATTTGGGGATTGCTGCAGGTGAGAATACCTAACCTCAATCCTGGAACTCCGTATGACTTTGAAATACTTTTAATCAGAACCAGATTCTCATATTCATCCAATATTTCCTGGGTCATAAGGGATGGCGATTCTTCAGCAGAAGAGAAGTCAATGAAAGATTCGTCCAGGATCAAAACCGTGTTCCTTGCCCTGCAGTATTCTGCAAGGGATAGAACATCCTCTTTAGGGATATAATTGCCTGTAGGGTTATCCGGATTGACAAGAACCAGGGCATCCAGTTCCTTATCTCCATAAAAACCTATAATGTCCTGTACCTTATAAGTGAAATCTGAAGAAGGCACATGAAAAAATACCGGGTTTTCCGTACAGTTCCCATACTCCTCAAAAGAAGGGCGCAGGACTCCTACGGCATTTTTAAAGCTCTGGAGCAGGGGCCTGATCAGTTCGGCCGCTCCATTTCCCGTCAGCACCTTGTCTGGGTCCAGGCCCAGGGATTTTGCAGCCAGCAGGTTGTTGATATCCAGGCCCGAAGGATAACTGGTAACAAGTTCTTCAAAGCTGGCTTTTATTTCTCCCATAAAACGGCTGTTGGGAAAATAAGGATTGACCAGGTAACAAAAATCCAGAAGTCCGGGATAGCGCCAATAACCTCCGTAACGTCCGGACAGACGGGTAAACCGGCTCTGGGAATCTGTGAAGATGGACTCCGCAATATCCAGATCCTGTTCATCATCAATCTCATACCAGAATCCGTTTTCCAGTCTGGTAGCCTTTAAATCATGGTCATCCAGAAGGGAAATGACTTTTAAAACCTGTTCATAATATTCGTTGTTTCCTAAGGCTTTGCTGTATGCTTCCAAAAAGGGCACATAGTGGGTGGCGGAAAAATCGCGGCTGAATTTATAGATGTTGACAGTCTTATAATAAGAATGAATATCCTCAAACCGGAAATCTTTCCTTGTAAGGAACTTCATAATATTATCCTGCTCATCCAACAAAACTACCGTCCCATCCATCCAGCTTTCAAAATGGGCCACCAGAGCCAGATTGGGATAGGGATGGCTTATGATTTGGGTGATCACTTCCTGTTCGAAAATCAGATCTGATTCCAGTAAAATGGTGTCATCCATCAGCAGACATTCCTTTGCCAGATAGAGGGAATAAATATTGTTTGTAGTCTTGTAGACAGGATTGTCAATATAGACAATGGGTGTATGTATGGAAAGGGAGGAGACAAAAGTCTGCAGTTCTTTTCCCTTGTGTCCGGTCACCAGAATGATCCGGTTCAGTTGGTATTGATCCAGCTGTTTTAACATGCGCTCAATCATAGGGATTCCATTTACATGGACCATACATTTAGGCTGATTTTCAGTTCGCTTTTTCAAACGCCGTCCCATTCCGGCTGCCAGGATGATTGCCTGCATAAACCCTCCTTTTGTTCAAAAATTTGATTTATATTAAATTAATGAACATAATAGCAACTTATTGTGACTTTGTCAAGAGGTTTGTAAAAAAATGGAATGACCTCCTTTTTCAGAAGGTCATTCCAGCAGGGTGAAACGGTTTTTCTTATAGCTGAGAAGTCCTTCAGCCTGGAGCTTGCTCAGCTCATTTGACAGGGCGCTGCGGTCTATGGAAAGATAGTCTGCAAGCTGCTGCCTGTTAAAGGGAATATCAAAGGAAGACGTCCCGCTTTTTAAAGATTCGGTGGAAAGGTAGGAGAGCAGCTTTTCTCTGATAGTCTTCTGTGACATGTGCTGCATCTTCTTTGTCAGGGCCATGTTTTTTCCTGCAATGGCTGTCAGGAAATTCTGCACCAATTTGGTGTGGTAGGTGCATGCCGATGTGCACACAGTCATGATCTTATTGTAGTCCAGAAATACCACGTCGCATTCTGAATCAGCGACCACGCTCATTTCTATGGGAATGGAAGCCAGGCAGGCATATGTTTCGGCAAAGATGAAACCGGGCGTCACCTCGGAAATGATGGTCCGCCTGCCCCAGAAATCCTCCTGGATAATCAGGGCTGTCCCGGAGAGAACCATTCCGATAGCACGAATGTAATCCCCGCTTCTTATGATAAATTCTTCTTTTTTATAATGTTTTGTCCGGGCTGAAAGGCATTTCAGCATGCCTTGTATTTCTTCCTGGCTCACTCCGGAAAACAGGCTTGATTTTTTTAATACCGGCAAAAATTGATCCATTTTTATCCATCCTTTCAAATTATTTTTCGAAATGTTGTAATAACAACAGAAAAGATGTAATTATTATATTATAATCTTCTCAGAAAGGCAAGTAAGAAAATTTTTACTTTATAAATAATCTTAATAGAAAACAGGAGGAAAATTATATGATAACCAGAGAAATGACCATTGGAGAAATTTTAAGAATCAACCCCGATTCAGCAGAGGTTTTAATGAGCATCGGTATGCACTGTCTTGGATGCCCGTCTTCCCAGATGGAAACGTTAGCAGAGGCATGTATGGTACACGGAATTGATGCAGAAACAGTTCTGGAAAAATTAAATCAGTAAGATAAGGGGAATAAAATGAGCGCATTTTTAGGACCGATACACAATTGGTTATACAACAAAATACAAATTCAGAATGCAATGGTTGATGTGATTTTAGACCTTGCAGAGGAAAAAGGATACAGCCAGGGTTTGAGAGCCAAGGCAGATGAACAGTACGGAGCATTTCCGGAGGGAAATCTGGAGGATTTAATTGACACAGGAAACATCCACGGCTGGCTTCAGGAAAAGGTCAGCCTTGTGGAAGGCAGAATGGCCTATGCGGTCACAGAACTGGTTAAGGAAAATCCGGACAGACTGGCTGAGATCGAGGCTGCTATCAGTGAATTCGGAAGAAAGCTTTCTGTAAACGGAGAGCTTACCGTCAGAAGCGCCTATGATTATCTGGAAAATACTTTGTTAAACGGTATGCCTTGTGACAGAGTCAATGCGCTGACAGAGGAAACAGAGGATAAGCTGGTATGGAGACAGACACAGGATATCCATGGGTCTTACTGGCAGCAGGTAAATGGAGAAGTGAGCAACTATTATGCCTTGAGAGAAGCGCTGATCAGAGGAATTTTTGAAGGCACGTCTGTGGAGTTTGGACAGGTCCAGGATCAGTCATATGAATTGAGGAGACGCGTATGAATGGAATAGACTTATTGGTAAAAGAGCATGAGAATATTTTGGCTTTCACCGGCTTTTTGAGAAAGATCTGTGCCGGGATTTTAGAGGGAGAGCCGGTAGACGGGCCTCTTTTGCGGGAATGTATTGACTTCGGAAGAAATTATGCCGACAAGCATCACCACGGCAAAGAGGAAAAGATTTTATTCCGTGTTATGTTAGAAAACATGGGCCCGGTTGCGGATAAGCTGATCCGCAACGGTATGCTTGTGGAACATGATTTAGGACGGCTTCATCTCTCTGAGCTTGAAAAGGCCATTGATGAATACGAGAAGAATCCTGGGACAGAGCCTAAGCTGGATATCATTTCCAATGCAATAGGCTACGGCGCACTGTTAAAGCGCCATATTGAAAAGGAAGACGGTGTTGCCTATACCTTTGCAGCACGGGAGCTTTCTGAGGATACGCTGAAGACTGTAGATGCGGAGACAGAAGCCTTTGAAAAGCAGGCAAGGGAAGACGGCGTGCAGAATAAATATGAAACCTGGATTCGTGAAAAGGTGAAATAACTGGAATAAAACGGTCTGTTTGAAGCAGGCCGTTTTGTCTGTTACATAATTAATACAAAAGAGAGGTCATTGATATGGAATTAAAAAATTATATGGTTCAGCATGACAGGATCAGGGAAGAACTGGAAATTATCAAAACATTGTGCAAAAGCGGAGATCTGGAGCAGACGGCTTCGGAAATAGCCTTACATATCAGCTCTCTGGCCGGAAAGCTGAACATACACTTATCTTCTGAGGACCAGTATCTTTATCCTGCATTTATAAAATCCAGCGATCCTTCCCTTGTAACCATGGCCGGCGATTATCAGAAGGAAATGGGAAATTTGCTGGCTTTGTTTACAAGTTTCAAGGAGAAATACAATACGAAATTTAAAATTCTCGGGGAAAAAGACAGCTTTTTCGGGGAAGCAAATCAAATCATAAAAGCCATTGAAATGCGCATGCAAAAGGAAGAGCGGGGATTGTATTTAAAGGTAAAATAAGGAAGATATTTTTCCTGTAAAAATGAATTGCCCAAACAGGTATTTCGAAGTATAATGATTAGTATGCAAATTTGAGAAAGAGGTAGAATTCCATTGTTAAATCAGTTTTCAAGAACCCAGATGCTGCTGGGAGAGGAATCCATGGACAAGCTGGCCAATGCCAAGGTAGCTGTCTTTGGCATTGGCGGTGTGGGCGGATATGTGGTGGAGGCCCTGGTAAGAAGCGGTGTGGGCTCCTTTGTTTTAGTAGATGATGATAAGGTGTGCCTGACCAATTTAAACAGGCAGCTTATAGCCACCAGAAAGACCGTAGGCAAGTATAAGGTGGAAGTGATGAAGGACAGGATTTTGGAGATCAATCCTAAGGCGGAAGTGGAGATGCACCAATGCTTTTATCTGCCGGAAAATGCCGATGATTTTGATTTCAAAAATTATGATTATGTGGTGGACGCGGTGGATACGGTGACTGCAAAGCTGGAGCTGATCATGCGGGCAAAGGAAGCCGGGGTTCCGGTTATAAGCTGCATGGGAGCGGGAAATAAGCTGGACCCCACAAAATTCCAGGTGGCGGATATTTATAAGACCACCATGTGCCCTCTTGCAAAAGTTATGAGAAGAGAGCTGAAAAAGCGGGGAGTAAAAAAGCTTAAGGTGGTGTACTCTACGGAAAAGCCTGTAAGGCCCCTGGAGGATATGTCCATCAGCTGCAGGACCAACTGCATCTGCCCGCCGGGAGCACAGCATAAGTGCACAGACCGGAGGGATATTCCCGGAAGCGTGGCTTTTGTGCCTTCGGTGGCAGGGCTTATTATAGCCGGGGAAGTGATCAAGGATTTATCCCGGGCAGAACATGAACGGAGGTGATCCTATGTCTGACAGACGCAGGCTCAGTCTGACACTGGAAGAGATGAAGGAAATGGACCCCAGGGATTATGTGCTGGTGGATGTGAGAGATCAGTCCTCTTATAACCACGGGTTTATACCAGGGTCTGTTAATATAGAAATGGAAGTGCTGTTAAACGGAGAAAGTTCCCTTCCTATGGATAAGAAGATCATCCTATACTGTTTAAAGGGAATTGTCAGCGAAGAAGCGGCGGAGGCTTTGTTTGAACGGGGATATGACGTTTATCATTTGGAGGGCGGCTACGGCCAATGGCTCCTTGGTGCTATGGAAAAAGAGGACCAGGGAAGCGAGAGGCTGGAACACATTGAAAAGAGCATCCGAAAGAAATTCCACAAGCAGTTATTCAGCCGTTTTACAAAGGCCATCAACCAGTATGAACTGGTGAAGGAAAACGATAAGATTGCTGTCTGTATTTCCGGCGGAAAGGATTCCATGCTGATGGCAAAGCTGTTTCAGGAGCTGAGACGGCATAATAAGTTTTCTTTTGACCTGGTATTTCTTGTTATGGATCCGGGGTATAATGAAACCAACCGCCAGGTGATTGAAAATAATGCGAAGCTGATGAACATTCCCATCACAGTCTTTGAGTCCGATATATTTGAGGCGGTTTATGATGTGGAGAAGTCTCCCTGTTATTTATGCGCCAGAATGAGGCGGGGGCATTTATATAATAAGGCTAAGGAACTGGGGTGCAACAAGATTGCCCTGGGACATCACTATGATGATGTGATTGAAACCATACTGATGGGCATGATGTACGGGGCTCAGATTCAGACCATGATGCCTAAGCTTCACAGCACTAATTTTGAAGGGATGGAGCTGATCCGGCCCATGTACCTGATCCGGGAGGATGATATTAAGAAATGGAGGGATTACAACAGCCTCTATTTCATCCAGTGCGCCTGCCGGTTTACGGATACCTGTACTTCCTGCCGGGTTGACGGAAGTGCGGTTTCCAAAAGGACGGAAATCAAGGATTTGATCAGGCAGTTGAAAGAGGTCAATCCATATATTGAAGGCAATATCTTTAAGAGCGTGGAGAACGTAAATCTGAATACCATCATTGCTTATAAGAATAAGGGAACCGTCCATCATTTCCTTGACAAGTACGATTTGGAAACATAATAAAATTCTTATATAAGCCGGACTTTCGGTCTTTTTACTTGTAAATAGTGCTTGATAAACATACTAACCTTGTGGTAAATTATAGGTATGGAGGTTATGTCTTATGAAAATTTCAACAAAAGGCCGCTATGCCATCAGGCTTATGATAGATTTGGCTGAACATAATAACGGGGAATTCATTACCTTGATGGATATTGCGGAGCGTCAGGAAATATCGGAAAAATATTTGGAATCCATTGTATCTATATTAAGCAAGAATAATCTGCTGGTGTCCTTAAGGGGAAAGGGCGGCGGCTATAAGCTGGCCAGAGATCCGGAAGATTATACGGTAGGCAGCATTTTAAGGCTTACGGAAGGTTCCCTTGCTCCCGTTTCCTGTCTGGAAGGGGAGGTCAACAACTGTGACAGGGCTTCCTACTGTCAGACATTGCAGATGTGGGAAGGCTTAAGCAAGCTGGTCAATGATTATTTTGACGGGATAACCATTGCGGATTTGGCGAAAAAGGATGAATATATTGATAATTATGTCATATAATGTTACAAGACAGGGCAGAGGGCTTTTGGGACCTCTGCCCTGTTGATTTTGTTTACATAAAAACCAATTGACAAGTATAATTAAGTAGTATAGTATTAATGTAGTTTTTGTCCTATAAAAATTAAGGACAAAATAAAATTTATGACAGAGGGGAGTATATATGCATTATTTAATTATCGGTATCATTTTAATCCTTGCACTCTTTGCAATCCGTTTTTCCAATAAGCATGGCATACCTGCACTGCTGTTATTTATTGTTTTGGGCATGGCCTTTGGCTTGGGGGGCTTTCAATTTGAAGATTTTGAATTTGCAGACAGCTTCGCCACGGTTGCGCTTATGGTCATCATGTTTTACGGCGGTTTTGGCACCAGTTGGAAGATGGCTAAGCCGGTAGCAAAAGAAGCGATTATACTCAGCTCCCTGGGAGTTGTTGCTACTGCTTTGGTGACCGGTTTGTTCTGTCACTATGTTTTGGGGCTGAAATTATTGGAGGGTATGCTCATTGGTTCTGTTGTAGGCTCTACAGACTTTGCCAGTGTTTCAAATATTCTGCGTTCCAAAAATCTGAATTTGAAGTTTAACACGGCATCGCTGCTGGAACTGGAAAGCGGTTCCAATGACCCAGCGGCTTATACCATGACCATGGTGTTTTTGTCCGTAATCATAGGCTCTGAAGTGTCCATTCCGGCTCTGCTTTTATCCCAGGTGGTCATCGGAATTGCTTTAGGATTTGCCTTTGCATTCGGCGTTGGGAAGCTGCTTAAAAATTTTCAGATCCAGGCAGACGGCCTTCATGCGGTCTTTATGGCTTCTGCCATGCTTATTACTTATGCTGCAACTGGTATGTTAGGGGGAAATGGTTATCTGGCTCTCTATATTCTGGGCATTTATCTTGGAAATATGGAATTTCGGGGAAAGCGTGACATCGTCTTTTTCTTTGACGGCTTTACGGAAATCATGCAGATCGGTCTGTTTTTCCTCCTGGGTCTGCTGTCTGACTTTACAAAATTTATTGAAGCATTTCCATTGGCCCTTGCGGTTATGGTGTTTATGACTGTTATTGCCCGTCCGGTGAGCATTTACGGCCTTATGCTTCCGTTTCACTTAAAACGTAATCAGTTAAACATGATTTCACTGGCAGGGATTCGGGGCGGAGCTGCCATTGCCTTTGCAATTATGGCTGTAAACAGCGGAGCGGTTATTTCTGTCGATATCTATCATATTGTATTTGGTATCTGTGTGCTTTCTTCCCTGATTCAGGGCTCTTTGATGCCGCCTTTGGCAAAACGGTGGGATATGCTTGATCCCAGTGATACGGTTTTACAGACCTTTAACTATTATCAGGACAAAGCGGAAATTGGTTTTCTGGAAACGAAAATTCATTCTGACAGCGGTCTGATCGGCACCCAGGTAAAGGATTTAAATCTCCAATTTAATTTTATTGTGGCAAAGATTGAGCGGGATGGCAAAACCATTGTCCCCAGGGGGCCAATGACCATAGAGGAAAATGACGTAATTATCATAGGCGGTGAAACCCACTTTGATGAAAGCGGGCAGGACCTCATTGAATTCACCATTCCAAGGGGGCATCAATGGGCGAACAAGCATGTCAAAGAGCTGAAGCTGCCCATTGACCGCCTCATCATCATGGTGCAGCGCAAGGGAAGCGGAACCATTGTTCCGTCGGGGGATACTTTGCTGTTAGAGGATGATAAGGTTATCATGATTAAGATTGAACATGATTCTCAAGTTCCTGAGACTGACGAAGCCGGTGAAGAAAACAACTCTCATGAGAGGAAGTGAAATACTGTGCATAGATTTTATGATCTGACAAAGACGGAAGAGGCGGTTATGGATATATTTTGGGAATTGGATGAGCCGGCCACATTTAAAGAGATTATGGATTTAATCAACCTGAAATTAGATAAGGAATGGAAAAAGCAGACAGTGGGCACATATCTGGCCAAGTTCCAGGAGTCAGGGTTGATCATGGCTAATAAAAGAAGTATGCGGGCTTATTTATATACTCCGGCATGTACCAAAGAGGAATATAAGCAAATGTGTGTAAAACGTTTGATTGAAGAAGACTTCCATAATTCAATCGGTGAGTTCGTTGCTGCGTTTACAGGCGGGAAAAAATTATCTTCCAGGGATGCAGAAGAGTTAAAAAAGTTCTTGTGAAAAATTTCCACCTTTTTCCACTGGAAAAATGGAAAAAAGAGTGCTATGATATGTCTTGTAACAAAAATGTAACATATTTGTAATAAAGTAAAGGAGACGAAAGAATTGAAAAAATTAACAGCACTCGGGATGATCACACTTACTTTAACAAGCATGATACCGCTTACAGCCAATGCGGCGGTGACTAAGTATTTCGGTCAATGCAACACGGGAAGAAATAATTATGTAACAATTAACGGAAGCAATGTTGAGGATTTAAAAGCAAAGCTGAAGCAGTTTGGAATTGATGAAAAATGTGCCGACTTACTGGGAAATGGAAATTCCACCAAATCTAATTTCCCCAAGTATACTGGAAACAAGAATGGTTCTGATTGCAACAACGGTTCAGGAAATAACGGTTCCGGAAGCAATAACGGCTCAGGAAATAATGGTTCCGGAAGCAACAACGGTTCAGGAAATAATGGTTCCGGAAGCAATAACGGTTCAGGAGATAACGGTTCAGGAGATAACGGTTCCGGCAGCAACAACGGCTCAGGAGATAATGGTTCCGGAAGCAGTAACGGTTCAGGAGATAACGGTTCCGGCAGCAACAATGGCTCAGGAGATAACGGTTCCGGCAGCAATGACACTACAGAGAATAAAACCTACACCCAGCAGGTTGTTGATCTCGTAAATGCAGAAAGAGCAAAAGAAGGCCTGGCTCCTCTTACCATTGATCCTGTCGTGGAGAAGGCAGCAGACGTAAGAGCAAGAGAAATCCAGTCCAAGTTCGACCACACCCGTCCTAACGGCAGTTCTTTCTCAAGCGCTTTAAAAGAGCAGGGAGCAGACTTTAGGGGAGCAGGAGAAAACATCGCATGGGGACAGCAGACTCCTAAGGAAGTAATGAATGCATGGATGAACAGCCCAGGACACCGGGCAAATATCATGAATAAAAGCTACACCCACATTGGAGTAGGAAACGTTCAGAACGGCTCCGGAACTCAGTACTGGGTACAGTTATTTACATACTAATTATTTAACTTAATAAAATGATCCAAACCTGGCTGTCCGTCAGCCGCAGCCGGTTTGGGTCATTTTTATTTTATAAATTTTTCATTTGATACATATAAACATATTGACAAAGTATGTTAATAAAAGTAATATAGGGATATGAAAAAAAGTAAATAGATAATAAGTCATAAGACAAAGGATGGGAGACAGAGATGGAAAGTTTTGGTTTTAATACAGCTCTTTTACATGAAGCAGGAGGCAAAGACCCGTCTACCGGTGCTACCCTGGTTCCGATTTACCAGTCCAGTGCATTCAGCCATGAAAGCGCAGAGGAGCTGGAACGGATTTTTGAGAATAAGGCATTTGGTTATTCCTATACAAGAATTAACAATCCCACCATCGAAGCATTTGAAAAGAAGGTGACTATGCTGGAAGGGGGAATCGGAAGTGTGGCATGTGCTTCCGGTATGGCGGCCTTATCCAATGCTTTCTTAAATATATTGCAGGCCGGAGATGAAATCGTTGCAGCTCCTGGCCTATATGGAGGGACCATTGACCTGTTCCGGGACTTTGAAGCCTTTGGAATCAAGACCCGGTATGCCAGGGAGAATTCTCCTGAGGCTTTTGAGGAGCAGATCAATGAGCGGACCCGCCTGGTCTTTGCAGAAACCATCGGAAATCCCAAGTTGGATGTGACGGATATTTCTGCCCTGGCTGATATGGTCCATAGTCACAGCCTGCCTCTGATCATGGATAATACCACGGCAACCCCTTACCTTGTGAAAGTTCTTGGTCTGGGAGCAGATATTGTTGTCAACTCTTCATCCAAGTACATAAACGGAAACAGCGATGCCATCAGCGGAATCCTGACAGACGGCGGTACCTACCAGTGGACAAAGGAAATGTATCCGGGGCTGACGGATTACATTAAGTTTGGAAAGATGGCCTATATTGCAAAGTTGAGAAAAGGGCTGTTCCGCAACATGGGAGCCTGTCTTTCTCCTCAGAACGCTTTTCTTAACTGTCTGGGACTTGAAACCCTTGGTCTTAGAATGGAGCGGCACTGCAAAAATGCTCTGGATCTGGCCCTTTATTTACAGCAGCTTGATGCGGAAATTGAAGTTAATTATCCAGGACTGCCCCAAAGTCCTTATTACCATCTGGCAGAAAAACAGTTCAGCCACGGATACGGAGGCATTGTCACCCTGAGGGCAGGTTCCAGGGAACGGGCCTTCCGGATCATGAACCGGCTGACGATTCCTGTTCTGGTTTCAAATGTAGGAGACACCAAAACCCTGGTCATTCATCCGGCTTCCACCATCAGCCTTTTTTGCACACCCCAGGAAAAGGCTGCATCAGGAGTGTTTGATGATCTGATCAGGATCAGCGTAGGCATTGAAGATATTGAAGATTTAAAGGCCGATTTTAAGCAGGCGGTAGAGGGAGAATGATATATGGCTAAAGTGGATTACAGTACCTTAAAAAAGGGCGGATTTATGCGGCAGAAACAGAAGAACAACTTTTCTTTGAGAATTCAGGTGGTAGGTGGGCATTTGACCGCTGAAAATCTGAAAGCCATTGCAGAAGCGGCGGAAAAGTACGGAGACGGGCATGTCCACCTGACATCACGCCAGAGCGTTGAGATTCCTTTTATTAAACTGGATGATGTGGAGGCAGTGCAGGCAGATTTGGCAGAGGGCGGATGCAGGCCCGGTATCTGCGGCCCCAGGGTCAGGACCATAACCGCCTGCCAGGGAGATCAGATCTGCCCCAGCGGAAATGTGGATACCTATGATATTGCGGTAAAGCTCAATGAAAAGTATTTCGGCAGGGAGCTTCCTCACAAATTCAAGTTCGGGGTTACAGGCTGCCAGAACAACTGTCTTAAGGCAGAGGAAAATGACGTGGGAATCAAAGGTGCCCTTCATGTGGAGTGGATTCCAGAGAAGTGCATTTTCTGCGGAGTCTGTGAAAAGGTGTGCCGGGAAAAGGCCATTACTATCAAAGATAAGATTGTTGCTGTGGACTATGACAAGTGCAATGACTGCGGAAGATGCGCCAAGTCATGTCCTACTGATGCATGGGATACGAAGCCTGGCTATATCATTTCCTTTGGAGGGCTTTTCGGCAATCACATCAGCAAAGGATTTTCCCCTCTTCCTCTTGTGACTTCAGAGGAACAGCTTTTCCGGGTGACAGATGCTGCCATCGGGTTCTTTGATGAACACGGAAAATCCGGGGAACGGTTTAAATTTACCATAGACCGGATAGGAGAAGAGGAATTTATTAAGAAAATGGAGGAGGCATATTATGGCTGACTATGAGATCGATGACACTGTGGATATTACGGATGTGGTTTGCCCGGTGACCTTTGTAAAAGCCAAGGTTGCACTGGAGGAGCTGGAGGACGGACAGATTCTTTCCATCCGCTTAAATGACGGGGAAGCGGTTCAGAATGTTCCCAGAAGCATAAAGGAAGAGGGACATAAGATTTTAAAACTGTCCCCCAATGAGGATGATACTTATACACTGGTGGTTCAAAAGGTTGAGGATTGATTAAGGGAAAGGGAGAAATTGAGATGAATATTACAGTAGCAGGAAATAAAAAGGAATTTGAAGAGGGAATTACAATTTTGGATTTGATCCGTTTGGAGGATGTGGAGAATCCAGAGTATGTGACGGTTACTTTAAATGATGATTTTCTGGAACGAGGACGGTTTGAATTAACGGTCTTAAAAAGCGGTGATGAAGTGGAATTTTTATATTTCATGGGAGGAGGAGCTTTTTAATGGCATTTACCAACGAACAACTGGAGCGGTACTCCCGGCATATCATTTTAAAGGAAGTGGGAGTCAAGGGGCAGAAAAAGCTTCTGGAATCAAAGGTGCTGATCATCGGAGCCGGGGGTCTTGGAGCTCCGGCAGCCATGTATCTGGCAGCAGCAGGAGTGGGGACTATCGGTATTGCTGACGCTGATGAGGTGGATTTATCAAACCTTCAGCGCCAGGTCATCCATACTACCGCAGACATCGGAAAAGCAAAGGTGAAATCTGCCGCAGAAACTATGGAGGCCATTAATCCTGAGGTTACGGTTCATACATACCACACCTTTGTAACTTCTGAAAATATCATGGATTTGATAAAGGACTATGATTTTGTTATTGATGGAACTGATAACTTTCCAGCCAAGTTTCTGATCAATGACGCCTGTGTCATGGCAAAAAAGCCTTTTTCCCATGCGGGAATCATCCGGTTTCAGGGGCAGATTATGACTTATGTGCCCGGAGAAGGTCCATGTTACCGCTGTGTATTTAAAAATCCGCCGCCAAAGGATGCAGTTCCCACTTGCAAGCAGGCAGGGGTGATCGGAGCCATGGGTGGGGTCATCGGAAGTCTTCAGGCTATGGAAGCTGTGAAATATATTGTCGGAAAAGGTGACCTGCTGACCGGACGGCTGCTGACTTATGATGCTTTGAAGATGCAGTTTCGGACTGTAAAGCTTCCGGCAGATCAGCACTGCGCCGTGTGCGGAGAAAACCCGGAGATCACAGAGCTTATTGATTATGAGCAGGCGGAATGTGAGCTGAAGCTGTAGAAATGGAGGCCATATGCTGATACTGAAAAAAGAAGATTATGAAAAAATGTTAAAGCACTGCCAAGATGGGCTTCCCAATGAGGCCTGCGGTCTGATTGCAGGCCGGATCGAGGGAGATACCAAGACTGTTGAGAAGGTGTATCTTCTCATTAATATGGATGAGAGCAGGGAGCATTTTACCATGGATCCGAGAGAGCAGCTTGCTGCGGTAAAGGATGTCCGTAAAAATGGTCTGGAACTGCTGGGCAATTTCCACTCCCATCCGGAATCCCCTTCCAGACCGTCGGAGGAGGATAAACTTCTTGCTTATGATTCCGCCAGCGAATATCTGATTCTGTCACTGATGGAGGAGGAGCCGGCTCTTAATGCATTTCATATTGATAAGGACAAAAATGTAAGCAGAAATGAAATAAAAATCATAACATAAAATCGAGCGCCAAAAGCAGGAAAAAAACTTTTGGCGCTCGATTTTATGTTAATTCAATATTATTTTATTAATTCAATAAAATTGATGATATCGGGATTTAAGTATTTGTTCTGGTGATAGATGATGCGGTACTCCCGTTTGAATTCGATTCCTTTGATTTTCAAAGGGATCAGGCTGCCGCTTCGGATAGATTCTGTCAGCATCCGCTCGGGAAGGATGGAGATTCCCAGGTTAGCCATGACCCCGTTGATGATGGCTGTGGTGCTGGTGCTTTCCAGTACCGGCTTTAGGATAAAGTCCCATACCATAAGGGTGGATTCCGCCAGCTCTCTGGTTCCGCTGTTTTTTTCCCGCAGGAGAAAGGGTTCCTCCCTTAAATCCTCAAGGGTCACCATTCCTTTGGAGGCCAGAGGATGCAGGGGACTGCACACCAGAATTAGTCTGTCCTTAGTGAAAGGTTCCGCCATGATCTTATCCGAATGGATGGAGCCTTCAATTAAGGCTAGGTCCAGATTGTTTTCCAGCAGCATTTTTTCAATGATATCTGAACTGTCGATCTTTATATAGGGCATGGGAGCGTGAAAGGTTTCCATGTATTTTTTTATGTATCCGGGCATCAGGCAGGTGCCTATGCTGATGCTGGAGCCGATCCGCAGGGGGGAAGGCCGCTTCTGCTTTTTGAAGTCGCTGTCCATTTCCTGATAAAGGGCTGTTATGTGGGAGGCATATTCATATAAATGATGGGCTTCATTTGTCTTTTGTATGCCCCGCCCCATGCGTTCAAACAGCCTCACATGGTACCGGTTCTCCAGCTCCTTAATGGCTGCACTGACAGCAGGCTGGCTCAATTCCAGCTTTTTGGCAGCGGCAGTGACACTTTCCTCTTTGTATACAGTAACGAAAATAATCAATGATTTAATGGACATAGAAACCTCCTGAGGAAATGCATATAAACACATGGGGTATGTATGATATATAAAGAAAAAAATATATATCACTTGAGATATATAAATGAATTCTACCATATACCGTTAAAAAACACAATAACATACTTTACAAATATGTAAATGGGTATTACAATGCCAAATATCAAAACAATTACTTGGAGGTAAGGATTATGAAAAATATCATAAGCTTTGTGGCTTTAAAGGATTTGCAAACGGAGCTCTGCTCAGTAAAAGGGCATAAAAGAGGGATTATGGTATTTAGTGTGGAAAAAAAGTATAACATTGAGGAGCCTGTGAAATGAAAAATGCAACAAAGAAAAGAAAGAAGAAAAGGGTAATACCGGGGTTTGGAATATCACTTGGAATTACAGTTACTATGCTGGGATTTATCGTATTGATTCCGCTTTGCTCTCTGGTAGTTTTTTCTGCAAATTTATCTTTTAAGGAGTTTCTTCAAGTAATTACAAGACCAAGGGTTTTGTCCAGCTATTATGTGAGTTTTAAGACAGCTTTTATTGCAGCAGTGATTGATGCGGTTATGGGGATGATCATGGCGTGGGTTCTGGTACGCTATGAGTTTCCGGGCAAAAAGATCATGAATGGAATTATCGAACTTCCATTTGCCCTGCCGACAGCAGTAGCAGGTATTTCCCTTACCCACTTAACGACGGCTAACGGATGGATTGGAAGCTTTTTTGATCGATTTGGCATTAAAATCGCATATACAAGAATTGGGATAACCGTAGCGCTGGTGTTTATTGGTATTCCATTTGTTGTGAGAGCGGTGCAGCCGGTTTTGGAGAAGATTGATATACAGTATGAGGAGGCTGCTAACATTTTAGGGGCCAATCCAAGGCAGACCATGATGCAGGTGATTTTTCCGGAAATTCTCCCTGCGCTGATTGGCGGCTTTACCTTATCTTTTGCAAGAGGTTTAGGGGAATATGGCAGCGTTGTATTCATTGCAGGAAATCAGCCCTATAAGACTGAAATCGCACCGCTTATGATCATGTCGGAATTACAGGAATATGATTATGCCAGTGCCACATCAATCGCCCTTGTCATGTTGCTTGTAGCCTTTGTCATTCTGTTTGTGAATGCAATATTGCAAAGCAGAACATCAAAAATTATCAGTGGTATTTCATAAGGTAAGGAGAAGCAATCATGGAAATTAGAAAAAACAGTGGACCAGTTAAATGGTTCTTTATTGGAATCAGTGCCGTATTTCTTGTGACAATGTTGATCCTGCCGCTGATTTATGTGATGACAACGGCATTTAGTGCAGGAATACCGGCATTCAGCAACACGGTAAAAGATAAATATGCTCTTAAAGCAATTGGATTGACTGTCAGAGTAACGCTGATCACTCTGGGTATTAATGTAATATTCGGACTGTTTGCATCATGGTGTATTACACGGTTCCAGTTTCATGGGAAAAAGGTACTTTCCACATTAATTGACCTTCCCCTTACGGTATCTCCGATTATTGCAGGCTTAATCTATGTCCTGACATTTGGGCGGCAGAGCATGTTATATCCAATTCTGCAGAAGGCCGATATTTCAATTATATTTGCCGTTCCGGGAATTGTACTGGCAACTATTTTTGTCACATTTCCCTTTGTTTCCAGAGAAATTATTCCGGTCCTGAATTCAATCGGTACGGATGAAGAAGAAGCGGCAGCTTTGATGGGGGCAAATGGATTTACCATTTTCTTTGGAATTACACTGCCTCATATTAAATGGGCGTTACTGTACGGAATTGTTCTTTGCGCAGCAAGAGCCATGGGAGAGTTTGGAGCTGTATCTGTTTTATCCGGACACCTTAGAGGTAAAACAAACACCATGCCCCTATATATCGAACTGCTTTATCAAGGCTATGATTTTACAGGGGCATTTGCGGTATCAGCCATTCTCGTGTTTATGGCCGTTGTTATTTTGATTTTGCGCAGTATATTGGAAGATAAAGGAAAGGGAAGTATTGAAAATGGAAAACCAGAATGAAAATTATATAAAACTAAGAAATATTAACAAGTTTTTCGGAGAATACAAAGCTTCCGATGATGTTAGTTTTGACATAAAAAAAGGCAGATTAGTAGCACTTTTAGGCCCAAGCGGAAGCGGAAAAACCACCATCCTGCGGATGATCGCAGGTCTTGAAACTGCGGATTCCGGAGACATTTACATTGGAGGAAAACTGGTCAACGATGTGGAGGCAAGTAAGCGGGGAGTTGGATTTGTGTTCCAAAATTATGCCCTGTTTCGCTATAAGACCGTGTATGACAACATTGCCTTCGGACTTAAGGTGAATAAATGGGAAAAGGAAAAAATCAAGGCCCGGGTAGAAGAATTGATAGAATTGGTTGGTTTAAAGGGGTTAGAAAAAAGATATCCCAATCAATTATCAGGCGGACAGCGCCAAAGGGTTGCATTTGCAAGGGCCCTTGCTCCAAATCCGGCTGTTTTGCTCCTTGATGAACCTTTTGCAGCCATTGATGCGAAGGTAAGACAGGAGTTGCGGAGCTGGCTTCGTGAGATGATCGATAAAGTGGGGATAACCAGCATTTTCGTTACCCATGATCAGGAAGAGGCTATTGAGGTGGCAGATGAAATCATCATAACAAATATGGGAAGGGTGGAGCAGATCGGTTCTCCCCAGGAAATCTACCGGAATCCAAAAACAGCTTTTGCCGCTGAGTTTATGGGGCAGCCAACGAAAATTGGGCAGATCAATCAACTGAGGGGATTTAAACAACTGGCAGACTCCACTCATGCAATCCTTCGTCCGGAAAATGTGGCAGTCACGAAACTTTCAGAACCTGTGAAGTACAGTTCTTCCGTGGAAGGGGGTATCATTGAAAGGATATTATTCAGAGGAAAAGAAATCGAACTGACAGTGAGAGTCAATGGTAATGTACTGAAGGGAACGCGGCAGATCGAAGCGGTTCCGGTGGAGAAAGGAGAAAAAGTGAATGTCTGTGTCTTCCGTGCATTTACATATGAAGATGCCGGTCTTGTCCGGCCTGTCTGGAATGCCAACATTGAGGCAGAGGAATCAGTAGTTATTTAATATCAGCGCAATGCGCAGAAAGAAGGAGAAATTTATGAAAAAAAGTTTGGTGTCAGCTTTATTAATTGGAGCATTGAGTTTCAGCCTTGCAGGCTGCGGAGGATCGAAAAATACCTCAGGGGACACAACAGCTGCAGCAGGAAGCAGTACAGCGAAGGAGAATAAACCGGAGGCAGTTGAGATTACCAATGTATCTTATGACCCTACCAGAGAACTGTATGTCTCTTATAATGAGTTGTTTGCATCTTACTGGAAAGATAAGACAGGGCAGGAAGTAGATATTGTTCAGTCTCATGGCGGTTCCGGTAAGCAGGCCCTTGAGGTTGCCAACGGACTTGCAGCAGATGTGGTCACCTTAGCCCTTGAAGGCGACATAGATGCTATTGCGGATGCAGGATTAATTGAAACCGGTTATACCGGCGAGTTTGAGTTGGATAGTTCGCCTTATACATCGACAATTGTTTTTCTGGTCAGAAAAGGAAATCCAAAGAACATTCAGGATTGGGATGATCTGTTGGAGGAGGGAGTCGGAGTCATTACTCCAAACCCGAAAACTTCAGGCGGAGCAAGATGGAACTATCTTGCAGCATGGTATTATTTTGAAAATCAGGGATTGTCTGAGGATCAAATTGTTGAAAATATCAAGAAGCTGTATGGCAATGTACTGGTACTTGATTCCGGCGCAAGAGGATCAACAACAACCTTTACGGAAAACGGACAGGGAGATGTACTTCTTGCATGGGAAAATGAGGCGTTTCTGTCTCTGAAGGAAGATCCGGGCTCCTATGAAATTGTTGTTCCATCTGTATCCATTCTTTGCCAGCCGACAGTTGCAGTTGTAGATGAGGTTGTAGATAAGCGGGGAACAAGAGAGGTTGCAGCAGAGTATTTAAGCTACCTGTATTCCGAAGAAGCACAGAAGCTTGAGGCAGAAAATTACTACCGTCCGTCCAATCAGGATATTTTGAACAGCTATAAATATGCAGCAGACAGCAACACAATTACAGAACTTCCTGCTGATGGAAAATGGATTATCACAAATGTTGATCTGACGGATATCAGCCATTTTGGCGGTTGGAGTGAAACCATGGCAAAGCATTTTGTAGATGGCGGGTTGTTTGATAGTATTTACGAGGTGAAATAGCGGCACAGGGAATGCTCCAGATAGGTCTTACAATAAGGTTTGAAAGGCATAAGGGAGGAAAGCTTTATGAAACTGCGGATACGAAAGAGGTGTTTTTCCTGGAGTCTGGTAAATGAGAACGGCGGAACAGCGGCAAAAATCAGCAATCAGGCGTTCATAGGCGGAGCTAAGAAGATTAGTGATGCCCAAGGCAATGTTATTTTTACCACAGGTATTGTAAACGTTTCTAAAGATAGCCAGAGTGGGAATTATGCTGATTCTAAGAAGTATATCATCTATCAAGATGCTGTTCCAATAGTAACCGCAACCCTTTCTTTTACAAAGAAACTGGAATCTGAAAAACAGCTACCTTTTATGTTAAAACTTCCTCAGGTTGAAAAATTGGATGTGGAAACGCCTGGTGGTCTTTGGATTATCCAGCGAAAAAGAAACCACAGTTTCATAATCACGTGCAACGATATCCAGTTGGGGAGCATCACTTCGCTTTTTTCATTGAAACCTGCTTACTTTGAATGTGCGGAAAAGTATGAAGCTGTTTTTTGGGCCGGGATCTATGTGCTCATAGAGTATATGATGCATGAAGATGATTTGATTGTTGTTTAGATATTCAGCTCTGACCTATGTTCTGTTTTAAATCCATGGACCGCCATGACGTTTTCGTCATTGGCGGTCCATTTTCGCTCCATAAGAATTCTTGAAGAATGTCTGAAAGCCTGGGTAAACAGAATAAAAACAGTTCAATCAGATGTCACAGGCCCATAATTCAAAGGCTCTTCTGTAACACAGTCATAGCGGTATGCGGAAAAAATCAACCCAAGAAGTAGCATGTTGCAAAGACTGCTTAACCTGCCTTCCGAAACCAGGGGCATATTGGGAAAATAGGCATACTGATATCCAAAGTTTCCAAGCAGGTAAAAGATTCCCTGCCAAAGCAGGCACTGGCCGCAGGAAAAAGCAAGGGCTGATGCCAAATGCCCATGTATCCGTGTGATACATGAAAAAAGGAACATAAAAAACAGACCAATAACACCTAACAGAGCTAGCCCTGGAAGCCATCCAAAGAGAAAAATACATACAGCAATCAAATAATTATTGTGGTAATGCTGGGGCAGGATATCCCAAAGAGTCACCTGGTCTCCCTGGTAATGGATATACCGAGGGTGGTATCCCTGGTCCCGAAGGGCGTCCACCTTTTCCTGAAAATCCTGTTGGGTAACATCTATGCCAATCTGTTTCGGATCGCGGGAAGCAAAATACCAGGCTCCGGTACCGTAGTCCATCATCTCTGATCCGGAGAGCTCCAGACCGTGGGTCAGAGGGGTCTTTGAGAGCAATTCCTGAACCAGGATTCCGTTGTATGTATCGCTCCAGGTACTGTAAACGGTAGACTGGGGAACCAGGAAAGCCTTGATGTTTTCACGGCCGGAAGCTGTCAGAAAGAGTGGACTTCCGAGAAGGACCAGAAGGGACAGCGCACCGGAATAAAGGTATTTCTTTTTACCAGGAAGGATCCTGCGGTGAATCATGAAGAACAGGCTTCCTGATGCACTCAGGAGAAAAATGATGATTGCAGTATCAATGAGGAATATGCGGGATGAATACATGAAAAGCAACCATGATCCTGCGCTTCCAACGGCAGCTGCCATAAATTTCTTTTTGCTCTTCCGGGAACAATACAGCAGTATGGTAATGACAGGGATAAGCAGCAGTGTGGCAAAATAAGTAAGGGGTGGATACCAGAATATAATGACATGGCTTGTTGTGATTACTGCCAGAGCCAGATATAAAAGGCAAATGGAGACTGCCACAATTTTTCTGTATCGGATTAAAAGCGGATATCCCTTGAATACTGTTATTATAAGCAGGATTCCTCCGGGAATATAGTAAAGAAATCCATTGGCTGCCTGTTCCGGTGTCCACTGCATAAAAGCAGACAGACCAAAGCCTGTCAGAAGCAGAAGGGCAGTAATAAAGGAGAGCCAGGGGGCTTTCTGGATTCTGTGGACTTCATTCAGTTCTGTTCCAATAAGGACCGGATCCCCCATGCGGGAAATAGCCTGGCGGACAGCATCTTCCGAAGAAAACCCCTGGGACTGATATTCTTCCATACGATCCTGTAAATGAGATTCCAGCTCCTGGCGAATAGAAGGGCGGAGCGGTTTGTAGGAAATCTGGTCAGTTACTTCATCGAGGAAGCTGGAAACAGCATTGTCAAATGTGTTTTTATTCAAGAACAGCACCTCCCATCACCTGATTAATAGCAGTCTGATAAGTATTCCATTCTTCTGTTTTTTCTTTCAGAAGTTTTTGTCCATGAGAGGTAATTGCATAATATTTGCGGACACGGCCGTTGTCTGCAATTTGTTTGTGGCTAGTGACAGCCCCTTGTTGTTCCAGAGAATGTAAGATGGGATAGAGGGTGCCTTCTTGAAGCTGAAATACATGATGGCTTTGCTGTTCCAATTCACGAATGATCTGGTATCCGTACATGCTTTGCTGTTTCAGAAGCTTCAGTACCAGCATGGAAGTACCGAGAGCCATGTAGCGTTTGTCCATAGGATTTCCTCCTTACTTCATAATTTTTATTTGGATGCCTTGATAATCTAAGTATAATATATACTATACATAGATCATCAAGGTATGTCAAGATTATAGAATTAAAAATAACTTTTTCTGCATAGGTTCTTCTTTCTGATTTTGACAAAAGAAAAAACAGGAAACCGTTTATAGATTTCGGAGGCAGGTGTTGAATAAACTTGAATTATGAAGTATAATTTCCTTTAAAACAATGCGGAATAGAGGGGAAATGATGGAATATTCACTGATAAGACAGAATTTTGAAAAACATGGATTTTCAACACAGCTTTTTTCTACAAAAGAAGAAGCCTGCAATTACCTTACAAACACCTTGGAGCATCAAACCATTGGATTTGGAGGAAGCGTGACCCTGAAGGAAATGGGGCTGTTTGAAGCGTTGCAGCAAAAGAATGCGGTAGTATGGCACAACAAGGTTCCAGGCATGGCGGTACGGCGCCTGGCCAATTGTGCCAATATTTACATAACCAGTGCCAATGCGGTGACGGAATCAGGGGAGATTGTCAACATTGACGGAACAGGCAACCGGGTTGCCATGACCTCCTTTGGTCCTGAAACCTGTTATTATATTGTAGGAAAAAATAAAATTACATCTAATATCAGCGATGCCTATTACCGCTGTAAAAATGTAGCTGCTCCGCAAAATGCCAAAAGGCTGAACGCCAAAACCCCTTGTGCGGCCAAGGGGGATAAATGCTACGATTGTAATAGCCCTAACAGGATCTGCCGTATTATTTCTGTTATTGAGCGCGTTCCTTTGGGCATGAAATGTGAAATTATCTTTGTGGATCAGGAACTGGGATTGTAGACTCCTCTATATTTATTCTATTTTCCCATCCAGATAAGCATTCAGGATGTTCTGAGGCGCTTCATAATAAAAGCTGCTGTTGTAATCATCAACCATGTCACTGACAAAGGAATTGTATGCAGCAAATAGAGCATCCACAACATCCAGCCCCTGTTCTTTGACGATACCGAGTATTAATCGCTTGTATATTTTTCCCATGTCCCAATAACTGGGAACGGCATATTTGCAGGAAGCCACATTATCAAATGTTCCGGCAGTGATTCCAGCCTCTCGGATAAAATCATCACTGACCCGGTCTATATTGTCGCTATGGTATATATCTGCCAGATCATAAATTTTTGAAACAGAGGCTTTGCCGAGAGTGTTTACCACGGCAGACCTCTTGTTTTTTGTCTTTCTGGCAATGTAGTCGATCAGACTGCAGGTGAAAAAAAGGTCATTTTCTTTTTTATCTTCTCTTCCCGTCATTTCTATACCTCCTCACTTGATACGAATTCCAGTCATTTTAAAGCAGCGGCAGAGCAGAAGTTAATCTGATGTGTGGGATATTTAAATCTTGCCATTGACCAGAACTGATCTCTGGTGATGATGCCGTCTATATAGTCGGCAATGAAGTTGTAAATCTGGTCATTTGCCATGGCTCCAATTACCATATCATAGTCATGGGTAATACCATGACGACAATTGATGATGAAATTAAGCCATTCTTCAGTCATTTCTTTAAACTCCAGAATTTTCAGACTGGTATTCATACGAACAGTATAGATGCTGACCGTAGGTGTACCATACCTTTTTGCCCACCTCTCTGCCAGCTCCCGGGTGATGGTACAGTAAAAGCCGGGACCGAAGTCTTTTGTATTTCTGCCTTTTATAATTTCAGGTTGTCCCACGGAGGTATAACTTCCGTGATATACTGTCATTTTTCCCATATAGCATACCTCCACTGGTGTTTTTTTGATAACCAGTTCTTCATCCATAATGTGATAAGTTCCTCTGCTTGTCAAGAGTAATCCAGAAAGAAGTTTGTACTTTTAAAAGCAAACGCATATCTTTTTGATGAATAACATATAAACATATTGACAAACTATGTTAATAAGGATAAAATAGCAATACATAAAATCAACAGGGTTTGAAAGCGGGGGTTTGAATATGAGTAAAAAATTAAAACATGAGATCATCACCGCAGATGTGCTCATCATAGGCGGCGGAACAGCAGGCTGCTACGGGGCTCTGACACTTAGCAGGAATTCTAATTTAAAGGTGGTTATTGCTGAGAAGGCTAACATTAAAAGAAGCGGCTGCCTTGCAGCCGGTGTCAACGCCATCAACGCTTACATTGTGGAGGGAAGAACTCCCCAGGATTATGTGGACTATGCGGCAAAGGATGCAGGCGGAATCGTCAGGCATGACCTGCTTTTATCAGCGGCAGAGCGGTTTAACCAGGTGACCGCTGAGATGGAAAAACTGGGGCTGGTAATATTAAAGGATGAAAAAGGCCGATACGTTGCAAGAGGAAACCGGAACATCAAGATCAATGGTGAAAACTTCAAGCCAATCCTGGCAAAGGCCGTTGATGCGGCTAAGAATGTGACGGTATTAAACAATGTGAATATAACGGATCTGCTGGTTCATAACAACCAGGTGGAAGGTGCCGTAGGCTTTGACATAACAGAAGATACAGCCTATGAGATCCATGCCAGAGCAGTTTTAGTTTCCACTGGAGGTGCCGCCGGACTGTATAAGCCCAACAATCCCGGCTTTTCCCGCCATAAGATGTGGTATCCTCCCTTTAACACCGGAGCAGGCTATGCCATGGGAATCCGGGCAGGAGCGGAGATGACCTCCTTTGAGATGCGTTTCATTGCACTGCGGTGCAAGGATACCATTGCCCCCACCGGAACCATTGCCCAGGGAGTAGGGGCAAAGCAGATCAATTCCAGAGGAGAGGTTTATGAGGAAAAGTACGGACTCACCACAAGCGAGAGGGTTTATGGAACCGTAAAGGAAAGCCAGCTCGGCAACGGGCCCTGTTACCTGCAAACAAAGGGAATCACCCGGGAAAAGGATGAAGAGCTTTTAAAAGCCTACTTAAACATGGCCCCCAGCCAGACCTTAAGATGGATTGAAGGCGGAAAAAATCCAAGTGAGGAAGATGTGGAAATCGAAGGAACAGAGCCTTATATTGTAGGCGGGCACACTGCCAGTGGCTACTGGGTCAATACCAATCGGCAAACCACCATCATTGGCCTATATGCAGCAGGTGATGTAGCCGGGGGCTGTCCTCAGAAATACGTGACCGGAGCCCTTGCAGAGGGAGAGATCGCCGCTCTGGATATAATCAAAAAGCTGGGAAAAGAAAAGGCCGAAAGAGCAGTTCCAGACACTGTCAGCCAATATGCAGAGGAAAAGATAAAAGAGTATGAAACCGTATTAAACAATCCTCTGCCCCGGTTCTCCCAGGAAGCCCTGGAAGAAGCCATGCAAAAGGTCATGGATGAATATGCCGGAGGAATTTCAGTCAATTACCAGTTTAACGAAAAGCAATTGAAGCTGGCTGATGAAAACATCACCCGGCTGCTGAAGCTGGCAGAGCATATGAATGCTTCCGAAATGCATGAGCTGATGTTCGTATACGAACTGAGAGAACGGCTGGAGGTGTGCCGGTCCGTCATCGCCCACCTGCTTTACAGAAAAGAAACCAGATGGCATTCCTTTAACGAAAACCTGGATTACCAGGAGCCTCGTGAGGAATATTTCGGATACGTGAATTCAAAGCTTGTGGATGGAGAACTCCGTCTGAATTTAAAAAGTATTGTGAAAGGGGCAGAGTATGAGCATCAGAATTGATGAAAACAAGTGTGTGGGCTGTTTTCAGTGCATATCCGTCTGTCCGGGAAGCCTGATAAAAGAAAGAGACGGCAAAGCCTTTGTAAAATACCCCAGGGACTGCTGGGGCTGCGTCTCCTGCGTCAAGGAATGCAGGGCTGCTGCCATTGAGTTTTATTTAGGGGCCGATATCGGCGGAAACGGAGGAACTATGAACGTTTCTTATGAAGGGGATATTCTTCATTGGAATATCACGAAAAACGACGGTACTGTCATGGTTATTGATGTAAACAGCAAAAATTCAAATAAGTATTAGGAGGATTATTATGAGTGAATTATCCCATCTTGATGAACTTGAAGCAGAGGCGATTTATATTATCAGGGAGGTTGCGGCCCAGTGTGAAAATCCGGTGATGCTGTATTCTATAGGAAAAGACAGCTCTGTTATGCTTCACCTGGCATTAAAGGCATTTTACCCGGAAAAACCGCCCTTCCCCTTTCTTCATGTAAACACCACCTGGAAGTTTAAAGAAATGATTGAATTCCGGGACAGAACGGCAAAAGAACTTGGCATTGACCTTCTGGAGTACATAAACGAAGACGGAGTGGAAAAAGGGATCAATCCCTTTGACCATGGCTCCGCTTACACCGATATTATGAAGACCCAGGCTTTAAAACAGGCCTTGAACAAATACGGTTTTACGGCGGCATTTGGCGGCGGAAGGCGGGATGAGGAAAAGAGCCGGGCAAAGGAACGGATTTTCTCCTTCCGCAATGCCTCCCATGCCTGGGACCCTAAAAACCAGAGGCCGGAAATGTGGAAGCTTTATAATACGGAGATTTACAAGGGGGAGAGCATCCGGGTATTTCCCATTTCCAACTGGACGGAAAAGGACATCTGGCAGTATATCAAGCAGGAGAACATCCCCATTGTCCCCTTATATTTTGCCGCAGAGCGTCCCGTGGTTTACCGGGACAATGACATCATCATGGTAGATGACGACCGCATGAAATTAAAACCGGGAGAGGTTCCTGAGCTGAAAAAGGTCCGTTTCCGCACTTTGGGCTGTTACCCCCTTTCCGGAGGTGTGCTGTCGGAAGCAGATACCTTAGATGAAATCATTGAGGAAACCTTAAGCTCCGTGGAGTCGGAACGGACCAGCCGGGTCATTGATAAAGACGGCGGGGCGGCCAGTATGGAAAAGAGAAAAAGAGAGGGGTATTTCTAATGAACGGATTGCTTAAATTTATCACCTGCGGCAGTGTGGATGACGGAAAATCCACACTCATTGGCCATATTCTGTATGACTCCAAGCTGTTATACGCAGATCAGGAAAAAGCCCTGGTTCTGGACAGCAAGGTAGGCTCCAGAGGCGGAGAAATCGACTATTCCCTCCTTTTAGACGGCCTTATGGCAGAACGGGAACAGGGAATCACCATTGACGTGGCTTACCGCTATTTTACCACAGACAGCCGGAGCTTTATTGTTGCCGATACACCGGGCCATGAAGAGTATACCAGAAATATGGCTGTAGGTGCTTCCTTTGCCCAGCTTGCAATCATCCTCATTGATGCGAAGCAGGGAGTTCTGGTTCAGACCAGACGCCATTCCAGAATCTGTTCCTTAATGGGAATCAATCATTTCGTGTTTGCGGTCAATAAGATGGACCTGGTTGATTACAGCCAGGAGCGTTTTCAGGAAATAGAAAAGGATATTCTGGCCCTGGCAGAAGAATTGTCCCTTAAGAGCGTGAAAATCATTCCCGTCAGTGCAACGGAAGGAGATAATGTAACAAAGAAGTCTGAGAACATTCCCTGGTATCAGGGGGAAGCTTTGCTGACTTATTTGGAGCAGGTGGATGTTTCCGAGACAGAAATTGGCACCGGTTTTTATATGCCTGTACAGAGAGTATGCCGTCCAAGTCATGAGTTTCGGGGCTTTCAGGGTCAGGTGGAGTCAGGGAAAGCAGTTGTAGGGCAGAAGGTGGTTACCCTTCCCAGCAATGAAACCGCGTCCATAAAAAGCATTCTGGTGGGCGATAAGGAGCGGCCGGAAGCCAGCGCAGGCCAGGCCGTCACCATCCAGCTTGACCGGGAAGTGGATGTGAGCCGGGGATGTGTGCTTTCCGATACAGGAGAGCTGACCGTGGCCAAGAATATAAAAGCAACCCTCCTCTGGATGGATGATGAACCTTTGCAGGCGGGAAAGGATTATCTTGTGAAGCTGGGAACCAAGATGATACCTGCAGTGATCAGCCAGGTGGAATATAAGGTTGATGTAAACTCTGGAAGCCATTTGGAAGCGGACCATATCACAAAGAACGAGATTATTTTTTGTGACCTGAAATTTACGGAAAAGATTGTGGTGGATGAATTTAAGAGAAATAAAACCCTTGGAGAACTGATCCTCATTGACCGGGTCACTCATATGACCTCTGCCTGCGGCGTTGTGGAGCAGGTGGAAACAGAGGGAGAAAAGCCATATTTTGAAAAGGATGGAATTAAGGCCAAAGGATATATTTTTGAGGAATTTTACTTTAACCTGGAAAATGCCTTTTTATCCAGGCAAAAGACAAAGGAAACCACCTACCATGTAGGCGATTCTGTTCCCGTAGAAGGAGACAGCTTTCATTATCCCGACTATTTTGATATTATTTCCCCTGAGGATTCTGCCGCAATTTTAATCCGCAGCCGTAAAGTCCGGGATATCATAAGACTTGACTCTTACGAATACGGCGGTCTGCCTGTTCTCGATGAAAGGGGATTCGCGTTAAAGATCGGGACAGAAGAGGAGCTTAAGGAATTTTTGGAAGGCTATAAAGCCGTGGAAAAGGAGAGCAGAATCGCATTTTACAACAAGTGGTCCAAATTTGAAACCTACCGCAGAATTGTGTGCAATGAGAATTTCTGGGTAATTTAAGATAATAAAAAACAGCTGCATAAGAAATGCGTCTTGACAGGCAGGGAGCCATCAAGACGCATTTTGTATTTTATTATATGTTTGCAAGCCGTTCAAAGAGGTTGTTTACATCCAACTGTCCGTATCCCCATACATTATTGGGATAAGTTTGTTCGGGACTGCGCCTTGCCCCCCTTATAATGAGGCGGTTAATATTATTGCCTGTCATGGAAGGGTAATTGCCTCTGGGAACTGCCCATTCCATTACCATGGCCACCACCCCTGCTGCATGGGCTGCTGCTGCTCCGGTGCCTGTTGCCGTTCCGTAACGGTCTCCCGGACCGGAAACTGCGCAGGGAATTTGAAACCCCGGAGCAGCCACATCGGGTTTTGCAAGGCCGCTTCTCGTGTACCCTCTGCTGGATTCCAGGAGAATGCTGTTGTTAAACTGGTTATAAGCGGTGACTGTAAGCTGCTGGGTGCCGTTTCCGGGAGAGGTTATGGTGGTGTCCGGATTTGGATTTAAGAAAAAGGTCTCATCTGAAATCAAATCCCCGTTGGGCAGCCAGCAGTGAAAGGAAAAAGGCTCATCTTCCAGGCTCTGGGTCCGCAGATACCAGACACCGGGTATGGGATTGGAAAACCGGATGAGGATGAGCTGGTCCCCTGTCTCTTCCTCAAATACGATGTTATTGACCCAGATCACACTTTGGGTGAAAATAAAGCTGAACCTTCGGCATTCATTGATGGAAGGAAAAATTCTCTGTGTAGACTCTCTGTTTGGAGTGGAAATGTCGATGGAGATTCTTCCGGGCGCATAGGGCCAGATTTCCATCCAGAACTGCTTATCACTTTCCCCGATCCTCAGCTCAAAGTTGTTGTAAAAAGGAGGAACTGAGGTGTTGTTAAAGTAATGCCTCCCTTTGTTTCCCTCATTTCCAGCGGATACGGTGACACCGATTCCCGGAAGCTGCACAATGTAAGTTAAGTAGCTGCTTAAAAAGCCCCGCCCGTCATGTCCCCCCTGGCTGCTTCCTAAGGCAATGCAGATGACCAGCGGCCTGCCTGCCCTGACGGCTGCGGACATCAGATAGTTTACTGCGAAAACAATATCCGACTCTGCAAAACAGACCGCATCATTTCGTATGGAAAAAATACTTTTTAAGTTTTCCTTTGCCTCCTTCAGCTTAACCACAGCCAACTGAGCCTGGGGGACTACGCCGGAAAAGCCCTGCTCCAGATCAGGACTTCCTGCCAAAATGCTTGCTATGGCGGTTCCGTGCCCGTTGGTATCAATAGAGGGGACAATGGAAAGGGGGTCTTCCGATGCCAGGGCCTCATTGATCATCTCCGTCGTATATTCACTTCCAAAGGTCAGGCCCTCGGGAATGGTGCCGCTTTGGTCCGCCTGGTCCCATATGGAGTAGATTCGGGTGGTCCCTCCCAAAGTCCGGAAAGCCCGGTGCCGGTAGTCCACTCCCGTGTCAACAATGCCCACCATAATTCCTGCTCCGTACAGGCTTAAAAAGGGATTTCGCTGGACGGTCCCGATGCCGGAGCTTTCAATGCTTATGGTGGATTCCGTGGTATAGAGGGAGGGGAAGTTATGATAGGGGCGGGCTCCCAAGTCGCACAGCTCCGCACCGGTTCCAGGTACATGAAGGAGAGAATGGCGCTCTGTCATGGGTGTAATATTGTCACCAGTGTCATAGGAGGGGATCGAAACGTTGCTGATAATCAGATCGTAATAATTATTGTCCAGTATTTTGCTCAAAATGGAGCCTCCTGTCTGTTCTGCCTGATGATGTCATGGTACATCTTATGCAGAAAATCAGTTAAATATTGGTAAGCCTCTGGAACAGGTTATTAATGTCCAACTGCCCGTATCCCCATATATTATTGGGATAAACTATGGGGCTGGTCCGCCTTGCCCCCCGGATGATAAGGCTGCTGACATCATAGCCTGTCATGGATGTGTAATTTCCCCTGGGAATGGCCCATTCCAGGATCATGGCAATGCCTCCTGCTGCATGGGCTGCTGCTGCTCCGGTTCCGGTTAAGGTGCCGTACCGGTTTCCTGGCAGAGCGCAGGGAATCTGATAGCCTGGAGCTGCAATATCGGGCTTTACCAGCCCGTTTCTGGTGTAGCCCCTGCTGGATTCGGCAAGAATGCTGTCGTTAAACTGGTTATAGGCGGTGACGGTAAGCTGGTTGACGCCGTTTCCCGGAGAGGTTATGGTAGTATCCGGATTTGGAACTAAGAAAAAGGTTTCATCTGAAAGCAGATCCCCGGCCGGAAGCCAGGCGTGGAAGGAGAGAGGTTCCTCCTCCATGCTTGCGGCCCGGATTCTCCAGATTCCGGGAAGAGGGTCCTGAAAGCGCAGCAGTATGAGCTGGTCCCCGGTTTCTTCCTCAAAAATAACGTTGTTTACCCAGATTCTGGTGGGGGTGAAGATGAAGGTGAACAACCTGCAGTCCCCGATGGCCGGAAATATCTGCTGGGTGGATTCCCGGTTGGGGGAGGAGATGTCAATGGAAAGCCGGGCCAGGGCATAGGGCCAGATTTCCATAAAAAACACTCTATCCGCCTCTCCGATTCTCAGCTCAAAATCATTGTAAAAAGGTGGGACCGTGGTGCTGTTAAAATAATGCCGGCGGCTGTTGCCTTCGTTTCCTGCTGAAATGGAAACGCCGATTCCCGGAAGTCTGGCAGAAAAATTTAAGTAATTGCTTAAGGCGCCGCTTCCGTCATGGCCGCCCTCACTGCTTCCCAGGGAAATGCAGATGACCAGAGGGCGGTTTATGGCAAGGGAAAATGCTTCCAGGTAGCGGACTCCCAGTATAATATCGGATTCCTGATAGCAAATGGAATCCTGCGGTACAAAAGAGATTGCTTTTAAGCTTTGTTTTGCATCCTTTAGCTTCACTACCACCAGCTCGGCTTCCGGAACAACGCCGGAAAAGTCCATTTCCAGATTAGGTCTTCCGACAGCAATGCTGGCAATGGCAGTTCCGTGGCCCACGGGATCAGTGGTCGGAACAATGTCTAAGGGATTGTCGGATCTTAAGGCAATATTAATGGATTCCCTTAAGTATTCAGAACCAAAGGTAAACCCTTCGGGAGGTACGCCTGTCTGCACGGACTGGTCCCATATGGAAAGGATGCGGGAGGTGCCGTCGTTATTTAAGAAGGCCTGATGGCTGTAGTCGATTCCAGTATCAATGACACCGACGATAATGCCCCGGCCAAGGAGGCTTAAGAACGGATTTCTCTGAACGGTTCCGATGCCTGATTTTTCGATGCTGATGGTGGCTGTGGGAATGTATAAAGTTGGAAAGCTGTGATAGGGATACTGGCCCAGAACGCAGGGGTCCCCGTCACCTACGGGAATGTGAAGCAGGGAGTGCCTGAAATTGAGCATGGTAATATTGTCTCCGGTATCATAGGAGGGGACGGAGACATTATTAATAATCAGGTCATAATAATTGTTATCCAGGACTTTTTCCAATATTTCATCCTCCAGGTCCAGATATGAGCGGAGCATTTATTTTATCATATGCAGCGGAGTCCCTATTATGAGCCATGAAGAAAGAACAAAAAATGGCTGCAGGTAAGCCTGCAGCCATTCAGCTATTATATATTTTTACTGACCTCGTCAAATTCTGCCTGAAGCTTCTCAGAAGGCGGCGGAGTGAGAAGAGACACTGCCACGATGAGAACGCAGGAGAAGAGAAATGCGGGAAGGAGCTCGTAGATGTTCCAGGCGCCGCCCATAGGACGGACGAAAAGCTTCCAGATGAACACCATGAATCCGCCTCCCACCATGCCGGCAACAGCTCCGGTATGGTTGACGCGCTTCCAGAAGAGGGAAAACAGCATCAGCGGGCCGAAGGTGGCACCAAAGCCGGCCCAGGCAAAGGATACGATGGTAAATATGACGCTGCTTTCATCCATTGCAATGAATACGGCAATGGCTGTAACTACCAGAAGGGTGATACGGGAAACACGCATGATTTCCTTGTCTCCGGCATTTTTCTTAAACAGACCATGGTAAATGTTCTTTGACACAGCGGAGGCCGCAATCAGCAGATAGGAATCCGAGGAGCTGATGGTGGCAGCCAGAATACCGGCCATGACAAATCCTGCCAGAAGGGGCGGAAGCAGGCTGGTGGAGAGGAGAATAAATATACTTTCAGCCTCTGAAGCAGTGGAAAGGCTTGTGGGATACAGGGATCTGCCCACGATTCCGATGAACACGGCAACAGTTAAGGAAATGAGAACCCATACGGTGGCAATGCGCCGGGAATCCGTAAGCTCATGCTCAGACCGGATGGCCATAAAGCGCAGCAGGACCTGAGGCATTCCAAAATAGCCAAGACCCCATGCAAGGGAGGAAAGTATGGTGATCACGCTGTAATTTGCAGCGTCTCCGAACATCGGGCTTCCATTTTCAATGATTTGTATTCCGCCTGCATCTACCTTTGGAGTGGAGATTCCGAAGAACTGGTAAAAGCCGGGAATGCCTTTGGCATTTTCCACCACCGACTCCAGACCGCCTGCGGCATATATGCCTGTGATTACAATTACGGTCAAAGCAACGATCATAACAATGGCCTGCATGAAGTCAGAAGCGCTTTCAGCCAGAAACCCGCCTAAAATGGTGTAAATCAGTACGAATACGGCTCCTAAAATCATCATGGACATATAGGAAGTGCCGAATAAGGTGGAAAACAGCTTTCCGCAGGTCACAAGGCAGCTTGCTGCATAAACCGTGAAAAATATCAGAATGAAAAAGGCCGATATGGTCATGATCACCTTTTTCTCCTCCTGGAAACGGTTGGAGAAAAACTCCGGCAATGTGATGGAGTTTCCTGCCTTTACGCTGTAGCGGCGCAGACGTTTGGAAACAATGAGCCAGTTTAAGTAGGTGCCTGCGGCAAGGCCTATGGCAGTCCATGAAGCATCGGCAAGGCCGGACCAGTAAGCCACGCCGGGAAGACCCATCAGCAGCCAGCCTGACATATCAGAGGCTTCAGCGCTCATTGCTGCTACCCACGGACCCAGACTGCGTCCTCCCAGAAAATAATCCTCTGAGCTTTGATTGGCTCTCCGGGCAAATACAACTCCGATTCCAATAACAACAGCCATATAAGCGGTCATCGCAATTAAAATTTGCAAGGTATCTGAATTCATAATTTCGTTCTCCCCTCTTTGTATGAATGTTAAAAGTGACATCTTTTTTTAATATGGTATTTACTATAACTGGAAATTGTTAAAATAGCAAGCCAAATATGAGGAAGTGGAGCGCATATATTGGATGATCTTGGAAGAAAATAAAAAAAATTATTCCCGGTTTCTATACAAAGATAGGAGAAACTGTGATATAATTTGCCGGAGTATCATGCCGGAAGGCAGTAAAAAAGCGGAGGGATTATGAAAAGATATATTGGAGACAGAAATTTTTACAAAATGGTATTGATGCTGGCGGTTCCTGTCATGATACAGAGCGGAATCACGAATTTTGTCAATCTTCTGGATAATATTATGGTGGGTCAGGTGGGAACAGAGCAGATGTCAGGGGTTGCCATTGTCAATCAGCTGATTTTTGTATACAATCTCTGCATTTTTGGAATCGTTTCAGGGGCGAGCATATTTGGAACCCAGTTTTACGGCAATGGAGATTATGAAGGGATGAAAAATGCCTTTCGGTTCAAGATCATTTTCTGCATTCTCATGTCCCTCATTGGAATTTTTATTTTGTACAGCTTTCAGACAGGGCTGATTTCCTTATATCTCCATGACGGGAAAACAGGAGGGAGCATTGAGGACACCCTGCACTTTGGAAGACAGTATTTGGTGATTATGATGGCGGGGCTGGTGCCTTTCGCAATTTCCCAGGCCTATGCCAATACCCTGCGGGAGATGGGAAAAACCGTAATTCCCATGGTAGCCTCAAGTGTAGCCGTATTTGCCAACGGAATATTGAATTATATTCTGATTTTTGGAAAGTTCGGTGCACCTGTATTGGGAGTTCAGGGAGCGGCTGTTGCCACTGTGATTGCCAAGTTTGTGGAATGCGGCATCATCACATTCTGGGTCCATGCCCATGCCGGTGAAAGTCCCTTTGTAAAGGGAGCATATAAAAGTCTTCTCATTCCAATGAAGCTGGTGAAACAGATCGTCCGGACAGGAGCCCCCCTCATGATCAATGAAGCATTATGGGCCGGAGGAATGGCGGTCATTATGCAGTGCTATTCCATAAGGGGCCTTGAAGTCATTGCCGGGCTGAACATTTCCAGTACGGTTTCCAACATATTTAACATTGTATTTATGTCCCTGGGAAGCTCTGTAGCAGTGGTGGTGGGGCAGCTTTTAGGGGCAGGAAAGATGGAAGAGGCAAAGGACAGCGCAGCAAAGCTGATTTTCTTTTCCGTGGCCAGCTGTTTTGTAATCGGAGCGGTTATGGCGGTCATCGCTCCTTTATTCCCTTCTATTTATAAGACCAGCCAGGAGGTAAAGGATCTGGCCAGCGGTTTTATACTGGTTTCTGCAATCTGCATGCCTTTGAATGCCTTCACCCATGCAAGCTACTTTACCCTCCGTTCAGGAGGAAAAACGGTAATCACCTTTTTATTTGACAGCGTGTTCGTCTGGATTATCAGCATCCCTGCGGCATATTTTTTAAACAGGGCCGTTGGAATTCCCACCATCGCCGTTTACTTCATCTGCCAGTCGGCGGAGCTGATCAAGTGTGTCATAGGCTATGTGCTCCTGAAAAAAGGGGTGTGGATGGAAAACATTGTAACAGAATAAGAGCAAATAAAAGCACCGGAGATCGTTTTACGGATCATCCGGTGTTTTTTCATATCAGCCTTCGGCAAACTGGCTGTTATACAATTTTTCATAGGTTCCCTTTAACTCCAGAAGCTCCTGGTGGGTACCCTGTTCCACAATGTCGCCGTTATTCATGACCAGAATCTGGTCCGCATCCTTGATGGTGGAAAGGCGGTGTGCGATGACGAAGCTGGTCCTGCCCTTCATGGCCCGTCTCATGGCTGCCTGTATCAGCATTTCCAGACGGGTGTCCACGCTGCTGGTGGCCTCATCCAGAATCAGAATGCGGGGATTGGCAAGGAGAGCCCTGGCAATGGTCAGAAGCTGCTTTTGTCCCAGGGAAACATTGCTTCCCTCCTCATTGATCATCATGTGATACCCGCCGGGCATGGTCTGAATGAAATGGTGGACATTGGCGTCCTTGGCCGCCTGCATGACTTCCTCGTCAGTGGCATCGAGCCTTCCGAAGCGGATATTTTCCGCAATGGTAGCGTGGTAAAGCCAGGCATCCTGAAGCACCATGCCAAACAGGGAACGTTCGGCGTTTCGGCTCATGTCGTAAATGCTGTCCCCGTCTATGCGGATATCTCCGCCATCCACATCGTAAAACCGCATCAGCAGATTGATGATGGTGGTCTTTCCGGCTCCGGTAGCTCCCACAATGGCAATTTTCTCCCCCGGCTTTGTTGTGAGGGAAAAATCCTTGATGAGAGGCTTGTTCTTAGTATAGGAAAAACGGGCGTTGGAGAATTCCACCAGTCCGCTGTACCGGTCTGTGTCAAGAGCTTCGATCCGTCGCCGTTCCTGGCTCTCTTCAGGCTCCTCCAGGAAGGTGACAATCCGTTCCATGGAAGCTGTGGCGCTTTGAACGGCCGGTGCAAGCTGGGTTAGCTGCCCCATGGGCTCATAAACGATCCAGATGTACTGTACAAAGGCCTGCATACTGCCTAAAGCCATGCCCGAGAGCAGCACCGCATATCCAGTCAGCAGCACCATGATCACATAGGTCAGGTTGATCAGCAGCTCCATAATGGGAGCGATCAGGGAGGAGGTGAAGTTGGCCCGGAATCCGGCCTTGTTCATCCGCCCGTTGATTTCCTGGAACTGCTTGATGGTATCCTGTTCCGAATTGTAAAGCTTGACCACAGAAAAGCCTGTATACCGTTCCTGAATATACCCGTTTAACTCAGCCAGGGTGTTCTGCATATTCAAGAATTCACTCTGGGAGCGCTTCATCATATAACGGGAGATGAAAAGTGCGGTCGGAATCATCACCATGGACAATAACCCTAATGGAAGGGAAATGTAAAGCATCATGGCAAAGGTGGATATGATGCTGGTAATGGAATATACCATGTTTAAAAGACTTTGCTGCACCGCATTGGAAACAGTGTCCACGTCATTGGTCACTGTATTCAGCACCGCACCCTGCTGGTGGCTGTCAAAATAGGACACCGGGAGACGGTTCATCTTCTGGCTGATGCGGGTACGAAGGCCCTTAAAGCTGTTTTGGACGCCTCCTGCCAGTAAATAGCTGGCCAGATAGGTCAGGGTCTGCCGCACAAGGGCCGATATGGTCAGACCGGCGGCAATGAGTAAAATGTAAGAATAATTCACTGCCGCACCAGATACTCCGTTTGCCATGTCCTTGATGTTGCGGCTCAGCTCCGTAATGGCAAGTCCGATGAGAAACGGGTTGAGAGCGCCGAGAATACTGCCTGCTGCCGTAAATACAACAGGCAAAATAAACAGGTATTTGTTGGCACTCATACAGACCTGTATGAGACGGCCTATTTTTTTCAGTTGTGTTTTGTTCATCCCAATTCCTCCTCAGAAAGCTGTGAAACGGCGATATCCCGGTAAATGCCGCAGCTGCGAAGCAGCTCTTCGTGGCGGCCTTCCGCTACCACCTCACCCTCGTTCAGCACGATGATTTTATCGGCATGGCGAATGGTTCCGATCCGCTGGGCAACGATCAGGATGGTTGCATCAGTGATTTCCTGACGCAGGCGGGTGCGAAGCTGTAAGTCCGTCATATAATCCAGGGCAGAAAAGGAATCATCAAAAATGTAGATTTCCGGATTCTTTACAATGGCCCTGGCAATGGCAAGACGCTGGCGCTGGCCTCCGGAGAGATTGCTTCCGCCTTCACTCAGCATTTCCTCATAGCCGCTTTCCTTCTGTGATATAAAATCACTGGCCTGGGCAATTTCAGCCGCCTTTTCTAAATCCTCCTGGCTGGCATCAGGCCTGCCAAGCCTTAAGTTCTGTGCGATGCTTCCGGTAAAAAGCTGGGCTTTTTGTGGAATAAATCCGATTTTCTGACGCAGAGTGTGGATATTGTAGTCCCGCACATCCACACCGTCCACAAGTATTTTTCCCTTTGACACATCATACATGCGGGGAATTAACTGGATCAAAGTGGATTTCCCGCTTCCAGTGCTGCCGATAAATGCCACGGTCTGTCCTGTCTCTGCGGTAAAGCTGACATTTTTAAGTACAGGCTCGTCTGATCCTGCATAGGCAAAAGCCACATCTTCAAACCGGATCGTTCCTTTTTCGCTGGTTTCAGTTACGCCATGCTCCAGGTTTTCCGAAATGGCAGGAGTGCTTTCTAAAACCCGGCTGATTCGCTGGGCTGATACAGAGGCACGAGGATACATGATAAATAGTACGGCCAGCATCAGGAAGGAAAACAGGATGTGGAACACGTAATCGATGGAAGCGTTTAAGGTTCCTACGTCCAAAGTACCCCGCCCGATGGCCTGGCTGCCAACCCAGAGGATCAAGACGATCATGGCGTTAAAGATCAGATAAAATCCTGGCTGTGCAAAGGACACGATCCGGAATACTTTCTTTGAAACCCCGCAGTATTCCTGGTTTACCTCATCAAAACGTTCGGCCTGAAAATGTTCATTGCCAAAGGCCCGGATGACCCGGAGTCCTGATAAGCTTTCCCGCAGGTTTAAGTTGATTTTATCCAGGGCCTTTTGCTGAGCCTCGGAATAAGGGCGTGAAGTGTGGCTGATTAAGTAAACGCCGCCGCCCAGCAGGGGAAGGGCTATCAGTATGATCCAGAACATCTGCGGGTTGTTGTTTAGTATTAAGATAAAGCCGCTGACAGTCATAACAGGGGTGATAATGGCACTGCGCAGCATAGACTGGACAAAAATCATGATCTGGTAGGCGTCGCTGGTGGTGCTTGTAATAAGAGATGACACGCTGAACTGGTCAAATTCTGCGTGAGAGAATTTTTGTGTCTTAACAAACATGTCGTTGCGGATGTCCCGTATAACATTGGTGGCAATCCGGGTATTGGCATAGGCCATGCAGAGTTCCCCGCCCAGGCCCACAATGACGATTACCAGCATGAGCAGTGCGATCTTCCAAAGCAGGTCCGGCTTGTCCCCTAAAAGGGCCTCATTGATGATGTATTTAAGCATGGTGGGAACGCCCATCTGAATTAAAACAAATCCGCCAACTCCCAAAAGGCTGAGAATAAGATATTTTTTATATCTCCACGTGTAGCTTAAAATCAATTTCATTATTTGTACCTCAATCTTTCTTTAGATAAAGAACAGTACCACACGCCCGGAGGCGTTGGTACTGTTCGGTTAGACCATCCATTAGTCTACAACATATTTGAAATTGGGTCAAGGCTCTTTTGGGAAATCAGAGGATTAGAGGATTAAAGGATCACATTTGCCTGGCGGCCCTCCAGCCATTTTGAAATATTGTCAAATACGATTCTCGCACGGGTCTCCATGGACTCGGCAGATGCAAAGGCAACGTGAGGAGTGACCAGGGTGTTTTTGCTGTGAAGCAGGGGATGGGACGGGTCAAGAGGCGGTTCTGTCTCAAACACGTCAATTCCTGCGCCGGATAAATACTCCTCATTTAAGGCATTTGCCAAAGCCTGGGAATCCACAACAGGCCCTCTGGCAGCATTGATGAGGTAAGCTCCCTTTTTCATCTTTGCAATAGTATCTTTATTAATTAAATGGCGGGTATCTTCCGTTAAAGGGCAGTGAAGGCTGACGATATGGGAACGTGACAGCAGCTCATCAAGGGTGACAAACTCCATAAAAGAAGGCTCATTTCCCGTCAGACCGCGCTTGTACCCTAAGACCTTGCAGCCGAAGGCGTCACAAAGCTGTCCAACTTTCGTGCCGATGGTTCCGGCACCGATGATGCCTACTGTCTTTCCCATAAGTTCACAGCCTACAAGACCGTCCTTTGTCTTTCCTTCCCTGCACCGGGCCTCCACCTGGGGAACGTTACGAAGGAGAGAAAGCATCATGCAGAGAGTCAGTTCAGCCACAGCCTCAGTGGAATATCCGGCGGCATTGCTGACCTTGATTCCTTTTGCTTTTGCTGCCTCTAAATCCACATGATCCACTCCTGTAAAAGCAATATCAATAAATTTTAAATGTTCACAGGCGGAAATAACCTGTCCTGACAAAGGCATGTTGGCAAGCATGATCACATCTGCCTCAGCGGTCTGCTCTATCTGGACCTTAGGGTCTGTGCTTTTTGGATAGGCGGTGAAGCTATGCCCGGCTTCAATCAAAGGTTTTGCACATTCATTTAAAAGGCTGTCCGGAATTCCCAGGGATTCTAAAAGTACGATATTCATAAGCGTCACTCCAATCAGATATAAAATTACAGGACCGCAGCAAAGGCGGCCCTGCAATTTTCATTATACCACTGATGGGAGGATTAAAAAAGATATAATTTACTTAGCTGCTTTTTCGGCATAAGTGGTTACTACCAGGTCCTCATAGGGAACCCTCTCCTTTAACTGGCCTGATTCCTCCAGAATATTTTCCAGAAGCTCAAAGCTCTCTTTCTCAAACACAGTGTCTCCCTTCCAGGTGTCCTGGGACTTGTAGCGCTCGATGATAGTGGCAATGGTGGCTGCGTCGGTTTCTTT
>DGRE01000060.1 GCA_002389905.1 Hungatella sp. UBA4396 | reverse complement strand
AGTCCGAAATTTCGTATTTCACTTCCTCAGAATCGGGATTTTTAGCAGCTATAATGATTTCCGCGGCTTCCTCTCCCAGCTTCTTTAATATTTTATCAATTCCCTTATCAAACAGGTAATTGGTATAAGAGCCCTCCTTGGGATTTTTCTTCCTGTCCGTGATTACCTGAAGCACATCTTCAAATACCTTGAGGGGATTGGTCTCCTGATATTCCTTTTTCACCAGGTCTGTATAAAAACACGTTTTTTCCCCGGTATGGCAGGCTGCGCCGATCTGATTGACCTTGGCAAGCAGGGTGTCGCTGTCACAGTCTATGGAAAGAGACTTCACATACTGATAATGGCCGGAGGTTTCCCCCTTAAGCCAGAGTGCGTCCCGGCTTCTGCTGTAATAAGTCATGCAGCCGGTCTTTAAAGTCGTCTGAAATGCCTCTTCATTCATATAAGCCAGCATCAGCACCTGTCCTGTCCGGTAATCCTGAGTGATGACCGGAATGAGACCGTGGTCATTTAACTTAAACTGGCTGAAGCTGACTGGGCTTTCAAATGTATCCACCGCCATACCTCTGGCCTTTAAATCCTGTTTTAAATCCATACAGCCTGCTTTTCCGTCAAATACTCCGATAAAGCCGTTTACATTGTCTGTTTTAAGCACAGCAGGCAAAAGCTCCCCGATAGGACCGGCAAGCAGAAAAACTTCCTTGCATTCAGCCACCTTTAAAAGTTTTTCTTCCGTCATTTCCAGATCCCCTAAAATCATGACAGAGGCCCCAAGCTGGGCATATTCCTTGGCGCTTTCCAGATAGGAGCAATCCGGCAGGTAAGCGTATACCTTATCATCCCCGAACCGGTCTGAGGCTTCCTTCATCAGGTCCACATTTTCCTCCAGTCCCGCGTCAAGGAAGGAAGCCTTTGCCCCTGCGTAGAGATATTTCTTCACATCCTCTAACCGTTTCACTCTCCCACCGGCAATAACCGGGATATCGGAAAGCCTTGCGATCTCTTTCATCATACCTATGGTCTTTTCGTGATCTTCCTCAGTTTCCGATAAATCCAGAAGAAAAATCTCATCGGCTCCGCTGTCCCCGTAAAAACGGGCCAGCTCCAGAAGGCCTTTTTCATAATAGGACGTCCTGTCATCAAGCCTGACGGCCTTACCATTTCGGATGCCGAAGCCTGCAATTATTTTTTTACACTCCATCATACAATCCTCCCCTAAGGCGTCTGCTTTTCAAACGCATCGATAGCTTCCTTTAAATCAATCCGCTTTTCATACAAAGCCTTGCCGATGATGGCCCCTTTGACACCGGCTTCATAAAGCTGGCGTAAATCCTCCATAGAGGACATCCCACCGGAAGCGATGATATCCAAACCCGTGTCATCGGTCAGTTTTTTCGTATAAGCCACATTGGGGCCGGACAGCATTCCGTCCCTGGCTATATCAGTGTATACAATGTGCTGAATGCCGTATTCCTTCATGCGTCCGCATAAGTCTGACGCCGATATGGTGCTGATTTTTTCCCAGCCCTCTACGGCCACCATGCCATCCTTTGCATCCACACCGGCCACAATCCGTTCAGGACCAAATTTTCTCACCATTTCCCCGAGAAATTCAGGATTTTCCACGGCTCTGGTTCCGATGATCACCCTGGCAACTCCCAGGGAAAGCATGGATTCTATGGCTTCCTCACTCCGGATGCCCCCTCCGATTTCAATGGGAATGGAAACGGTATCCGCAATCTTTTTTATCACATCCCGGTTTACGGAATAACCGGCCAGAGCGCCGTCCAAGTCCACTAAATGAAGAAACGTAGCTCCCTGAGACTGCCAAAGAGCGGCTATCTCCTCCGGTGCATCGGAATAAACGGTGATTTCTTTAAATTCTCCTTGCTTTAAACGGACGCACTGCCCGTTTTTTAAATCAATTGCTGGATAAAGCTGCATACTAATTCTCCTTTTCAAACCTCACCTTTACGGAATTGGCATGAGCGGTTAAGTGCTCTGCTTCGGCAAAGGCCTCGATATCCTTATGAACCTGCTCCAAAGCCTCTTTGGAATAATAAATGATGCTGGATTTCTTTACATAATCATCCACGTTTAATGGGGAGAAAAATTTAGCCGTTCCGTTTGTGGGAAGCACATGGTTAGGCCCTGCAAAATAATCTCCCAAGGGCTCAGAACTGTATTCTCCCAGGAATATGGCCCCTGCGTTCTGAATCCTGATCATATCTTCAAATGGATTTCTGGTAATAATTTCCAAGTGCTCCGGAGCGATCTCATTGACAACGGAAATGGCTTCCTTCATGGTTTCTGTCACCAGAATATATCCGTAATTGTCCAAAGACTTCTTGATGATCTCAGACCGGGACAACACATTTGCAAAATTTCCCGCTTCCTCTGACACCTTTTTGGCCAGCTCCATGCTGGTGGTCACCAGAATGGAAGAAGCCAGCTCATCATGCTCTGCCTGGGATAACAAATCCGCGGCTACAAAACGGGGATTGGCGCTCTCATCTGCAAGAACTAAAATCTCGCTGGGGCCTGCAATGCTGTCTATGCTCACATGGCCGTAAACTGCCTTTTTTGCAAGGGCCACAAAAATATTTCCAGGGCCTACGATCTTATCCACCTTTGGAATGGATTCCGTTCCAAAAGCCAGGGCAGCCACTGCCTGGGCTCCGCCCACCTTATAAACCTCCGTAGCACCTGCCAGATAAGCTGCCGTCAAGGTAACCGGATTCACCTTTCCATCCGGTCCGGGAGGAGTCACCATGGCAATCCGCTCCACTCCTGCCACCTCGGCTGGAATGATGTTCATTAAAACAGAAGACGGATAAGCCGCTTTTCCACCTGGAACGTAAACGCCTACGCTTCCAAGGGCAGTAACCTTTTGTCCTAAAAGGGTTCCGTCAGGCTTGCTGTCAAACCAGCTGTACTGTTTCTGTTTTTCATGAAACTGGCGGATGTTTTTCATGGACTTTTTCATAACCTCCAAAAGTCCCGGGTCCACCTCTTTCATGGCCTCTTTGATTTCCTCTTCCGTCACCCGGATATTTGAGGCATTGATATCTGCTTTGTCAAATTCCTTTGTGTAGGAAAAAAGAGCCTTGTCCTTATCCGCCTTCACGGCTTCCACGATTTTCTGGACCGTATCGGCATAGGTGCTGTAATTATTGGGATCTCTTTTTAATAAGTCCGCCAGAATATTCTGTTTGGAGCTTTCATCTAATTTTATAATTCTCATTGGTTTTCCTCCTGCAGCAAGGTGCGAAGATCGTGGATCAGCTTTGTGATCCTGTCATTTTCCCGCTTCATGCTCACCTGATTGACCACCATACGGGCGGAAAGGGGACAGATTTCTTCTAACACGTCAAGTCCGTTTTCCCTCAAGGTAGCTCCTGTCTCCACAATATCCACGATCACCTCAGAAAGTCCTACAATGGGAGCCAGCTCAATGGATCCATTGAGCTTGATGATTTCCACGGTCTGATGTTTTTTATTATAAAAATAATCCTTGGCAATGGCCGGATACTTGGTGGCCACCCGGATCATTTCATGGTGCTTTAACAGTTCCTGGGCCGACTTGGGACCGCAGACGCACATGCGGCAGTTTCCCATGCCTAAATTCATGACCTCGTAAAGCTTTCTCCCCTCCTCTAAAAGGGTGTCCTTGCCCACGATTCCGATGTCAGCCGCCCCATATTCCACATAGGTGGGTACATCGCTGGCCTTTGCCAGGAAAAAGCGCATTCCCAGCTCTTCGTTGGTGAAGATCAGCTTTCTGGAGCCCTTGTCCTTCATTTCCTCACATGTGATTCCGATTTTTTCAAACATAGCAAGGGAATCCTTTGCCAGACGCCCTTTTGCCAGGGCAAATGTCAGATATCTCATAAGTACCTCCGGTTATTGTAAATATTCCGACAGAGGTATCTCTTCTGTGCGGTTTAAAAGCAGGTTTGTGACCTTTACGGAAAATCCCATGGTGTCCAGATACAGGATGTTATGCAAATCCCTGCGCAAAGCATAGTCAAAATAAGTTTCAAGGGGACGGTCCGGGTCCTTAAGCTGGAGCTGGGCCGCCATGCCTATGTTGCGGAAATGGTCAGCCAGGTGAATGCCGCCTTCCCTTGATTCCTTCTCATAAAGAATCATGGTGTTGGCAACAGTGACCTTTGTCTCGATCTTCTGCCTGGATAAAGCCAGCAAAAGCTCATCCACGGAAATGCCAAAGCCTACGGCAGGAGAATCCTTTCCGAACTGCTCCAAAAGCTTGTCATACCGGCCTCCGTTGACAATATAGTCCCCAGTGCCGTAGGTATAAGCTTTAAAAATGATTCCGGTATAATATTGGTACTGGCTCAGCATGCCAAGGTCATAGGAAACGTAATCCGTAAGGCCGTAATGGGCCAGGATCCGGTTTACCTCCTCCAGACGCTCAATGGCTCTTAAGGCTCTTGGGTTGGCTGTCAGTTCTCTGGCCGCCTGAATCTGATCCAGGGAACCGAAAAGCTCCGGAAGCTTTAAAAACACCTGCTTCAGCTCCTTGGAAATGGGCTGGGCCATTACCAGCTCCTCCACTCCAAAGTAATTTTTATTTTCAATCAGCTCCCTCAGAGCCTCTTCCATTTCCTCATCCATGCCGGCCTCTTCCAGCAGGCCCTTGAAAAAGTCCACTTCTCCCAGCTCCACCTGAAATTCCGTAAGCCCTGCTGCCAGCAAAGCCCGGATCACCATAACCAGGATTTCCCCGTCAGCGTCTGCGGAATCATCTCCCAGCAGCTCCACACCCGTCTGTGTGGCTTCCTTAAGCCTTCCCTGGTAGCTGGAATTATTGATAAAGGTTCTTTCTAAGTAACAGAGACGGATAGGCATATCCTCATCCATAAAATACTTTACCGCGCACCTGGCAATGGCAGGAGTTTCATCAGGCCGGAGAACCAGGGTGTGATTATCCCGGTCAAAAAATTTAAACATTTCCTTTGCCTTGACGCTTCCCCGGGATTCATTGAAAATATCAAAAAATTCAAAGGTCGGAGTTTCAATGTCCTGATATCCGAACAGATGAAACACGTTTAAAATTTTTTCCTGCACAACTGCTTTTTTCGTGCACTCCACTCCATAGATATCCCGAACCCCGTCCGGTGTATGTAACAGCTTATTTGCCATGATGTCCTCCATCCTGTAATAACCGGGAAAATTGTTTTCACAGTATCTCGTTTTCTTTCACTTTCTTATAGTAAAGTGATAATTCGGTAACGTGTAGTTTATTATAGGGGAGAAATCCCTGATTGTCAATCTCTTCTGTCCAAATCTTTTTGAATCATCTCCAGATAATGGATGAAAATATCCCTGTGGCTGCGGATTTCCCAGCTTTTATCCACTTCCTCATAAGTGAAGCTTTTCCGTCCTCCGTCCTCCATCCGTTTCCAGAATTCCTTCAGACATTCAAAGGGCAGATAGTAAACCTGATTTTTCTGGGTGTAGGACACGATGATAAAGGAAATGCCCCCCTGCCGTTCAAATTCTTCCATAAAGGCCACCTGATGAGGATGGATGTTTTGAAGGGGAAAGGTGGATGCGCTGCACTCCTTTGCATCAAAGCATACAGGTATTCCCTGGACGGCTCCTATGTAGTCCACCGTACTTTTCTGCTCAAAATAAGCCAGGGTAATGTGGCGGTTTTCTTTGTCAATGGAGATGGGGGTAATGGGGGTGGGGATCTTCTGAATCAAAGCCAGCCCCTTTTCCCGGTAGCTTTCATTGCTGCGGTTAATCAGTTCCTCCAGAGTAGAGCCCCTTAAGCCTCTCGTATTCCAGGTTCCCATGTTTCCCTCCTCCTATTTCCAGTCCCTGCATATATTTGAAAAAACTTCCGGCAAAGGTGCAAAAAATTTCTTTCCCGATAAATAGGAAAGAGGCTCCGGCAGTTCCGGAAATGTGACCTGAAAGGAATGAAGAAGCTGGGACTGGATAGAAAAAAGCTTTCTGGCCTCTTCATTGGCCTTCTTATTGCCGTATTTATAATCTCCGATAATGGGATGTCCGATAGAGGATAAGTGGGCCCTGATCTGATGGGTCCTTCCTGTGACCAGAGTGACCTTTAACAGGGTGTAGTCCTCATAAAAAGCCATTGGCTCATACTCCGTCACAATGGGAAGACTGTCCGGAACCTGCTCCTGATGGATGGTCACCTGGTTGGAGGCTTCATCCTTTGTGAGAAATCCTTTAATCATCTGCTTTTTCGAAAGCCTGCCCTTTACCACACATTGATAATATTTGTGGATGCTCCTGTCCTTAAAGACCGCAGACATAAGCTGCAGACCTGCCAGGGATTTCCCGCAGACCACCAGACCGCTGGTATTGCGGTCCAGACGGTTGCATATGGAAGGGCGGAAGCTCCTTAGCTGTTCTGCTGTCAGGCTGCCCTTTGACAGAAGATAGTCGATGAGATATTCCACCAGGGATTCATCAGACTCCTTGGCCTTCTGAGACAGCATCCCTGCTGGCTTATTGACTAAGAGGATGTGTTCATCCTCATATATGACGTTTAGAGCCACTTTTTTTACCTGAGGAATCTTAACCTCCGAAAACTTTTCAATGGTTTCATCAGAGAGGAAGAGTTTGATTTCATCTCCCTCTCCCAGCTTTTCCGAACCATCGCACTTCTTCCCATTTAAGGTGATGTTTTTCTTTCTCATCATTTTATAGAGAAAGCTTTTTCCTGCCAGATTTAAATATTTAGCCAGCAGCTTATCCAAACGCTGGCCTGCTTCATTTTTTGATACAACAAAAGACTGCATGAATGATCCTTTCTGTCTGTTACTCTGCTTTCATGGATTTTCTGATAAGACGCAGGATCATGCCGTGAGGAAATATCTTGCACAGCATACGGAATGATTTCATGGTAAGTCCATAGACCGAAACAGAACGGCCCATCATGCTGTCTCTCAGTGCCAGAGAAACCACCTTCCGGGAATCAGCCATGACCATTTTTTTATAGAGAGGAATTTCTCCTGTTGTTCCTGCGATATCGAAGAACTCTGTCTTTACAGGTCCGGGGCAGACTGCGGTTACATAGATTCCTCTGGGCTTCAGCTCCTCATTAAGAGCCCTGCCGTAGCTTAAGATAAAGGCCTTTGTGGCCGCATAGATGGCAAACTGAGGCTGGGGAAGAAAGGCTGCCGAAGAAGAAAACTGGATGATCCGGCTGTTTTTTGACATATAGGGAAGCACCATATGAGTTACTGCACAAAGAGCTCTGCAGTTTAAATCAATCATACCGCCCTCTTCCTCCACGCTGATAAAGCCCACAGGGCCGATCTTTCCGTATCCGGCTCCATTAACCAGCCATTTTACATCCGGCTTTTCTTCTAAAAGAGCCTTCTGAAGGTCTTTCAGCTCATCCATCTTTGTTAAATCCATGTCAAAGCACCGGAGCTTTACAGGAACGAGAAGAGACAGCTCCTCCAAACGTTCCTTCCTCCTGGCAATGGCCCATATTTCTCCGATTCCGTTAAAACGGTCTGCAATCTGCATGATGAATTCTCTTCCCATACCGGAAGATGCGCCTGTTACAATCGCAATTTTCATACGGATTCCCTCCATGAAATTTCATTTTATTTTCCTGCTTTTTTGTGGACATTCCGGATAGTCTTTTTCCTGCGCTCTCCCTGTTTTTCAATGGAAGGCGCTCCGGCTCTGTTTGTACTTCCATAATTCTTGCCGGTTTTCCTGCCGCTCATTCCTCCTGCCGGTACTCCTGCTGATGGGCGGATCAGGCATTTTTTATCATATCCGATCAAATCAGTCCGTCCTGCCAGCTTTAAGGCTTCTATAACCAGTTCCCGGTTCTTGGGATTCCGGTACTGGATCAGAGCTCTCTGCATGGCCTTTTCGTGAGGATTGACGGGAACGTAAACCTTTTCCATAGTACGGGGATCGTATCCGGTGTAATACATGCAGGTGGATATGGTGGAGGGGGTAGGATAAAAGTCCTGAACCTGCTCCGGCATATACCCCAGGTCACGCAAATACTCCGCAAGTTCCACGGCTTCCAAAAGCCCGGAACCGGGATGGGAGGACATCAGATAGGGAACCAAATACTGCTTCATGCCCAGCCTGCCGTTCATTTCGTTGTATTCCTTTACAAACTGACGGTAAATCTTATTATCCGGCTTTCCCATCTTGGAGAGCACCTTGTCAGATACGTGCTCCGGAGCCACCTTCAGCTGGCCGCTGACATGGTGCTGGCAAAGCTCCTTTAAAAACTTCTTTCCCGGATCAGCCAGTACATAGTCAAAGCGGATTCCCGAACGGATAAAGACCTTCTTCACCTTTGGAAGGGTCCGCAGCTTTCTCAGCAAATCAATATAATCCCTATGGTCTGCATTTAAATTCTTGCAGGGCTCCGGGAACAGACACTGTCTGTTTGGACAGGCACCCTTTGTCTTCTGCTTTTCACAGGCAGGATTACGGAAGTCGGCGGTAGGCCCGCCCACATCGTGAATATAGCCCTTAAAATCAGGCTCCTCTATCAAAAGCTTTGCCTCATCCAAAAGGGAATTGTGGCTTCTGGACTGGATGATTCTGCCCTGATGGAAGGTGAGGGCACAGAAACTGCAGGCTCCAAAACAGCCTCTGTTGCTGATCAGGCTGAATTTGATCTCCCGGATAGCCGGAACGCCGCCAAGCTCTTCATAGGAGGGGTGATAATTTCTCATATAGGGAAGGTTATAAACCTCATCCATTTCCTCTGTGGAAAGAGGCTTTCCAGGCGGATTCTGAACCACAAACAGATTGTCCCCGTAAGGCTCCACCAGACGCTTTCCGATAAATGGATCCGTGTTTCCATACTGGACATAATAGCTTCTGGCATATTCCAGCTTATCCCCTTTCATACTTTCAAAGGAAGGCAGAGTCAAAGCGTCATATACCGACTCCAGGCTCTTTGTTTTATAAACGGTTCCCTCAATAAAGGTGATGTCCTTGATATCGATACCGCTGTTTAATGCATCTGCAATCTCCACAATGGACTTTTCTCCCATTCCGTAAGATATGAGATCTGCCTGGGAGTCCAAAAGTATGGAGCGCTTTAACCGGTCAGACCAGTAGTCATAATGGGCCAGACGCCTTAAGCTGGCTTCAATACCGCCTATGATAATAGGCGCTTTTTTGTATACAGACCGGATTAAGTTGCAGTACACCGTGGCGGCGTAATCAGGACGCTTTCCCATAACACCTCCGGGAGTGTAGGAGTCCTGCTGCCTGCGCTTTTTAGAAACTGAATAATGGTTTACCATGGAATCCATATTTCCGCTGCTGACTAAAAACCCCAGACGGGGCTCTCCCAGCACCTGAATGCTTTTCGGGTCTTTCCAGTCAGGCTGGGCTATGATCCCCACCTTATACCCATGGGCCTCCAAAAGGCGGCTGATAATGGCATGTCCGAAAGAAGGGTGGTCCACATAGGCGTCACCGCTGACATAGACAAAGTCACACTGTTTCCAGCCTCTGATATTCATATCCGACCTGCTGATCGGAAGGTAATCATGAATCATGCTTTTGCTCCATTTCTGCTCAATATCTGGTAATAGTCATAAATAAAATAATCGGCCAGCTTCCTTTTCTCCTCTTCCATGCCTCTGGAAAATTCATCGTCTATGGCACAGACCGTCATTCCGGCCCTTTTCCCCGCCAGAATTCCCGCAGGGACGTCCTCAAATACCAGGCAGCTGGAAGGGTGTAAATCAAGAGTGCCAGCCACCTTTAAGTAAATATCAGGAGCCGGCTTTCCGGCAGTCACCTCACATGCAGTGGCTACCACATCAAAGTACCGGTCTATTTTTAAGGAGGTCAGAACCGCCTCCACCATCTGTCTTCCATTGCTGGTGGCAATTCCCGCCTTAATCCCTTTGGAGGCAAGGTGCTCTAAAAATTCTCCTGCTCCCGGCTTTAAGGGAACCTCATTCCGGTATTTGTCAATGGACATTTCCGTCCAGACAGATTTGATTTCCTCCAGAGATTCCCCTAAATGAAATCTCTCTTTAAAATAAATTGCCGTTTCCGAAAAACTCATTCCCTCAATTTCCTTTTGCAAGTCTTCCGGACAGGCAAGTCCTCTGTCTCCTAAAAATTCTATATCAATGGATTTCCACATCCACATGGAATCCACCAGGGTCCCATCCAGATCAAAAATCACAGCTTTTTTCTCATCCAACATCTTCTGCTTTCCGTTCCTTTCCATGGCTTTTCAGCCTCAGCAGCTCTTCCTCAGTAAGAGGGCGGTACTGCCCCGGCTTTAAAGTCTCATCTAATGTAAGGCTGCCCATGGACAGCCTCTTTAAGTATACCACAGAGCACCCCAGAACTTCAAACATACGTTTCACCTGGTGGAATTTTCCTTCCCGTATAGTAAGAAGAATCTCTGACAGCGCTCCGTTCTGTCCCTGGCTTAAGATTTCCAAATCTGCCGGAAGAGTAGGGGTACCGTCAGAAAGCTCCAGCCCCTCCTTCATCCGCTCTTCCACGTCGGACGGAAGCTCTCCCTCCAACCTGGCAAAGTAGACCTTGTCCACATGCTTTTTAGGGGACAGAAGCTGATGGGCCAAATCCCCGTCATTGGTAATGAGAAGCAGTCCTTCCGTATCAATATCCAGGCGCCCCACGGGAAAAAGATCGTCCCGCTTCCGGTCCAGGATTAAGCCGACTACCGTCTCATAGCGGGAATCCTCTGTTGCAGATACCACTCCCTGAGGCTTATTCAGCATATAATATTCATACTCCGCATAGGCGATGATCCGCCCGTCTAATTCAACCTGGTTATGGGCAGGATCAATTTTCCTCTCAGGCTTTTTCTCCGGCAGCCCGTCTACATATATCCTGCCCTTCCTCGCCATTTCCTTGATCTGGCTTCTGGTTCCCTGGCCCATTTCCGCCAGGTATTTATCTAATCTGATTTCTTTTGCCATAATTTTCTTCACCCCTGCCACCGCCATCCGGGATAATATTTGTTTTTTAAAGAAGCTCCGGTTCCCTTGGCAAATCCCAAAGGGAATCCATCCACACAAACCAGGCACCAGCCCTTGACCGGACCTTCCTCTTCCTTTAAAAAGATTGTTTCTCCCTTTAAATACCGAAGTACCCTCTCATCCTGTCTTTCCCAGGAAAGGGTCTGTTTAAACTCCTGCTGCCTCAAAGCCATTGCAAATGCCTGGGACGGTTCAAAACGATCCTTTTTCATCTCTCCCAGCAAAAGGCCTGTCCTTAAATACCGGAGGCCTTTTGCCTTCTCGGGAAAATATTCCGGCAGATAATAAACAGCAGATTCCTTAATTCTGATCCGGGAATAATCCAAAGGCTTCGACACCAGGGAAAGAAAAGAAGAAAGATCACCGGGAATCGGGGATGCTTTGGACGTTTCCTTTTGGGAAACCACCTCTTTTTCCATATGGGATTCCTTCTTTTTTAACAGAGCCATAAAATGCCCTTCCCCCTTAATCTTATGGGGAAACAGCCTTAAGCACCCGGAAAGCCCGATTCCGCTGCTGGCCCCCTCAAACAGAGGAAGGGAAACCAGTTCCATCTGCTCATTCTCCTTTAAAATCCAGTCAATAACATCCTCATTTTCGCAGACAGAAAAGGTGCAGGTGGAATATAAAAGAAATCCTCCGGGAACCAGCATGTCCGCAGCCTGCTTTAAAATCTCCTTTTGTATCACTGCATAGTATTCCGGCCCGTGTTCCTTATAGCTTTTTACCATGTCAGCATCCTTTCGGAACATTCCCTCTCCGGAACAGGGAGCATCCACCAGGATTTTGTCAAAAAATTCACCAATCACATTTTTTAATTTCCCCGGCTCCTCGCTGGTGACACAGATATTTTCAATTCCCCACAGCTCCAGATTCTTTAACAAAGCCTTTGCTCTGGAATTGCTGATATCATTGGACACCAGAATCCCTTTTCCCTTTAACCTGGCTCCAAGCTCCGTGCTCTTTCCTCCGGGGGCTGCACATAAATCCAACACCTTGTCTCCCGGAACCACGGGAAGCAGGCTTGCCGGGGTCATGGCGCTTGGCTCCTGGAGATAGTAAAGTCCGGCGTAATAATAGGAATCCTTGGCCGGACGGTCTTCTCCCTCATAATAAAATCCATTTTTAATCCAGGTCACAGGCTTTAAGCAGAATATGGCTTTTTCTGCAAATTCCTCGGGAGTGATCTTTAAACCATTGGTCCGAAGTCCGTAAAGCCGCTTCTCTTCAAAGCTTTTTAAATAAGCCTTATATTCCTCTTCTCCCAGCAAATCCTTCATTCTGTTTAAAAATTCTTCTGAAACCTTTATTTCCTTCACGCGTTTACTCCTGCTTCTATCTTTAATAGGAATATTTTAACCGGTATTTCTCCAGGTACCGCAAAACCCAGTAAGGATTTACGCTCATTTCTTCCTTGTTGTCGGTCTTTAAATAAATGCCCATATGGAGGTGGACATCAAAATTCCCGGTAGTCCCTTCTACCTTACTGTAGCCCGTATCCCCCATAAAGCCCAATAGCTCTCCGGCCTTTACAGAATCGCCTTCCTCCCACTGCCTGCTGTAGCCGTAGAGGTGGGCATAATATAAGTACACTCCGCCAGGGCTTCTGATGCCTAAGCGCCAGCCTCCCTTTTCCAGCCACCCCACTTTTTCTACTGTTCCGTCACTGATGCTCACAACGGGATAGTATCCTCTGGGCTTTTCTGTTCCCATGATATCACAGCCTTCATGCCCCCGCTCTCCTCCGTAGGTGCGGGTATCCATCCAGCCGTTTTCATACTTAACATCAGGAGCATCGGGATTGGAATTGAGAGGAACCGGAAAAAACTTTAAATCCCGGAATATCATTTCATAGGCCTGCTTAAGCTTTCTGTATTCCTCAGGCTTTACCTTCATGATCCGGTCTGTGTGGTAATCTTCCTCGGTCGTCTTTGTCAGATCGTACTGGTTTTCCACCATGAGGGAGGTGAGCGCATCGTAGTCTATTTCACTCCAGTCAGCCACCATTTCCCCCAGCTGCAGGCTTCTGAAATCATCACTTTCCCAGGTATATGCATCCAACTGGTAAAAGGTGGGATTGTTGTAGAGATAATCAATCATGGTCACATGGAATACAGAAAGAATCAAAATGAAAAAAAGAATCACCATCATATCACTTATGCCTTTTCATATAATTGTATAAAACAATCTATTCAGGTGATTATGAAAAAATCCTTTTTCCGTCTGCTTTCCGTGGCAGCCCTTCTCCTTTTGCTCCTTCGCCCCTCCCTGGCCTTTGAGGGCGCAAGAAACGGACTGGTTCTCTGGGGCTCTGTGGTGGTGCCTTCCCTGCTCCCTTTTATGATCTGCTCCAACGTCATTGTGGCCTTAAATGCCATCCACATCCTCATTTTTCCTGTCAGGCGGCTTTTACACCGGTTTTTCTGCCTTTCAGATGCAGGAAGCTATACCTTTATCTCCGGCCTTCTCTGCGGATACCCCATGGGGGCCAGAACCTGCAGCGAATTTATGGACAAAAACCGGATTACATCCAGAGAAGGAAGGTATCTGCTGGCAATCTGCAACCATCCCAGCCCCATGTTCCTGTTAGGCTATGCTGCCGACCAAATGCCAAAATCCATTCCAGTCTGGCTCCTTCTCATTTCCATATATCTGCCCATATTTCCCATTTCCCGGGCAGCCAGAGCTTATTACGGCATCAGGGAGCCTGAGCCCTCTGTCTCTGAAAAGGGGCGGTCCTCCCACTCTTTTGACGAAAGCCTGATGGATTCCTGTGAGGTCATGATAAAAATAGGAGGATATATCATGATTTTCTCCATCCTGGCCCTTTACATAGCAAAGCTCCCCCTGCCCGGTCCCGGACAGACAGCCGTTCTCCTGGGAATCATCGAAATCACCACAGGAATCAAAGCCATATCCGAAACCTATTCCAGCCTTTCCTGCGGACTCTGGATCGGGGCTGTCACTGCTTTTGGAGGCCTTTCCGGCATCTTTCAGACAAAGAGCGTCATAAAAAATGCCGGATTATCCATCCGGCACTATGTAGTCTGGAAGGTCTTTCACAGCCTTCTTACCATCATCCTTTTTATTCTTCTATCCCGCTTTCTTCCGCTCCTGCCGTCTGGATAACCGCGCCGGTCAGCTCCTGACGGTTGGAGGAGACGATATCATAGCTTGTCTGCATGGAGGTCATGAAGGCGTCAAAACGGCCCTGAGCACCTTCCATGGAATGGCTGATAATCGTCTGAAGGCTCTTTAACATATCATCGGTATACTGAACAGCGCTCTGGCGTATTCCGTTGGCATCGGCCACAGCCTGCTCCACGATCTGCTGGGCCTGTAAATTGGCCTGCTGTATGATCTCATCAGCCTGGGCATAAGCCTTTTGCATGATCTCATGCTCATTGACCAGCTCATTTGTCTGGGCATTGGCCTGAGACAAAATGGAATCCGCCTGCTGGCGTGCTTCATTCATAATGGCATCCCGGTTGCTGATAATTTTCTGGTACTGTTTGATTTCATCGGGAATCCGAAGGCGGAGCTCCACTAAAAGCTCCTCCAATTCCTCCCTGTTTACCACGATCTTGCTGTTGGAAAGCGGCTGGTACTTACAGCTGTCAATATATTCTTCAATTTCGCCGATTAACTGTTCGATTCTGCTCATCATAATTAAGAACACTCCTCACCCTTATTTCGTTCTATCTTCGTTCTGTCTTCCATCTTTCGGTTCACATGTTCCCTGATTTCCGGGGGTACAAATGCGCTTATCTCTCCGCCGTAGGCAGCGATCTCCTTCACAATACTGGAACTTAAGTAAGAATACTTTAAATTAGTCGCTAAAAACACAGTATCCACCTCCGGTGCAATGACCCGGTTTGTCTGTGCTATCTGCAATTCATATTCAAAATCCGTTACAGCCCGAAGCCCGCGGATCACCGCATCTGCCTGATTGGCTCGTACAAAATCCACCAAAAGACCTCCAAAAGCTTTTACTTCCACATTTGGCATATCTTTAGTAAGACTCTTTATCATATTAACACGTTCTTCAACAGAAAACAACGGAGTTTTTGAATAATTATTTAAAACTCCGATGATCAAATGGCCTGCCATGGAGGCAGCCCGTTCAATGATGTCTAAATGTCCATAAGTCACCGGATCGAAGCTGCCGGGATACACTGCTCTTTTCATAGGGATTCTTCTTTCTTTATAAATACATGCTGGTTGGTCTTGTATTTTTTCTCTTTTATCATCTCATATCCCATGGAAGCCAGATAGTCAAAAGAGGTTTCCAGGGAGGCTTCTGTGATGATGGTTGTGTCCTGGCTGATCAAGTGGGAGGTGGACAAGTATTCTAAAATCCGTTTTTCCCACTCCATATGATAGGGAGGGTCCATGAATATATAATCAAAAACATGTCCTTTATCTTCCAGCCGTTCAAGGCCTGCTATGACATCGCAGTTCATCACAATGGCATCTTCCTCCAGCCTGGTGGTTTTTAAGTTTTCACGGATACAGGCGGCAGCCTTGGGATTTTGTTCAATCATGACGGCCAGTGCAGCGCCCCGGCTCAATGCCTCGATGGCAATGGCTCCGCTTCCCGAAAAAAGATCTAAAAATTTGCAGTCGGCGATATCCGGCTGAATCATATTAAATAAGGTTTCTTTAATTCTGTCTGTGGTAGGTCTGGTATCCTGCCCTTCTATTGTTTTTAATGCAAGTCTTCTGGCTTTTCCTGATATAACTCTCATTTCAATCCTCGCTTTATCTTTCTGGAGTGTTGTATCTCAGCTATTATTTTACCATAAGTCGTCAGATATACAACAAAAAATGTGTAACTATTTATGAATGGCACTGATAAACAGTTACAAAAATCAAAAAAGGAGCCGCAGCTCCAAACTTAATAAGTTGGGAAACTGCGGCCTCTTTTATCTGCTTTACTTTTACTTTTGCAGATTATTTACCTGCCATTTGTCTTTCCTGAGCTTCGATCATTTTCTTAACCATATAACCGCCTACGGAACCATTCTGAGCAGATGTTAAATTACCGTTATAACCATTGGTTAACGGAACACCGATTTCGTTTGCAACTTCCATTTTGAAACGGTCCATTGCTTCTTTTGCCTCTGGTACATTCATAGAATTAGATTTTCCTGACATAATGATATGCCTCCTTTTCATCTATTCACCATGTTATTTTGTTTTTGTAATTCATGGTGTGTTTTGTGTTACACTCCTATTATGGCTGAATCAGAATGAAATAAACTAGAAGGTTTTTCGTAAAATGCCATTTTTTAGCATTGATATTAATAGGCTTGCTGCCACGCGGTAAAGTCTGCGGAATTGCCTTTTAATGCGTAATAGTAGTTGGCTAAAGTGACTGACCGGTAAGGAATTACATAGATAAATCCCAAAAAGCAGGTGAAAATACCTAAAATATCCCACAGAATAAAGGAAAGTCCCAGCACAAACAACTCCCACTTGTGTCCTGCCATCATTTCCTTGCTTTCATGGATGCATTCCATAATACCTTTATCGGGGTTTTCAGCCATAATAAAGACTGCCTGGGAATATCTGTAGGAGGCTATGATTCCCGGAATGACAAAGGCAAGGCTCCATAAAAATGTAAATAAAGATATTATAAAAACCAGGCCTATGGCTTTTAATAAATATTTTACGGCTGAAAATAAATCCCCATAGGACATGCTCTGATTTCTGGCGGCAACTTTCAAACAGTAGGTCTGGTATCCAAACTGAAGAATGGTGCTTAAAATAAAATAGATAAAAAAGAATACCGCACTGCTGATTCCAAAAGCCAGAACCATATCCGGCTCATTGCTGATGATCCCATCTTTCATAAACTGTCCCCATAATTCCAGAAAAAACTGGACAAAACCTAATAAAGATGAAATGACCACCATAATTATAGTGACCAGATAGGGGCTTATTGGCGCCTCCCTCATGGCCTGTTTCGCATCTGCCTTTAACGCTTCTCTACTCATATTACTCCTCCTTTTTCCTTCAAACATTCTCTTTCTGTAAAATTCCACCACTTTGTTAATTTAATTACAGATTCAATTTCCCATAGCTTTTTTCCAGATATTCCTCTAATTTGCCCCGAAGCTCCCGGTGGTCCTCCATTTCCAGCTCCGAATCTTTCTGGAACAGCAGGTTCACCTCATCAGACACCGTCTTTAAAATATTGGCATCCGTAAAAATATCTCCCAGCTTAAATTCCAGGTCTCCGCTCTGGCGGATTCCGAAAATATCTCCCGGGCCTCTCAGCTTCAAATCCTCTGACGCAATAAAAAATCCGTCGTTTGACTTGTTTAAAATCTCCAGACGCTCCTTAGTCTCATTCTGCTCCGAACCATTGACCAGGATGCAGTAGGACTGGTGCTTTCCCCGTCCCACCCGGCCTCTTAGCTGGTGAAGCTGGGCCAGGCCAAAGCGTTCTGCATTTTCGATCATCATAACCGTTGCATTGGGCACATTTACCCCTACCTCAATAACCGTGGTGGAAATCAGCACCTTGATTTCACCGCAGGCAAACCTCTCCATGATTGCATTTTTTTCCTTTGGCTTCATCTTCCCGTGAAGAAATTCCACCGGAATTCCGGGAAGGGCACTCCGGAGGGCCTTTGTATAATCCACTACATTTTCCCCTTCCATCATCTCGCTGGCCTCCACCATAGGGCAGATCACATAAGCCTGACGTCCGGCAGCCACCTCTTTTTTCATAAAATCATATGCCTTGCTTCTATATCCTGTATCCACAACACAGTTTTTAATGGGAAGACGGTCAGCCGGAAGTTCATCAATAACAGAGATATCCAGATCCCCATAAATAATAATAGCCAAAGTCCTGGGAATGGGTGTAGCGCTCATAACCAGAACGTGAGGCTCTTCTCCCTTTTTTCCAAGCAGTTCCCTCTGGCTGACTCCAAACCGGTGCTGTTCGTCGGTAATTACCAGGGCAAGATTGTCGTATACCACTTTTTCCTGAATCAGGGCATGGGTGCCCACAATGATATCCGCCTCATGGGAGGCTATTTTTTTATAGGCTTCTCTCTTTTCCTTTGCCGTCATGGAACCGGTGACCAGCACCGGCTTTTTATCAATATGGTATTGGGTAAACAGCTCTGTCATGGATTCAAAATGCTGCCTTGCAAGCACCTCCGTAGGCACCATAAGAGCACCCTGGTATCCGTTATAAGCTGTTTCCAAAAGAGCCAGAATGGCAATGATGGTCTTTCCTGAGCCCACATCTCCCTGAATCAGACGGTTCATGACCCGCCCTGCCGTTAAATCCTCCTGAATCTCAAGAAGGACCTTGTTCTGGGCTTTTGTAAGGGAATAAGGAAGGCTGTTCTTTAATGCCTCCACCTCAGGAGAAAGCTTTAAAGAATAAGCGCTTCGTTTTTCATTACGCCCCTCCTTTAACCGCCGTACTGCCATGAGAAAGAAGAAGAATTCCTCAAATACAAGCCTCTTTCTGGCAAATAATAACTCCTTCCGGTCCGTTGGAAAATGAATATGCTCTATGGCAAAATTATATTCCGCCAGTTCATGCTTTTTCCGCAGATCACCTGGCATGTAATCTCTGACCACCTGCCGCAGGCCCAGTGCCTGCTTCTGGGCTTTGACAATGGTCTTGTTGCTAAGGCCCTTGGTTTGTCCATAAATGGGCTGCATGGAGTGGATCACCTCTCCGTAGGCCTCTGCCGTAAACACCTCCGGCTGTTCCATGGTAAGGCGCCCGCTCTTTTTCACCACCCGTCCCCGGAATACTGCCTTCATTCCCGCCTTTAAGGTGGAATGAAGATAAGGCATATTATACCAGGTCAACTGAAGGCTTCCTGTTCCGTCCTTTAACGTGGCTGTTATGACCTGGATATGACTGTAACGCTTCACATCCGGAGTCTTATGAAGCATCCCTGCCACAGTCATGATCCGGTCCGGCTTTAATTCACCGATGGGAGAAGGCTCCTCATAGGTGTCGTATTCCCTTGGATAATATTCCAGAAGATCCCCTATGGTAAAAACTCCTATTTTCTGAAATAATTTCCCTGTCTTTTCTCCGATTCCTTTTAATGTATCAATGGATTCCCGGTTCATAGGTTCACCCCCTCCTTTCTCGTCTTATTTATATCAAAAAGGGCAGACGGTTTTTTCCGTCTGCCCGAAACAGGCAGTCTGTCTCTTTTATTCCACTGAAACCAGATAATAGTAAATGGGCTGCCCGCCTGAGTGAAGCTCCACTTCACATCCGGAGAACATCTCTTCCGCTTTTTTCCTGATTTCTTCTGCGTCCTCTTCACTGACTTCTTTTCCGTAATAAATGGTCACCAGCTCCGACTCTTCCTCTACCATGGCTTCCAGGGCCTTTAAAACAGTCTCCCCGATATCCTTTCCAACGGACAGGATTCCCGTATCTCCCAGGGCCATAATATCGCCTTCCCTGATCTCAATATCATCGATGGTGGTGTTGCGGACCGCATAAGTCACCTGACCTGTCTTCACACGGCCCATCTCTTTTGTCATGATGGTTTCATTATCCTCAGGAGATAAATCCGGTGCAAAGTTAATGATGGCGGTAATTCCCTGAGGAATGGTCTTGGAAGGAATTACAATCACCTTTTTGTCCTCTACCAGACTCTGGGCCTGCTGGGCTGCCAGGATGATGTTCTTGTTGTTAGGAAGGATGTAAATGGTATCTGCATTGACCTGGTCAATGGCATTTAGCATATCTTCTGTACTGGGGTTCATGGTCTGCCCGCCCTGAATCAGATAATCCGCTCCAATGCCCCGGAAGATTTCGTCAAGCCCTTCTCCCGCAGAAACAGAAATAAATCCGTAGGGCTTGCGGGGCTCCTCTTTCTTCTCCTGCCCCTTTTGCTGGGCTGCCAGCTTTTCTGCATCCTGGATTAACCGCTCCTGATGCTCCTCCCGCATGTTGTCAATCTTCATCCGGGATAAGGAACCGTAAGTTAAAGCCTTCTGAATGGCAAGGCCCGGATCATTGGTGTGAACATGAACCTTCACAATATCGTCATCGGAAACGACCACAAGAGAGTCACCAATGGATTCCAGATAAGCCTTAAACTGGTTTTCTTCTCTGTTGTCATAAGGCTTTTCTAAATTGATGATGAATTCAGTACAATAACCGAACTTAATATCAACTTCTTCCAGCTTTGCTCCTTCCATGGAAGAATGAGCAGAGGATTTTCCTTCAAGCTGAACGGATAAATCCACTTCCTTGCCGGAAAGGCCGTCAAAAGCCCCCTTCATCACCTGCATCAGTCCCTGGCCGCCGGAATCCACCACTCCGGCCTGCTTTAATACAGGAAGCATCTCAGGCGTCTGGCTCAGCACATAGTCTCCATGCTCAATCACCTTACGGCAGAATTCCAGAACATCATCTGTTTCAAGAGCCAGCTCTGATGCCTTTTCCGACATCCCTCTGGCTACGGTAAGTATGGTTCCTTCTTTCGGTTTCATAACCGCCTTATATGCGGTTTCCGAAGCTCTTACAAAGGCATGTGCCAGAATCGTTACAGTCACCTGATCCACTGCCGCAATTTCCTTGGTAAATCCCCGGAATAACTGGGATAAAATAACGCCGGAATTCCCTCTGGCACCTCTTAAAGAACCGGAGGAAATCGCCTTTGCCACGGCCTCCATGGTAGGATTTTCAATGGCAGCCACTTCCTTTGCCGCCGCCATGATGGTCATGGTCATATTGGTTCCGGTATCTCCGTCAGGTACAGGAAACACATTCAGTTCGTTAATCCATTCTTTTTTTGCTTCCAGTCCCTTTGCGCCTGCCAGAAATGCCTTTCTGAGCATTTCAGCGTCTATATACTGCATACCCACAGGTAGTTTCCTCCTTAATCAATCACTCTCACACCTTCTACGAAGATGTTGATTTTATCTACCGTCATGCCGGTGAATTCTTCTACTTTATATTTGACATTTTCAATCAGATTATCAGCTACTGCAGAAATACTGATTCCATATGCCACAATAACATGAAAATCAATGGTGATATGGTTGTCCTGTATATTCACATTGATTCCGTGAGTCAGACCTTCTCTCTTTAAAAGCTTAACGAGACCGTCCTTCATACTGACAGCTGCCATGCCTACAATGCCAAAGCATTCCACTGCCGTGGTTCCGGCATACATGGCGATAACATCAGGGCTTACCTGGATTTCGCCCAGTTTATTATTAATATAACCCTTCATATTGTTTACCTCCGTTCTTTCTGTCTTATTTGATTATACATGATTTTTCCAAAAAAAGAAACAAATTTTTATTTTTCACTTGCAAATAATAGGATTTTCTGTTATCATACATTTGTTGTGGATTTTTCAAAACATAAAAAATCCAAGTTGCTTTTAAGGAGGTGCAATCATGGCTAAATGTGCAATTTGTGAAAAAGCTGCTCACTTTGGAAACGCAGTGAGCCATTCCCATAGAAGATCTAACAAAATGTGGAAAGCAAATGTCAAGTCTGTTAAAGTAAAAGTTAACGGCGGCGCTAAGAAGATGTACGTATGTACTTCCTGCTTAAGATCCGGATTAATTGAAAGAGCTTAATCAAAGGAAACTCCTGGCTGGTATCAGTCAGGAGTATTTTTTATCCTCTACAAGCCTGCCCCCAAAGGGCGGGCTATTTGTTTTTACAGCAAAATCCTCCTAGCAACAAAACAGGTTGTATCCCAATACCAGACATCCAATAATAAATAAAACCGTAAAAATAGTTGCCGGGATAAAAAGCAGGATTGCCATGCCTGCTCCGAAACAGAACAGCATAAGTCCGCATACTCTTCTCATATCATCCCTCAGTCCATTCAGGCTATATGATATCCTATGCGGCTTATCCTTTTCTTATTCTTCCCCTTTTCCCTTCTCACCTGCAGAAGCGATCTCCTCGGCTGCTCTTAAGGCTTCGGGAGAGATATCCTTGGAGCTTGAGGAAAACTTATTGACAAAATCAGGAACCATGTCCAGAATTTTTGTCACAGCATCCTGCTGTTTGATATTGATCAGCTTTGTCACTCCGTTTTGGATGATCAAAACTGCGCTGGGGCTCATCTTTGCATGCATTCCGCCTGCTCCCTTTTGCTTGGCATCCCCCGCAAAGGAACCGGCTGCCATGCCGCAGGTCACATCCACTAAAGGCAAAATGATGGTATCATCCACCTTTACTGCATCTCCTACCACTGTTTTTGTAGCCACAAACGTATCCATGCCTTTAAACAGCGCTTCTACTGTAGACGTAAAATTATTATCTGCCACTTTAAGCAATTCCTCCTTTATCAATTCAATCCTTTACCGAAGCCATTTCTTCAACTGAACTCTGAAATTCTTGTCAAGCAGCATCCGGCCTCCAATGGCAAGGACCGTTCCAATTCGTATTTTTCCTTTGAAATTTCCATCTGCCTTAAATACCACCTGGTCAAAAACCGGATATAGATTCAGATGCTTGTAGCAAAACGGATAAATCACGCTTGCATAGGTCAGCACCTGTCCCGTCAAATAAGGGTCGTCAAAACCAAAGGTAACATTTCCTTTTCCCCTGCGGGGAAGGATATGGCGGATCAGCTTTTTAAACTGCCTCAAAAGCAGCTTCACTGTTTTCTGGTTTTCCTTATTGGAAACCCAGGCTTGTACCATCTCTTTCTTATCTTTTACTGCTTTCAGTGTATCACAAATCCGGTGGAAAAAAAACTTAAGTTTTAACACTTGCTTCCTGATTTTCTCCTTCAGCTTTGAAAACCAGGAAATTTTTCCATCATTTTCTGGTGGTTTTTCCTCTTTAGAAGGCTGGCTTCGGTTGTGGATATCTTCTTCCTCATGAGATTGAGTATGGCTTTGGATATCTTCTTCCTCATAGGACCAGACCCGGCTTTGAGACTTTTTTTCCTTACGGGACAGAGCCCGGCTCTTGCTCCCTTTTTCAGGTTTTTTCTGTATCTCTTCTTTTATATCCTCTACTGCTTCCTCCGGCTTTATTTCCATGGTCTGAACCATAATCTCACCGGCTTCCCTCAGCTCATGATCCATCTTTTTCGGCTTTAAAATCCGAAATCCAAATAACCGGACCGTCATAATGAAGTCCTTTTCGTAAGAAAGGGTCACTGAAATGAGATGCAGCAGCCAGGAAACCCTGACTTTCCCCTTCACCTTTTCATCATATGAGCCCTCAGCCCGATACCGGACCGGAACAAAAAGGACCAGTAAAAGCAATAATAAAATCAGGCCAAGCACCACAAGAAGCAGCAGTCCTAAGATTTTTAATATAAGTAAAATAATATGAACCATGGACACCTCACACCTTACGGGCCTCTCCCCCTATGAAAGAAAGCAGGTCAAAGCCGCCTGTTTGACCGTACATCTCATCCACAATGCACCGGGCCACCTCCAAGGCTTCCCAGTAGCTTGACGCAATACCGATAACGAGAAGCTCTTTTTCCGGGTAAAAAGGGGATACCAGCAAAGATGCCGGGCAGATATCAAGTATATTATTCCCATCGGAAGCAGGTGTAATCACATAACTTCCGGGTATGGGCTTCAATCTGCGGATTCCCCGGATGATACGGTAACGTTTTCTTCTTGCATTTTCTCCCACATACAAATGGTCAGACCAGAATATTTTCATAATCCATCAGCTCTTCCAATAACTCCTTGCAGGTTTCCTTTTCCTCTTCATCCAGACAGCTTTCCAGGCTTCCCCTGATGTAATCCTCGATTTCGCTCATGGAACGGAAATAAACGGGAAGATCAGATAAAACCTTTGCCATAATAGCCCGGACCACTGGCTTGGAGGTCCCGGAAAACACCGTTTCCAGTTCCTTGAAATACTCTCCCGCCACTTGTTCCAGCCAGGGGCGGTCAACCTCTTTTACTTCTTCCGCTGATTCTTGTTTGGCATTTTCCTCAGGCTGTTTCAGCTCTGCAAAGCTGCTTCCCGATAAAAGCCTGTCAACATTCACCGCATTGATAAAATCAGGATCAAGCTGACCCTCTTCATTTTCCTTCGGAAGCTCTGTCCTTAAATAGCGCTCATAATAAGCCTCCTGCTTCCCTTCCAGACGGGTCAGCTTATCAAAAAAGGCTTCATCTCCCGGCGAATAATCTTCCTTGAGAAACTTTTCTAAAATCTCTGACACAAGGGATTGGTAAAAAGCTTCTTCCTTTTCATCCACAAGGGCCTCCTGACGGGAAAGAGCCAGCACACACATATCGTTGACAAGCTCCTGAAGTATCATATACATTCCCGCTTCCTCTGTCAGATTTTCACAGGCAAGCTTATAAAGGGAAGATACTTCTTCATAGCTTTCGGCTGTCATAGTGCGGTAATCCGCCCCACGAAGCTTTTCCAGGGTCTTATAAAGGGACTGATATTCCTCCATATCCGGTCCCAGACTCACCATAGACTCTGTCCGAAGAACATACATCATATCCTCCAGGCTCTTTCTGGAAGCCCCCAGATAAACCGAAAGCCCTTCCATGATAAAGCTGAAAAATTTCTGCTTTGTCAAGCGGACCGGAAGCTGCTCTATGATATTTCTGATTCTTTCATACCTGACAGGCGCATCCCCGGCAGCTTCTATAAATTCCATCAGCCGCAAAACCAGATCCTCTTCGTCAAGCCCTGTTTCCGGCATGGTTTCAAATTTCCGTTCCAAACGGTTTAAAACATAGGCGTAAATTTGAAAGCAGTCCGTATAGGAGGTGAGGGTCTCGACCCTGCGGGTGATATGGCCCCTCAGCTCCAGCAGGCCGGACTGGATATTCTTTTTAGAAAGCTGAGCCTCCATCAGAGAGTTGAGCCTTTGGCAGCAGCCCATAACTTCCTCTGAAACCTGGGTTTTCTCAGCAATGGTCTCAAATAACGTATAGTAATTCAGCACCAGCCTGACCCAGGAATACTGATAGGCCGCTGACATCTGTTTTTTCATGAAACGGGTTTCCAATCGATCACCTCCGTTTGGGTATTATGATTGACAGCTGGAAAGGATAGAACGGCGCAGCATGTCCAGCGCCTTTGTTACAGACTGTTCCCTGATCTTTTCCCGGTTTCCCCTAAAATGGTACTCCTCCACTGCCACCTTATCCTTTATAAAGCAGGCAATATAGACCAGTCCTACAGGTTTTTCGCCGTCTGCCCCAGGCCCTGCAATTCCGGTAACAGCAATGCAGACATCAGCATCAGCAGCCAGCACGCCGCCTGTCGCCATTTCTTTGGCTGTCTGCTCACTGACAGCACCGTATTTTTTTAATGTCCCCTTGCTGACGCCGAGAACCTTTCTCTTGGATTTATTGGAATAGGTGATAAAGCCCTGGTTAAATACCTCGGAAGCTCCCGGCACATTGACCAGCCGTCCGGCAATTAAACCCCCGGTACAGGATTCCGCCGTAGTCACCGTCAATTCATGCTTTTTCAAAAGGGAGACAACCGCCATTTCAAGGGTTTCCTCTCCCTTTACCGTATACACATCCCTGCCAAAACGGTTTTTGATTTCCTTTACCACAGGCTTTAACAGCTTCTTTGCTTCCTCTTCGCCGGAAGCTCTGGCCGTGATCCGCAAATGGACTTCCGCTGTTTTGGCATAAGTGGCAATGGTAGGATTGGACTGGCCGTCAATTAAGTCCAGAATCCGGTCCTCCACCTGGCTTTCTCCCTGGCCGCATATCTTGACCATCTGGGAACGGATCACCTCCGGCTGCAGCTTTTGAAGGTATGGATATACCTGTTCCTGAAAGAGAGGAGTCAATTCACCCGGAGGTCCTGGAAGTAAGATTGCAGTTTTTCCATCCTTTTCCAGGATCAGCCCGGGAGCTGTACCATTGCTGTTGTCGAGAACCTTTGCGCCATGAGGAACAAGTGCCTGTTTCCAGTTGTTGTCCGGAATCTTTTTATAGTTGCTTCTCCTGAAAAATTCCTGGATTCTCTCTCTGGTATGGGAATCCTCCTCCAAAGAAAAACCGAGGACCTCTGCACAGACCTCTTTTGTCAGATCATCCTCCGTAGGCCCTAAGCCTCCGGTCAGGATGACCACATCAGAGCGGTTTAAAGCTTCTGAAAATGCCGCTGAAAGGCGCTCCCTGTTGTCCCCCACCGTCACCTGATGATACATGGAAAGTCCTAAAAGAGCGCATTTTTCCGCCAGATACTGGGTGTTGGTATTTACGATATTTCCCAGCAAAAGCTCTGTTCCAACTGAAATCAGTTCCACAACCATAATTACATGCTCCCTTCTATAAGAACCTTATAATTTTTCACAATATAGTCAACTAAGGAGATCAGCGTAAGTGCCGTCGCAATCCAGATAAAGATAACCGTAACAAAAGAAAGCGCCGGAATGTTTAAGATCAGGAGCACCGACATAATCATCTGTGATACAGTTTTAAGCTTTCCCCAGTAGCTTGCCGCAATGACCACTCCATTGTCGGAAGCCACCAGACGGAAGCCGCTGATAATGAATTCCCGGCTTATAATCAGTATGACAATCCAGGCGGAAATCTGGCCCAGGCCTGTAAAGCAGATAAGGCCGGAACAGACCAGCAGCTTGTCCGCCAGAGGGTCCATAAACTTTCCAAAATTAGTCACCAAACCATACTTTCTGGCGATGTTCCCATCCAGCCAGTCCGTAAAGCTGGCTACAATAAAGATAGCAGCAGCAATATAACGGTACAGCGGATTAAGTCCGCCCTCTAACAGCATAAACAGCACAAAAAACGGAATCATGATAACCCTTAAAATCGTAAGCTTATTCGGTAAATTCATCTTCCAATTCTCCTATCAAATCATATTCCATGGCCCCGGTCACCCGGACTTTGGCAAAATCACCTGACATCAGTTCCACCCCGGTCTGGACAAAGATCATTCCATCCACTCCAGGTCCATCCATATAAGTACGCCCTACATATGCATTTTCATCGGCTACTTTTCCTTCTATCATAACCTCCAGGCTTTTCCCGATCATATCCTGGGAATGGGCCAGGGAAATTTCCTGCTGAAGCTCCATGATTTCATCCCGGCGCTCCTCCTTCACTTCCTGAGGAACCTGATCTGGTAACTCCGCGGCAGGAGTGTCCTCCTCTGCAGAATAAGCGAATACTCCCAGACGTTCAAACTCCATCTCATCCACAAATTCCACCAGCTCGTCGTGATCCTCCTGGGTTTCTCCCGGAAATCCGGAAATCAAGGTGGTACGAAGGGCAATATCAGGAATTTCCCTGCGAAGCTTTTCTACAATCTCCCGGAGCTGGGCCTTGGTGGTTCTTCTTCCCATAAGCTTTAATATCCGGTCACTGGCATGCTGAATGGGCAGGTCCAGATAAGAACATATCTTTTCCTCTTCCTTTATGGTCTGGATCAGCTCCTCCGTAATCTCCTCCGGATAACAGTACTGAACGCGAATCCACTGGATTCCGGATATGCGGCACAGCTTTCTTAAAAGCTCGGGCAGAGATTTCTTTCCGTATAAATCCATTCCGTAAAGGGTGGTTTCCTGAGCCACTAAAATCAGCTCCTTCACTCCCTTTTCCGCCAGACTTTCCGCCTCTTTAATCAGGCGTTCCATGGGAACACTGCGGTAGCTTCCCCTGAGGCTTGGAATGATACAGTAGGTGCAGTGCTTGTCACATCCTTCTGCAATCTTTAAAAATGCATAATGACCGCCAGTGGTGAGAACACGCTCTGCCTCCTGCTCCGGAAATCCGCTCAGCTCATGGAAGCATTGAACATGCTCCTTGCCTCCTAAAGCATCGCTTAAAACTCTGGAAATCTCATCATAGGTGGAGGTTCCCAAAATCCCATCTACCTCCGGGATCTCATCAATGATTTCCTGCTTATACCTCTGGGCCAGACATCCGGTCACAATAAGGGCCTTGCACTTGCCGTCCGCCTTTCTCTGAGCCATTTCCAGAATGGTGTTGATGCTCTCTTCCTTTGCATCATTGATAAAGCAGCAGGTGTTGATCACAATGACATCTGCTTCGTATTCATCATCCGTAAAAGTATATCCGTCTTTATTCAAAAGGCCCAGCATCATCTCCGTATCAACCAGATTTTTGTCACAGCCCAGTGAAATGCATAATAATTTCATTCTTTAACTCCTGTCTCTCTTTCATAAAAGGAACCATTAAAAAGGCTATCTCTCCAAAAGGGGAGACAGCCTTCCTCCTAATTATCCTCTTCTTCTGTTTCTTCTGTTTCGCTTAAAATCTTCACTTCACCCTGATACAGTTCCTCCACAGCCATGGAAAGCGGTTTTTTTCCTGGCTCCGTAAGCTCCGGCTCTGCTCCGCCGATGATCTGTCTCGCTCTTTTTGCCGCCGCAATCACGATGGAATACCGGCTGTTTATAATAGGAGCATCTCCAGGCTCTACCTCACTGTTTACTACATTAATCAAATCTGAATAAGATGGATGTAACATATTTCATTCCCCTTTCTCAATCAACTCTTTATATTCTTCAATTCTTCCCGGATATGGGATAAAAACTCAGTATTATTGGAAGCCCGGTTGTGCTGGACCTGGATCATGGTGTGCATCTCCTCCACGCAGGTACAGACCTGGTTATTAATGAGGATATAATCGTATTTTTCCATACCCTCCGCTTCCTCTGCTGCTCTGGAAAGCCTGGCATTGATTACTTCCATGCTTTCTGTTCCCCGCCCAATGAGACGGCGTTTCAGTTCCTCTGCATTGGGAGGCATGACAAAGATTAAAATAGCCTCCGGGAAATGTTCCTTCACCTTAAGGGCTCCCTGGATTTCAATTTCCAGAATCACATCTTTTCCCATCTTCATCTGGTTAAAGACATATTCCTTAGGTGTGCCGTAATAATGGTTGACGTAACGGGCATATTCGATCAATGCGTCCGTTTCTATCATTTCTTTAAAATGTTCTTCTGTTACAAAGAAATATTCCCTGCCGTCTGCCTCACCCTCTCTGGGCTTTCTGGTGGTGGCGGAAATAGAAAGTGCATAATTATCATAACGCTTTAAGAGTTCCTTCATCAAGGTCCCCTTTCCGGCTCCTGAAAAGCCGGATACAACGATCAACATGCCATGGTCATTCATGTCTTTGTTATTCTCCTACTCAATATTCTGGATCTGTTCCCTGACCTTTTCGATTTCTGTTTTTAATGCAATGGCCTTATCGGAAATTTCCAGATCATTGGCCTTGGAAAGAATGGTATTGGCCTCCCGGTTCATCTCCTGAGCGATGAAATCCAGCTTTCTTCCAATACTTCCTCCTGTTTCCAGTTCTGTGCGGGTGTTTTCCATATGGTTTCTCAGCCTTACAGTCTCTTCATCCACGCAGATTTTATCGGCAAAAATAGTGACTTCTGTGGCGATCCTGTTTTCATCAATGGCAGTTCCCGCCAATAATTCCGCCACTTTGTTCTCCAGCTTTGCCCGGTATTCGGAAAGAATCCTCGGAGAACGTTCTTCAATAAATTCCACAAGCCCGGTCATAAACGTAAGCTTTCCAAGAAGGTCAGTCTTTAAATTCTCACCTTCCATCACTCTGCTGTCCACAAACCGCTTTGCAGCTTCTTCAATATTTTCTGAAAGCAGCTTCCACATCTGCTGCTCATCCTCGGCCGCTTCCTCCATGGTCAGAACCTCCGGGCATCTGGATAAGGCAGATACCTTGATATCGTTCTGAATGCCGAATTGTTCCTCCATCTTTGCGAAATAATCCATGTATTCAGCAGCCAGCGCACTGTTGTACTTTAAACACAGTTTATTTTCTGTATAATCCTCATAGCTGATGTACACATCAACCTTGCCGCGCTGGATATAATTCTTTAATAAATTCCTGATCCCTGCTTCAAAAAAATTAAACTTTTTCGGCATCTTTATGCTTAAATCCAAATATCTGTGATTTACAGCCTTCATTTCGACGGAAATTTTATATTCATCCGTGACGGTTTCACCTCTTCCGAAACCTGTCATGCTCTTAATCATTGCATATGCCTCTCTTTCGCCATAGATACATTTCATTATAAGTCATAATAAAAAACAAGTCAAATAGTTTTAAATTTTACAGAACACAGATTCTATGGTATACTATCCCTACTATTTACCGGAGGAAACAGACAATGGCATTAGACGGAATCGTTATGGCAAATCTGACGGCAGAAATGAAAGACCGGCTTGAAGGTGGAAAAATCGCCAAAATCGCCCAGCCGGAAAAGGATGAACTGCTGTTTACAATTAAAAATCAAAAAAACACCTGGAGACTCTTAATTTCAGCCAGCGCCAGTCTCCCGCTGATTTATTTCACGGAAGCCAACAAACCAAGCCCCATGACCGCCCCCAATTTCTGTATGCTTTTGAGAAAACACATCGGAAACGGGCGCATCATGCGGGTGAGCCAGCCCGGCCTGGAGAGAATTCTCTGTATGGAAGTGGAACACTTAGACGAGCTGGGTGACAGGCGGACAAAAAAATTAATCGTGGAAATTATGGGCAAGCACAGCAATATCATCTTCTGTAATGAGGAAGACATGATACTGGACAGTATCAAGCATATTTCCGCCCAGGTCAGCTCTGTCCGTGAGGTTCTTCCCGGAAGAACCTACTTTATCCCTCAGACTATGGATAAAAAAGATCCTCTTACCATTACCCAGGAGGAATTTATTGACGTGATCGGCCATACGGCCTCTCCCCTCCAAAAGGCCCTGTATATGAAGCTGACTGGAATAAGTCCTATTATGAGCCATGAACTCTGCCATCTGGCTTCTATTGACGGGGATCATTCTGCCAATGAAATGACAGAACTGGAACTGGTTCATTTATATAGGATGTTTTCCTTAATGATGGAGGATGTAAGGCAGGGGCAATTTTCCCCTAACATCGTATACCGCCAGGAGGAGCCGGTGGAATTTTCCTCCCTCCCCTTAACCTGTTATCAGGGGGACGGCTACAGAGCAGAAGCTTTTGACTCGGTCAGCAGTCTTTTGGAAAATTACTATGCATCGAAAAACACCATAACCCGCATCCGGCAAAAATCCGCAGATTTAAGAAGAATCGTCCAGACAGCCCTGGAACGGAATTACAAAAAATATGATTTGCAGGAAAAGCAGTTAAAGGATACGGAAAAAAAGGATAAATACAAGATTTACGGAGAGCTTTTAAACACTTATGGGTATGAGCTGGAAGGCGGGGAAAAGAAACTCACCTGTCTCAACTATTATACCAATGAGGATATTACCATCCCTCTGGATGACCAGCTATCAGCCAAAGAAAATGCCCAGAAGTATTTTGACAAATACAACAAGCTGAAACGGACCTTTGAGGCTGTGACAGATCAAATTGCAGAGACCAGACGGGAAATCGATCATCTGGAATCTGTCAGCACTGCCCTGGATATTGCTTTAATAGAAGATGATCTGGTGCAGATCAAAGAAGAATTGATGGAATACGGCTACATCAAGCATCGCCGTGCCGGGGACAAGAAGCCTAAAATCACAAGCAAGCCATTTCACTATGTTTCTTCTGATGGCTTCCATATCTATGTGGGAAAAAATAACTATCAGAATGAAGAACTGACCTTTAAAGTGGCAACCGGCAACGACTGGTGGTTCCATGCCAAGGGAACTCCAGGTTCCCATGTAATTCTAAAAACAGAGGGAAAAGAGCTGCCTGACCGGGCATATGAAGAGGCCGGAGCCTTAGCCGCCTATTACTCCAAAGGGCGGGGAAATGATAAAGTGGAAATTGATTACATTCAGAAAAAACACATTAAAAAAGTGGCTGGATCGGCTCCCGGCTTTGTAATTTACCACACCAATTATTCCATGGTGGCAGAGCCTAAAATACTTTTAGAAGAATGTTAGTAAAAAGCATGCATCCCCTTAACCCTGAAAACACGGAACATCTTCGGCAAATCCTATAAATCAAGCATAAGAAAAGATAGAGTTTGAGACTCTTTTGTCTCACACCCTATCTTTTTTGTAATTCCTATGTACCTTCCCGCTCCTGACAGAGCAGGGATTTCTCTTGCTTATCAAAAAGAAAACGGCGCACCACAAATAAAACAGCAATGGATCCTATACCGATCACCACATCCAGGCTGCTGGATGAACCAACGATCAGTTTACGTGCCATTGCAAAGAGCAGTACCTCAATCACACTTTCCGGTGTGTGGTTGATCAACATTTTTACAAACTCGATCCCGATAATCAACTTCAAAGCATCTCCCATGAATTTTTCAAAAGGAATAGCCATAGAAGCGTTTGAAATACCACGAACGATCATCACAATATCTAATATGAGCTGGACAGACATAATAGTTATTCCAACCAGGATAACAACGGACAAGATGATTTCCAAATAGCTGGATATCGCCGCGACTTTGTTGCGAAATACATTTCTCATAATCTCCTCCTCTCCAGTTATTAACCATTTATTTGATGAAATTATATCCTTCTCGAGTTTATTTGTCAATACAAGGATAAATCATCAAATCTTCCACTCAATCTGTATTATTTCGCTTGCAGCCTTGGCGCCGCCAATCAGCAGCTTGCAGCTTGTCCTCAAAGCCTGTACTATCCCATTTTCCCATATAGCCAGAAATGCGATTGGCATGCATTAACAGTATAAAACGAAGAAAAATCACCTAATTCCCGGTGATTTCTCCGCGCCTGTTTCGCAAATATTTTCTAGAAAAACATCTGTCCTTCTTTTCTTTCCGGTATAGTGGTTGATATAACCTCAATGAAATATTCATCCGGAATAAGCTTCCTCCCTCTGCGCCTTGCCAGAATTCGTCTTCGGGTAAGAGCAGTGTTCATCTTCTTTTCCAGTTTTACAATTTTTCCAACTATCTTTAATTCCATCCACATATTCTCCCGTATTAGCTGAATCTATATCATTTCATAGAAATCACTTGTTTAAGCTTTTTTTCTATTCCCGTTTCCCCTTTTGCATGAATGGCTCTTTAAAATAAAGGTTAACTCAGCATTTCAAAGAGCTTTTCATACAATATTTGTTTTTTCAAAGTTGCTCATGGTGCAATTTGAATTCTTTCGCTTTTCTGATTCCGAATCAGTTTCAGCAAAAAATTATATTTAATCCTCAATTTTTCCTCCCCTGAACCAATTTAAACCTGGATTACCTGAGATAGCAGGATGATATTCTTATAATTTTATTATGTATCCAAAATCCCCTTATTATCTATGTCAGCATCTGAGTTTAAATGATTCCTTGCCGCTTTCGCACAACTTTGATTTCACTCTAAAACCTTTTATAAATCATATGTTCTATAAATAATCCCTTGTAAACAGAATATATTTTACCATTGATTTAACGTCATACGTCAGCAGCAGTGAAATTCCTTATTTGGAATTTTCTTTACGCATTTTTAATACTGCTTCTGGAATTTTTCTCTCATAAATTGTAGCAGGGATGCTTCTCCCTATTGAATTAATGGATACTTTCGCTAACACTTTTTGTAGCTTTTCTGCTGCCATCTTTTTCATCATGTGTTTTCTCCTTTGACATTTATTTTATTTTTAGGAAGCAATGTTAGAACTTCCAAAATAACTGGGTAGATAATCAGTCCTCTAAGAGCCGGATTTAAAAAAGCAACCGTCATAAGTAAAGTCAAAAAAATGGTAGAATACACCTTTTTCCTAAATTTATCCTGTGAACTAAAATATTCAATGTTCATTGTCCTTGGGACGCAGTAAGCAATAATAAGTATGGATACAATATAGATATATGGCAAAAGCCATGCCTTTATATCAAAAAATACATCTCCCAAAATTGATATTGCCCAAATCAGAAATATGCTGATTCCACATCCCCATCCTGTTTTTGCATGAATACCGCCAGCCTGCAATCTCAATCCGCAAAATGCAAACAAAACCACAACTGTCTCAAATCCTTTTCCTAAGACAATTCCGATAAATAAAATAACAATAATTTTTATAACGTTATCCAGGAGTAACTCCATGCCATACTGAATTGCTTCATTCTCTTCTGGACTTTTGGGACTTATCTTATTTAACCAATCGCAAAAACCGACAGCAATTTGAGAAATGCTCATTTTATCACCACCTTTTGCTAGTATATTATCACATTTTTAATCCAACAAAATATTTTTGCAATTTCCGTATCGTTTTTCTTCCTAAACGTAAAATGATTTTGTTTTTAATACAATTCTCTTTACTTTCTATTTATAACAATGTAAAATATATCCATACATCTACCGTTAAGGAGAGATCCCATGACTTATTTTATTTATACATTTACAGGGGCATTATGTAATTATTTTTTCTGCGTACATTTGCTACCTAATAAATTAGCAATCCTTAAACGATTGATTATATTTTTATATGCTTTTGGCTCCATCTTCCTTCTTAATAAAATTTATGGACAAGCCAGTACATTCATCACCTTTTCAGGACTTATGCTTTTAATGTACTTATTTGCTGAAAATCGTTTTCTAAATTTGTCCTGTTATCTATTTGGCTATTTTTATACAATTACCTTTAATTATATATTCATGTGGGCAACAGGCTTTATCCTTAAAATGGACATGGAGGCACTGGTAAAAAACCACATTTTACTTATTACTTTTTCTTGTGTCTACTGCATATTTTGCGGAATCACAACAAAATTGATCGGAAACCACTTACATAAAAAGCTGAATATCACAAAGTATTTTAGCGACCCTTATCTGCTAAAAACCATTTTTATCGACCTTTTTCTTATGGTATTACTTTATATATTCAACTTCTCCTACGGAGAACGCCTCGGCTACAACTACGGTGTCATTGCACTAAACGGAATCATTTTCATGCTGCTGTTCATAATCACAGTATTTCTCATGTACTCCGTTTACAAAGTCGCCATAAAAGAACAGACATACAAACACCGCATGGTACAGTTTGAAAATCTTCGTGTTTACACAGAACGTGTGGAAAGCTCTTATGTCGCTATGCGTAAATTCAAGCATGACTACATAAACATACTCAGCACCATGTCAGAATTTATGAACGAAAACCATATGGAAGGACTAAAGGAATATTACGAAAAAAGTATCCTTCCCATCAGTCACTCATTTACAGTGTCAGATACTAAGCTGGGCCTCCTTTCCTGCATAAAAGATACTGCCCTGAAAAGTCTCCTTTCTTCCAAATTCGTCTATATGATAGAAACAGGAATCAGATTGGAAATAGAACTGCAGGAGACTATTGATCAATTACCTATGGACTGTCTGGATTTGTGCCGGGTTGCCGGTATATTTTTAGATAATGCCATGGAGGCTGCTATGGAAACAGAGAAAAAAGAAGTGCGTTTTTGCATGCTTTATAAGGATGGCGACCTCTATCTCATCATTCAAAACACCGCCCTTCCCCTGCCCTATTCCATAGCCAATCTCCGCAGCCATGAATTTTCAACAAAAGGCGAAGACAGGGGAATTGGACTTTTTAATGTAGATATGGTGTTAAAAAATTATAGAAACGTCCTTTGGAACACGAACTATGAAGAGCCTTATTTCACACAGGAACTGATCTTAAAGCAGACGATTGCCCGGGAGTAAAAAATGATCCAAATATACCTTTGTGAAGATGACAAGAAACAATTAGGGAACTGGGAAAATATTATAAAAAAGTATTTATTGATGAACTTGACAGAATCCCAGCTCTACTGCTCCACTTCAAGCCCGGAAGAACTGCTTTACATGAGAAAACATTCCAATATTACAGGGCTTTATTTTCTCGACATTGATTTGAAGGCAGAGAAAAACGGAATTGAGCTTGCTCAGGAAATACGCAAGTACGATCCCCGTGGATACATTGTCTTTGTAACCACTCACAGCGAAATGGCTGTTCTTACATTCCGCTACAAAGTAGAAGCCATGGATTTCATTGCAAAGGATGACTTCAAGAAGCTGGCTGAACAGATTTGTGCTTGTATACAAAATGCAGAAAGAAATAACAAAATCCAGCTGGAGTCCTCTGACAGGCTGCTATCCATAAAGATTGATAAAACCTCTCTGGTTCTGGACCAGAATGATATTGTTGCTGTCACCAGCGGAGATGATTACCACAAAATTACCATTCATACCAAAACCGGAATCCGGCAGATACCAGGCTCCTTAAAGGAATTAAAGGCAGCCTTAAGCCCTTCCTTCTGCCAGTGCAGCCGGTCCGCCATCATAAACCTCAAACACGTGGCTTCTTTTTCCAGGGAAGATGCAGTCATTACCATGAATAACAAAGAAACCTACACGGTCTCAGTTCGTATGATGAAAAAAGTGCAGAAGGCCCTGGACCAGTTGTAATTTAAAATTCGTTAAAATCTCAAAAGACAGAAGCAAAAGAATCATTAAAATGATCTTATTTTGCTTCTGTCTTTTATCATTAAATCAATCTTATTCTGAGTAAGTTCCCTTTGACTTCACCAGCTTAGGCCTGTAACCTTCAGCCATAAGAGCTGCCATAATAGAATTCTTATGCTCTGTTCCAAATGCCTCCAGAGTAATCCGAAGCTCTACGGCAGAGTTTCTGTTTATGCTGATAAACTGGTTATGCTCCAGGCGGATTACATTGCCCTGCTCCTTTGCAAGAAGGGTGGAAACCTTTGCCAGCTCGCCCGGTTTGTCGGGAAGAAGAATGGATACGGTAAAGATTCGGTCTCTCTGAATCAGTCCATGCTGAACAACAGAAGCCATGGTAATCACATCCATATTTCCGCCGCTTAAGATGGAAACCACCTTTTTATTATCTGCCTTCATATGCTTTAATGCAGCAACGGTCAGAAGTCCGGAATTTTCCACAATCATTTTATGATTTTCTACCATATCGAGAAATGACACAATCAGCTCAGAGTCTTCAATGGTGATGATCTCATCCACATTTTCCTGAATGTAGGGGAAAATCCTGTCTCCGGGACATTTTACCGCAGTACCGTCAGCAATGGTATTGATTGTCGGCAGCTCAACCACCTTTCCCTGGCGCAGGGATTCCTGCATACAGTTGGCGCCTGCCGGCTCCACACCGATGATCTTGATTTTGGGATTGAGCATTTTTGCCAAAACAGAAACTCCTGTGCACAAGCCACCGCCGCCGATGGGAACCAGAATGTAATCAACAGTGGGAAGCTCCTTGACAATCTCCATAGCAATGGTTCCCTGTCCGGTAGCCACCTCCAGATCATTAAAGGGATGGACAAAGGTAAGCCCCAGTTCCTCTGCAAGCTTATAGGCATGGTCGCAGGCTTCATCAAATACATCGCCTTCTAAAACAACCTTTGCTCCATAGCCTTTTGTCCGGTTCACCTTCATCAGGGGAGTTGTGGTAGGCATGACGATGGTTGCAGGAATGCCTGCCAGCTTGGCCGCATATGCAACACCCTGGGCGTGATTGCCTGCGGAAGCCGTAATCAATCCCTTTGCCTTTTCTTCCTCTGTCAAGGTACTGATTTTATAATAGGCGCCTCTCACCTTATAAGCACCGGTATACTGAAGGTTTTCCGGTTTAAAAAAAATCTTATTCCCGGTTTGAGCGGAAAAATATTCACTGTATATGAGCTTTGTTTCCAGGGTGATTTTGCTAACAACCTCTGATGCTTCTTCAAACCTTTCCAATGTCAACATACGTTACGCCTCTTCTTTCTCTTCTACGTGGAACAATGCATTTACAAATTCCTTTGCGTTGAACTTCTGCAGGTCATCAATCTTTTCTCCGACTCCAATGTATTTTACAGGAATTCCCAGCTCAGACTGGATGGCAACTGCAATGCCTCCCTTGGCTGTTCCGTCCAGCTTTGTCAGAATAATGCCGGTAATATCTGCTGCTTCCATAAACTGCTTGGCCTGCACAAGAGCATTCTGCCCGGTGGTTCCATCTAATACCACCAGGGTTTCCCGGTAGGCTTCCGGATATTCCTTGTCAATGATCCGGTTGATCTTCTTAAGCTCTTCCATCAGGTTCTTTTTGTTGTGCAGACGGCCTGCCGTATCACATATTAAAATATCGGCCTGCCTTGATTTGGCTGCAGCCACAGCATCAAAGACAACGGCTGCCGGGTCAGAGCCTTCCTGCTGGGCAATAATATCAACCCCTGCTCTCCTGGCCCATTCCGTCAGCTGGTCAATGGCTGCCGCACGGAAGGTATCAGCCGCCGCAACGATCACCTTTTTTCCATCATCCTTCATCTGCCCTGCCAGCTTTCCCACGGAAGTGGTTTTTCCCACTCCGTTTACACCGATGATTAAAAGGACGGATTTCCGGTTTTCAAATTCATAGGCATTTTCTCCCAGATCCATCTGTTCCATAATGCTGTCCATAAGGAGCTGTTTGCATTCTGCCGGGTCCTTGATGTTGTTTTCCTTAACCTTCCTTCTCAAATCCTCTACAATTGACGTTGTAGTCTGGATTCCCAAATCTCCCATAATCAGGATTTCTTCTATTTCTTCATAAAAATCATCGTCAATGGCTGAAAAGCCGCTGAAAATGGAATCAACTCCTGAGATGATATTATCCCTTGTCTTTTGCAGTCCAGCTACCAGCTTTCCAAAGAATCCTTTTTTTTCACCCATAGTCGGTCTCCTTAACTTTCTAAATCTTCTTCAATCAGATTAACAGATACTAGCGTTGAAACGCCCTTTTCCTGCATGGTAATTCCATACAGGCGGTCCGCAGCCACCATGGTACCGCGCCTGTGGGTAATGACAATGAACTGCGTATATTTTGTCAGCTTATGCAGATATTTTGCAAAACGGTCCACGTTGGAATCGTCGAGAGCCGCCTCAATCTCATCCAAAAGGCAGAAAGGAGATGGCTTTAAGTTCTGGATTGCAAACAAAAGGGCAATAGCAGTCAAAGCTTTTTCCCCTCCCGAAAGCTGCATCATGTTCTGGAGCTTCTTTCCGGGAGGCTGGGATATGATCTGGATTCCTGCCTCCAGAATATCCTCCTCTTCCACCAATTCTAAGGTTCCCCGTCCGCCTCCGAACAATTCCTTGAACACCTTATCGAATTCCTGACGGATCTCCCGGAATTTTTCTTCAAACTGTCTTCGCATTCCTGTATCCAGTTCTTCAATGATCTTTAAGAGCGTGCCTTCTGCAGCCACCAGATCATCGTGCTGGGTTTTCATAAATTCATATCGTCCGGATATTTCCTTATAATCCTCAATGGCATTGACATTGACATGACCAAGCTTTCGGATATCCTCTTTCAGGGAAACGATCATGGATTTAATCTGAGGCAGAGAGGTCCACTGCTCATTCCGCAAAGCCTCTGCCGTTGAAAAGGTCAGCTCATATTCGCTCCACATGTAATCCACATGGCCTTCCAGCCGTTCCTCCAGCTTTTCCTTCTGGCTTTGCAGGCGGAACAATTCCTTATCCAAAAGACTGATCCGTTCTGTCAGTTCTTCCCGCTTCCGGAATAATTCCTTCTGCTCTTTGGATTTACTTTCCCTGACAGCAGCCTTTTCCCTTACAAGCTGTTCCTGTATCTCTGCCCGGGCTTTGGCCTCTTCAATCCGCTCTTTCAGAACCTGGATTTCTCCTTGCTTTTCTTCGATGATCCGGTTGGAATCGGTAGTACCGTTTGAAAGACCGCAAAGTTCATCCTCCAGGCGGCGGATTTCTTCCTTCACACGGCGGATATTTTCCTGTTCAAAATCATCCTTTTGCTTTAGCCCGGAAGCCTCCATCTGAATTGCGGATAAATTTTTATAATGCTGTTCCCGGTCCGCCCTGGCTGTTTCCAAAAGGTGCTGAAAGCTTTCCAGCTGGTCTGAGGTTTCCAAATTCTGCTTTTCCAGCCTTCCCACTGCTTCAGAAAGGTCCTGCCTGCTGGCACTTATTTCCCGTATCTGGTCTTCAAGCTGGCCGTTTTCCCGCTCCAGATCTCCATAGGATTCTTTTATCTCCGCCTTCTTTTCTTCTGCCCGGCGCATGCTTAAGTTAACCGTATTTTGTTTTAAATAAAGCTGCTGTATTTCTGTCTGTATTTTTCCAAGTTCTTCCCGGCTTTCTGCCAGAAGTCCCTCGTTCATCACCAAATCCTTTTCCAGCCGCTCCACATCAACAAGAGCTTTTGTACAGGCTTCTTCCAGCTCCTCCATTTCCCTTTTCCGTCCCAGCAAATTACTGGTATTTTTAAAGGCGCCGCCTGTCATGGAACCGCCTGCGCTGATCAGTTCTCCTTCCAGAGTTACGATCCGCAGGGAATACTGAAACTTTTTTGCCAGGGCAATGGCGTGGTCAATGGTCTCTGTCACCACCACCCGCCCTAATAAGTAGGTGAGAAGGCCTTCATACTGGGGGTCTGCCTCTACCAAAGAACTGGCAAGGCCCAGAACACCCGGCTCTGCCAGGGCTTTTTCCTGATGAAAGGAATTCTTGTTTCCAATGCTGGTAAGGGGAAGAAAAGTCGCCCGCCCAAACCGGTTTTTCTTTAAATATTCAATCAGATGCTTGGCTGTCTGCTCGGAATCCGTCACAACATTCTGGATGCTTCCGCCAAGTGCGGTCTCAATGGCGATCTCATACTTTTTAGGCACTGTAATTAAATCTGCAACAACTCCGTGAATGCCGTGAATCCGGTCCTTTACCTCCATGACCTTGCGGATGCTGCCGCCGTAGCCCTCATACCGCTCTGCAATATTCCGGAGGGATTCCAGCTTGGTATAGCTGGTGTGGTATTCCTGCTGCTTGTTGTTTAAATTTTTATTAAGCCTGCGGACTTCTTGTTCCAATTCCTCTGTCCTGGCTTCGCTGGAGGCTCTGGCTTCATCCCTTTCAGAGATTGCCGACTCGATTTCACCGGCCTCCCTTTCAAGGGCTGCCAGCCGTTCGTCCTGCTCCGACTCATCGCTCTTATATTTCAACAGCTTCTGGCAGACCTCGGAACGCCGTACATCTACCTGCTCCAACATGGTTTCATACCGCTGCTGTCTGGCACTGAAGGAAGCTTTTTCATTGAGGATTCCAATGATGCCGCCTTTTCCCTCTTCAATCTGCTGTTCCAGAAGACGGATTTTTTCATCCGACTCATTTAAGGCAGCTTCTGCTTCTTTCTGCCTTTCTGACGCCGCCTTTACCTGTACGGCGATCTGAGACCGTTCCTCCTCATAAGAGGCAGACTGGGCGGTTTTAGCCTCAACTTCGGTATGTATGGTGCGGATACGCCCTGCGATATGCTCTGCATTCATCTGCTCCGTATTGATCTGCTCCCTCAATACGTTGATCTGGCCTTCTAAGTTTCCCATTGCCATGTCGGATTGATTCTTTTCATTCCTGGCCCGGTCAATGGACTCATCAAGCTCTGTCAAAGAGGCATCCAGCGCTTCGTATTCTTCCCGTATTCCTTCTGATATCTGCCTTGTTTCTTCTAGATCCCTGGAAACAATGGCTTCCTTTTCCCCGCTCTCCTTAATCTGAATTCGCAGGCTTTCCGTTTCCATTAAAAACTGGTTGACATCGTACTTTTTCAGTTCTTCCTTTAAACGAAGGTATTCCCTTGCCGATTCAGACTGCTTGGCGAGGGGACCTACCTGCTTTTCCAGCTCTGAGAGGATGTCGCTGACACGAACCAGATTTTGTTTTTCATCTTCTAACTTTTTCTGGGCAATAGCCTTTCTGCGCTTAAACTTCACAATTCCGGCCGCCTCGTCAAACAGCTCTCTGCGCTCCTCCGGCTTTCCGCTTAAGATTTTATCGATCTGCCCCTGTCCGATGATGGAGTAGCCTTCTTTTCCAATTCCCGTATCATAAAACAGCTCATAAATATCCTTTAAACGGCAGGCACTCCCGTTGATCATATATTCGCTTTCCCCGGAGCGGTACACTCTTCTGGAAACCGTCACCTGGTCATAATCAATGGCAAGGTGATGGTCTGAGTTGTCCAGAGTGATTGCCACATAAGCAAAGCCCTGGGGTTTTCTCATCTCAGTTCCGGAAAAAATCACATCCTGCATGTTGGAGCTTCGAAGCTGTTTTACCTTCTGCTCTCCCAAAACCCAGCGCACAGCATCGGCAACATTGCTTTTGCCGCTGCCGTTGGGTCCTACAATTCCTGTGATTCCGTTATGAAAATCAAAGATGATCTTATTGGCAAATGATTTAAAGCCCTGTACCTCAATGCTTTTCAGATACATAGTTACCCTTTCTTTCCCGCAGGAACCGCCTCCATGCTCTTAAGCTCCAGAATTCCGTGATAGGCAGCCACCTGTTCCGCTGCCTTTTTCGTCCTTCCGGCCCCTTTTCCGATGACCTTTTTGCCGATAAGAACCTGGGTTTCAAACACTTTGTTATGGTCCGGCCCCTTCTCCTGCAAAAGCTCATAGCTTAAGGGTTCATCTGTCCTGCCCTGTACGATCTCCTGTAAGATAGTCTTGCTATCATAAAAGAGCTGTTTATGTTCCAGATCATTCATGATGAAACGAAGGATAAACTCTTTTGCATTAGCAAAACCACCGTCCAGATAAATGGCTCCTATGAGCGCTTCCATGGCATCCGACACAATTGATGCCCGCCCCCGTCCGCCGGTTCCTTCCTCGCCCTTGCCAAGAAGAAGATATTCCCCAAGCTTTAACGCCTCGGCACAGTAAGCTAAAGTCGGCTCACAGACAATGCTGGCCCGTATTTTAGTCAAATCCCCCTCCGGTTTCTCCGGATACTTGTGATACAGGCAATCACTGGAAACCACCTCCAGCACAGAGTCTCCTAAAAACTCCAGCCTTTCATTGCATTCCATCTTGCTTAAACGGTGCTCGTTTGCATAGGAGCTGTGGGTCACGGCCCGTTTCATCAGCTGCTTGTCCGAAAAAACGTATCCGATACGCTCTTCCAGTTCTTTTAAATTCCTGCTCATTCGATACTCCTTTCAACCCTCATTATAAAATAAGGTGCTGCATACAGACCTGAAAGTCCCGGCAGCACCCACATCTATTAATTTAAAGCATTCTTGATCTGTTCTACTGCGTCACTGACACTTACGATGTTTTCTGCCACTTCAGTCGGAATTTCAATATCAAATTCCTCCTCAATGCCCATAACGATCTGAAACACATCAAGGGAATCAGCGCCAAGATCGTCTACAAATGTTGCGTTCATAGTCACCTCATCAGCCTCAATATTCAATATCTCTGCAATAATATTCTGTAACTTCTCAAATTCCATTTCTTTTCCTTCCTCTCTCCTATTCTTGATTTCCCTACTCTTGCCCATGGTTTTCAGGCATAGCGGTATGCCCGGAGGGCGTTCTTTCATTTTCAATTCCAAGACTTTCTCTTATCTTATCATTAATTCCCTGTTCCTTGAAGGTTACGCACTGAAGTATGGAGTTCTTCACCTCTGTTGCCTTTGAATTTCCATGAGTCTTCACCACCAGGCCGTTGAGCCCTAAAAGCGGTGCTCCTCCGTACTGGGAACCGTCAAAGGATTTTAAGGTTTTCTTTAAAGCAGGCTTTACAAGCAGGGCTCCGATTTTGCTTCTCAAGCTTTCCATCATGCCGCTCTTTACCTTGCTTATGAGAGTTGCTCCCACTCCTTCATAAAGTTTCAGGATTACATTGCCCACAAACGCCTCACAAACAATGACATCTGCACCGCCCCTGGGAATCTCTCTGGCCTCAATGCTTCCGGTAAAATGAATGTCTTTGCATTCCTTTAACAGCGGAAATGCTTCCTTCACAAGCGTATTGCCCTTTTCCTCTTCTGCACCGATGTTGACAATCGCCACTCTGGGATTTTTAATGCCCACCACATGCTCCATATATAGAGAACCCATTCTGGCAAACTGTACCAGATGTGAGGCACGGGCATCCACATTGGCTCCGCAGTCCACCAATAAGGAAACTCCGTTTTCCGTAGGGATAAGGGGGGCTAACGGCGGTCTTTCCACACCTTTTATCCGCCCGACAATGACCTGACCGCCAACCAGGATAGCTCCTGAGCTGCCGGCTGAAACAAACGCATCCGCCTCCTTCTGTTTTACCAGATTCATTCCCACAACGATGGAAGAATCCTTCTTCTTTCGTATGGCGTTAACCGGAGGTTCTTCCGTTTCGATTACCTCTGACGCATTCACAATCTGTATCTGGTCCTTTGAGTAGGTATGCTTTTCAAGCTCCTTCGATACAATATGCTCCTGCCCTACTAAGAGAACCCGGATCTCTTTATTCGCGTTTACAGCCTCTACAGCGCCCGCCACCATTTCAACCGGTGCATAGTCGCCGCCCATGGCATCTACAGCTACTTTTATCATCTTGATTCCCCTTTCGTTTCCGCCTAAGATAATCTATTACATAATATACTAAATATTAATCTATAAATCAATAATAAATTAAGAAATTTAAAACCAGAAAAAAAATCAGCCGTCTGAAGCAGCTTCTGAGGCAGTGAGATTCTTTTTCATAATATGACGGTATGCAATTCCGGTAAATAAAGAAGCGCTGATCCAGGCCGCCGGATCGCAGGCACAGGCCAGGGGATAGTTTAAAAATCCGATGGCAAAAGCCGCCATAACCAGCCTTGCTAAAAGCTCCGCCGCTCCTCCCATCATGGGCAGAAATCCGTATCCGCAGCCCTGCATGGTGTTTCTGAATATAAAAATCGTGGAAAGAGGGATATAAAAAGCTGCGCATATATAAATATAGGTCTTTGCCCAGGGCAGCATATCGGCAATATCCACCTCTCCTGAGAAAAACAGCTTTAATATAAAGGGAAGTCCTGTGACAGCCAGAACAGAGCAAAGAAGGCTGTAGACCATAGTGGTCCCCAAAGCAAGCCTGACACCCTGGCGGATTCTTTTTATATTTCCCTTTCCAAAGTTCTGGCCGGAATAAGTAGCCATCGTCTGCCCCATGGCAATCATTCCCTGCATGACCAGGTTCTGGAATTTATTGGCAGCAGTATAAGCCGCAACTGCGGTGGAGCCGAACAGGTTAATGGCGGACTGCATGACTATGGTTCCCGAAGCCGTTATTCCAAACTGGAGTGCCATTGGAATTCCTATGGAAAGCTGCCGCTTTGTATCCCATTTATCAAGCCTCCAGTGCTTTTTTTCCGGAGTCAGAACCGGGACCTTTTTGTAAATATATACGATACAGAGAATTGCCGATATCCCCTGGGAGATATTGGTGGCCCATGCCGCTCCTGCAACTCCCATATTTAAATTTATAATAAAGAAAAAATCCAGCGCCACATTTAAGAAAGCAGAAAGGATCAGGGAGAAAAGAGGAATCCGGCTGTTTCCCACTGAACGCAGATAAGAGGAAAGCAGATTGTAAAATACACTTGCCACAATTCCCATGCAGATGACAGATATATAAGTATACGCATCCTCCATAATGTTCTCAGGAGTATTCATAAGCCTGAGAAGAGATCTCATTCCGGAAAGACTTAAAGCAGTCATAATAATGATAACAAATGCGGATAAAAGTATTCCGTTGGCCACCGACCTCTTTGTCCCGTTTTCATCTCCCGCCCCAAACCGCTGGCTGGTGAGAACGGAAAATCCTGTGCTCATACCCTGGGAAAAGCCGAGAACCAGAAACATGATGGTTCCTGTGGAACCTACCGCAGCCAGGGCATCAGGGCCCACAAAACGGCCCACAATAATGGTATCCGCCATATTGTAAAGCTGCTGGAACATGTTTCCGATCATCAAGGGAAGCATGAACCTTAAAATAATCGGAAGCGGACTGCCCTTTGTCATATCAGTTTCCATAATCTTCATCCTTTATACGAATATTGCGCCGCCCTTTGGGAGGCACAAACGTTATTTTACCATGTTGCCCGCCCTTTGTCACCGTACTTTTTCAATAAATCAAAAAGTTGCAGGAAAATAATTTTTTTCAAAAAAAATCAGAACATATGTTTGCATTTACAATAAATCTATGTTATAATACCAATAGAATATCCGATTAGAACCACTGGCTGTGGTTTTAATTTTTAACCATCAAACGAACACTTGTTCTTGGACAAAAGGAGACCGGCGTATGATGATCACAAGAAATAACTTAAATGAAATATTATTTGAAAACCATGATGCAAGGCTGCTGATAGAAAGCGTAGTTTCCCATACGCAGGCTACTTTATATTATTATCACGGCGTTGAGATCACCGTTGAACATGCACTGAGAATATACAACCGGGCAATCCATGCAGAAGAGGAGGATTCTTCCTACAGTGTGTCCTTCCTGGACTTTTCCGGAGAAAATCATAAAACATTATGTTCCGGAAATTATTGCTGAAGCTCCTATTAAGCCCGGAAATATTTTGATGAAAATGCATTCTTGCAATAAATTACTTTTAATACTAATATAGTAAGTATATAAAAAATAAAAATATCAGGAGGCTAACCCAATGAAAACAGAAATTGAACTGTTTGATTATACCAATCATATTATGAAGGAACTGCAAAAAGGAGTTTTGGTGACCACAAAGGACGGAGATAAGGTGAATTCCATGACTATTTCCTGGGGAACCCTGGGAATTGAATGGGGAAAGCCGATTTTTACCACCTTCGTAAGAGAAAACCGTTTCACAAAGCACCAGTTAGATAAAAACCCGGAGTTTACGGTCAACATACCTTACGGAGAATTTGACAAAAAAATTCTTGGCTTCTGCGGAACCAAGTCCGGCCACCAGGTTGATAAGATCAAAGAGCTGAACTTAACCCTGGAAAACTCTGATTCTATTTCCGTACCGGCCATCAAGGAACTTCCCCTTACCCTGGAATGCAGAGTCATCTACAAGCAAAAACAAGACCCTGATGCAATTACAAAGGAAAACAGAGAAAAGTGCTATCCTCAGGATGTGGACAGTTCATTCCATGGTTCAAACAAAGATTACCATACTGCTTATTATGGAGAGATTCTCCGGGCATATATCATCGAATAATAAGAAAATCCAAGCAAGACACATGCCAGCCACGGTAATGCAGACCTTTAAACTTGATATTGCCGCACTTCTCAACTGCAATATCAAGTCTGCGGCCGTATGGCTTGCACTTTTGTAAGATCACAAAAAAGACCTATGGAATTTATCTTCCATGGTCTTTGCAGCTTTTGTTTTCAGCCTGATTTCTCTTAAGGCCGGTTAATTTTTAAAGTTTTGAGCAAGACGATAAGCCGGGTTATGTCATTGAATGGCCATCTATCTAGGCCTGCCGTCACCGGCAGGCTCAAGCGACCTACCCGGAGGCAGACGGGCCGCCTTATGCCTCCTGTTCGGTCTTGCTTCGGATGGGGTTTACATGGACCCCTCCTGTTACCAGAAGGGCGGTGGTCTCTTACACCACCTTTCCACCCTTACCGCAATGCGGCGGTATATTTCTGTTGCACTTTCCCTGGAGTCGCCTCCGCCAGACGTTATCTGGCATCCTGCCCTGCGAAGCCCGGACTTTCCTCACCTGCAGCCTTTCGGCTTTGCAGCTGCGGCCATTTGTCTTACTCAAAACTATACTAGTCTATCATAAATTCTTTCATTTGTAAAGCAATCATCAGACCTTAAAGCAGCTTCCTCCGATAAATTCCCGGACAATGGAATTATGAGGAATATCTTCGCTGTTAACCCCCAGAAAATAATCCAGGAATTTCAGTACCCTTTTTGCCTCCACATATTCCGCAGAATCTCTTGGAATACCAAAAAGCAACGGCTCTGCATGCTGCTTCAGCACCGCCAGCTCATAGACTGTGGCAGAGTTAAACATCATATCCGCAGATTCCTGGAAGGGGAAAATATATTCCTCTTCTCCCCGTCTCACCGACGGCCACATGCGGAAAGTATCCTGGGCTGAGGCACCTCTGGTTCTGGCATCCCGGACCATCCGGCGGATCAGACGGCAGTCAGTCGTAGGAATCCGGTTGTGCTCGTCAATGTTTAACTGGGTCAAAGCGCTTACATAGACCCGGAACTTGCTTTCCTTGGGAAGGGAATAAGACAGCTTGTCATTTAAGCAGTGGATTCCCTCAATAACCAGAATATCTTCTGCTCCCAATTTTAAATAATCCCCTTTATACTCTCTTTCCCCCGTCTTAAACTGATACCGGGGCATTTCCACCGTTTCTCCGGCCAGAAGAGCCGTCATATCCTTGTTAAACTGTTCGATATCCAAACACTCCAGCGACTCATAATTATAGCTTCCGTCGGGATTTCTGGGACTGTCCACCCGGTTTACAAAATAATCATCTACCGCAATGGGATGGGGAGTCATTCCCTGGGCTCTCAACTGTATGGACAAGCGGTGGGAAAAAGTGGTTTTACCTGAAGAGGAAGGCCCGGCAACCATGACAAACTTCTTAGTCCGGTCACTGACAATCCGTTGGGCAATTTCAGCGATTTTCTTTTCCTGAAGAGCCTCCTGAATCATAATCAGCTGGTTAATATTTCCCTTGGAAATTTCTTCATTAAGAGCTCCTACATGGGACACATTAAGCCGCTCTCCCCATTTTACACTTTCCTTCAATACGGAAAACAGCTTTTTCTTTTTCTCAGCATCAAATACCGGAACTTCTTTCGGATCTTCCTTCTGGGGAAGCATGAGCACGAAGCCCTCGTCATATAAAGCCAGGTCAAAATACTTGATATATCCTGTATTCTGGACCATATATCCATAGTAATAATCCTCAAACCCACCGATGCTGTAGATATTTACATGGGAAACCCGGCGGTACCGGAACAGTCTTTCCTTGTCATACATGCGGTGCTTATGAAACAGTTCAATGGCATCATCAGTGCTCACATGACGTTTCATAATGGGAATTTCCTGTTTTACATATTCATGCATACGGTCTCTGACCCGGCTGATTAAATCCTCTGTAAGCTCAAAATCTCCATGAGGTTCAATATAATATCCTTTTCCCAGGGAAAAATCCACGGTTACCTTCTCGATTTTCTCCGCACCCACCATGTCATAAAAGGCCTTCATCGTGAGAAAGATGGCACTTCTGTGATAGGTCTGAATTCCGGGCTGGTCTCTTCCCGTCAAAAATTCCATGGTGCAGTCAAATTGGACTGATTTATGAAGCTCCCTTAACTTTCCGTTGATGCTGACCAGCAAAATCTCATCCTCGTACTGATTCTGGTGCTCTCTGGCAATTTCCTGATAGGAAGTCCCTAAAGGATACTCCTTTTTTACTCCGTTGATGGTTACAAAAGCCATTCTGTTCCTCCTTATATCAGCGTTTCGGGGAATACCACTTCTGCCTTGCGTATTTCAAAAGCCTCTCCCGCTTCTTTCCTTAAGTACTCTTCCACAAAATCAAGGAACAGATACTCCAGTCCGTAATGTCCTGCATCAATAATTGCCATTCCGTTTGCAGCCGCATCAATTCCATTGTGATGTCCGATATCCCCGGTCACCAGGACTTTTACCCCGGCTTTTAAAGCAGACTTTATCATGCTTCCTCCGGAGCCGGGACTGATTCCTATAAACCGCAGAGGGCCGTCTATGGCTCTCTCTCCGTACAAAGTCAAAAAGGGCAGCTTAAACCGCTCTTTTACAAGGCCAGCCACCTCTCTGACCGTCATTTCCTCTTTCAGATATCCGGTCTTTCCGATTCCATAAGGCGTTTCTCCGCCATCCATCAGGCCTTCCTGCTCCAGTATTTCCATATCTGTGAGCTCAAGCCTTATGGCAGCCGCATCCGCCATACAGCCCGGTGCGGCATCAAAGTTGGTGTGCATGGCATAATAGGCAATGTCATGCCGGATCAGCTTAATCAGCCGACCTCCGATAAAATCCTTATCATTAATCTGCTTTAACGGCTTAAAGATCAAAGGATGGTGGGTGATCAGCATATCTGCTCCCCACAAAACCGCCTCCTCGATGACTTCATCCGTGGCATCCAGGGCAATAAAAATCTTTTTTACCTCTTTATCACTCCGGCCTGCCAAAAGCCCTACATTATCCCAGTCACAGGCGCAGCTAAGGGGCGCCAGCCGTTCCAGTTTGACCGTCAGTTCCTCGCATTTCATCTTGTGCCTCCTTATTCCAGATCAGTTCCTGTTTCAATTCCCCGACACGCTTTTCTCCTGCCTGGGTTCTGCTTTCTGACAGGCTGTCAAGGATTTTCTGAAGCTGTTCTTCTTCTTTTGTCAAATATTCCAGTAAAACAGGGGACTTGGATTCCAACAGTTGTTTTCCGTAACGGTAAAAGATTTCCCGGTCATATTTTTCCCTGTCTGTGCCCCTTCTCGAAACTCCCATGACAGTGTAGTATTTCCCTTCCTCCTCTATCATAGTCTCCTGTTCCGGGAAAAATTCCTGCTCCAGCAGGAATTTGCGTACTTTGTCAATTTCTGAATGGGGAGAAAGGACCCAGAAGGGAATCTGGTTCCACAGCCTTTTTCCTTCTTCCAGAATATGTATCATCAATTCTCCGCCCATGCCTGCTATAACCACGCAGTCGGCTTCCTGTTCCTCTAATTTCAAAAGCCCGTCACTGAGACGGACTTCAATCCTGCCCTCCAGACCTGCCTCCCGGATATGGGCATGGGCCCGTAAAAGAGGGCCCTCCCTTACATCCATGGCAATGGCATGTTTTGCTTTCCCTTCCTGAACCAGATGGATAGGGATATATCCATGGTCTGTTCCTATATCAGCAACCCTGCTTCCCTCAGGTACAAAGGAAGCGATTGTATCCAAACGTTTTGATAATTTCATCTTATACGACCTTTTGCATCATCAATCATCCAGATAGTCCTTCAGCTTCTTGCTTCTGCTGGGATGGCGCAGTTTACGCAGAGCCTTGGCTTCAATCTGTCTGATCCGTTCTCTTGTAACATTAAATTCCTTGCCCACTTCCTCCAGGGTTCTTGGACGCCCGTCATCAAGACCGAACCGAAGTTTCAATACCTTCTGCTCCCTCTCTGTCAGGGTATCCAAAACCTCCATGAGCTGCTCATGAAGCATGGTAAAGGTGGCTGCGTCAGCTGGAACCATAACCTGCTCATCCTGGATAAAGTCTCCTAAATGGCTGTCCTCTTCCTCACCAATGGGAGTTTCTAAGGATACCGGCTCCTGGGATACCTTCATGATCTCCCGGACCCGCTCCACCGGCATATTGGCCCTTGCAGCGATTTCCTCCGGCACAGGTTCCCGTCCCAGCTCCTGTAAAAGCTGTCTGGATACGCGGACCAGGCGGTTGATGGTTTCCACCATATGAACCGGAATCCGTATGGTCCTGGCCTGATCGGCAATTGCCCTGGTAATGGCCTGTCTGATCCACCAGGTGGCATAGGTACTGAATTTATACCCTTTCCTGTAGTCAAACTTTTCAACAGCCTTAATAAGACCTAAATTCCCCTCCTGGATCAAGTCTAAAAACTGCATTCCCCGGCCTACATAGCGTTTGGCAATGCTGACCACAAGACGGAGATTGGCCTCAGTCAGGCTCTGCTTTGCATTTTCATCTCCCAGCTCTATGTTCTTGGCAAATTCGATTTCATCTTCACTTGAAAGAAGAGGAACCTTTCCGATTTCTTTTAAATACATCCGGACAGGGTCTTCCACGCTGATTCCCTCGGGAACGGACAGATCAATGTTTTCCACATCGATTTCTTCCTCTTCCTCAATATCCTCTTCTATAAAAAGGTCCTCATCCAGTTCTATCTCCGCACCGTTAATCTGAAGCACATCCACCTTATTGTTCTCCAGAAAGTCAAAGATTTGATCCAGCTTATCTGAGTTCAGTTCCTCTCCAACAAAGAAGTCCAGAATTTCCTGATTCTCCAGCACATTTCGTTTCTTTTTTGCCAAAAGGAAAAGCTGGTTTAACTTTTCCTCAAATGCAGCTGTCTCCTCTGCCTTAAACTCCTCAGACTGCTCCACCTCTGTCTTTTTTGACCCTGTCACCTTATCTGCCGTCTTCTTCACATTCTCGTCCATGTTCTTCCATCCTTCCACAGCCTGCCTATAGTGTATACCCTAATCCAGCGAAATATGCAGATCCTTCAGTCCAGCCTGTTCCTTTATGATTTTTTGCAGTTCTTCGATTCCTGACGCATGGCGGCTGGCATAATCCAGACTGTTTTTTTTCACTTTCATAATGGTTTCCGAAAACGCTTTTTTCTGTTCTTCATTGTTCAGGGACTCATTGAGACTCGCATGGAAAAGACCCGCGACTGCCCGGTATTGATCTTCATCATTGATAAAATGATTTAAAATCTCGGCTGGATTTAAATTTCCTGCAGCATGTCCCTCAAAAACCATTTCTGCCGCCTTGTGATACAGTTCTTCTATAAAGTCATCAGGAGTGATCACTCCCTTGATCTTATCAAATAAACCAGGATTTTCAATCAGCCAGGTGAGAAGCAGCCTTTGAGACTGTTTTACGCCGTCTTCCTTTTCCTTTTTACGCTGCCCTTTTCCATACTCCCCCTGCTCCCGTGAAGTCCCGGTTCTGGCCGGTCCTAAAGAAGCTCCCAGCCGGTTAACCAGATTCCTTAAATCCTCGTAACTGATAAAGTACTCCCTGGAAACTGCCTCTAAGTAATTATCCCGTTCCAGAGCCTCCGGAAATTCCAGAAGCTTTCTGGCTGCCTGGTTATAAAATGCGGTTTTCTGCTCCGGGTCATCCATTTTATAATCCTTCTTCAGCACATCAATTTCAAATAAAAAGCTGTTGCGTGCTTCCCTGATTCTCTCACGGAATGCCTCTGCTCCCATACTTTTAATAAAGTCGTCTGGGTCCTTGTAAGGTTCCATGTTAAGCACCTGAATGGACACTCCTGCTTCCTTAAGAATCGGAATGGCCCGGAGAGCGGCTTTTACGCCAGCCCCGTCACTGTCGTAGGTGAGCACCACCTTATCCGTATAGCGCTTTAACAGCTGTCCCTGCTGGGACGTAAAGGCTGTTCCCAAGGACGCCACCGCATTGGTGAATCCGGCCTGATGAAGGGAAATTACATCTATGTATCCCTCGCAGATCAATATGTACTTTTCCCTGGAAAGCCTGGCATAGTTAAGACCGTACAAATGCCTGCTCTTGTCAAACAGCTTGGTTTCCGGGGAGTTTAAGTATTTCGGTTCTCCTGCTCCCATGACCCGGCCTCCGAATCCGATAACCCGGTTATTTACATCCATAATGGGAAACATGACCCTGTTCCAGAATTTATCCCGGCTCCCCCGCTCCTCCACAGTCACAAGGCCGGTCTGCTTTAAAAGCTCATCATCATAGCCCTTGCCCCTTAAGTATCGGTAAAGATCATCGCTGGTCTTATTGGAATATCCAAGGCCGAAATGAGTGATGGTTTCATCGCTTAGCTGGCGTTCCCTTAAATACCGGTAACCAGCCTCACCCTGGGGATTTTTCAGCTGATAGTAAAAGTAACTGGCCGCCAGCTTATTGATCTCCAGAAGAGAAGACTTAAGATCCTCCTGCTCTCTGGCTTCTTTGCTGTATTCTGCCGCAGGAAGGGTCACTCCCGCCCGGTCAGCCAGCACCTTAAGAGCCTCAGAAAAAGAATAATTTTCATATTCCATGACAAAGGTGATCACATTGCCGCCTGCTCCGCAGCCAAAGCAGTAATACATCTGCTTGGATGGGGATACGGAAAAGGAAGGCGATTTTTCATTGTGAAAAGGGCATAGACCGAAATAATTGTTCCCTTTTTTCTGAAGCTTTACATATCCCGAAACCATGTCCACGATATCGTTCCTGTTCCGGACCTCTTCAATCACTTCTTCTGAGTACCGCATGAAGCCTCACTCCTCCTTCCTTATATTTTCATATCCCTAAACGCTCTTCCACGCTTTCGGGACAAACAGTTCTTCAAATTTATCTATGGCATAGCTGTCGCTCATGCCCGCAATATAATCGCACACCGCCCGTTCCAGGCTTTCCTCACGCCCTTCTGTCAGCAGCCGGCATTCCTCCGGAAGCATGTCCGGGTATTCCATGTAATAACGGAACAGCATGACGATCAAGTGCTGGGCTTTTCCTTCTTCTGCCTTTGGAATATCGCTTTTATACACATGTTCAAACATCCAGGTGCGCAGCCCCTTCATGGCCTCCTCCATACCCGGAGACATGACGATTTCCTTTTTTCCGTAGCTGTTGTCTATGATATCGTGAATCATGTTGTTAAGCCTTTCCCGGACACTGTGTCCCAGGATACCGGTATAGCATTCCGGAAGGTCTTCCTCCACAAACATCTTAGCCCTGATGGCATCATCAATATCATGGTTGATATAGGCGATTTTGTCCGAAAGCCGGACGATGCAGCCCTCCAATGTAGAGGGATGGCCGCTGGTGCGGTGATTTAATATGCCGTCTCTCACCTCCCAGGTGAGATTTAAGCCCTTGCCCTCCTTTTCAAGAATCTCCACCACCCGAACGCTTTGTTTGTAATGAGCAAAACCTTCGGAGCAAATCTTGTCTAAAACAGCTTCCCCCGAGTGGCCGAAAGGGGTATGGCCCAGATCATGGCTCAGTGCAATGGCTTCTGTCAGATCCTCATTCATGCGCAGAGACTTGGCTATGGTTCTGGCAATCTGAGATACCTCCAGGGTGTGTGTCAGCCTGGTCCGGTAGTGATCTCCCTCAGGAGCCAGAAAAACCTGCGTCTTATGTTTCAGCCTCCGAAATGCCTTACAGTGGATAATCCGGTCTCTGTCCCGCTGATAAGCAGTCCTGATATCGCAGGGAGCTTCTTCACGTTCTCTCCCCCTGCTGTTCTTACTGAAAGAGGCATAGGGGCTTAAATATTCTTCTTCCCATTGTTCCGTGGATTCCCTGATATTCATACAATCACATCCTTTGCCCAAAGTTAATGTACATTATACCATATTTTCAGTAATTGTAACACCCCCTATTGAAATATTAGCATTTTCCATTACCGCCCTGTTTCCGGGCTTTTTCCGCATTTCCGGACCGGGAGAAAAAACAGAAATACGGAAAGCCAAAGACAAACAGGACGCACCGCATCAGGTGTTAAACAGGCAGGCTGTCACTCACACACAGGGCTCCATATCCCACTTCAGGGTTGGGGTATGAAGTGATGCCGGGAAGGTGTCTTGCACCCCGGATCAGATATGCTTTCACCTTTTCCCCGAACAGGAAAGGATCTCTTCCATCCACAATTCCCCATTGCATCAAAAGGGCTGCGCCTCCGGTTACGAAAGGAGTTGCAAAAGAGGTTCCAGTCACAGGCTCATAGCCTCCTCCCGTCCTGGCCGCAATGATCCCCACTCCCGGAGCCGCCAGATCCGGCTTCACCTGGTTGGTTCTTCTTGTAAAGCCCCTTCCGGAAAAATCCGCATAGGACTGATAAGTGTCATCATAGGCTCCCACAGATATGACCTTGGTAGCCGTGGAAGGAATGGTCAGGGTGGTTTCCGGCGTTGGCCTTAAAAATCTGGTGGACTGGTTCAGCACCCCCGCAGAGGGAAGCCAGAAGTCATACTTGCCTTCCACGATCTGCCTTGGAGTGAGGCGAAACCTCCAGATTCCGCTGTCAATAAATGTGGTTGCAGGAAGAAACTCCAGGTAAATCTCCTGAGCCACGCTGTATGGTCCCGGCTTTCCGTAGTAAAGCAGAATTTGGGTGTTTCCAAAGTTAATGGTCTGAGGACCAAGGCTGCTGCTTATAGGGCCTATGATTTCACCGGAAGGCGTTATAATACTGATATCAAACAAATCCGCATAGGATTTCCAAAGCTGGACGCTGAACCCGGTCTGGTAGCCTCCCACACTCAGCTCCACCTCCTGAGGGCTTGCCATGGTCAAAACTCCGGATAAGTGGCCGCCGCTGACTCCTTCATTTCCCGTTCCAACCACAATTACAGTCCTTCCGTAATTGGAGATATCATCCAGAAATGTTTCCAGAAGGCTGGTTCCGTCATGAGAGCCGTATGTATTCCCAAAGCTTAAGTTTATGACAATGGGCATCTGAAGGGCCACCGCCTCCCTGACCACAAAATTCACTGCCCGCATCAGTTCCGTTGTCCTCGGAAAGCCCGCTTCCTGAGGGACCCCAAGCTTTACTACCAAGAGAGGGCTTTCAAAAGCAACCCCTCTGTACTGCCCCCGGTTTTCCCTTCCGTTTCCTGCGGCTATGGAAGCCACTGCAGTGCCATGTCCGCTGTTATCCACCGAAGGAACCAGACGCCTGGCCTCCGCCCTGCTTCCGGTGCTCAGGGCCTGGTCAATCTCTTCCTTTGTAAAGACCCGGTCCAGGGTCTGGTCCCACAGGGATAATATTCTGGTGGTCCCGTCGGGATTGCGGAAATCCTCATGATAATAGTCAATTCCCGAGTCAATGACAGCCACCAAAACCCCCCGGCCTGTGAGAATACTGCTTCCCTGCTGGACAAGATTGACGCAAGAGGCCGCCTTTGCCTGATTAACAGCAAAAAACAGCCTCTTTGGTTTCTCCACATATTCAATTTGCGGCAATTCGCTTAAAGAGTCGATGAGGGACTCAGGAACCGTTAAAATGGCATATTCGTTTACCATTGGCTCCACCCGTATTCCAACCAGGGAAAGATTGCTGATATCCCCGGAATACTTTACGATCACGACCCAGGAATTTTCCTCCGGATTATAGCCCACATTTAAGTTCAGGGACCGTTCTCTCTCTTCGGGAGAAGCGCTGAGAGCCAGATTGAGCAGATTTTCCAGCTTTTGATCCTGCATATGCTGCTCCTGCATTTTTTACCATCTTACGCGGAAAAAGCCATTCTCATTCCTTACTGGCTTCAGCTTCCCGAACTTCTGACCCATAGTAGAAGAATTTTAAGATATCCTCATATCCCTTTCCTTCCTTTGCCATGGCCTGGGCCCCGTTCTGGCTCATTCCCGCTCCGTGGCCGTAGCCCCCGCCGTATATGCGGAAGGTGGTGATATTGTTGTCATCCACTCCTGCATTTTCAATGGATAAATAGGCGCTGGGAAGAGAATCAAAATTCTTCATCAGACCCCCATCTTTTTTCGTTATGGTCATGTATTTATTTCCCAGTTTTGCCCTGGCCTGGCTTTCGCCGTTAATAGTCATGACACCGTCAGAGCCTTCCACTCTCAGCTTTTTGACGATTCCTCCCACGCCCCGTTCCGTCACTGTGATATTTAAGATGGAGCCAACTTCTGTAATCTCCTCTTCCAACTGGCGGTTGGTTACCGTGGTTTCCCACCGGTACATGGGAAAGGAGGAATCATAGGAGGGATAATCCTTGTTTTTTATAAATTCATCAAAGTCTGAATTGGTAGACAAATTCAAAACTCCCCTGCTCTCCTGAAGCAGACTTCCATCCAGGTAAGGATACAGGGCCGGGTCGCTTCCCCACAGGCTTCCGTCTGTGGTATGTCCGCAGGAGGTGGAAAAATAAAAGGCTTCAATAGGTGTTTCCTGATAAAATAAAAGCTTTCCATAAGTCTCACGCACAGCTTCCTCGGTCTTTACCCCTGGATTTAAATTGTTGTAAACCTGGAATCTGGTGCTGTCATCCACATGGGCGCCGTACTGGCTGTAGGTGTTGCCCTGAATCTGGCGGTAGGCATAGGTCCTGGCACAGACTGCCTGGGCCTTTAAAGCTTCCTTTTCGTAATTGTCGGGCATTTCACTGGGAACCACCTTTGTCAGATAACTTTCCAGATAAAGCTCATTAATCAGAAGCAGGCCCTCAGGCTCCTTTCTGATCTCAATAGTCCCCTCGTAATACGGCGTTCCGTAAGACCGGTTTATGGAATTGACGGATACAGAATCACTGGCTTCTAAAGGCGATACCACAATTCTTCCATCCTTTAGCCGCTCATCAGAAGCATTGATAATTACCTCTGCACCAGGCGGAATCTCAACCCTCTCCTCCCCGTAACTCAGGGATAGTCCGCTCTGCGCGGACAAGGTCACCTCCGGATGAAAAATGGACTGATAGTTGGTATTCATCAAAAGAACCCTCAGACTCTTTGCGTCAAATTCCCTTACCAAAATGGCTGCGCTTAATCTGCCGTGGGCCACTACAAACTCCTGGATGTCGTATCCTACCAGAATGTCTGATATGGATTTTTCCTCAAGCTGCCCGTACAGCCGGTAAACCTTAAAATCCTTATCCAGCTTTAAGCTGCCGTAGCCCTCCACCTCGATGGAGTCCTCCTTAACAGCCAGCACCTTGCCCGTTATTTTCTTTTTCTTCAAGGTAACCTTCTGAAGGCGTCCTCTTTTTAAACTGACATCCGCTATGTTGTTGGCAAATTCCGACTCCTGTCCCAAAGAAGCCTCCAGGGGAAAGCTGCGCATGACTGATCCCACATAAATGCGGAAGGTATCTCCTTCTCCCGAAGTCAGCCAAACGTTTTTATATGTAACAGAATCAGTCACTCCTTCTTTTAAGGCAATGATTTCACCGCCCTTTACCAGAAGCTTCACCTCCCAGTCTATGTAAGAATCCAGGCTGATGCCCTCAAATCCAAAGCTTCCTCCGCTTGTATAAGCCGTCCAGGCCGGTGCTGTTTTTATATTGGCAGGAGTTCCGTAAAGCAGAACTTCAACTTCCGTGATCTTGCCTTCCCCATCCAGCTCTTTTCTCAGCACCTCATATAAATCCCACCACTGGCCGGAAGGAATCTGCTCCTTTTGCTTTTTACCGCCCTTATGTACAGTCTCTCCTGATCCGGGAACCAGGGCTTCCGCCAGGTTCTCTGCATCCTCATACGTCAAAAAGCCTTCGGCAGTCTCCTTTGCCGCAGGCGTTTTCTCTATATCCAGATAGCCCCATGCATAGAGATAATTCATATATTTTACATACCAGTGACTCTTTTCCTTTTCCGAAAAGTATTCCAGTTCCTGATCAGCCAGCAGCTTTTCGCAGCTTTCCCTGTCAGAAAGAAGAAGCGCAGCAGACTTATAAGCAGCACCTCTTGATATTCCCGACCGTTCCCGTTCACTGATCAAAATGATGATAATGAGAATGATCACCAGAAGAGGAATTCCGGCCACAAATCCAATAAATTTTTTTCTGTTCATGGACCCTCTTAATTTTAGTTATATTTTGTACAGAAAAGTTAAAGCAGCGATTTCTCGCTGCTTTTTTCTTTTGTAACCCCAAAATGCCGGTTCTTACTTATTGACGCCTAGCTTTGCTAGGTGGGTAACCTCACTCAGGTTTTTGCCTTCCACTGCTACGGAGGCTTGACATCCACCTGAAAATATTGGAATCCCTGATGTCATAATGTAGGTTCAAAAAGGTAAGAGTGTCGTACATCCCAGGAATTACATTCAAGCTGTTTCTATGGTTTTTAGTATACAACACTTCAGCCTATTTTTCAAGTTCCTTTTCTTGTCAGTTTTTATTTTTTTGATTTCAAAAAAATTCTCCCATCAGAAAAGCGCCGGCAAATCGAAGATCGTTTCGGCAATTGCCCCTGCTCCGGCCTCCTCCAGCTCCTGTCTGCTTCCAAAGCCGTAGAGCACTCCTACAGAGTCAATTCCCACTTCTTTTGCGCCCAGAATATCGTGCTCCCTGTCCCCGATCATCACCGCCTTGTCCCGGTCGGTGATGCCGCATTCCTCCAGCACATAACGGATCACATCAGCCTTTTGTCCCCTCACTTCCTCCATATCTGAACCTCCCATAAACCGGAAATAAGAGTCCATTTGAAAATGCTTTAAAATCTTACGGACAAAATACTCCGGCTTGGAAGAAGCCACATACAGCTTTTTTCCTGAATCCAGAAGGGACTGCAGCACCTTTTCCGCCCCTTCATAAACCTTATTTTCATACAGGCCTCTGGCTGAAAAATATTCCCGGTAAACGGATACTGCTTTTTTCGCATCCTCCTCGCTGAAACCGTAGTATCTCATAAAGCTGTCCTTTAACGGAGGACCGATAAAGCAGCAGAGCCGGTCCAAATCCTCCTCCTCAACTCCAAAAGCCTTAAGAGCATATTGAACCGATTTGGTGATCCCCTCCTTGGAATCCGTAAGAGTTCCGTCTAAATCAAACAGCAGATATTCTTTTTTCATGTAAAAAAATTCCCTTTCAGCCTTGCAGGTCTTATTATTTTAATTCGTCAACGACCTTTTGAATGGCCGCCAAAGCGTCCTCCGGAAGCTTATCATACCCCTCTTTTAAAGTGGCTGTTTTTTCAACAAAGCTGACTCTCTCTTTCATGCGGGCTTTTAACTGCTCTTTGTAATACTCATCTTCAAGATCAGGAATAAAGCCTTCCCACTCCAGAATTTCAATATCAGAGAAAGGTCCCCACTGCTTAAATTCCCCTGTCTTATCCACAATGGCCTCCAGAATGCCCAGGGTGTCCTTTGGCTGAACCTTTTTGCCCATGAACTCACCGGTGTTGACGATATAACAGTCTACGTTCTTTTCTTCCACTAATTTCTTAAATTTCTCATAATCATTTGCCAGAGGATAGGTCCTGAAGGAATTGGCATAAGGGACCACCACCAGGGCATTGGGATCTACTCCCGCTGCAAGCCGCTCCGCAGAGCTTCTTTTGGTAGCAAGGGTCGCACCCATAACCGAAGCCAGGGAAGCTCCTTTTAATTTTACAACCGGAGGAAGGGTCGGGTCCTTCATAATCCAGAAAATAGCATTGACCGGCTCTCCGATCTTATCCACACGGTTGGGAGACCATAATTTAGACTTGATGGCACGTCCGTTTCCGTTTCTGATATCCTCTGTCACCAACTGGATTTTTCCATTTTCATCTAATGTGCAGGCGCAGTTCTGGACAGTCAGAAGATATTTGTTATCTTCGCATCCCGTGGGATAGTCCTGGGTCTTGTCAAAATATGTAGGCTCCAGCGCAACCGACGCACAGGTATCTGTGTTGATGACAAACGCATCGTCGTGAAGCACCGTAACATCATATTTTCCGCCGTGCTTTGCATGGGTGAGGGTGGACTTCCCTGATCCGGACAATCCGAATACGGAGGCAACATAATGAGTTCCATCCTTTAAGGTGTATTTCTTCTGTCCTCCATGACAGGAAGCATATCCGTTCCGGTTAGCAAGAGCCCAGGCCATAGTAAGAGTGCCCTTTTTATGCTCACCAAAGTATCTCATGCCCAGGATTGCAGCGCAGTTCTGCTCTGTATTGAAATAGCACAGGCATTTCGGATCGCTTAGGCAGGATAAGTCAACACCGGGACGGTCAGAACCGTTCCACTGAGGATCGGAAAACAGGTAGATATCCGGTTCCTTCCCATCGCCTACGGGCTTGGAGCCCTGGTACATCCTGACATATTCATCGGACATATACTGGAAATTCAGCATCCAGTTATAGAGAATATTTTCTTCTCCCTCCGGAATGAGCAGATGGGCCTTTGTCATGAATTCAGAATCAAGCCCCACATAAACCTCTGCATGGTACATGGTTTTCCATCGGGTTTCGTAAACGGCATCCATAATAACCTTGTCAAGAGCACCGCAGTTAACTCCCGGCTCCCCTGCAATCCTTCTTGCGGCAGCATACCGCCCGGAAATTGCTCCGTCATTGAATAAGAGAACCTTTGCATCCCGGTCAAGACCGAACTCCTCGCCTCTGTAAACAGGCATGTCCGTGACAATGGTTCCCGGCGAATTCAGGGCTAATTCATATGCCTCTCTAAGCGTATTGACTTTAACCACATTATTCCCGTAAAAAGACGTTTCAATAATTGATCTGGTTGCCGAAAAGCCCGGTTTGTCCTTTCCAATTTCATGAATTGGGTAATAAGCTTTTGTTGACATATAAAACCCTCCTTATGCGACATCTGACTTTTTAGTCATTATCTCATCATGGCAATGAAATGTCAATAATTCTTATTCATAACCTCCAAATAATATACACTTTCTCCTCGTGAATTTGTATTATATTTTCCATTACCTCAATGCCATTGCCTCTACATTTTGCACAAAAAATATCCGGTATGAGTTTTCTGACCTCATACCAGATATTTTTTCATGCAGCATTCTCAATCAGGAAACCTGTGATCTCCTGTCTGAAAGCCTCTGGAAAAACTTGATGATCTCTACAATGGGAATCACAACCGCACCCAGACCCATGGAAACGAAATATTCCGTTAAGGAAATATGTTCAAACTGGAATGCCCGGGCCATAGGAGGAATAAATATGACCGCAGTCGTCAGCAGGAAAGAGGCGATTATGGCTCCGTATAAATATTTATTGTGATGCTTTACCTGGAAAATGGAATGCCTTCTGCTTCTCATGTTCAGGGAATGGAACATCTCCGCCATGGAAAGGGTTAAGAAGGCCATAGTCATGCCGTCAGGGCTTTCTGCCACCTCAAATACTCCGGACTCAATGTAATGTCCCACAAAATAAGCAAGAACAGTCACTCCGGCAATCATCACTCCCTGCCAGATCACATCAAAGCCCAGGCCTTTGGAGAAAATCCCTTCCTTGGAACTTCTTGGCGGGCAGTTCATGGTGTCAGACTCCTCACGCTCCATGCCAAGGGCAACAGCCGGAAAGGTGTCTGTAATCAAGTTGATCCAAAGCAGGTGAACCGGCTTTAAAATGGTAAAGCCTAAAACAGTGGAAATGAAAATGGAAAGCACCTCTGAAAGGTTGGAGGACAGCAAAAACTGAATGGCCTTGCGTATGTTGTCATAAATCCTCCGTCCCTCTCCCACCGCATTGACGATGGTGGCAAAGTTATCATCAGCCAGAACCATGTCAGCCACATTCTTAGTCACGTCAGTGCCTGTAATTCCCATACCGATTCCGATGTTGGCTGTCTTAATGGAGGGAGCATCGTTGACTCCGTCTCCTGTCATGGCGGTGATCATGCCTTTATTCTGCCACGCCTTTACGATACGTACCTTATGCTCCGGCTGAACCCGGGCGTAAACGGAATACTTTACAATCTCCTCATCCAACTGCTCATCGCTCAATTCATTTAACTCCGCTCCTGTCAGAGCCTCTGCCCCGTCTTTGATGATTCCAAGCTGCTTTGCAATGGCAACCGCGGTGTCCTTATGGTCGCCGGTGATCATAACGGTGCGGATTCCTGCAGACTTGCATTCTGCAATGGCCGGCTTGACCTCCGGGCGGATAGGGTCAATCATTCCCGTCAGTCCCACAAAGCAAAGGTCATTTTCCAGGGCCTCAGGACTCATATCCTCCGGCAGCTTTTCCAGACCCTTCCACGCACCTGCCAAAACACGCAGGGCCTGGTCGGCAAGATTTTTATTGGCCTTTGTGATCTCTTCCCGCAGAGCCTCTGTCATAGGCTGCCGGGCAGTGCCATCCCAGTAAAAGCTGCAGCGTGAAAGAAGCACATCAGGAGCGCCTTTTGTGTACTGCTCAAAACTTCCGTCCTCCATCCGGTGCACGGTGCTCATAAGCTTTCTTCCTGAATCAAAGGGCGCCTCTCCCACACGGGGAGTCAATGCCTCGGCAGCATTTTTGGCAATACCCATTTTGTAGGCGTAATTGACAAGGGCGGCCTCAGTCGGCTCTCCTTCTGCCGCATTGGATTCATTTAAATGAGCGTCATTGCAAAGAGCCATAGTACGTCCTAAAAGCCGCTCATCCTTACAAAAACGCTCTACCACAGTCATCTTGTTCTGGGTCAGGGTTCCTGTTTTATCAGAACAGATCACATTGGTACATCCCAGGGTTTCAACGGCAGTCAGCTTCCTGATTACCGCATTTCTTTTGGACATGTTGGTTACGCCGATGGAAAGCACGATGGTAACCACCGCTGCCAGCCCCTCCGGAATGGCTGCTACGGCCAGGGATACGGCAATCATAAAGGTTTCCAGGATTCCCTCTCCCGTAATATTGGGGTAAAGGCGAAGCAAGTCAAACAAAAAGATGAAAACGCTGATGCCCAGAACCAGTGTGCTTAAGGTTTTGCTCAGCTGATTCAGCCTCATCTGCAAAGGTGTGGCATTTTCCTGGGCCTGGGTAATGGCATGGGCAATTTTGCCCATTTCCGTATCCATACCCGTTGCAGTAACAACTGCACTTCCCCTTCCGTACACAACCGCACTGCCCATATACACCATGTTTTTACGGTCCCCTAAAGGAACATCCTTCTGGCTGCCAAGGTTTAAGACGCTGATGATCTTATCCACCGGAACGCTCTCTCCGGTCAGGGCAGCTTCCTCCACCTTAAGGCTTGCGCTGTCCAGCAGCCTGGCATCTGCGGGAATGGAATCGCCGGCCTCTAAAAGAATGATATCTCCGACTACCAGATCCTCGCTTTTTACAGTTTGAATCTTTCCGCCCCGCCTCACCCTTGACGTGGCCGCGGAAATGGCCTGCAGAGCTTCAATGGCCTTTTCCGCCTTGCTCTCCTGATAGACTCCCAGGAGAGAGTTGATCACAACCACTGCCAGGATGATGATGATGTCTGCAAAAGACTCATGGGCATACACTGCGGTGACGCCGGAAATAGCAGCAGCCGCAATCAGGATAAGGACCATGGGGTCCTTAAGCTGATTTAAAAACCGGACCAGCAAAGAGTCCTTTTGCGCCTCCTGCAGCTTGTTCTTGCCGTTTTTCTCCAGCCTGGAGGCGGCTTCTGCTTCTGAAAGACCTTCTTTGTTTGTCCTCAGACCTTCCAGAATTTCTTCTGACGCTTGTAGATACTCCTTCATAAGTACCCTCCTTAAAATAAAAAAAGTCAAGTCTGTACTTGACCTTTTTCATAACAAAAAAAAGACCCAAGTACAGTGTTATCTGTACATGAGTCTCATACTTTAAGATAAGCCAGGCTGATTAACAACCAGGGTTGTTGACTTACCACGCTTTTTACAGCGCCAATTACTCCCTCATATAGTGTTATGAATATACCACAACATAAAAAAATTGTCAATATAGATTTTCTAATCAGCAATTGAAGCAAATTTCTCTTGCAAATTCCGGATAAAATAGATATATTTAGGATATGTTTCTGATTATGTATACAAAACACAGAAAGAGGATTTGACATGATTTATATTTCACAGGACGGAAACGGAGATTTCAGAACCATTACAGCGGCTCTGGCTTCCCTTCCAAAAGACAACTCCTCCCAGCAGATTTTTTACATCCGCAAAGGCATTTACCGGGAACGGGTTTCCGTAACAGTTCCCTATGTGACCTTTATTGGAGAAGACGCAGAAAGCACCCTTATCTCCGGCAGCCTTCACGCCACCATGAAGATGGAGGATTGCAGCAAAAGGGGAACCTTCCGCACTTACACCTGCCTGGTGGACACCCATGATTTTACCGCTAAAAATATTACCTTTGAAAACTGCGCCGGAAAGGGAACTGATGTAAGCCAGGCCCTTGCCCTTTACGCTGACGGAGACAGGCTCTTGTTTGAAAACTGCCGCTTCTTAGGCGGACAGGATACTCTTTTTACAGGACCTCTGCCTCCAAAGGAAGTGGAGCCGGGGGGCTTTACAGGTCCAAAGCAGTTTGCCCCGAGAATCAACGGACGCCACTTTTATAAAAGCTGTTACCTGGAGGGTGACATTGATTTCATCTTCGGAAGCGCCACGGCTTACTTTGAAAACTGTACCTTTTTTTCCAAATACACAGGCAGGGAAATCAGCAGCTTTGTGACCGCCGCCTCCACCCCGGAGGGCCAGGAATACGGCTATGTGATGAAGGATTGCCGCTTCGAAAGCAACTGTCCTCCAGAAAATGCCTATCTGGGCCGTCCCTGGAGAGAATATGCAAAGACCGTTCTGATCAACTGCTATATGGGCAGCCACATCTGCAAAGAGGGCTGGAATGACTGGGGAAAAGAATCTGCCCATGACCACTCCTTTTACGGGGAATACAGAAGCTTTGGCCCCGGCGCAGTTATGGAAATGAGGCCAAACTGGGTCCGCCGTCTGACAGAAAGCGATCTGCCCCAATATGAGAAGGAAGCCGTTTTAGGCGGCACAGACAACTGGCAGCCATAAACGGAAATGGATTCGGCTCACTTAAAAGGGCCGAATCCATTTTTTCAGTTTTCTTTGATTTTAACAATTACTTTTTTGATGGGGGCCGGTTCTCCGGCAGCAGCCTTTGGCTTATGCCCATCCCATGGATTAAAAATCATATATTCTCCTGCCTTTACAACCACCTTCAGGCCAGGATTCTCATTGTTGTAAAATACAACATCTTTTTCTGCGTTATAAGGTACTTTTTCTGCCAACTCTTCAATCGGTGCATAAGTCATGGTCTCAGAACCGGATATCATATACTGGATATCAGTATAATCATGATGAGCCTCGTATTTGGCTTCTTCCCACGGAATTGTAGTATATTCGGTCACATTGGCAAATACATTCTTGCCGTCAATTTCATATTTTCCTGGCGCCAGGTTTTCCAGATCATTATTTTTAAGGAAGTCGACTGCCTTTGCATATCTTCCTTCCACTCCAAGGTTTCTGTAAAAATCAAGGTGTTTTGCTGAGTCAAATATCATATTCGTACTCTCCTTTTATGTATAATATAGTTTTCAGACACCTATAGTATACACCGAAAGCAGAGCTTTTCACAATATTTTATTTAAAAAATTCATGGTTTTCGTGCTTGAACAAATACGTCAGGTGAGAGTCAAACCAATTGACCGCTCTGCTTCTGGAACCTCTCCGGTACATGAAGTACAGCGCTCCATTGGAATAGTCCTCTCCTGCCAGGGCCCGGTCCACACAAGCCACCGTATCACTGGTCACCTTTACAGAATTGATGCTTCCGTTGGATACCGGAGAAAACTGGGAAGGCGCATAGACCACCCCTTTGACAGTGCCGGGAAACTTTCCGTTTCTCACTCTGTTTAAAATCACATTAGCCACAAGGATTTTCCCCTTGTCATCGCAGATTCCCGCTTCCGCCTGTACGATTTTCAGCAGAACCTGATAATCCTCGGTTGATACCGACATGGCACGGCTGGCTCTTTCCTCTTCTGCCCTTCGGGCTTCTTCCGCCGCTATTTGGGCCGCTTCCTCGGCCTGCCGCTTTGTCTCTTCCTCTATGGCGATCTGCTGGTTAATCTGTTCAATATGGGCCTTGGATTCCTCCGCCAGTTCCTGTTTCTGTATTACCTCTTTTTCCAGAAGATTGCCGGCCAACTGCTGGGCCTGCATTCTGGCTTCAGATATTTTAACCTGTACCTTTACCTGCGTAACGATTCCCTCTTTTTTCACGGCAACTTCGGATGTTAATTCCTCCAGTGCCGGTGTCTCCGCAAATACTGTCAGCATATTTCTGCTGCCGCTTCCAAAGCCTGCTGAAAGAAAGGTGGCAATGGTAATGACAGCCGCCCCAGCCATAAACACAGCAAAGGACCGATATATACCTTCAAAAAACTGACAAATCTGCCGAAGGATTGAGCGTAGTCTAAGCATACATACTCCTTTTTCTCTAATTCCACTTTCTGGGCTGCAAGCATATTTCACAGCCGTTTCCATGTGTCGCTGGTAATTATAGAAGAAGGTTGTTAAAAAAGTCAATGGTTATTTAACATTTTTGTGATATTTTAACCCCAATCTTTTTATTGTTTTTCATTATTTGTATGTATGCGACTATTTATACCTTGTTTTACCTCTTTCTTTTGTATTTTTTGCCTATTTACTTTTTACGATATTGTTACATTTCTGTTAATTATTCTACTCCCAAAAAACAGCCTGTCCAAAAGTTTTTCGTGTTATGTAAACCAAATCACACAAGTGAAGCAAATCCACCCCTTATAAAGTCAACCAGTACCTGGGGTGAAATGAGAATCTGCACTCCTCTCAAACCGCCGCTAACGGCAATTTTTTCCTGTAAAACAGCCGATTCTTCCACAAAAGTCGAAAATTGTTTCTTCATGCCGACAGGGGAACAGCCGCCTCTGATGTAGCCCGTAATCCTCTGTAAATCCTTCATGGGGATCATCTCAACCTTTTTATCTCCGGCAGCTTTCGCCGTTTTTTTCAGATCCAGCTCCTTATCCACGGGTATGCAGCAGACCAGATATCCCATTTTTTCCCCTTTTAATACAAGGGTTTTAAAAACGCTGTCATGATTTACGCCCATCACATCCGCAACATGGCTGCCGGAAAGGTCCTGTTCATCCACCTCATATTCCCTGATTTCATATTCAATTTTAGCTTTATCAAGGATTCGCATTGCATTTGTCTTTATCATATGAATCACCTCATCCCTTCTGCCGTTTTCTTCGGCCCATAATTCCGTGAGACAAAAGCCCGCAAATGCCGGACTCAGTCTCCGGCGCTTACGGACTCATCTTAAGGAAATTTATTTTTTCTCATATATAAGGAAACAACTCTTCTGCTGCTAAAACTTGCTTTACATTTTACCATACTTCTTGATATAATACATATACATAATATGAATATTTAGTATAATAAGTAGTTATGGAAGAAATGGGGGACAATATGGAGCAGAATCTTTCTCAATATAAAATATTTTATGAAGTGGCAAAAGCCGGAAATATTTCCAAGGCCGCAAAGGAGCTTTATATCAGCCAGCCAGCCATCAGCAAGTCCATCAGCAAGCTGGAGGACAGCTTAGATGTGGCCCTGTTTACCAGAAATTCCAGAGGCGTACAGCTTACGGAGGAGGGACGGCTTCTGTTCCACCACACCAAGGCCGCATTTGAGGAATTAGGACGGGGAGAACAGGAACTGAAGCGGGTCAAGGATTTTCACATCGGACATTTGAAAATCGGAGTCAGCAACACCCTTTGCAAATACATCCTTCTTCCTTATTTAAAAAAATTCATTGAAAAATACCCTCATATCAAGATCACCATAGAAAGCCAGTCCACCTCTCACACGGTCAACATGCTGGAACAGCACCAGATCGATTTGGGATTGATCGCAGAGCCTTCTAACCGCAGGCCCCTTCTGTTTCAGCCGGTTATGGATATCCAGGATATATTCGTGACGACCAAGTCCTATCTGAATAACCTCTACTTAAGAGAAGGAACAGAGGCAGATTTATTTCAGACGGGAAACATCCTCCTTCTGGACAAGAACAACATGACAAGAAGATACATTGACGAATATATGAGTGAAAACCAGATTGTGCCCAACCAGCTTTTGGAGGTCACCACCATGGATCTGATCATCGAATTCGCCAAAATCGGCTTGGGAATCGGCTGTGTCATCAAGGAGTTTGTCCAGGAGGAGCTGGACCGGGGTGATTTGATCCAGATTCCCTTAGAAACCAATATTAAAATGAGGACTGTAGGCTTTGCCTATAACTCAGGCAGCGTATCAACTGCCATGGAAAGCTTTTTTGAGGTCATGAAGACCATATCAATTGACGAATAATGTAAAAGGCGGTTGGAACATGTCACTATTCCAGCCGCCTCTCTATGTTTAGTTGTCGATCATTTTCCCGCCGTCATTCCAGCTGTAAAGCTTACGAAGGTTAGCGCCCACTTTCTCTAAATCATGTTCTGCTTCATGATTTCTCATGGCATGGAAGTGTGTGCCTCCTACCTTGTTCTCTAACAGCCAGTCTTTTGCAAAGGTGCCATCCTGGATATCAGAAAGTACCTTCTTCATAGCCTTCTTGGTCTCATCAGTGATGATCTTCGGTCCTGTGATGTAATCGCCGTATTCAGCAGTATTTGAGATGGAATATCTCATGCCTGCAAAACCGCTTTCAAAGATCAGGTCTACGATCAGCTTCATCTCATGAATACATTCAAAGTATGCATTCTCAGGAGCGTATCCTGCTTCAACCAGAGTTTCAAAGCCTGCCTTCATCAGCGCACATACGCCGCCGCAAAGAACTGCCTGCTCACCGAAAAGGTCTGTCTCAGTCTCAACACGGAAGGTTGTCTCCAAAACGCCTGCTCTTGCGCCGCCTAATGCCAGTGCATAAGCCAAAGCCTTGTCCTTTGCCTTGCCAGTGTAATCCTGGTGTACAGCTACGAGACATGGGGTTCCTCTGCCTACCAGATATTCGTTTCTTACGGTATGGCCGGGAGCCTTTGGTGCGATCATGGTAACATCTACATTCTTCGGAGGAACGATCTGTCCGAAATGGATTGCAAAGCCGTGAGCGAACATCAGCATAGCGCCATCCTTTAAGTTTGGCTCTACGGATTCCTTATACATATCACCCTGAGTCTCATCATTGATCAGAATCATGATGATATCGGCTCTCTTTGTTGCCTCAGCTGCTGTATAAACTGTTAAGCCCTGTGACTCAGCCTTTGCCCAGGATTTGCTTCCTTCATAAAGACCTACAATAACGTCACATCCTGACTCCTTTAAGTTCAGCGCATGGGCATGGCCCTGGCTTCCGTATCCAATGATTGCAATAGTCTTACCTTCCAATAAAGATAAGTTGCAGTCCTCCTGATAGTAAATCTTTGCCATTTTTTATTTCCTCCTCATAATTGGTTCATAGTACAGGCAATTCCTTCAGCTCATAAACACCCTCTGCTTAGGGAAGGTGGCGGACATCCTCCGCACCTCTGGAAAGCCCGGTCACACCTGTTCTCGCAAGCTCTAAAATGTCATAATCTTCAAGCAAATTGATCAGTGCGTCAAGCTTTGACTGGTCACCGGTCAGCATGACTGTCAAAGAATCTTTTCCTACATCTACAACGGTGGCCCGGAAAATGTCTGCTATGGCACTGACCGCCTGGCGTTCACTGGCATTAGCCCGGACCTTAACCAGAATAAGCTCTCTGTATACCGAACTTCCCGGTTTTAACTCCTTGATGTCTCTTACATCTTCAAGTTTTCTAAGCTGTTTTTCAATCTGGTCTAAAATCTCCGGTTCGCCGGTAGACACTACTGTCATTCTGGAATATCTCTCATCCGCAGTCACGCCCACCGTAAGACTTTCAATATTATAGCCGCGGCGGCTGAACAACCCGGCCACACGGCTCAATACGCCGGAGGTGTTATCAACCAGCAATGATAATACGATTCTTTCCATCCATATCCCTGCCTTTTTGTATAGTAATTTAAATGATAGCAATCTAACTTCTATTTGTCAACTAAATAATAGGAATGTGTATCATAATCTGAGGTTATGTCTGAACCCATTTAAGGTTCTACGGTATTTCCGGATAGTCAATAATGCAGTATTCATATCCATTGACCACCACTGTATTGCCGTACTTATCCTCTCTTTTAAATGCATTTCCATAATTGGAATGAATGTGTCCGTGAAGAAAGTATTTTGGGGAATACTTGTCCATCAAATCCCGGAAGCAGGAAAAGCCCTGGTGAGGCAGATCCGGAAGATCATTGACTTCACGGGCCGGTGCATGGGTGACCAGGATGTCAAACCCCTTGTGCCTCCAAAGCTTCCACCACAAACGGCGGATTCTCCTGGCCATCTTTTTTTCCGTATACTGATTCCTGGAATCAGGTATGTATTCCATCGAGCCCCCCAGTCCCAGAATGCGGACTCCCCGGAAGGTCACAATGTCATCTTCAATACAGGTACAGCCCTCAGGGGGATTATCTAAGTAGCGGACATCGTGATTTCCCATGACATAAAACACCGGAGCCTTGGAAAACGTGGCAAAAAAGGTGAGATAGCTGGCCTTTAAATCTCCGCAGGAAATAATCAGGTCAATATCCTTCAGTTTTTCCGGTGTATAATAATCATAGAGAGATTTTGACTCGTGGTCAGATAGTACCAGGATCTTCACGCCGCTCTTCCTCCGTATCCATTGTTTCGTATATCGTCTGTCCCTGAAGGCGCACCAGCGACCTGGCCTCTTCTGTGAGCTGGTCAAAGGAAGGTATGTGTCCCACCACATTTTCCGCCAGCCAGTTCATGGTAGTGATCTCCTCAGAAGTCAGGCTCATATCCTCTTCGCACCGCAAATGTCCATCCTGGGAATAGATGATGTTAGAAAAAGGAAGGAAGCTTCCCGACCGGATGGAGCTCTTTAAAAAGCCCATAAGCCGGTTGGTGCTGTGAGGCAGGTTCTGGGAACAGATCATGTCGATCACATCCGCAGACATACCCCACCAGTAATTGATGGCCTGTTTTCCCTTTAATTCCTTTTTCCCCGACCCCCCCCGGAACATGTTGTTGATGATCTTTTCGTAAAACTTTCCCCAGTGCCAGATCGGGGTTGCCAGATTCTTTAAAGTTCCGTCTGCAAGCTTCTGGTAAAGCCCGTATTCCCTGGTAGGGGACTGGGGGGTGATCATATCATCTCCTGAAATAAAGGAAATCCCCTCCTTTTCAAGCTCTGCATGGGCATCTCTGTCATGTACCCTGGTCCATTCCAGATAGACCTTTGCGTAAGGATTGATCATCCTGGCTCCCAAAGCAAATGCGTTAATGTTGGCAACCGTCCCGTAAATGGGATAATCCGCCACATATCCAAGCTTATCCTCCCGGGCCATGGACGCTGCCAGGGCTCCCATGAGAAACTTGGATTCGTACATCCTTCCATAATAAGTGCAGACGGAGGAATAAGACATATTGACGGAACAGTTGAATATTTTCACCTCCGGATGCTCGATGGCCGCCTTGACGCCTAAGCTGATCATCTGGGAAGCTGTAGTAAATATCACATCGCATCCGGCAGCAATGGCCTGATCAAGGGACCGGGATATATCCGGCTCTGTATCCGCACGGAAATAGGACATGGTCTGGACAGAATCGCCAAACACCTGCTCCAAGTACATCCGCCCCAGCTCATGACCGTAAGTCCAGCTGGAAGTTTCTGCTGCCTTTGCATGGATAAATGCAATTTTTAAAGTCTGAGGCTCATTGGACTTGAATGGAAGGAGCCAGTTAATCAGTCTGAGAGGGCTGCTCTCTGCCTGGCTCTCCACCTCCTCCGGCTGTTCCACCAAAGCGATCTTATTGCCGCCCGAAGCCAGAAGAAGTTCATCCTTAATTTTAACCAGATCCTTGCGTATCTCGCTTTCCAGCCGGTTCTTCACCGTTTCATATCCGAACAGCTCCACATAGACGAGAAATGCGTCCGAACAGGTCATATCATAGTCATCGCCCCGAAATGCGTGGAATGCCTTGGAAAAACGGTCATAGGAGGATTTGAAAATGGCTCTCTCATCCTCGCTCCAGACCTCGCCGGGCACCTTGTCCACGGCCCTTATGAGCTTGTCATAGCTGCCTTCCTTGCTGAACCATACATCGCAGTTAAAGGACACCTGATAAAAGTCCAGGAATTCATAATAAAGCCTGTTATCCAGATCATCGGTTCTCTTGGGAACCAGACGGGTCACGGAAGCCGTAATGCTGAAGGCTCCCACGTACTTTAAAACACTGACCCGCTTGTTTCCCTCTTCCACATAATACTGGTTCATAAATTCGTAGACAACAATAGGATCTCTGATTCCATCCTTGATCTGATGATCATAGAGAAAAGCCCACTTTGCCCCGAATTCTGATTTTTCCGATAAAAGAGGCATGAAATTGCTGGCAAAGGCCGTGGTCCGGCCTTCTGTTTTGGTACCTACAATCTTATCCAGAGGTATGTCCCGGATTCCCAGACCTACCTCTGAAACAATATCTGTATGGGACAATATCTTATCAAGAACCGGCAGATAGGGGTATTCCCCCTTTAAAACCGAAGCCTGATACTGCCTGCGTCCCCGTCTCAATGCTCCTGCATAATCATAAAGTGCCATAGGATTGCCCCCTTCTAAAGATTTCTGACCTTAAAGTCTCTCTCCAGCTCTCTCTTTTGATCCTTTTTGGCAATGTCCTCACGCTTATCATAAAGCTTCTTACCTCTGGCAAGGCCGATTTCCACCTTTACCAGACTGCCTTTAAAATAAACCTGAAGGGGGACCAGGGTATAACCCTTCTGGGTGATCTTGGCCTCCAGCTTTTTGATCTCAATCTTGTGAAGCAGCAGCTTTCTCACCCTTAAAGGGTCCTTATTAAAAATGTTTCCCTTTTCATAAGGGCTGATGTTCATGCCATAGACGAAAATCTCACCCTTTTCAATCTTTACAAAAGATTCCTTAATGCTGCATTTTCCCATGCGCAGGGACTTTACCTCTGTCCCTGCCAGTTCAATGCCAGCCTCATATTTTTCATCAATAAAATAATCATGATATGCCTTTTTATTATTGGCAATCAAGCGAAAACTTTCTTTCCCCATTTTCTTTCCTCCTGTTATTCCTCGTCAAATTCTTTTGCGGGAATAAAGTCGATGGTACGCAAAAGCTTATCCGTACCTGCTACTATGACCCTGATAGGCTGGCCCAGCTTATAGACTCTTTTGGTCCTTTCTCCTACCAGTTCATAATGCTCTTCATCAAAATGATAATAATCATCCTGAAGCTGATTGACATGAATCAATCCTTCCACTGTATTAGGAAGCTCCACATAAAGCCCCCAGTTTGTCACACCGGAAATAACGCCGTCAAATGCCTCGCCAATGTGTTTTTCCATATACTCACATTTCTTAAGCTTGATGGTCTCTCTCTCCGCTTCGTCCGCTCTCCGCTCCATGGCGGAAGACTGGGCAGCTACCTGAGAAAGAATCTTATCATAATGTGTGATTCTCTTTTCATTTAACCCTGCCCTCAAATTCTCCTTGATAATCCGGTGAATCTGGAGATCAGGATAGCGCCTGATGGGGGAGGTGAAATGAGTGTAATACTTGGCCGCCAGACCGAAATGCCCCGTATTGCCTGCCGTATACCTGGCCTGTTTCATGGAACGCAGGGCCAGGCGGCTGATCAGGGCCTCTTCCGGCGTATCCTCTGCATTGGCAAGAAGCTTCTGCACCTCTTTTGGGTAAACTTCTCCGTTGTGAAAACGAATGGAATAGCCAAAGTTGTTGATCAAGGTGGCAAGGCTCTTCATCCGCTCCGGATCCGGATTGTCATGGGTCCGGTAAAGGAAGGGAATCTCCTGCCAGAAATAATCCTCTGCAACGGTTTCATTTGCCATCAGCATAAAATCTTCAATGATTTTTGTGGCCGCGTTCCGTTCATAAGGCTTGATTTCCAAAGGCTTTCCCCGTTCATCCAGAATCACCTTTGTCTCCGGGAAATCAAAGTCAATGGAACCTCTTTTTTTCCTCTTCTCCCGGAGAATGTCGGCAAGTTCCCTCATCTCTTCAAACATGGGGATAAAATCTTCATATTCCTTCATAACAGCCTCGTCATGATCGGTAATGATGGCATTAACAGCCGTATAGGTCATCCGGCGGTCCACATTGATAACGGTTTCCGCAATCCTGTGCCCCATGACATTACCGGCTCCGTCAATTTCCATCATGCAGCTTAAGGCCAGCCGGTCCTCTCCGTGATTCAAGGAGCAGATTCCATTGGACAGCTTATGAGGCAGCATGGGAATTACCCGGTCCACAAGGTAAACGCTGGTTCCCCTTTTTAAAGCCTCTTCATCCAGGGGACTGTATTCTGTTACATAATTGGTCACATCAGCTATGTGAACTCCAAGAGTATAAACCCCATCCTTTTTCGATATGGTAATGGCATCATCTAAATCCTTGGCATCCTCGCCGTCAATGGTAACAGTCTGCAAATCCCTCAAATCCAGACGGCCCTGTCTTTCCTCTTCTGAAACCCGGTCGGGAACTGCTTCCACCTGCTTCATCACACTGTCCGAAAATTCCTCCGGAAGTCCGTAGGCCCTTACAATAGAAAGAATGTCTGTGCCAGGGTCATTGACGTGTCCGATGATCTCCGTAATAATTCCCTCCGGCTTTTTCTCCGGACCGCCAAAATCCGTTACCCTTACAACTACCTTATGGCCTGTCACCGCTCCCATGTCCTTGCCCTGGGGCACGAACACATCCTTTGCAAGCTTCTGGTTGTCAGGAATGACAAATCCAAAATTCTTATTTTTCTGGTAATATCCTATGATTTCCTTATTGGCATGATCCAGTACCTTAATCACACGGCCTTCTGCCCGCCTTCCATTCTCCGGCTTTGATTCCTCAGAGATGAGCACCGTATCTCCATGAAGAGCTCCCCCTGTTTTTTCTTCCGGAATAAAGAAATCCTCATCCACTCCTTCTACGGACACAAAGCCAAAGCCTTTTGCATGCCCGAAAAACACTCCAGCTATGGTGCCAATGTCCTGCTTTCCATACTTTCCTTTTTGGGAAACACCGATTTTCCCCTCGGCCAGAAGGATATCCAGAACCTTTTTTAAATCTTCTCTCTGCTCCTTCGGAATGTCAAGAAACATAGCCAGTTCCTTTAATTTCATAGGAACATAGGCCGGGTCCTCAAACAATGCAAGAAGCGTGGTTTTACGCTGTATTAACTGTTCTTCTGTCATGGCTTCCCTCTCTTATTATCTTTTCTTCTATTATCTTCATTTTCCTGTCATGTATTACAAAACTCTTCCATAATACAAAAAACACCCTTGTTGTCATCCCACAAGAGTGTTTAATCTTTACAGTATATTCAGATTCAGTACCAATGCCAGAATGAAAAACAGAATTGCTCCGTATTTTGTAAACTTTTCCAGATTTCCTTCCATGGAACGGCCCTTGTTTTTGCCCCAGTAGGTATCTGCCATACCGCCGATCGAACCTAGTCCCTGGCTCTTTCCTTCCTGCAGCAGAACAATTGCTGATAAAGCAATGCATATAATAACAAATATGATTGATAAAATAATCCTGATCACGTTTCCACCTCCTATAGTCAAACAAAGATGATTGTACCATAAATTTTCAGCAAATACAACCAATTTTTTATATTTTTATATAAAGTGTTGGATTCCTTTTTCTTGTAATCAGTAATATTTTTTCTATTAGTTCTTTTTTGACAGTGTTACCTTGCCCATCACTTGTCTTCTTCCCAGTTTTTATCAATCTTATAACGCAAATCCGTATTTACAAGATAGATAGACTTGCCATAATCAATGGTTTGTTCTTCTCCCTCCAATGATTTATCAAGTAAAAACGTAACTCTGGTTTCCCCATCTCTTTGATACAAAAATATGTCTGGTTCTATATCAAAACTATCATTCAGATAAAATCCATGGAGTTCAATATCTTTTGTCAACGGAATAATATCTGGTTCCGCAACAGCAGTCAGATTATTATAATCATCTATGGCAATCTTTATGTTATCAAACTTTATTGTGCTATATTTTAACTTACTATTTAAATTGAAATCAACCGTTTCTCCTATGGGAAAAGCAGGAATAGTAATTCTGGCATCCTCTTTAACATCTATGGCAATTTTGTTGATTACCAACTCATAATCTTCTTTTGATACACTTTCATCAACAGCAAACCAAAATAAATCTTCTCTTATTTTAGTATAAGGTTCTGATGGTGGCACTTTTTCACCAGTTTTCATATTAACCAAGTATAGAAATTCAGGTGAATTAAAAATTGATATATTTAGGGGATATCGTATTGAAATTATAACACGTTTTTCTAAAGAATGAACTTTTATGACAAAGTCATCCCTGTCAATGTTTTCCCTTGATAATATATCGGACTTAATATGGTTAAGAGATAAAACTATAATTATTACTAAAATCAATAACACGAAAATAATAATTTTAAGTTTATTTTTCAAATATTCTCCCCTCCCTTGCATATTACGGTCAAACTGCATGCCAATTCCGATAATAACTGCATGGCACTTCCGACAGGTTCTGCATGCTTTTCCGCTTTAACTGCATAAATTTTTTCGAAGTATTATAGTTCTTTCGTAGCCACAATTTAAACTACGAAAGGAGGCATGCAAATGCAAGACTACAACACAATTATGGGCGTGATTCAAATGCGCCAGAATAAGTGCTCAATCAGTGTGATTCAAGACCGTTATCATATCGGTTCTGGAACGGTGCAGCTTATTCTAAAACGTTACAATGCTTCGGGTTTGGCCCTGGAGCAACTAAAGTCTATGGAACCACCTGAGGTTGAGATGCTGTTTTATCCGCCCGAGAATCTTCAACGGAAAGACATCCCACTTCCAGACTTCCAACATTATTTCGACCGTATTCATTCCAAAGGAAGCAGGGTGAATGTATCTTACTGTTGGATCGAATACAAGCAGGACCATCCTGATGGATACGAACAATCCCAGTTCTACGAACTTTTTAATCGCTTCGTAGAAAAAAACTTTGGAAAGCGTGATGTCAAGATGGCAGTGGAACGCATTCCCGGGGAGAAAATGTACATCGATTGGATGGGCGACCAGCCAGAACTGCTAACAGATCCGGAAACTGGCGAAATTCAAAAGGTACATTTATTCGTAACCACGATGGGACTTAGCAGTTACCTCTATGTGGAAGCATTCTTAGACGAAAAGCTGCAAAGCTTCTCGACTGGAACGGTCCATGCACTTCAGTTCTATGAAGGGATACCGAAGGATCTTGTTCCTGACAATTTAAAAGCTGCTGTTACAAAGCTCTTCCTGAACACGAAAACATCCGAGGAAAGGGCTTCTACAAGTAAGGTGAACCTAATGTCATATTTACATAAAAACTATATCTACAACGATAAACTGAGTACAGACGAAAATCTGTTACTGGACAAACTATTTAAGCTTCGCCTGTCTCACATGTCATAGGCGTTGGAAAAACAGTTCCTTAATCCCAACACAGCACTTGAGGACTTTCATACCCGCATATCCGAGATTATTAACTATGAATGGGATCAGCGTCAGAGCACAAAGTTCAATAAGCTACTTAAGAAAGCAACCTTGAAATATCCGACTGCTGACTTTGATGCCGGGATGTACGAACCGGATCGCATACTGGATACTCATGCCATAGAGTTACTACAAAAGTGCAAATGGATTGACGAACCTAAAAACCTTCTGATTACTGGTAGTGCTGGGGCAGGTAAAACGCATATCGCTAATGCACTTTGCATTACAGCCTTACAACAACTTCGAACTGTAAAATATATCAGAGCCAATGCGCTTCTTCAAGAAAGCGAAAAAGCACGTCAGCTTGGTCATGCCTACGATTATACAAATCAGATGGCGTCCTATGACTTGCTGGTAATTGATGATTTTGGTCTCATGGAACTAAGCATGGATAAGTGCCGAGATCTCTTTGAAATCATAGAGGCAAGAGACTGTAAAAAGGCAACAATGATTGTATCTCAGCTTCTCGTCATCAAGTGGTGGGATCTCTTCAAAGATAACACTTATGCGGATGCCTGCTTAAGCAGGATGACATCCAAGGCGTACCGCCTTGAGTGCAATGGGAGAGACATGAGAAAGTAACAAACGCAGCAACGTGCAGTTTAAAGCGGAATGGCATGCCGTCCCTTCGGGACGGTTATGCTGTTTGGATGGAATATGCAAAAGCGGAACAGCAACAGAACCATATAATATATCAAGAATACGATTCATCATTTTATAGTGAAACACTAATTCATAATGTCTCATATACAGCAAACAACATACCGCCCCTAATGCCAGCAATGTTTCAATATTTATTTTCATCTTTTCCACCATCACATCACCCCCATCTTAATTATCGTATCAGAGTAATAAAGTATATCTTTACTCAACAGTTAATTCCTTAATTAAATAACACCATTTTGCCCATTCGATTTCAATTCTTATATTTGATATGGATAGCGTAAATCTACTGTAGGAAAATAAAAAACGGACTATACTAAAGATATGTGTTAGATTTATTTCATTGCCTTTACTATACCAAATTTCTCTTTTTTCATAATCCCCAAACATGATTTTTTAATGCAGCTACTTTCTTTATTTGTGAGTATGGGATACTGTGTACTGGCATGCTCGCCCCCTTAATGCTCCTCATCTCTTTCTTTCCATAGATAGGAGTTTTCAATGTATTCCGACACCTCCCTCCATAGCTGCCCTATGGCTTTCCTTCCTTGTTAATTTATTTATCCATATCATCTTTCCAGTTCTTATTGATTTTATAACGAAAATCCACACTTGTAATATATTCAACGTTCTTATAAACAATGTTTTGTTCTTCTCCCTGTAATGATTCATCAAGAAAAATTCCCAGCCCAGCACCTTTATCATTATTTCCATCTCTTCCTCTGCGAGATAATAAAATCAAATTATCTTTTCCATAAATACCATTGAGTTCTATGTCTCTTGACAAAGGAGTAAACTCTATATCTGTAATAGCAAGCAAGTTATCATTTTCATCTATAGTAATTCGTACATTATTAAACTTTATGGTACCATATTTCAATTTATTAGTTAAATTAAAATCAATAGTTTCATCCAAAGTAAAAGAAGGAAGAATAAATCCAACATTTTCCTCAACATTTATGGTAATTTTATTGATTACCAGTTCATAATCTTCTTTTGCAACACTCTTTTCAATATCAAACCAAAAGAATTCTTCTCTCTTTCTAGTATAAGGTTTTAATGGAATCACTTTTTCACCAGTTTTAGCATTAACCAAATATATGAATTCAGGAGAATTAAAAATCGATATATTCTTTGGATATTGTACTGAAATCATAATACGTTTTTCTGACGAATGAATCCTTACAACAAAATCATCTTTATGAATATTTTCCCTTGACAATATATCCGTCTTAATATGATTATAGAATGTAATTAAAGTTAATATTAGAAGAAAAAATGCACAAGCAAAAATCTTAAATTTATTTTTCAAATATTATCCCGTCCTTTCATAACCCCTTATTATAATAAAATTTTTGTATCTTAAATTTTCACTGCAGTTTATATTATAACTAAAAATCATTTTATACAATCAATTATGTACTCAAAACAGAGGCAAGGAAAAACATTATCCTTGCCTTTGTTTTTGAATACATACAAATATTCTATTTCTCCTGAAGAATGGCATCCAATCCTTATAGAAAATCATTCATTCCCGTAGTCCATGTATCGCCACTAAACAAATCCTTTACTGTAACATTTAAGGAAACCATAAATATTGCACCAGGAGAAGAAACATCTTCAATATAAGGCCATGATGCTATTGGATCACGAAATGTCCATGATTTTTGATTACCGTATGTTTGCTCTTTAAGATCTGTAAAATAACCGCCTGTTGCTTTTACACCGCTTTGACTTGCTCCTACCTTCTGTTGTGTTACCACAACTTGATTATCACTTGTTCTCCAGTTTCCTCTTATTTGCTTAATTCTCTTATAAGAACCATATGAATCTGAATATTCACTTGTTGTGACTGTAACATTACCGAAAATACTAAGAGTTTCATCGTGATAGGGATAATCCTCATTAACTTCTGTTGGAAAAACTCTTTTCACAATATAAATGTTACTTTCAGTTTCTCCAGATAACAGTTTCGTGCTTGGCACTTCATATACATAAGTGTCAATATAAACTGACTTACTGGAATCATTACTAAGAACAGTTACTTCACGTTGCTTAATTCCCCGAGCAACCACTACCTCCTCACTAACACCTTCACTGTTTAAAGCATAAGAAGGAAATGCGTTAAAAAGTTGAAATAAAGCTAAAAATATTGCTATCAGGTGATATCGTCTTTTCATAACAGCCTCCTTTTCGTTTTATAACCAGGTATAAGTTAAACACATTTATAGTTTCTGTACAAAATATAGTTTTTCTTCGTGTCCTTAAATAGAATCAATGCTTATTGTATAATTAACAGTTTCTGGGCTGCTGCCATCTCTATAGGCCACATCAAATTCAAACCAGAATGTAAGTGCTTTTGCAGTGTCTTTATGAGCACTTATATATTCAAAATATGAAGGAACATTAAAGGTTTTTGTATGATTACTGTAATTTAATGGTATCGTCAAATTATGTATAGACTCATCAAAGTTACCTCCACTTTCTGTTATTCCCGTTTGTGTAAATCCTCCATTGAACGAAGTCAGATATGCCACATGATCTAGCTGTTGATAACTTAAATTTGCTTTTACAAGCTTTGCAAAAGGTCTCTTATCAAGAGGATTGGTTGGATCAAGATATTTAACAGAGTAATATACAGTGGCGATAAACCTATAACTTCCTGTCGTATCTAATACAGTAGCAGATTTCTTTTTTTCCAAAGTAATGGCATAAGTCGATGCAAATATCTGCTCTCCATCTTCGTCATGTTGCATCATTTGGTTCTTATCGACCGGTACAGTTCCTTTATGTACAACAGTTATTTTTGAATCACTATCTTCTTTTTGATGAACAATACTATCTGTTGATGCATAACCTTCAACAGAGTAAGTAGATGTAAATATCAAAATAGATAACAGTAAAGATAATAATCTTTTCATGATTGATCTCCTTTCCACTACAATACATGTGATGAACAAAGTATATGTTGTTATAAACCCAATTCCTACTTATATCTCATATTAAAATAAACGTTTAATGAGATTAATAGAGTTTTCTAACCTATATACAGGATCTCTTATGGATTAACAAATATCTTGATAACCCTCCTTTTTGATAATAAAACAATGGAATCTCCTCCTTTTTTAGAAATAGGATAATTTAATTCATAAAATCTTCCATCAGACTAAAGTCCATTCCGGATCAATTCATCTCCCGCAAGTAATATACTCTGAATAGAAGTTGCAGGCCAGTTGCGGTCAGGAATGTCTTCTGCTATCTTCGCTGAACTTAGGAACTTATCTGATGTCCATAATACATTTATAGTATCTTCCTCTTTTTTGTAATAAAAAATAATCTGGCAATTTCTTAAGTAAAGAATATCGTTTTATATTTTAAATGTCAATACTTTTATTAAAATGTTTTTATATTTAAAAATTATTATTTTCTCTTTGTATAATATGAATCGCAAAAACAACTTACTTAATCTCATAAAAATTTGGCCCTATAATTTCTTTACAGGGCCATTCATATCAAAAATACATCATAATACTAACAATCAAAACTGTTCCTTTCCTATCTTCCCTCTCCCCACATTATAAAATTCTTCTATCCGAAGCATCTCATTATATTTTGCCGTCCACTCTCCTCTGCAGGGGGCGCCGAATTTTACATAGTCAGCTCCAACCGCAACCGCCATATCCGCAAGAAAGTCCTCTTCCGTTTCCCCACGGTCACCGGAAATGATCACCTTGCATCCGGCCTTTATAGCTTCTTCCACCATGTTAAGGGCATTGGAAACCGGTCCGGCTTCTTCCAGGCCGATCACTGCTCCGTTGGCATTGAAGGCCATTAAGAACCGGTCCTTCAACATTTTCATCATCTGGCACTGTCCTTCCGAATCTTCCTTCCATGACCCATTAAAAATCCCGCAGATGGGAAATCTGTCGGTCAGCCTTAGATAATGATAAATTTCCGCCCCCATGCGCAATACCCATGAATAGCTTTCTGCTTCATGAGGAACGATCATCAGTTCAGGAAAATGATTTCCCATTTCTCCGTCGCTTCTGCTTATGATAGTCATAACAGGAACCGGCATGTCCGGCACAGACGTCCCACCCAAATAGCGATAAAGCGGAAATCCAATATCTGCATCTCTGCCCTTGCTGTGGCATGGATACAGCCTGAAAACATATCTCAATGGCACCTTTAAATGAAATCATACGGTTGAAGGTCTTTTAATATATGATAACTCTTTTTATTTCTTATCACCGCTCTGGCACATTCAATAATAGTGGCTTTAAGATATCCTACATGCCAATCAAAAATTGATGGCAACAAAAAGTGGTACACCAAAGGAACTGATAATCAGTCTGTTGCACGGACTTGACAATGCCAATCCCCTTTCGACCTTTACCGGCACCTTTATTGTACCACTAATTAAAACGTAAGCCACTATTCAGTTTTCATTGATTGTGGTGAGATCCACTATCATGATTGTCTGTCGCAAAAAGTATTATCTAACAAATGATATTTATAAAATGTTTTTAGTATTTCGTTCAAAATTTTCAACTATTAGACTCCCCTTTAAATAAATTAGGATAATCGGTCTGTGTATCTGCAATATGATTAATATAAATTTTCCCTTCTCCCTCATCAACCCTATACACAATCACAAATCTTCCAGAAAAAATCTCTTTAAAACCCATAGATTTAAGGAGCTTATCCTTGGAAGGCATTCCGGAATTAGGGAAGCTCTCCAACCGGCTTACTGTTTCCCGTATTTGCTCATAAACTTTTTGAGCGCTTTCTAAGCCGAAATTTAAGTAGTAATAATCTGTTATATTATCCAAGTCTGACAAAGCTGCTTCCAGATATTCAATTATCATAGCGCTTCTTAAACCTTTCATCTACTTCTTTTTGTGTATAAGTTCTTGCGCCAGACTGGCGGGCATTTTCTGCAGCAAGTACCCTGGAACGCATGAGGAATCGTTCTTCCATCTGCTCGTATGCCTCCAAACTCATATATACTCCATCTCCCGCTCCATTAATTGTTATAAATATTGGTTCTCCTGATTCCTTAGCCAGACTGGATATTTCCGTATATCTGTTGCGTAAATCCGCTGATGATCTTATATTCATGAGATTCTCCCTCCTTATATATAATTATATCAAAATTATACACCAATGCCTTTTGATTTACAAGAACTAATTAATGAAACACCTCACTCAAAACAGAGTTTTCCTGTTATTAACATTGAGTTTTACATCTTTTGATAAAGGGAAAATACCTGCTTTTGCAATAGCAAATTTGGAATACGACGATCATCAACACTTTCTCATTTCTATCTCTTTCTCTTATTATAAAATTCTTCTATCCGAAGCATCTCATTATATTTTGCCGTCCACTCCCCTCTGCAGGGAGCGCCGAATTTCACATAGTCAGCTCCAACCGCAACCGCCATATCCGCAAGAAAGTCCTCTTCTGTTTCCCCGCGGTCACCGGAAATGATCACCTTGCATCCGGCCTTTATGGCTTCTTCCACCATATTAAGGGCATTGGAAACGGTTCCGGCCTCTTCCAGGCTGATCACTGCTCCGTTGGCATGGGAATAATCATGGGAGGCCATTAAGAACCGGTCCTTCAACATTTTTATCATTTGACACTGTCCTTCCGAATCTTCCTTCCATAACCCGTTAAAAATCCCACAGATGGGAAATCTGTCGGTCAGCCTTAGATAATGAGAAATCATATCTTTTTGCTCTTTATTTATGGAAACCATAACTGATACATCAACTCCCGGCTTATGGCCGCTTAATTGAAATGCATCCATTAAGTACCCCAGTCCTTCTTCGGCATCTTTCATATCCGGCACAAAGCCGCCCTCTTCTCCCACAGAGGTGCTGTATCCGCTTATAGCTAAAAGCCGTTTTAAGCAATGATAAATTTCCGCTCCCATGCGCAATCCCCGGGAATAGCTTTCTGCTCCATGAGGGACGATCATCAGTTCAGGAAAATCGGTCTCCATTTCTCCATCGCTTCCACTTATCATAGTCATAACAGGAACCGGCATGACCGGCACAGAAGTTCCACCCAGATAGCGGTAAAGCGGAAGTCCAAGACCTGCACCTGCTGCCCTTGCCGCAGCCATGGATACAGCCTGAACACTTTTCTTCCCCCTGATTTCATCCTCTAAAGCCTGTAAAAGAATCCGGTCAATCCGCTCCTGATCCAGAGCCTCCTCAAACAATACAGCCTCCGAAAGCCGGTCATTGATATATTCCGACTCCCATTGTGCATCTCCCTGGCTTCCCAGCGAAACCATTGCCTTTCCGTGAGCGCCGTTTTCCAATATAACTTCTGCTTCAATTGCCGGATTAGCCTGTGAATCCCATATCATTCTGCCTGTTACTTTTATAATATCATGTCCGCCAAACATTTTTTGCCTCCCTGTCATTTCAAACATTTCTGCTTTAAGGATTGACGGGATATGTCCGGTTCATGCAGAAAAACCGTAAAAAGTTACAGGTCAGATAAGCCACAGACAAGAAAGCAGAGGCCCTGATAACAACCTCTGCTTTCCTAATATTAAAATTTTATGCTCTCAATTCAATTCCAAGCCTCTGCAATCCGTCCAGGATCTTTTTCATCACTGCAAGAACCTCCTGCTCTTCCAGAGTGTGATCACCGGCACGGAACGTAATGGAATAAGCCACTGACTTATATCCTGCCACAATCTGGGAGCCCTCGTAGATATCGAAAAGCTGATAGCTTTCCAGCAGCTTTCCGCCTCTCTGCTCAATGACTTCCTCGATCTGTCCAGCCAGAATTTCTTTTGGAACCACCATGCTGATATCTCTGGCAACAGCCGGATACTTGGCAATTCCGATGTATTTCCGGTCAAAGCTGGTGAATGAAATCATAGATGGCATATCAATGACTGCCACATAAGCCTTTTCTCCGATTTTGTAATTGTCAGCCACATCCGGATGAACCTCACCCAGATATCCCACATTTACACCGCCATATAAAATATCCGCCTGTCTTCCCGGATGAAGGAAGGTCTTTTTGCTGTTTGGATCGTACTGCGGCTTTTTATTCATTCCCGCCTGACCGAAGAACTCTTCCACAACACCCTTCATATCGAAGAAATCACCTTCCCCATACATTCCCAAAGTAAACTGCATTCTTTCATCAGGAAGTTCTGTCAGAGGAAGCGCCTTTGGAAGATAAACATTCGCCAGTTCATAAAGGCGTGCGTTCTTATTCCGGCGGTTATAGTTAGTGGACAGGGAACTGAGCATTCCATGAAGCGGAGAAGTTCTCATCACGCTGAAATCCTCTCCCAAAGGATTTAAAATGTTCACTGTTACCCGAAGCGGACTGTCCTGGGGAAGAAGAAGGCGGTCAAATACCTTGGGGCTTTCAAAGGAATAAGTCATTCCCTGAGAAAATCCGTTAAACTCCGCAACTCTTCTTGCAAGCTGCTCCACTCTCAATTTATAAGATAACTTTCCAGTGGTCGCTTCTCCGGCAGGGAGGGATACGGGAATCTTGTCATAGCCGTAGAATCTGGCAACCTCTTCCGCAATATCAGCCATACACTCCAAATCCTGACGGAATGTGGGAATGAGAAGATCACCGGAAGCCTGATCATAATCCAGCGCCAAAGCCTTGAAGTATTCCAGCATGGTTTCAGGAGCTATGTCGGTTCCCAGAAGGCGGTTCATCTTCTCCGGCTCAAAAGGAACTCTTTTTCCCTCTCTCTTTGACTGGTAAACATCAACGATGCCCCCTACCACTTCTCCTGCACCCAGTTCTTCAATTAACTGGCAGGCACGGTTAATGGCTGCCTCTGCGTTGTTGGGATCAAGACCCTTTTCAAATTTTCCTGAAGCATCGGTTCTCAATCCTACTTTCTTTGCAGAAAGACGGATATTGGTTCCGTCAAAGCAGGCACTTTCAAATACCATGGTGGTCACATCATCGGTGATCTTGGAGTTTTCTCCGCCCATGATTCCTGCGATTCCCACTGCTTTTTCACCGTCATTGATCATGAGGATGGTACTGTCCAGCTTTCTTTCCTGTCCGTCTAATGTCTGGAAGGAATCTCCCTCCTTAGCACATTTTACAACGATTTCATGGTTTGCCAGCAAATCATAATCAAAGGCGTGCATGGGCTGGCCGTACTCTTCCATCACATAATTGGTAATGTCTACGATGTTGTTAATCGGACGGACTCCGCAGGCTGCAAGACGTCTCTGCATCCATACAGGAGAAGGAGCAATCTTAATGTTCTTTACCATTCTGGCGCAGTAACGGGGGCAGAGACGGCTGTCTTCCACTGTCACCTTTAAATAATCGTGAATGTTCTCTCCATTGCCTGTAGCCGTAACAACAGGCGGCAGAAATGGTTTACGGAAGGTTGCCGCAGCTTCTCTTGCAAGGCCGATGACGCTGTAACAGTCCACACGGTTGGAAGTGATCTCGTATTCAAATACTGTATCACGAAGGCCAAGCAGTTCAATGGCATCAGCACCCGGCTGTGCTTCCTCAGGCAGAATGTAAATTCCACTTTCCGGAGCATCGGGATACATTTCTGCGGAGCAGCCCAGTTCTTCGATGGAGCACATCATACCGCTTGACTCAATTCCCCTTAACTTGCCCTTTTTGATTTTAATTCCATTTTCCGGAAGAGGACCGCCGTCATGACCGCCAGCAACCTTTCCGCCATCTAAAACAACAGGAACCTTATCTCCAACCTTTACATTGGGTGCGCCTGTTACGATCTGAACCGTTTCTGTGCCCACATCAACCTGACATACAATCAGTTTATCTGCATCCGGATGGCGTTCAATGGACAGAATATGTCCAACTACAATCTTTTCTAAATTTTTATCCAGGCATTCATAACCCTCTACCTTTGACCCTGCAAGAGTCATGGCATCTGTATATTCCTGAGCCGTTACGTCCAGCTCCGGAACGTATGCTTTAATCCATGATAATGGTGTATTCATTGATTTCTCTCCCTTTCTGTTCTTAGAACTGCTTTAAGAATCTGATGTCATTTTCATATAACAATCTCATGTCATCAATCTCATATTTCAACAAGGCAATTCGCTCCAGTCCAACGCCGAAAGCAAATCCGGAATATTCATTGGGATCAATTCCGCTCATGGACAGCACGTTGGGGTGAACCATGCCGCAGCCTAGAATCTCAATCCAGCCTGACCCCTTGCAGAAACGGCAGCCGCTTCCGCCGCATTTGAAACAAGTTACATCCACCTCTGCGCTCGGCTCTGTGAACGGGAAATGATGGGGGCGGAATTTCACCTTTGTTTCCGGGCCAAACAGTTCTCTGGCAAACTCGGCCAGGGTTCCTTTTAAATCTGCAAAGGTGATATTCTTATCAATGACCAGTCCCTCGATCTGGTGGAATGATGGGGAATGGGTGGCATCCACTTCGTCAGAACGGAATACACGGCCCGGAGCCAGCATTCTGATTGGCAGCTTGCCCGTTTCCATGGCCCTGATCTGAACCGGAGAGGTCTGGCTTCTTAAAACGATATTTTCACTGATATAAAAGGTATCCTGCTCATCTCTTGCCGGATGGTTTTTGGGAATATTCAGCTTTTCAAAGTTGTAGGCATCGTACTCCACTTCCGGACCTTCCATTACTTCATAACCCATTCCTACGAAAATTCGTTCCACCTCTTCCAGGGCAATGGTATTTGGATGGGTATGGCCTGCATGATTTCTTTTAGCCGGAAGAGTTACGTCAATAACCTCTTTTTTCATCTGCTCTTCTCTGGCTTTTCTCATCAGGGAGGTCATAGTCTCTTCTAATTTTTCTTCCAAAAGGGCCCGGACATCATTTACCATCTGTCCGATCTTTGGTCTGTCCTCCGGGCTGACATCTTTAAGGCTTTTTAATACAGTGGTCAGCTCGCCTTTTTTTCCAAGATAAGCAACCTTAATGTCATTGAGTTTTTCCAAGGCATCTGAAGCTTCAATTCTGCTTAATGCTTCCTGTTTGATCTTCTCTAATTGATCTTTCATCATTCTCTCCTTCTTTTTCTTATATTTCTGTTTTCACAAAAAAAGCTCCGCCCCATAAAGGGACGAAGCTATATTCGCGGTACCACCCTGATTCCTGTGTGATACACAGGCACTCGGTATACGTAACGTGTATGGACGTCATAATCTACACGCCGGAAAATGCCAAATAAGCTTTACCGGTTTCAATCATGCTGCTTCGGTGGGAAATTCAATCTCTTAACTGAACTTAAAAGGGCTTACAGCCGGCGGCCCCTTCTCTCTGGAAGAAAATAAGGATCTACTTACACCTTCATCGCATTTCATGTTTTTTATTGTAATATTCGTTACCATTGTAATAATGGAAACCCAAAATGTCAAGGGTTAATTTACCTGATCTCATTTTAAAAGGAAATAAACTGCTGCAATAACCGCTGCAATAACAATAATAGAGATAATGGTGGAGGCATAGGATTTCTCATTGCTCTGGACTTTTACGGATCTGTAATCATCATCATTATAGCGCCGTTTCTGCTTTTCCGTCTCTTCTTTTGTCATCTTGCCGCCTCTAAAAGGCTGGTCGTCTGATTTTTGCAGCTTCTTTTCAATTCTCATGCGAAGAAGCACTTCTTCGTCCACTATCTGATTACAATTAGGGCAATAAATAGTGTTATTGCCTTCGGAAATCTGTTTCCCGCAATGTGGGCATGTTTTCATAATTTGTCCGGTACTGTGCCTGGGCAGTTCCCTTTTCCTCCCTTCCTGAATCAATTATATTATACTATAATTCCTTAGGGGTTTCAAGTGATCTGCATTCAGTACCATATTCATAAATTGCATCACTCGGTAAATCAATTTCATCATTCCAGTATACACAAGTACGGCTTTCATCAAGCTGTACCTGACGAAATAACCCGTAAACACTTTTTAAATCTCCAAACTGCGCTATTATGTTAATATCATCTTTAACATCATACAACATCACTTTTCCATCATCAAAATACACCTGTAATATATAATCATCTAGTGGTTTTATCTCTTTTATTCTTGGTATCATCCTAACACCTCCAGACGGGTAAAAAATAGTTTATAATGGCGGTAATTTCTTTAAATTCTGGCTATCCCACATCTCCAATAATTCCTTTTGATTCTGGGACATCCACTCTTTAACAAGTTCTTGTGCTTTCCGAGGCAAATCTCCTTCAGTCATTCCCATGGTCCGTAAGTCAAAAATTCCAATGTGCTCACCATACAAAGCGTGTAAGTGACTTGGCTCATGTTCTTTTGGCTTAAAGAACATTTTAATAACAATTCCATAAAATCTTGCTATTTCTGGCATCTTATCCATTCCTTTTATTTGATACTTCATTATACCACATATGTTAGTGATTTTCTAATTAGTCATATATGTTAGTGTTCAATTCCTCTGTCTCTGCCTGGTATAAAACGTTCTTTCAAAAAAAGGTCACGATTTCTTAATTGAAGCCCTCCGTCCGAAAGCAGATTTTTATAGAAATTTTCAAGATATTGACTTATCTCTGTGATACCATTTTTATAATCAGCGAAGTTGGCTCTCACAAGTGCATTCCGGAAGTATTGACTGTAATCTTTAAACAGGGTGTTGTCTATCTGTAATCCCATGTTCTTTAAATAACACTCCATAAAAACTGCCGTTGTTCTTGTGTTTCCTTCCATGAATGGATGGGCCTGCCAGATGGAGGAAGTAAACGCAGTGATCCTTTTTATCACCTTCTCCTCAGTAAGTCCGGCATAACTCTTTCCTTTTTCTGTATCAAAATCATATTCCAAAGTATCTTCCAAAGCCGAATAATTCGTATACTTTACAGTATCACCGTTTAGGATCGGCTCTGGCTTATAGATATTAACTCTTCTAAATTGACCGGCATGATCATAGATATCCTTGAAAAGCTCTCTATGAATTGCCTTAAGTGAAGCAATCTTCAATGGGTAACCTGAGCTGTCAAGGATATGTGCGATTCTGGCAGCTACAAGATCAGCCTCTTTATTGCGATTCCGGATGTCCTCTGCGGATTCATTTTCATACCGTTTATACAGTAAATCTTCAATTTGCTGATACGTTAATTCTCCGTCTATGTTTGCATTTGCCAATTCGGACAGATATTCTGTAGGCTTAAGGCCATCAACCTGTTGAAGTCCTTTTGCGGCATCCCAATAGCTTCTTTTTGCTGCCTTGTCGGTTGTCTCACCATAGATCTGATATTCTTCATCCAAAATATCACCCACCTTTCTTTCAGCTATTATTAAGTTTGGATTTTTTGATTATCCTCAAAGCCTTGGAACCCTTTCAGATGTTTTTTGGCTTTCTATATACTGTTCAATAACATTAAGAGGAGCGTCGCCAATAGTGGACACAAAATAACTGTTAGTCCATAGAGAAGGAAGCCGGGTTGTCAGTTCTTTAAACTCTTTGCGTAAAACAGACGATGTATAGCCTTTAATGCTGCGGACCGCTTTATTAATTCCGAATTGAGGGTCTACTTCCATCAGTAAATGCACATGATCAGGTACAATTTCCATTTCGATTATATCAGCCTTGATTTCTGAACATTTTTGTTCTATCAGCTCCTTTAACCGTTCAGAGATTGCTCCCACAAGTACTTTACGCCGATATTTAGGACACCAGACCACATGGTATTTGCATGAGTAGACTACATTATTATTACTTTTATACTCCATATATGTATTATATCACACCATTAAATCTAATGCAATGGGAACGCTTATCGTGTTTCACACACTTTGCGTATTCAATAAAGTCATGGGCAATAACTTAAAGGCTCCGCCAAAAGACGGAGCCTCAACAGTGACATATAAAAAAACTTGCATTTATAGTGCTATGTAAACTTTATTTCTCCGCCAAAGTGATAGTTCCTTTTGCGTCAGACAAATCCGGAATTGCTCCCATCATCTGGCCATAAAGCTCATCCATCTTTCCTTTGGTAAGCATTCCACAAAAATATACATATAAATCAGGAAACGACTTATTTTCTTTTTCTCTATTCATCATCAACAAATCTCCTTTCCTCTGTCATATACTGTTCTGGTTTTCACTTCCCCTTTTCCGTACAAAACTACAGTCTTTCTGATTTGTGTCAGGCAGTTGAGCCAGTCCAGCCTCCTTTGGAACGGACAGTTGAACATAAGCATCAGCAATTTGTCTCCGACAAGATAAATGGTAAGTACATTATACAGGTTTTCATCCAAGGCACTGCTTATAAATTCCAGCCACGCGAAAGGAATGGGAGCCTGAGGCTCAGAACCTATTTCCAGACAAACACTCATGGGCTGGAAACGCTTTAAAACATGGTGAAAATCATTGATGACAGCCTCCAGGTCCTCAGCATCAATCTTCTGGTTTATCATATTGAATGAAAAGTCCACTGTTCCTTCCCTATTGGTCTTTATAATACTTGGACGCTTCTCAGAAAAATATTTTTTCCTTGCTTCTTCTGGTTCCATATCATCAAATCCGACAGGAAGCATGATTCCAACTTGATCATCAAACAGCAGTACCTCTTGAAACTGTACTAATTCGCCTTCCACATAGATGCCTGTTTCAATACTTGTAAAACGATTGAGCTTTTCAATACGTTCCGACCCCATTATCTTTTCATCATTAATCATACCTTCACCTGCTTCATATAAGCTTCATAAATTAAGTAACCTTGTTGTCGTGTGTTTTTTTCTCCACCTGATTCACATTCTGCTCTGAATAATCAGGATGATCAGTGCTTCTATAGCAAGGAGAAGCTTGGGAAGAACAATGCGCTTTCCAGGAGGCTTTTTTTCTTGCTCATAGGTAAATCTTGGTACGAGAACCAGATTTTCCCGTAATATCCCATATTTTACAACCCTGTCATCCTCCCGAAATATCAAGGTGCCAAGCATTTCCTGGCAATCTTTCAGACAGCGGGATTTATTCCAAAAGTGCAGGCTGCCGTGAAGAATATCTGTGTCAATTTCATAACTCCTGATGTCCTCAAAGCCATCTTCTCTGCGGATATTGCAAGTGGCTCTGTATTGATAATAACTCTCATTTTGTCTTTTTCTCTTCACTTTTTATCATCCTTTCACACCCGAATTTTGCCCCTGATACCTATAATTACATTCTACATCTTTCAAATTTAATTTCAACACAAGTTCCAAAATTGTACATCTTAGGTTCCAAAATTTACATCCACTACCTGTTTCTTTCATTAAAACTATATAGGAGAAACCATTCAAACCTATGGTATATAAAATAAAAAACTTCCTGAGACTCAATGATATTTTTCACCGAATTTCCGGAAATTTAAAAGTTTGTCTTTCAGATAAAAAGCATCCCCTTGAGAAAAGCTTATCCGCTCTCCCACAGGGATGCCCTACTGTCTGACTTCAATTTTGTGCGCATTGCTATTTTTTCCTTGACGGTTCTTTAGTTCTCCATATACCATTACAATAGATAATATGATATGGCTAATTGCAATAATTAAACTAATATCTGATTTCAAAAACCAGAAAATCATGCCAATCACTGCTTCAATTAACCATATGTATCGACTCATCTTTCTATATCGGATAGTTTCTTTTTCATCCAAAGGCTTATTCTTAGCGGAAACTGGCGCAAGCCAAATGATCAATATTCCGGTAACAACAAAGCTTACGGGTGATAGTATACTGGAAATCGAACTTCCCTCCATTAATTTTACGATGATACAAACAGCAATAATTAATAAGGCTGAGATAATCATGCAACGGCCATTTGTCTTTGCATGATGTCCACCACAAAAGGACCTCAAAGGAATATAACTGACAAGAAAAACAAAAACTGCAATTGGTTCATGCATTACAATCGCTATAATGACTGCAAAAAAAATGTTTATAACCTGATTAAGTAAACTTTCATATGCATATTGATATAACACACGTTCCTTGCTATCCAAAACATTTTTCTGAATCTGCCAGCCAACAATATTTTGCGACAACCATTTAACCATTAGAACTTCCTAAGCATTTTTGCTTCTTCCGGAACTTCCGGCTGATGCTGGATCCAAACACAAGTTACATTAATGGTGTAAGCAGCAATTAATAATGCACAGGCGTTCATAACCTTTACCATGGATACTTTTGCTCTTAACCTATTTAATAATTGTTTCATATGTATATCCTCCTTTTTTTTACATCATACACTTAAATTAGACAAATTTCAACACAAGTGCCAAAATTATACACTTCAACTTCCAAAATTTGCACTTTACTCCCTTGCACATGTCGAAATAGCGAGTGTTGTAATAAAAAAATCTTCCTTTTCTTCTAGGTTTAAAGTTCCTCCATATTTTTCTGCAAGGTTCACTACTATTCCTATTCCCAAGCCATGACCCTTTGAATTTGCTTTTGTCGATAGGAAACGTTCTCCTTTCCGCATAACTGCTACAGCATAACTATTTTCTATATAAAATATTAAAAAATAATTATTTCCTTTAAAAATCTTAATATTTACTTTTCGGTTTTCAGGACTGCATCTCCCTGCGGCTTCAAGTGCATTATCTAGAAGATTACCAAACATGGAGATCATATCTGCATCCGAAATAAAATCAACCTTTAAAAACTTTTCAACAAAAATCGAAAGCTGAATTCCTTTTTCTTTTGCTGTTAATACACGTTCTGATAAAATTGCATTTAGAACAGGATGTCCACTATATATTACACCACTGGTCTTTTCCTGAATTTCTCCCTTAAGTTCATCAATAATTTCAACTATTTTATTGTTCTCTCCGCTTGCTGCAAGCATCCGAAAACTATTAAAATATGTATGTATATCATGCATATAACGCTGATAATCTTCGTTAAGCTTCAGTATATTTTGTAAGTGTTCCTCCTCCATATGTCTTTTCACATTATATAGCTCTGCATACTTTATTTTATTCATTGCATCTGTGTATCTAGCTAAAATAATGAAAATTACAACATTAGTAAAGAAAAGCGAAAACGATCCACCGCACATAGCTATTTGAGTAATTAAGGATTCTGGAAATTCTATATGCAAAAAGCTAACTGAAACCATTAATGATAAAATGGGAACAATAAGTAAATACCATGAAAAAGCATTATGGACGCCGATTTCCAGTTTTTTTATATATTTTTCTATAAACAATAAGAGAAGGAAGCTTGCAGAATATTGAATCAGCAAGAGATATATCCCTCCTGATTCATACCATGGCGAAATGTAAACAGGTAAAACACGCAGCAAAAAACGATATAAAAGCTCAAAAGACAGTTCTCTACTTCCTGCAAATGCAAAATAAATGATAGTATATGCCATACTATTACTTTTGGAAATACTAAACAGCGTTCTTACATATGCATAATACAATAATGGCATTGTAAAAAAATTTAATGCTATACTTCCTACACTGTTTTCAAAAAATATAATAGCTGTTATAGCTATATTAATTATAACGTACTTCTTCTTTTCTATTTTTTTTACAAACATTGCAGAGAAAAAACGATACAGCATATAAACATCCATTCCACAAAAGAATAAACGGCTTATCGACAACAAATCATTTTCCATTATAATTCGCCTTCCTTGTATTTAGACAGCATAAACTCCTGCTTCAGTTTATTAAATTCCACTGCCTTACTCCGCGTAATGGGAAATACATAATCCACATCCTTCAACTTTACAGCCTTGCCCGTACAGTAAATAAGGTATTTAAAATTAATCAAAAAGCTGTCATGAGGATAGCCAAATCCATAGACCATCAATTTTTCATAAATTGATTCCAGCTTTTCCTGAATTCGTATATCCGGAAGCTGGCCGCTGTCATCAGCCTTGATTCCGTAAATCTTAATAGCATTTTCCGAAATATGTACTCTTGTATTTTTCTTATATTTCTCAATGTACACAATATCATCAGCCTTCAAAAACAGTATTTCCCTGTTCACACTGGCTTTCATCAGAGGAGCCTGGCTGAATTCTATCATCCTTCTTAAGGCATCCTTTATATAGCGGTCCATCACATTGACTGCCATATTCTTCATAATATAGCGATAAGGCTGAACCTCAAAGCTGCGGGGAGACGGTTCTACAAATCCGGTATTAAACACCAGAATTACATTATTATCTATCTCACGAATCCGGATTGCAGTTTCCTCCCCGTTTAATTCCCCCATTTGAATATCCAGAAAAATAATGGAGAACCTGATACCTTTAATGGAATTCAGCAGACTCCTGCCGGAGTCATATTCATGGATTCTCATAGATTCCGGCTCCGGCATATTCTTTTTAATTCGTTCAATTAATGATTTCCTGTCTAGTGCATTATCATCGCAAACAGCAACTTCAAACATAAATCCACCGCCCTCTTGTACATTATCTTTAGTAAGTATATTTTAAACAGCAAACTGGCTGTTATATAACTGTGCATAAAACCCATTCTTTAAAAGCAAACCTTCATGAGTCCCCTGTTCAACAATATTCCCGTCACGCATAACCAGAATCACATCCGCTTCCTTAATGGTAGAGAGCCGATGAGCCACAATAAAGCTGGTCCGCCCTTCCATCATTTTTGTAAATGCCTTCTGTATCCTTATTTCAGTTCTGGTATCAATGGAAGAAGTGGCTTCGTCAAGAATCAGCATAGGAGGGGTACATAGCATAACCCTGGCAATGCATAAAAGCTGCTTCTGTCCCTGGGATAAATTCCCGCCGTCCTCCGATATAACCGTATCATACCCATTGGGCATACGTTCAATAAAGCTATGGGCATAGGCGCCTTTAGCGGCCAAAATGATTTCTTCTTCCGCAGCATCAGGCTTTCCATAGGCAATATTTTCCCGGATGGTTCCTGATTTCAGCCATGTTTCTTGCAAAACCATACCATAAGAGGCCCGCAGGCTTTCCCTTGAAATACGGCGGATATCGGTTCCTTCCACCTGGATGCTGCCGGAGTCCACATCATAAAAGCGCATGAGAAGGTTGATCACCGTACTCTTTCCGCATCCCGTAGGGCCTACGATGGCAACTCTCTGCCCTGGCCGGACCTTCAGATTCATATTTTCAATTAACGTCACTTCAGGATCATAGGAAAAGCTCACATCCTCCAGAACTACCTCCCCCTCTGCATCAGACAGAATTCTGGCATCGGCCGCATCGGGGACCTGGGCTTTTTCATCGATCAGTTCAAACACACGGGCTGCAGAAGCCAGGGCATTCTGAAGTTCTGTGATTACTCCCGATATCTCATTAAAAGGCTTTGTATACTGGTTGGCATAGCTTAAGAATCCAGAAAGCTGGCCCACAGTCAGGACACCGTGAACAGCCCCGACAGCCCCTGCAATTCCCACGCTTGCATAAACCAGACTGTTTACAAACCGGGTGGCAGGGTTTGTGATGGAGGAAAAAAAGGTGGCCTTCAGTCCCCATATACGAAGATCCTCATTGATCCTTCCAAACTTTTCCTGTGCCTCCGCTTCATAGCTAAATGCCTGGACTACCTTCTGGTTTCCCAGCATTTCTTCCACAAGAGAGGTCATCTCTCCTCTTGCCTGAGACTGCTTCTGAAACATGCGGTAAGTTCTTTTCGCCACAAAGCTGGCTACAAATAAGGACACAGGTGTCACAAGAACCACCACAATGGCTATAACCGGATTGATATAAAACATAAAAAGCAACGTTCCCACAATGGTTAAAACCCCGGTGAAAAGCTGGGTAAAACCTAATAATATCCCATCAGAAAACTGGTCAATATCTGCAATAATCCGGCTGATCATATCCCCATGGCTATGGGAATCGATGTGTTTAAGGGGAAGCACCTCCAGCTTGTCAAATGCCTGGGTTCTGATATCCTTCACCACCTGATAGGTGATTTGGTTGTTGATATGGCTCATGAGCCACTGGGACGCCGCCGTAATCCCGATGATCACTCCGATCTTCACCAGGATTTTCCACATCCCTGTAAAATCCACCTCTCCCGGCCCCAAGATGCAGTCAATGGCGCGGCCGGTCAGGATAGGAATATACAGAGACAGAAGAACAGTAATAAAGGCACATGCCAAAGAAGCAAGAACGCCCCATTTGTACCTGCCTATTGCTCCAAGGATTCGCTTTACCGTGGATTTTTGTTTTTTCATATCCATGCTACTGAGCCTCCTTTTCTGACAACTGGGAAAGGCATATTTCCCGGTATACCTCACAGGAATCAAAAAGCTCTTTGTGGGTTCCAAGCCCCGCCATTTGTCCGTCTTCCAAAACTACAATGGAGTCCGCATTCTTAATGGTGGAAGCCCTTTGTGATACAAGAAATACCGTCATGTCTTCGGTGCTTTCCCTGATGGCCTTTCTCAATCTGGCATCTGTGGCAAAATCCAGGGCAGAAGCGCTGTCATCCATAATGAGTATCTGAGGATTTCTCACCAAAGCCCTGGCTATGGTCAGCCTTTGCCGCTGTCCGCCGGAAAGATTCTTTCCGCCCGCCTGGATCATAAGCTCCAGACCTTCTCCCTTTTCCTCCACAAAATCCCTGGCCTGAGCAATATCAAGGGCGCGGAACATTTCCTCATCCGTGGCATCCTTTTTGCCCCAGCGCATATTTTCCCGAATACTTCCTTTAAAAAGCACCGCCTTTTGAGGAACCACACCGATCTGCTCCCGAAGCTGCTTAAAGGGATAATTCTTCACATCATTTCCCCCCACTTTAACAGACCCGGTCGTTGCATCATAAAAACGGGGAATTAAATTCACCAGAGTGGATTTACCGGAACCTGTTCCGCCTATGATTCCTATAGTCTGTCCTTTCATGGCCTGGAAGGAAATCCCCTTAAGAGCCGGAGCCTTGGCTCCTTCATAAGTAAAATCCATATGGTCAAACTCCACCTTGGGTGCTTCAGGCTTTTCTTCTGTCAATACGTGGACGCTCTCAGTGATTCCGGGGTCCACATCAATCACGGCGCTGATCCGGTTGGCACAAGCCAGTGCCTTGGAAACCGTAATAATTAAGTTTGCCAGCTTGATCAGTTCTATCAGAATCTGGGACATGTAATTGACAAGGGCCACAACCTCTCCCTGGGTGATGATTCCACTTTCCACCTGAACCGCTCCAGTTTGAATGAGAACGATAAGCCCCAGATTGACGATCACATAAGTCATGGGATTCATCAAAGCGGATATCTTCCCCACAAAAACCTGCAGCCTTACTAAAAGGCTGTTTTCCTGGTCAAACCTCTGAATTTCATCATCCTGACGGTTAAATGCACGGATCACCCGGACTCCGGCCAGATTTTCCCTGACCGCCAAGAGAACCTCTTCCAGCTGCTTCTGTACCTTTTTGTATAAAGGCATACTAATGATCATAATTCCAAATACCACGGCAGAAAGGGCAGGAATGACAACAGCAAATATCACAGCCGCCCTGGCGTTGATGGTGAAAGCCATAATCATTGCGCCAAAGACAACGAAGGGCGAACGGAGAAACAAACGCAGGAATAGGTTCACTCCTGACTGAACCTGGTTGGCATCACTGGTTATGCGGGTGATCAAAGTTGCTGTTCCAATGGTGTCAATTTCCCGGTAAGAAAGCCGGTTAATATGGGCAAATAAATCATTTCTTAAGGAAGCACCAACCCCGACCGTGGCTTTTGCCGCAAAATACTGGGCCGTAATGGAACACACAAGTCCTATGATGCCAAGCAGTACCAATAAGCCTCCCATTTTCAGAATAAAAGGAATATCATTTCTCCTGATGCCCACATCAATGACCTGGGCCATAACAAGTGGGACCATCAGTTCAAATCCAGCTTCCAAAAGCTTAAACAGGGGGCCCAGTATGCTTTCCAGTTTATAGTTTTTCAGATGCTTCAGAAGCTTCTTCATTTCAATCTCCTCCGCTTTTGAATAATCATATATATATGAACAATAAGACCGCTTTATTTATTCTAAAAGTTATATCCTGTTTTGTCAATCTTATCCTGATATGCAATGCCTTGATATTTTTTTTGTCCCATGGTAATATGCTACATAGTATAGCTTATGAGAAGCTGCTTTTAGACCATTCCATGGCCTTGTCCTGGGAAGTTCATATTCGGGTCAGGAGAAAGGACGTATTATGATCCAGTTGCTACTAAAATGCGGGCAGGTATTCAAAAAATTTGCCCGGGATGAGATGACTGTATATGCGGCGCAGGCGTCTTTTTTTATCATTATTGCAGCATTTCCTTTTATCATGCTCTTAATGACCTTAATTCAGCTCACCCCGCATATTACCAAAGCCAGCCTGCTCCAGCTTCTGATTGCAATCATTCCCAGCAATTTAAAAATGGACAGTATTATTGTGACGGTGATTGATAATCTTTATACCAATTCCCCGGTGACCATGCTTTCTATAACAGCAATCACCGCCCTGTGGTCTGCCTCCAAAGGGATGTTAAGCATTGAGAGGGGTTTAAACAGAGTGTTCGGTCAGGAGAAAAGACGCAATTACTTTGTGACCCGGGTAATCTGTGCCGGTTACACCATCGTGTTCATGGTCATTTCAATCCTGACACTGATTCTTCTGGTTTTGGGAAGCTCCATTCAAAGTTTTATGAACCGCCACTTTCCCATTCTGGCGGAGATCACCCAGTACGTTCTGGCCTTCCGAACCATGTTTATTTTCATTATGACCATGTGCTTTGCCGTCCTTTACACCTACGTTCCGTCAAAGAAACAGTCTTTCCGGAAGCAGCTTCCCGGTGCCGGATTTTCAACCCTGGGCTGGATTTGTTTCTCCTTTGGGTTTTCTATTTACTTCACTCACTTCAACAGCTTCTCCGTCATGTACGGAAGTCTTACTGCCATTGTGCTGATGATGCTTTGGCTTTATGCCTGTATCTGCATCCTCTTTTTGGGGGCTGAAATAAACTATTATTACTCCGAAGACTGGAAGGAACACGACCGCACATAAAAAGAGCCAGAGGGTAAATGGGTTTAGAACCTTGTACCTCTGGCTTTTTTTGTATAAAATTTAAGAAAACAGAGGAGTGGACAAATACCTGTCTCCTGTGTCAGGAAGCAGAACCACAATTCTCTTCCCTGCATATTCCGGCCTTTTTGCAACCTCCCTGGCAGCCCGTACGGCTGCAGAAGAAGAAATCCCCACCAGAATGCCTTCTGTCTGAGCAATTTCTTTTCCGGTTTCGTAAGCCTCTCCATTTTCAATGGTGATGATTTCATCGTAGATACCGGTATTGAGGATAGAAGGAACAAATCCGGCTCCGATTCCCTGTATTCCATGAGGGCCTGGCTTTCCTCCTGAGAGGATGGGGGAACCTGACGGCTCCACTGCAATCACCCTGATATCAGGATTCTTTTCCTTTAAGTACTCTCCTGCTCCGGTTATGGTTCCTCCGGTTCCCACGCCTGCAATAAACACATCAATATTGCCGTCGGTATCTCTCCAGATTTCCGGTCCCGTTGTCTCACGGTGGGCCTTAGGATTGGAGATATTGTCAAACTGGCCCAGAATAACGGAGCCTTCGATTTCCTGGTTCAGTTCCTCTGCCTTTGCAATAGCGCCTTTCATGCCTTTAAAGCCTTCTGTCAGAACGATTTCTGCGCCATATGCCTTTAAAAGACTGCGCCGTTCCACACTCATGGTCTCCGGCATAATAAGAATGGCCCGGTATCCTTTTACAGCGGCAATGCTGGCAATTCCAATGCCCGTATTTCCGGATGTAGGCTCTATGATGGTAGCTCCCGGCTTTAATATTCCGGCTTTTTCCGCTTCCTCAATCATGAAAAGGGCAGCTCTGTCCTTTACGCTTCCTGCGGGATTAAAGCATTCCAGTTTTGCAATAATGGAAGCGGACAGATCGTGCTTCCTTGCATAATTGCCCAGCTCCATCATGGGAGTGCTGCCGATCAGTTCCAGAACGCTTTTTTTAATATTGTCCATACTTATCCTCTCCTCTGAGTACATATTTCCTATGACAATTCATACAGCTTCCCGTACTTTTCCTTTAGGTACTGAATGAAATAATCCGGCGTAAAATCTTCCCCTGTAATATCCTTTAATATCTGGCGGCTGGTTTTCAGCTTTCCGAACCTGTGGATGTTTTCCCGAAGGAATTGGCATATTACTTCTACTTTTCCGTTCTCAAGAAGCTGGTCAAAATCCATCTCTTTTTTCATATGGTTGTAAATCTGGGCTCCAAAGGCATTTCCCAAGGCATAGGATGGGAAATATCCGAACAGGCCCTGAGACCAGTGAATATCCTGAAGGACTCCTTCGGACGGATTTTCCGGACGAATTCCCAAGTATTCCTCGTATTTGCCTGCCCATATTTCCGGAAGCTCTTCCAAATCAATATCTTCCTCTACAATCATCTTTTCGATTTCGTAGCGAATCATAATGTGAAGGCTGTAGGTCAGTTCATCAGCTTCAATCCGGATCAGACCCGGCTCCACTTTGTTAACTGCTTCCACAAACTGTTCTCTGGAAACCTTTCCAAGCTGCTTCGGAAAAAGCTCCTGCAATTTCCCGTAAAGAGGCACCCAAAAGGCCGGACTACGTCCGATGATATTTTCCAAAAAACGGGACTGGGATTCATGGACACCCATGGAGGAACCCTGTCCTACCGGGGTCTGGGTCAGCTCATCGGAAACTCCCAACTCATAAATTCCATGGCCGGCTTCGTGGATGACAGAAAAGATAGAACTGTCCACATGATCTCCATAGTGAGTGGTAATCCTCACATCGTGATTGTGAAGGTTGGTGGTAAAGGGATGGGCACTTTCTGCCAGCACACCCTTTTCAAAGTCAAAGCCGACATACTCCGCAAGATATCTGGCCAGCTCTCTCTGCTTTTCTTCCGGATAATCTCCCTTTAAAAAAGAAGCGTCAATCTTTCTTCCCTTCTCCATAATCTCTTTTAAGAGAGGTACGATTTCTTCCTTCAGCTTACCGAAAAACTGATCCAGAAGCTCCATATTAAAGCCTTTTTCATTCTCATCCAGCATGATGTCATACAGCTTCTGATCTTCTTTTTTGCGGTAAGAAGCAAATTTTTTCTTAAAACCGATTACTTTTTCAAGGGTGGGAGCAAAGTCCTCGAATTTCCCATCCTTTCTTGCCTTTGCCCAGATTCTGGCAGATTCGGCTATCAACTGGGCATTTTCCCGGTATTCTTTTGCAGGAACGCACACCAGTTCTTCTCTGGCTTCCCGGGCCTCCCGGACAATGGCCTGCTCTGTGGCGGTCAGTCCTTCCTCCTTTTCACAGGCAGCGATGGTCTCTCCCATCTCATCTCCCGTCATTATGTTGTAATACTCCTGGGAGAGAACTCCCACCACTCTTGACGTGTAGGAACCGGCTCCTTCCGGTGCAAGGGTTTCATTATCCCACTCAAACATGATGAGGGCTGTCTGAAGGGCCATAGTTTTTTCCAGCAAAGCTGACAATGTTTCATATGATTGATTCATAATTTATTTCTCCTTTTTCTCAATCGGAAAGGGACGCTCATACAGAGTGTCCCCAAACCCGGTAAAAAAATACTTTTGAAGAAAGTCCGCTTATTTCTCAGAACCAAAAATAGAAGCTTCTTTTATATCAAGTTTTTTCAGCCATTCCCTGATCTTTTCTTCCTGATAGGATTCTGAAGAAAAATCCTCCAGGCTCATGTCAATGGAAATGTCTGTTTTCATGGTTGCCAGAGTCTTGGAGAGCAGAGCAGCCTTTTCACCGCACAGCTCCTCTTCACTTTCCTTTGTCATGGCTTTATAAGGAGAACGGCTGATACCCAGCTCATTTTTCCAGAAATCCTGCAGTTCCTTTAAGGACTTTTTATCCCCTTCTGCCTCGCGGATGGAACGGTAAATTTCTTCCACGGTTCCGTATTCTCTCAAAAGAAGAGGTGCCGCACTGCTGACGCCTTTAACTCCCGGAATGTTATCAGAAGAATCTCCCTGAATTCCTTTTAAATCTGCAATCTGCTCCGGCCTGACGCCTTCCTCCCGAAGTACAGTGGCTGCGGTATATTCAAAAACCTTTTCAGGAAGATTGATATCTTTTTTGTTCACGCCGTAAAAAGAATAATACTTCTTATAAAGGTCATCGGCTTTCTCCTGCTTGGTCTGAACCATCCAGGCGCGGACATTGTGCTCATCATTCACCAGCTGGAGATAGTCATGGTCCTTTGTCATCAGAATAATCGAAGTCTCTTCCCTGAATTTCATGACCAGGCTTCCGGCGTAATCATCGGCTTCATACTGTTCGCTTAAAAGCACCTGAAAACCTGCGCTTTTAAGGATTTCTTCTATTAATATGAACTGATTGATGAGAGGTTCCGGAGTCACTCCTCTTGTTCCTTTGTATTCCGCATACAGCTCTCTCCGGAAGGTATCTCTGGTTTTATCAAACACAAAGGCAATATACTCCGGCTTCTGCTTTTTCATCAGAGAGACCACCATATTCAGCATACCGAAGATGGCATTGGTATAGGTGCCATCCTTGGCGTGGAGGATTTTGTCATAATGCTTCTGTTTTTCTTCCTCTGTCTTTGCAAACATGATTTCTCTTGGTAAAACAGCGTAATAGCAGGTTGACAGCATGGAAGAACCGTCAACGATTATGAATTTTCTTTCCGACATGTGTTTCTCCATTCTTCAAGTGAAGTAATTCTGTAATTCTGTCTCATTTTTTGCGCCCAGGCGCTTCATGATTTCTCTTTTTTCCTGACCGGACAATCCCTTCCACAGCTTCTGGACCCTTGGATCTCCAAAGCCTACATAGGGAATTCCGTTTTTCTCGCATTCATAAGATGATAAATAATGATTGATGGCGCTCCATTCCACATAAAACGAGTTGATGCTGCGGCTCAAAGAGCTTCCCTTTGCCATGTCAATTCCTCCCTTTCGCCTCTGGCTCACCGAACAGCCGAGGCTCCGTCTGCGCTGCGTTTATTATTCCAAATCTGGACTTCTCCTTCATAGCCTTTAAAAACTCTTTCTAAAATCACCTGTACGACTTCCCAATCTCCCCCTGCATTGCTGCAGCCAATCATATATGGAAAAGCTATCTTTTCCTGTTTATCCCGTGCATCGGCAAAATCACGGATCTCCTGGACAGCCTGTTCCAGGGCCCTATAATCAGTATAAACCTTATCTTTTCCATAATCGTCCTGTCCGTATAGATTGGCGATCAAAAACCACCGTCCATCCTTTTGAACAGGCTGTGCAGAAACACGCCCTAAAAGCTCCCGGGTTCTTCCATCCACCTGCTCCTGCCACTGCTTTGTCAGAAGCTTGTAGGTCTTTTCCACCTCCGGAAAAAGCTTCCGGATCTGCCCATCAAGGCCCTTTTCAAATACTCCTTTGCAGTTTACCTGATGGCAGATAATGTCCGCATCAGAGGTAAAAATATCTCCGTTGTAATATTTCAGCATAATCCACCCTCCAAATATGTCTGTCTCAATGGACAGGTACCATTTACCTGTTCATTATAACCTGAATTTCCTGTTATTCCTAGCATGTTTATGAAGTTTTAAGATTTTTTCCCAACCATGCACAAAAGGAGCCTGACCCGGCCCCTTTTCTATGCTTTAGAAATACTTCTTATTGCCCCACAAATTGCTCTTCTTTAAATCCAGATACTCATTGTACGCTTTTTCCAATATCTGTTTTTCATTGGAAAACTTCAAAAGATGATACGCTTCATGGAATTTGTAGTATCCCGAATCAATAAAATATTCTTCCCGTTGTGGTTTACTGTAATAGCTGTCGGCCATCATGAGATACCAGTGCACATCCTTTTCGACCATATCCTGGGGTGTATTAAAAGAGTACTGGCTTTTACCAATGTACTTGATAATGGACGCACTGACTCCCGTCTCCTCCTTCACTTCCCGGAGCGCCGTTTCTTTATACTCTTCACCCGCTTCTACTGTTCCCTTCGGCAAAACCCAACCTTCATATTTGTTCTTGTAATTCTTATACAAAACCAGAATTTTACCTCGAAAAATAACCACACCGCCACAGCTCGTTGCTTCTATCATTGCAATTCCTCCAGAGTGTAACCGTCTCTCCCGGATGGGAGTTTGGTTTTGGTGTGTCTCACAGACTGGCTTTAGTATACCTCTTTTTGGACTCATATGCAATATTATTCTTTTTAAGTTTCTGCCTGTGTGGATTTATAAAATATGATATCAAGCCATTCCGTACATTGCCGGAACCATCCCGCCACATGTGCATCTGCATATCTCTCTTTTTCAGGTTCTTCCACTTCTTTTGTTGCAAGCGACAGCCCATGCACTCCATAGGGATAGATATGCAGTTCAAAAGGAACCCCTTTTGCAGCCAGACTGTTGGCAAACATCAGCGTATTCTGCACTGTCACAGCACTGTCAGAAGCCGTATGCCACAAAAAAACAGGAGGTGTCTGCCTATCGACATAATTTTCCAGGCTGAAATAAGATGCCTTTTCCAGTTTTACAAGGGCATTTATACTCTCCTGATTGGCATATTGTCCGGCCGTAATAACCGGATAGCACAAAATCAGCCCGTCCGGGCGAATCCGGGCCTGTTCTTTTTTTGCAAATACAGCATCATCATTCCAGTGTACCCCAAGACTTGCCGCCACATGCCCTCCGGCAGAAAAACCGCAGACAACCACCGGCTTATCCGGGCAGTTTTTTCTCACCCTTTCCACGGCGGCTGCTGCCTGACAAAGCGGTATGGTTCCCAGTACCTCTCCCTGCTCCGAAACTGAATAATACAGAATCCACGGCTTCCACCCCTGCCCGGCAAATGCCTTGGCCACTGGCAGGGCTTCCCGCGGAGAATGCCATTTATATGCCCCGCCCGGACAGATAATGATATTTCCTTTCCACTGCTCCTCTGCCAGACAGATGTCCGGGATTATTTCTTCCAACATTATTCTTTGCTCCAATTCCTTCACCTTTTTCTTTTTTCACAAAAAATGGCTGCCGCATCAGTCACCTGGTACGCAGCAGCCCATTTTCAATCTTTATTTTCTATCTACATGAAATCCGAAGAATTCATTGGCATTGTTAAAGCACACATCTTCAATTACCTGTTTCAAGGCTTCCTCACCGGAGAAATATTCCCCTCTGTCCACAAGCTCTCCTAAGTAATTGCACAATACCCGGCGGTACAGTTCATGACGCGGATAGGAAATAAAGCTGCGGCTGTCTGTCAGCATACCAACGGACAAACTGACCGGATAGAGACTTGCACACGCCTCAAACTGCCTCTGAATGCCATATGCCTGATCATTGAACCACCACGGTGCGCCCAGCTGCACCTTTGCTTTGACTCCATTATCACAAAAGCCTGCCGCAAGAATGGCCCACGTCTCAATTTTGCTCCCGTCAAGAGGGTAAAGAATCGTCTTAGGAAGCTCACCTGCCATGGTCAAACGGTTCAGCAGTTCTCCCACACTTGTTACGGAGCATTGGTCATCTGTGCAGTCAAAACCTGTGGAATGTCCGGTCCGCGCCACACCGGCCGTGTTGGCATCTAAGTAGGTGCCGATATGCAGCTGCATGACATATCCGGTTCTGCTGTATCTGCGTCCCATTTCATAAAGGAAGGCGCTCTGGTACTGATCTTTCTCATGGTCACTGACCGGCTGCTTTTTTCTTGCCTTTTCAAAAACAGCTTCAATCTCCGCCTCCGTATAATCCGCCCAGGTGAAATGGGGAATTCCGTCATCGCTGACCGTAGTTCCGGTTGTCTCCTGAAAGAAACGCAGCCTTGCTTCCAACGCATCCAGCATGGTTTTAAAGGAGATGACTGAAACGCCGGACACATCTGAGAGCCGGTCTAAATAGTCTGAAAAAGTGTCCTGTAAAAGAAACATGGCTTTATCAGGGCGAAAAGCCGTGACCACTCTGGAAAACATCTTTTCTTTCTTTAATGCGATATGATATCGCAGATCGTCAACCGGATCCTCTGTCGTACTGACCAGCTTTACATTGGAGTGCTCCATACACCAGCGCCGGGTCATATGTTCCCTGCTTATCATCGCCTTTGTTCTCTGATAGATTTCTTCTGCATTTTTATCAGAAAGCGCCTCGTCAATTCCGAAATAACGCTTCAATTCCAGGGCACACCATATATAAATCGGATTCCCGGCCAGCTTGGGAAGAATAGAGGCAAAAGCCAGATATTTATCATGATAACCGGCATCCCCTGTTATGTATTTTTCATCGATCCCAAAGGTACGCATGGCACGCCATTTATAGTGATCGCCCTTCAGCCACATTTCGCCTAAATCCTCAAACTCCTTATTTTCATATATTTCGGATGGCTGTAAATGGCAGTGATAGTCTATAATAGGGAGTTGCTCTGCATATTTGTGATACAGCTCCCTTCCTGTTTTGCTTGTAAGATACAGTTCCTCATCAAATGTTGTATTCATTTTTATTTTCCCTCTTTCAAAATCCAATCAGTGCGCCGCCGTCTACCGGTATGCAGCTGCCGCTGATGTAACGGGCTGCATCGCTGCAAAGGAAGGCTGTACACATGCCCACATCCATAGGATCTCCCACAGTCTTTGCAGGAATTCTGCCCATAATTTTTGCAAGGCGGGGCGGATCATTGTCAACGGCTTTATGAAACATGGGCGTATCGATCCAGCCTGGTGCAATGGCATTTACCGTTACTCCAAATTCTGCAAGCTCGGCCGTCAATGTGTGGATCATTCCAAGGAAGCCTGCTTTTGCAGTGGCATAGCCTGCCACCTGGGGCTGGCCGATGTAGCTGGTCATGCTGGCCTGAAATATAATTCGGCCCCTCCCCTGTTCCTTCAGATAAGGAACAACGGCCTTTGTCATTGCAAAGGAACCAATTAAATGTACCTCAAGAACTCTTTTGTAGTCCTCCACCGTCATGTCCCAGATATATTTCTTGCAATGGTTGCCTGCATTATTAATCAGGATATCGATACGTCCATGGTCAGACACAATTTTATCCACCAGCTCCGGGGTATGGGCCGTATCCGTAATATCAAACTGATAGAAAACAGCCCTGTCCCCAAATTCCCTTAAGGGTTCTTCTGCCTGTTCCGGCGGCATAGAGCTCACAGCACATACCTTTGCACCTGCACTGACAAGGCAGCGTGTAATGGCAAGGCCAAGGCCCGTTGCACCTCCTGTTACGATTGCAACCTGCCCGGAAAGATCATACCAGTTTTTAATATTAAAATTTTTCATTTCTTGTTCCGTAAATGCAGCCATCTCTTTTCTCCTGTTATATTTGTGGTTTATACGGCTTCTTCGCACGATTTCTTCCGTAATAACTGTTTTTCCTGATATTTATAGGGAATATAGAATTCTCTGTGACCCAGCGCCTCGCTTTTTGTCAGTGTTCCGGAAGCAGCTGCCGCAACATACTCCGCCAGCCTCTCTGCCATCTCATCCTGACTCTGTTCACCGCTTAAAATGGGGCCTGCATCGAAATCCATATCTTCCTGCATTCTCTGAAAAGTCTCATGGTTTCCGGTAATCTTTATACAGGGCGCAACTGCGCTTCCTACAACACTGCCCCGCCCTGTTACAAGAAATACAATGTGGGCACCGCAGCTTACCAGATCCATCAGACCTTCATTGTCATTGGGATTGGTAATTCCAAACTGCATCCAGTGGGGATCAGGCGTGGAATCCAAAAGCCATAAACCATTGTAAGGCGGGGGCTGCGAAACCTTTATCACTCCCTGAATGGGCCTGGATCCGCTTTTAATTACGGCTCCCATGCTTTTTTCTTCAATTGTGGAAAGCCCTCCTGCAAAATTACCCGGACTGACCGAATACTGTCGGACCGATTTGCAGTAATCCAGCGCCTTGTCATAGGTAAGGCGAATTTCTTCTGCTGCTTTTTTGTCTGCTCCCCGTCCTATGAGAAGCTGGTCAAGTCCAATTGCTTCTACGATTTCCTCAAAAATTGCCGTACCGCCTAAATCTACCAGTTTATCAAAAAAACGGCCTACAACAACATTGCCGGCAAGACCGCTGGTATAGTCACTGCCCCCGCACTCTGCACCGATAACCAAGTCCTTCATGCCCATTTCCACACGGGGAACTGCCTGCAGTTCTTCTAATGCTCCGGCAACCCAGGCCACACCTTTTTCTATGGCTGGTCTGGTTCCGCCCTCCTGCTGGATAAACATCCAGTGGGAAGGTTTTCCCTCTTTTTTTGCAATCTCTGCCAGCCATTCCGGCTGAATGTACTCGCATCCCAGCCCAACAGCCAGAACAGCGCCCACATTGGGATGGCGGATCAGGCTGATCAGCATATCCACAGCATACTGATTGTCAGTACATCCGTCAAAGCCTGCCAGCTCCACTTCTGGATGGTCCGACTTTTCTACAATTTTCTGTGCAACAAACTCCGAACACTTTACGGTATATATGACCAGTACTCTGTTGCGGATGCCCGGTATTCCGTTTTTCCTCTTGTAGCCTTTCCATAATAAATCAGCCAGTTTCATCCTGCCTTCCTCATTCATATCTTGTATCCTTAGGTGCGCCTGTTTTCACATCCAAATGACCGGATCTCTCGTCATAAATACTCTGTATCACATGTAAGTGAACCCAGCTTCCCTTTGGAATATTTGCAGTAGCGCGTCCGATTGCAACTCCGTATTTTATGATTTTCTCACCTGATCCTATATCTTGCAGAGCGATCTTATGGCCTGTGGGAATATCCGTAGCAGCTGCAACTATTTCTTCCTCGCGGCCGCCGATCAGCTTGACCGGCTCATCCGCTTTCACCTCTGCCAGCACAGTCGCCACGTTGTCCTGCAAATCAATCTGAAATGCCGTTATCTCTGTTTTCATATTAACCCTCTGTTTTGGCAATTACAGAATGCCGAATTTTTCAAAAGCCTCTGTCGCCGTCATTCCGCTCTCAATCGCCCTGCGTACCGTCTTTTCTCCGGCAGCCTTGACCAGCGCCTTTTCAATTACCTCATCTTGAAGCTCCCTGGGAATGATCAAAACTCCGTCTATATCGCCGAACACAAGGTCTCCGTCATGAATGGTCACCTGTCCGATTTCAATTGTACAGCGGTAATCACACACATAAGTCCGGACAGAAGAATCCTGAGCCCAGCACTGTGTACAGAACACGGGAAAATTCTGTTCCAGGACCTGAGGCGTATCTCTGCTGCAGCCGTCCAGTACAGCTCCCACCGCTCCCCTGGCTTTTGCAGTTGCAGTAAGCAGCTCGCCCCAGAGCGCACTGTGATGAGCACCAGTGGCGATGTAAACGTCATTGGGCTTTAACTGGTCAAGGGCTTCCGTCAAATATCCAAAAGGCTTTTTGGGACTTTCAAATACATCATTTTCCAAAACTGTGCAGGCATAACCAGCCACTTTAAGCCTGTTGTCAGGCTGACTGCGGTCAATGTACGCATCAGCCGGTACCAGCGCCTCCAAAGGCCGGATTCCGGCCGGAAGGAACTGATGTTTATAGCCCATCTGATCGAGAATATCTCCCACAACAGGCGTGTAAAGCTTTTCTTTCATCAGTGCAAACAATTCTTCATCATTTTTCCATTGTGCCATATCAAATACCTCTCTCCTATATTATTAATAAGCCATATTGGGAAGCCACATAAAGGTCTGCGGGAAATAGGTCAGAATCAGCAGAGCAATACCCATTACAACGTAAAATGGAACCATTGACTTTGACAGCTTTTCAATTTTGATACCGGAAATTGCACTTCCGATAAATAATGTGGAACCTACCGGAGGAGTCAAAAGACCAATTCCAAGGTTCAGCACCATTACCACACCAAGATGGATCGGAGAAAGCCCCAGTGCTATCCAGATAGGAAGAATTACCGGAGTCAGCATCAGAATCAGGCAAGCCATCTCAATCAGGCAGCCAAGAAACAGCATCAGCACATTCAGCATAATCAAAATTAAGATCTTGTTGTCAGTCAGTGAGAACAGGGCTCCTGAAACCTGTTCCGGCACCTTCAAATAGGTCAGAAGATAAGTAAATGCACCGGATACACCAAGAAGAATCAAAACCTTTCCGAGAGTCATGGTAACATTGTGAAAAATCTGCGGAACATCTTTAAGGCTGAAACCTTTATATATGAAAAGACCAACTACCATTGACCATACCACCGCACAGGCTGCAGATTCTGTGGTTGTGAACACACCGGTAATAACACCTACCACAACAAACAGAACAGAAAGCATTCCCCAGATCGCACGGGTAAAAGAGCGTACACAGGCTATTGGACTAAACTTTCCGGTTACCGGATATTCCTTCTTTACTGAAACATAGTAAGAATAAATCATCAAAACCACTGAAAGAACCACGCCCGGAACATAACCTGCTAAAAACAGCTGTCCGATGGAAACGCTTGTAATACCCGAGGCCGCAAGAGTGAAAATAACCATATTCTGGCTTGGAGGCACCAGAATACCTTCAACAGAGCTTGCCATAGTAAGACAGGTGGCAAAATCTCTGTCATATCCCTGGTCTTCCATCATTTTAATCTCAATAGGGCCAAGGGAAGCACAATCCGCAGAAGATGATCCCGAGATACCTCCGAAGAAGAAGGAAGCAACCACATTTACCATTGCAGCTCCGCCCCTGAACCAGCCTACAAGCTCCTTGGAAAAATCAATCAGGGTATCCGTGATTCCCCCTGCGCTCATCAGCTCTCCCATCAATATAAAGAAGGGAACGGCCAGTAATGTATAAGAATTTAAATTTGCCACAAATTTAAGGGCCATCTGCATGGGATTGATGCCGAGATAAAAGAAATCGATCAAAGAAGCAATTCCAATGGCATATACAATCGGCACTCTTAAGAATACAAGTGCAAGGAATACACCGACCAGTATCAGTGTTGCAATAACTGTTGTACTCATTTATTTTCAAGCCTCCTCATCCACTGTGTAATTAAAGCAAACACATACATGATTCCAGCTGCCGGAAGCGACAGATACATCCATGCGTAAGGAATATTAATCCCCGCCATGGTATTGCTTCTGGACTGCTTCATCAGTTGTGCGCCGTAAACCACCATAAACACAGCAAAAACAACGATGCATATGCTTGCAAGCACGTCGGTTGCAATGATCTGGCCTTTTGTCATCTTTTCGTCAAACATGGTCACCTTTAAATGCTCATCTGTTCTCAGTACCAGAGAGGAGCCCAGAATGCTCATCCAGGTCAGCAAAAACAGGGAAAGGGGTTCTCCCCACATCGGTGACTTATGTAAAAAATACCGCCCGACAAAAATATAGAACACAACTGCCACCAATGCGGCAAGCATGAGAACGCAGATGTGTTTTACAATTGAAAATACGACTTTATCGACCGGCTCCCATATTTTTTTGAATTTTTTTAATGTTCCCATAGTCTTCCTTTTCCTTCAGATAAAGAATGCCGCAGATTATTTTGCGGCATCCTTCACAATTAGTCATATCGCCGTCAGAATAGTACTTTATTCATATTCTCCGCTTCTGAGTTTTTCAATAACTTTCTGAGAATCTTCATCATAGGTTGCATAGACTCCCTCACATGCCTCTGACCACTTGTCCAGATCAGTAACCTCAAGCTTTGTCACACCCTTTTCTCCAAAGGAATCAAAGGTATCCTGTATCTTTTTCTGGTTGTACTCATAGCATACCTTTCCGGCGGCCTCGGAAGCTTCTCTCATCCAGCCCTGCTGCTCCTCGGTTAAAGAGTTCCACTTATCCTCATTCATCAGGATAACACCGCAGCCAAATGTATGGGCATCTGGAATAAAGTAAGGCGCCACCTCGTTGTAGGAGTTTGCCATATAGTTGATCACATCGTTCTCAGCACCGTCTACCACACCGGACTGCAGGGAAGTATAAAGCTCAGAATAAGCAATGGGGGTTGCGGAAGCCTTCAGCGCTGTCATGGTGTTTACCATTAAGTCTGTCTCCGGAACTCTCATCTTCAGACCTGCCATCATATCCAGGGAAAAGTCGCTGGGATTGCCAAGCTTCTTATAGGTACTCTCTGTGATAAACATATGCCTGGGGCCTTCCGTCAGCCAGCCGAGAGCCACGTAGCCGGGGTCTGCTTCTCCAACGGAATCAAGCAGTTCCTGCCCGATTTTGCTTTTTGCCATTCTTTCAAACTGATCCATATCCTTAAATAAGAAAGGAAGTCCGGATAAGCTGATTTTTGCAGCTCCATAGTTTGAAAGAGAAGATGCATTTCCTCTGAAGATATCCAGGGTTCCCATCTGAATTCCCTGCATGCTCTCTTTTTCATTGCCCAGAGTACCGTTTAAATAAAGCTCAATTGTAATCTGCCCTCCAGACAATTCCTCAATCTTTTTCGCAAATTCCTTTGCTCCCACCGTTGCTCCGTAATCCTCACCATTGACCTCACTCCAGGTGAGTTTCATGCTCTCTCCGCCAGATGGAACCTTTGCTTCAGTCTTTGTCTCCCCGCCTGTTGAGCCGGCTGCTGCCTGTGTTCCTGAACCGCAGGCTGTCAACGACACTGCCATAGATGCTGTCATTGCAAGTGCTAATACTATTTTTCTTTTCATGATTCCTGCCTCCTATGATACTAAAACGTTTTTGTTTGTGCGCGCAATAATTTCATAATTCAGAATATCACTTTTACAATCCCTTGTCAATAAGTTACTGATTTTAGTTTGTTTAGTTGATATTTTTATGAAAATATTACAAATTAGGTACTGGTTATTTTGCTATAATGACAGTTCGCAACTAAAATCACTCCCTTATCTTTACTTTCACGTTACTCATTGCTATAATTTACAAAAACGTTTTTTAACATTCTTATAGTTTTTTTACAAACGTTTACAAACAGGAGGAATTTACATGATTATAACAAAATTTGAGAGCTGGTGGGTAGAAAGAGGAAAGTGTCTCTTTGATGAAAAACGTCAGGGCGGTGCCAAAATGGGCTGGGATGTCATAGTCATTAAGCTCACCACTGATACCGGAATTGAAGGAATTGCAACCTGTATGGCCGCAAGAAGCGGAGCTGTCAGTGAAGCCTATTTACAGGAAAGTATTGCTCCCGTTGTACTGGGCAGAGATCCCCACGACCGGGAAGCGATTTTTCAGGAGCTTTGGATCATTGACCGGCACGAGGCATTTTTTCCCGTTTTTCTTCCAGGCCCTGTAGATGTTGCCCTGTGGGATATCTGCGCAAAGGAAGCCGGCCTTCCCTTATATAAGTATATCGGAGCTTACCGGGACAGCCTTCCCGTTTATGCAAGCAGCAACTTTTTAAGTTCTGTACAGGATTATGTGGATGAAGCGCTTTATTATAAAGGCAGAGGCATAAAAGGTTATAAGGCCCATCCAGCCGGGCCTGTTGAATTTGATATGCAGGTGCATTCAGCTATCCGGGAGGCAGTGGGCGATGAATTTGTGCTGATGACAGACCCTGTAGGCGATTACACCCTTGACGAAGCAATCAGAGTCGGCAGACACTTAGAAAAACTTAATTACAAGTGGTTCGAGGAGCCTTTCCGGGACTTTGAGCTCTACAAATACACGGAACTCTGCCGTACACTGGACATTCCTATTGCAGCAACTGAAACGACCCGCGGCTGCCACTGGGGTGTTGCCCAGGTCATAGCACAGCGCGCCGCCGATATCGTCAGAGCAGATGTCAGCTGGAAGGATGGGATCACCGGTACATTAAAAATCGCACATATGGCAGAAGGTTTCGGGCTAAACTGTGAAATCCATACAACCACAATGAACTATATGGATATCGTCAACCTTCACGTCAGCTGTGCGATCAAAAACTGCGAATATTTCGAATACTTCATCCCGGAAGACAATTACCGCCTGCCAATGAAGGGAAATCTTCCCATTGATGAAAACGGCATCATCCATGTTCCCAATAAACCTGGAGCAGGCGTGGAGCTTGACTGGGATCTGATCCAGTCAGCATGCCGCAACTATATCTGCCAGACGTTTGATCAGAGGAACAGATAGCGGTATTTCTCATGCTCGTACATCACAAGGTTGCTTCGCAGCACGACCTCGCTTCCCACATAGACCCTTTTTTGCTCCGGTATTTTTCCGCTGATTAAGTATTCCACAAGTGTGCGGATGCCTACATACCCCTGTGCATACGGATTTTTCTGTATAACATGGTTCAGCACGCCCCTCCGGAGCCGGTCTGCGGTAATAGCTGACAAGTCGGAACCTACGGAATATACCCTGCCGGACTTTCCACTTTCTTCCAGAGCCTGTCCCAGCAGGATTGTCCCCTGGGAATAAACGCTGCAGCATGCAGCCACATCCGGATGAGAAAGCTTGTTAAAAATATTAATGTAATTAAGCTTGTTCATTGTCCACGAATAATCCCTGTACACCAGATTTGGGCATTTGTTCTCGCTTAAATAATCTTCAAAGCCTTTTACAATCAGTGCATGGGCATCCCACTTCGGATTGCCCGCGCAGAGAAAAATACTTCCATATTCCGGAATACGGCTGGTAATAAGCTCCGCCATGGTCCGTCCTATCACGTCGTATTCCGGCTGGATACAGCATAGATAATCACACTGCTTATTCTCCGAATTGATACAGACGACAGATATATTCTGTTGACAGATTTTCTGCCAGTCTTCCGCTGCAAAAACGTCATCTATATGACCCACTGTAAGAATGCCGTTGATTTCCCGCTTATCCGCCAGATCCTTCAGTTCTGCCAGAATACTGCTTTTATTTTTTTCAAAAAACGGCATCTCAATGAATTCCAGATTCATATTGACTTTAGACAGGTAATCATGAACACCCCTCCACATAGGCGGATAGTAATATTGGTTATCTCCCTCCTCGCCGGGAAGCAGAATAGCGACTCTTTGCATACTGCGCTTTAAGCTTGAAGCAAGGGCGTTGGGCTGATACTCCATTTCCGCAGCAGTCCTGCGGATCATTTCACGGGTTTCATCACTCACCCCTGCCTTCCCACTTAAGGCGAAGTGAACCGAGCTGATGGAAACGCCCGCTTTTGCCGCTACATCTCTAATTGTCACTTTTTTATTCACGAAAACCGCACCTTTCAAACGTGTCAAATATTGTTTCAACAAAATAATTACTGCTATTATACACCAAATACAAAAAAGATTGAAGTACATAAAATTTTATCTGCAGGAGGATTTTTAAAATGTCAGAATTACAAGGAAAGATAGGAATTGTCACCGGAGGAAGCAGCGGCATCGGATTTCAGATTGCCAATGTACTGGCTGAAAACGGTGCTTTGGTTTATGCTGTCAGCCGCACCGGTTCCCCAAAAGAAGGCGTAGGCGAAAGCGCTGCGGGGGTCATTCATGTCAAAGGTGATATTGGCAATACAGAAGCCATGAAGCAGATGGTTGAAGAAATTACAGAAAAAAGCAGGGGATGCCTGGATTTTCTCATTAACAACGCCGGGGCCACATTTAAATGCAGGGCAGAAAGTTTTCCGGCAGATCAGTTTGAGAACATCATGAATGTGAATGTAAAATATGTATTTGAAATGAGTAAGATATGCTATCCACACCTAAAAAAAGCGTCAGAAAAAGGCCGCATCATCAATATCACAAGCATGAGCGCCCATCTTGGTTTTTCTGAAGTTGTTCCTTACTGTGCCAGCAAGGGTGCAGTATTGGCTATGACCAGAGGCCTTGCCGTGGAATGGGCCCAGGACAATATCTGTGTTAACAGTATTGCGCCGGGCTGGTTCCAAAGTAAAATGTTAAAACAGGTTACTGATCCTGCCAGGGAACAGAAAATTCTCGGCCGCATGCCATTACACGCTTACGGAGATACCAGAGACTTAGGTGCCATGGCAAGCTTCCTCTGCGGCCCCAGTGCCGGCTACATCACCGGCCAGGATTTTGCCGTAGACGGCGGTGCTCTTGCATACGGATACTGATCAATAATTTTTATTGGGAGAAGTTTTTCTTATCTGGAAAAATATAAGTCGAAAAGCGTTCTGGCAATAGGAGCCGCTGCCTGGCCTCCTGAGCCTCCCTCCTCCACAATCACGCTGACCACGATCTGAGGCGCTTCAGCCGGAGCAAAGCCCACAAACCAGGCATGGGTTTCTTTTTCCTTGTCAAATTCCGCAGAACCGGTTTTTCCTGCCGCAGTATAAGCATCCGTCCGCAGAGCAGAACCGGTTCCTTCTGTTACCACAGACCGCATCAACTCTGTCAGGGCGGAGGATTCTTCGGCAGTCATCAGGTTTCCGAAAGAATGGGGCATGAATTTTTTAATTACATTGCCCCCTGAATTTTCCACATGGTCAACGAAATAAGGTCTCATTAAGGTTCCTCCATTGGCAATGGCAGCGGTAATCATAGCATTGTGAAGAGGCGTGATCTGGGTCTGTCCCTGCCCTATGGAGGTCTGCAAAACCTGCCACGTATCGGCCCCTGGGCCCATGATATAAGAGCTTTTACTGTAAGCAATGGATAATGGCAGCTCTATATTAAAGAGAAGCTGGTCCGCCGTGGTTCTCAAACCGGACGGGTTCAGCAAAAGGCCAAGGCTTGCAAAAGCTCCGTTGCAGGAATTGGCAAATGCCTGCTGCAGGTTTTGATGGCCGTGAGCAGTTTCGTGGTAGCATTTAATGGCATAGTCCCCATTTTCATAAATTCCGTCACAGTCAAAGGTATAGTCCTTGTAATTGTCCGGATTTTCTCTCATATATTCCAGGGCTGTCACCATCTTAAAGGTGGACCCCGGGGGATAAAGCCCCTGAGCAGCCCGGTTTAAAAGCTGTCCCGAGGTGTTTTCCTCAGATATCAGACCAGCCCAGTCCGCCTGTAAGGTGTTGGGGTTATAATCCGGCTTGGATACCATGGCAAGGATCTTTCCCGTTCCCGGCTCCATGACAACCACTGCCCCTCTTCTGTTTCCAAGGGCATCATAAGCCGCCTTCTGAAGATCCACGTCAAGAGTGGAGATCACATGATCTCCCTGGTTTTTTATGCCTGACACTTCATTGACCGCCTGTTCCACCAGATTGACGTGGCTGGTGAGAAGGTAAAAGTTGGACAAGGCTTCCAGGCCTGTCTTTCCATTGGACGAATATCCTACCACATGGGCAAACAGGGAATCATAGGGATAGACTCTGGTTTCCTTTCCCTCTCCATCCACCTCTGTGCGGGCCAGCACCCTGCCGTCGCTGCTGCGGATTTCTCCCCGCACCACCCGGTCTGCAAAGCTGTCCAGTCTGGCATTATAGGAATTGTTGATGACATTCTCGCTTTTGACTGAAAGAAAATATCCAAAGTACACTGCCAGTCCGATAAAAAGCCCTACAACGCCATAGGTCAGCAGCAGGATATGGCGGTTTGCCTTAGGATTCTGATTAGCCTTCATATTCGTCTTCTTCCTCTTCGTTGCGTTTGAGTATATAAAGTCCCTGGAGTATGGCGAAAATAATAAACGTGCTTAAAATCGAGCTTCCCCCATAACTGACAAAGGGAAGGGTCACTCCTGTGGAAGGGATGAACTTCGTCACCCCGCCTACGGTTAAAAACACCTGGATAATATAAATCATTCCCAGACCGAATGCGATCAGCTTATAAAAAACCGCCTGCATCTGGCTGGCAATCATCATAAACTGCAAAAAACAGCCCAGGCAGATAAGAAGGACGCACAAGGCAAAAATTCCTCCCAGCTCCTCCGACACTGCCGAGAATATAAAATCCTTTTCCACAACCGGGATTTTTCCCGGCATTCCCCGGTAAAGACCCATTCCAAACCAGCCTCCCGTTCCAATGGCAAAAAGGGACTGGGTAATCTGATACCCTTTTCCCGCAATGTCAGCCCATGGATTTCTCCATGCCTGCACTCTGGTTCTCACATGTCCGAACAAAGGATAAGCCAGCAAAGAAGCCAGCACACCGGCTCCCAGTCCTGTCATGAGATACCGCCATTTCCCCGTAGCCACAAACAGCATAAAAACATAGACAAGAAAGAATATAAAGGCGCTTCCAAGGTCCCTGGAGGCCACCAGGATGAGCACGTGAACGGCGGCAACCGCACTGACCGTCATGACTGTGGAAAAGCTGACAGAGCGGTAAAACATGGTGGCAATAAAAAAAACGTAGCTGATTTTCACAAATTCCGACGGCTGAAAGGAATATCCTCCTATATCAAGGGAAAGCTGGGCGCCATAGCTGTTGGTCCCGATCACACACACTGCTCCCAAAAGGAGAATTCCTCCTGCCCCATAAACCCAGGGAATCTTGCTCAGCTGCCACACCCGGTCAATGATAAAGGGAATGATCCATGTAACCAGAGCCGCCGCCACGACCACAAGAAACTGTCTGGTGGCCCGTTCAAAGGAAAGTCTGGTGAGCATGATAAAACCTACTGTAAGAAGCATACACATGTTGTTGACCAAAAGCCTGGACAGATTCCGGTAAAACAGCCGGTAAAGCAGCAGATAGGCAAAGAAAAATACGGCCTGGGCCAGATAAAAGACCAAGGTTCGCTCATCCCCTGTTTCCAGCCAGATAATCACATAAGCCAAAGCGTGAATGAGAAACATGACCTTATTCTGACGTCCGCAGACCTTTTTCTGTTTCATCTCATCATGAAATGAAAAAAAACGGAAATTCAAATATGTGTAAAATGCGATCAGCAGTATCATCAGATACCTGGATGCATCAATCATCAAATTAATCATACAATACCTACTCTACGCCTCGTTTGAAATGACCTCTTGTAAATTCCTTATAGGGAAGCTCTGCCTTCTGCTCATAGAGCATTTCCTTTGCAAAGCATTGGATCACTGCCTTCGTCTCTTCCCTGCTCTCTATGGTAAACTGCAGGCGAAGGGAGGAAGGCGAAAGTCTTCCCACCTCTTCCCCAAGTCCCAAAAGGGATAAGGGAGCTGAATTATAAATAGTGTTATAACAGAAAGCACAATGGTTTTTCACCGGGAATTCCTTTCCCAGCCTGTCCTTTAAGGTCAGTACCATGGAAGTCCCATCGCATTGCGCTGTTCCCTGATGAAGGCACTGGGCCGTCACCATCATGGGCAGGCGGCCGTATGCCAGAAGCTCCCCCGGAACACTTAGTTTTCCCAATTCCCGGCTGTTTAATTCCACCGGCCATGTCAGCTCCTCTGCTCCCAGCTTAAGAAGGGCTTCCTGAGCCTTCTGGTTCATTCCATACACTCCAAAATCAAAGATAAAGGGACCGCCCATTCCCTTAGCCTTTAAATACTCCGGTTCCTCCAGGGAACGGATCAGGAAACCGTCAAATCCGGCTGATCTCAGCTCGTTTAAGTACCTGTCAAAAAAGCTCTCTGCCAGACTGCGGAAAATATGAGGCATGGTGATCATGCATTCTTTTCCATTGGCATGGCATAAATCCACAGAGGATTTCCAGGCTGAGGGAGGAAATGAACCTCCGTCTATATAAATTCTGGTCACATCAGGAGCTTGTGCGGCAGCCTCCAGACAGTCCGGGCGCTCCAGGGAAACGGTGAGCCTGGCCTTGCGGGGAACTGCATTTTTACCTTGATGTTTGCTGTCTTTTTCAGGTTCTTTTTTCTCCTGTACCGGACGGATAAAGTCATCCAACATTGCCTTTTCCAGTGCTTCCAGCCCTCTTCTGCGCAGGTCATTAAGAGTCTGAACAGGGAGGAATATGCTTCCCTTTGTATGAATATCCAGGCTTTCAAAATAAAAGGGCGTATTTCCGGTTTTATCAAGCTGCTTTTTTATCTTTTCTTCGGTCAATGGCTGGTTTTGAGCCGTCTGTACCATTTCACCGGAAACAGTGACGGTTTTTTCCCCGCCTTCTAATGTAAAGCAGGCTTCCTGCCCTTCCTCCAGAAATGCCGTTCCTGCGACCGGCTCCTGAAGCTGTTTTTCTACAAAATTCTGATCCAAATAATCAAACAGAGGCTGATTTCCCTCCCTGAAAGCAGGTTTTTCTTTCCAGACCACCATATCACGGCCATTATGGCGCTTATAGTATCCATCAGTCTGGCCGCCCCGGTCAAAGAGGTCTAAAAGGGTCTTCCGGTCCTGTTCATCAACACGATAGCCCTCTCTTCCTTTTTCCAGGTAGAGGTCTGTATATTTGCGGTAAATGGAGGTCACTCCGGCGGTATATCTGGGGCTTTTCATCCTTCCTTCGATTTTCATGGAATAGATTCCGGCTTCAATCATGTCCGGGATGAAATCCAGGGTGGATAAATCTTTTAAGCTGAGACAGTACGACTCTCCTTTTTTTCCAAGATTCTGCCCCTCCTGCTTCACCTCATAGGGCAGGCGGCAGGTCTGGGCGCACCTTCCCCTGTTTCCGCTTCGCCCTCCGATGAGGCTGCTGAATAAACACTGGCCGGAATAACAGTAGCATAAAGCTCCATGAACAAAGCTCTCGATCTCTACATCCACCTTGTTATGGATCTGCTGGATTTCTTTTAAAGACAATTCTCTTGCCGTAACTACACGCTCTGCTCCCAGATCTTTTAAAAGGGCGGCACCGTAAACGCCGGTAATGGTCATCTGAGTGCTTGCATGGATGGGGAGGCCGGGAAACTGTTCCCTGAGAAATGATAAAACTCCCATATCCTGAACAATGGCCGCGTCAAGTCCTCTTTCGTAATAAGGGGCCAGATAACTGTAAAGTTCTTTCATCTCCTGTTCTTTCACAAGAGTATTGACTGTCAAATACAGTTTGCGCCCATGGAGGTGAACGTAATCAATGGCCTCTAAAAGCCTGTCCTGGTCCGGGTTGTCCGCAAAGGCCCTCGCTCCAAATTTGCTTCCGCCCATATAGACTGCGTCGGCTCCTGCCGCAACCGCTGCCTTCATACTTTCAAATGATCCTGCCGGAGCGAGGATTTCAACCTTTTTCTTCACGTGTGCCTCCTGTTTTACTGTTTGTGGTAATGGGAAAAGAGAGGATGCCGCAGCCGCTCCTGGACATCCCCTCCTGATTCATTCTGTCATATGGGCCTTAGCAGACTTCTTTTCTTCTGCTTCTTTTGCAGCTTCAAGTTTCATCTGGGTCGCCACCAGCTCATGCTTTAAGCTGTATGTTTCCTTTTCCATCTCCGCCTTCTGCTGTTCCAGCAGGTTGATCCGTTCTCTGGCCTTAAAATAATCATCGGCCATATTCAGTTCTATCATAACATTCTGGTATTCTGCGCTCTGCTTGGAAAAGCCTTCCTGCCGCTTTAAAGTCAGAATCATCTCATTTACATATCCGGCAAGGCGGTGGATGTAACTTTCATCCTCGTTTCCGGCTAAGGTGTATATCTTGCCATCTATTAAAACCTCCGTGTAGCGTTTGGAATTCATGTTTTTCTCTCTCCCTGTTAATGGTAAATGCGCACTGCTCATCGCTTTCGTGAATAATATACCACACTTTCCCCCAATAGGAAAGGTTAAAATACAGCTTATCTGCGCTTGTTCACTATTCCAGAGAAAGCCCCAGATGTTCATAAGCCCGTTCTGTAGCCACGCGGCCTCTGGAGGTGCGGTTCAAAAACCCATTCATCAGAAGATAAGGTTCATAAACATCCTCTAAGGTGCCTGCATCTTCCCCTAAAGCCGCAGCCAGGGTATCCAGGCCTACGGGGCCGCCGGAAAACTTCTCGATCATTGTGGTTAAAATAGCCCGGTCATTGTAATCCAGACCGAACTTATCCACATCCAAAATATCCAAGGCAAAATCCGCCACTTCTTTTGTGATAACGCCATTGTATTTTACCTGTGCAAAATCCCGGACCCGCTTTAACAGGCGGTTTGCCAGTCTTGGGGTTCCTCTGGAACGCTTGGCGATCTCTGCGGCCCCTTCTTCCTCTATTTCCACATCCAAAACCCTGGCAGAGCGGCAGACAATGATCTTAAGCTCCTGGGGCGTATAAAATTCCAGCTTCTGCACTACGCCGAACCTGTCTCTTAAGGGTGCAGTCAAAAGGCCCGCCCTGGTGGTGGCTCCTACTAAGGTGAATTTAGGTAAATCCAGCCTTATGGACCTGGCCCCAGAATCCTTTCCCAACATGATATCAATGGCAAAGTCCTCCATAGCCGGATAAAGAACCTCCTCTACCTGACGGTTTAACCTGTGAATTTCATCTACAAACAGCACATCGCCTTCCTGGAGATTGTTTAAAATAGCTGCCATTTCTCCCGGCTTTTCGATAGCAGGCCCGGAAGTGACCTTTATGTTGACTCCCATCTCATTGGCAATGATTCCCGAAAGGGTAGTCTTACCAAGACCCGGAGGGCCGTAAAACAGCACATGGTCCAGGGATTCCCCTCTGGCCCTGGCTGCATCAATATATACTTTTAAATTGGACCGGATCTTTTCCTGGCCGATATATTCCGCCAGACAGGAAGGCCGTAAATTAGGCTCAATCCTTCTGTCCTCTTCTGTTATTTCCGTGGTTATGATCTTACGCTCCATTGCCTCTCCTTGCCTCCCAGGGGTCCTATATAAATGCCAGATGCTTTAAGGAAGCCTTAAGCACATCCTCTGCGGTCATGGAATCCGTCACGACCACCCGTCCCACTGCCCGTCCTGCCTCGGAGGCAGAATATCCTAAAGCTGTCAGAGCATCCACTGCTTCCCCTGCGGCTCCGCTTAAGCCGGAATTTTTCTCCTTCTTTTCCTGTAAAAATTCCGGAGGCAGAATATCCGATGTTTCGATCTTGTCCTTTAAGTCCAAAATCATCCGCTGGGCAGTTTTAGCACCGATTCCTGGTGCCTTTGATATGGCCTTGGCATCACCTGAGACAATGGCTCTCCTCAGTTCATCAGGCTCTATGGCAGAAAGAACGCCCAAAGCCACCTTGGGGCCGATTCCGTTTACACTGATGAGCTGCTTAAACATCCCAAGGTCCTGACGGCTTAAAAAGCCATAGAGGCACATCGCATCCTCTCTCACCTGAAAATATGTATAAAGCTTTACTTCCACGCCGATATCCGGCAGCTTCTGAAGCACTGATACGGGAACGTGCAGTTCATAGCCCACACTTCCGCTTTCTATTACAACCATGTCCTCCAAGATCTCGGACAACGGTCCTTTTACAAAAGAAATCACCTGTTTTATCTCCTTCTGGCTGTATTTCTATGCCATTTATCATAGCATACTGCTTGTTGTTATGCAAGCAGATAGTCGAACAAATATTCTGTTTTGGGAAATTGACGAACCTGTTCCCTTAAGCTATAATATGGAAGGAGAAGAGAAAGGACGAAGCTATTTATGATTACTCTGGAGAAAACTATTTCATTTTGCGAAACATATCCCCTGGAAAGACTTGGAAAACGGGAAGAACTTCTGTTCTTTGATATTGAGACTACAGGATTTTCAGGAGAATATTCCACTCTTTATCTGATCGGATGTGTTTATTACAGGGAAGGGAATTGGAACCTGATCCAGTGGTTTGCCGATACACTGGATTCAGAGGGAGAAGTGCTGAAAACCTTCTTTGAATTTTTAAAGAAGTTTACCAAGGTCATACATTTTAACGGAGACGGCTTTGACATCCCCTATCTTTTAAAACGGTGCCGGGCCCACTGTCTGGCTTATGATTTTTCCAGCGTGGAAAGTCTGGACATTTATAAAAAAATACGCCCTTACCGCAATCTCTTGGGCCTTTCCAGCATGAAACAGAAAGCCATTGAAGAATTTTTGCAGGTAGAGCGAAAGGATCTTTACTCCGGCGGACAGTTAATTGAAGTCTATAAAGATTACTTAATTTGCCGGGACCGGTATTTATTTGATCTTTTGATCCTTCACAATGAAGATGATTTAAAAGGAATGCCCCTCATACTTCCCATTTTAAGTTATCCGGACTTTCTGGAACAGGATTTTTCACTGGACAAACAGGAAATTCTGTACCAAACTGACCTATTTGACCGTCCTCAGCCCCTTCTTAAGCTGACTTGCAAAACCGGAATTTCCATTCCCATAGGCTTTTCCAAGTCCAATTCTATGGTGCTTTTAGAGGCAGAAGAAAATGTTCTCACTGCTGTCATTGACCTTTTTGACGGGGAGCTTAAGTATTTTTATCCGGATTATAAAAATTACTATTACCTGATCTATGAGGATCATGCCATCCACAAAAGTGTTGCGGAATACGTTGACAGGGAGGCCAGGATAAAGGCTACGGCCAAAACCTGCTATACCCGCAAAAACGGCTGTTACCTTCCTCAGTTTTCTTCCTTGTGGACACCTTCTTTTCAGAGGGAATTAAAAGATAAAATCAGCTACATACCATATGAGGCCCAGCTTTTTGAAAATCAGGAAAATGTCCGTCTTTACACCCGCCATCTGCTTAATATCCTGTGCCGGTAAGGCCGGGGAAGGGGATTTCGCCCTAATAGCTTCCTTTTTTTAAAAGGTATCTGATATAGGCAAAGGTCCGTTTTTCCCCTTCCTCCTTTAACATGAGCAGGAGTTTTTCCAACAGCGCCTTTGTCTCCGGATGGATGACCATATAAGGACTGGTGTATTCATAATATTCCCAGGGAGAGCCGTCTGTATAGGCTTTTCCCTTGTAGGTTTTGGAAGCTGCAATCCGGTCCATCATCATCTCAATGACGTAATTCAAAGGAATCCTATGCCCTGACAGCCCTTGGGAAAGGTCTGTGGTAAAATCAATCCAGTATTCATGATGATGCTTATTTCGGCCTTTGTGATGAAGCCATGCCCTGGAAAAGCCTTTGTCCTCCCGCTCCGCAGCATTGGGACTTCTGTTTCCCTGATAATAAAGAACTCCCAGCCAGAATTCCTCCCGGCTGTATTTTGACAAATCATGGAGCAGGCCCTGTTTGAAAAGGCCCACACGAAAGCAGTTTTTCATGACCCTCAGCTTATGTATGGAAATAGTATAAAAATGCCCCCACAGGTTTATAAATTTCATTGTCTTTCCCTTCTTTTTCCTTGCAAAAATCTTTCTACATTCTACCACAACTCACACCGGTTTTGCCACTGATTTCTTCTTCCATAAAATTTTTGATATTTTTCCTCTTTTCGGGCGAAAATATTTGACACTTTTCTCTTTTTATGCTATTCTTAGGGCAGTTACAGAGCTCCTGTAACTGAGGCGTTTTTATTCACTTTTATTCATTTTGGAGGTATCATTAATGAAAGGTACAGTTAAGTGGTTTAACAACCAAAAAGGTTACGGATTTCTTTCCGACGAACAGGGTAACGATGTATTTGTTCACTACTCAGGCCTTAGCATGGACGGTTTCAAGTCCTTAGAAGAAGGCGCTGCCGTAGAGTTCGATGTAGTAGACGGTTCCAAAGGCCCTCAGGCTACCAACGTTATCAAATTATAATCATTGACTTATCAGTGTACCTTTTTCAATATACAGGAAGAAGTTATATTGTTTCACATGATTACGATCAGAGCCATCCGGATGGATGGCTCTTTTTGATATGCCTCTTAATAAACTCAAGCCTGCGCCTTCTCATACAGCGTTTTCAAATCTTCTGCATTAAATTCATAATTCCTGCTGCAAAAATGGCAGTTGACTTCAATCGGCTCCCCTTCTTCAATCATTTCCTGAAGTTCCTTCCGGCCAATGCTGATCAGAGCCTTCTCCACCCGTGCCTTATCGCAGTTGCAGAAAAAGCGGGTGGGAACCTGTTCCATCATGTCCACGCCCAGATCTCCCAGAATGTGCTCCAGAATCATTTCCGGCGTATCTCCCTGGTCTAAAAGAGCTGTGATCGAGGTGATTTCACTCAGCCGTTTCTCCAGCTTGTCAATCATCTCATCAGATGCGCCGGGAAGAAGCTGGATAATAAAGCCCCCTGCCTGCTTCACCGTATTGTCCTTGTTCATCAGTACTCCCAGGGCCACGGAGGAAGGAGTCTGCTCTGAAGTGGCGTAATAATAGGTCAAGTCTTCGGCGATCTCGCCGCCCACCAGTATGGTTTGTCCTACATAAGGCTCTTTTAAGCCAATGTCACTGATTACCGTTAAGACTCCCTCTCCTACAGCTCCGCCCACATCCAGCTTTCCAGCCGGGCTTGGAGGCAGCATAACGGACGGATTGTAAACATATCCCTTTACATCGCCTTTGGAATCGGCTGTCACAGTAAGTCCTTCAATGGGACCGCTTCCCTGAATCTTTATGGTGAGAAGATCAGCCTCACCCTTCATCATAATTCCCATCATGGCCCCTGCTGTCAGAAGCCTGCCCAATGCTGCAGTTGCTACAGGGCTTGTATTGTGAGCCTGTCTTGCTTGTTCCACTAAATCTCTGGTTGTAGCTGCAAAGGCACGGATCTGGTGATCTCCTGCCGTTGCCCTTATGATATAATCAGACATATTTTTATTCCTTTCCCTGCTCTCTCGCTATCACATAAATTCTTTCGCTGTCACCCTTTACCGGAGCTTTGGTAAAAGCATCGTAAGCGGTGATGAATTCCATTCCTGCTGCCTCAATGGCCGCCTTCACCTGTTCAAGGGGGTAGGCCCTTTGATAATGATTTTCCGTATACTTCCGGTATAAGTCCTCTTCCTGGCGGATGAACAGAGAGAGGCAGTATTCATTGATTCCGGTTTCCTTATCGTAGTAATTGTCCCAGATAAAGCTGCAATCCTCCCGGTCTTCGGCAATGGTGGAATCTCCTAAAATATGTTCATACTTATAAACGGAATTCAAATCGAATATAAATATGCCCTTTGGGTCCAGATAATTGTTGACCAGACGGAATACCTGGACCAAATCCTCATAATCCAGAATATAATTCATGCAGTCACAGATGCTCACCACGGCTCTTACGGTTCCGTACAATTCAAACTCTCTCATGTCCTGCATAAGATAAAGGATGTCTCTGCCTGATTCTCCACGCTTTTCCATGGCCGTCTGCAGCATATCCTCGGAGTTGTCTACCCCGATCATATCGTAGTCCTCTTCAGCCAAAAGCTCTGTCAGGCTTCCGGTTCCGCATCCTAAGTCCAGAATCAGTCCATCCTTTATTCCATATTCCTGCAAAAGACCGGTTACATATTCACACCACTCCTTGTAGGGTATGTTGTCCATGAACATATCATACACCTGGGCAAAGCTGGTATATGCTTCCATTATATTTCTCCTCTCTGATGCCTGCGGGAATAACAAAGCAGGTAGCTCCTTAAGAGATACCTGCCAGGTCCGGTTTGTTTACAGGTTGCTTCCGCAGCACTTCTTATACTTCTTGCCGCTTCCGCAGGGACACGGATCATTTCTTCCGATCTTTGTTTCTTTTACAACGGTTCCGGAAGATTTCTGCTTCTTGTAGAGTTCTTTTTTCTTCTCTTCTGTCAGGATTTCATCCCACTGAGGAAGGCTGTAAAGCCACTCTGCCTTTGCTTCCACCATATTGTAATACAGCTTTTCCGGGTCGATCTCTATTTTCACCACAGTCTGCTCGTCCATGGTCTCGATGGGATTTTCATATCCCTTTAAGCTCTCATTGATTCCATCTAAAAATCCGGTCATGGTCTGGATATCTGTACCATACCTCTTAGCCAGCTCTTCTACCGTTCCTTCTACAACTTCAGCAGGCTTGGAAAGGATATGCTCATAAATTCCCTTTTCCACCTTAAAATATTCAGTCCAAAGTTCTTCTCTTGCTTTATCATCCAGCCCGTCGCCGTATGCCAGATTTCTCCAATTTTCTAAAATAGCCATGTTAAAAACCATCCTTTTGTCTGTTATTTCTGGTAACGCTCATTTTACAGTATATAACATTTTATCAGATTTTGCAAAATGTTTTTTTGCTTTTAAAATTAATCACATCCATTCTCCATACCGCTTCACATACAGCCGCTTAATAAACTGTACGCAAAAAAGATATCCGGCCAGAATCACTGCCAGCCAGGGAATAAATAATACCGGCAGGCGCATCATATCAAATCCCACAGCAAAGTCCGTAAAACCGGTCACTAAAGCGGCAACGGCTACAATAAAGGTGGACAGTAAAAGAGGGATGGAGGGCTTGCTTTGCAGAAATGGAATCTTTGCTGTGCGGATCATATGGATAACCAGCACCTGGGACACCGTTCCAAACACAAACCAGCCGCATTGAAACAAAGGGGACAACTCCGCCTTATTTGCTCCGACAGCCCACCACATGACGGCAAAGCACAAAATATCAAAAACAGAGCTGACCGGCCCTAAAAATGCCATGAAGGACTTAATGGACCCAGTTTCCCATTTACGGGGTTTTTTTAAGTATTCCTTGTCTACACTGTCAAATGGTATACCCATTTGGGAGAAGTCACATAACAGGTTTTGAGTCAGAAGCTGTACCGGCAGCATAGGCAAAAACGGCAGGAAGATGCTGGCTATAATCACAGAAATCATATTGCCGAAATTGCCGCTGGCGGCCATCTTAATATACTTAATAATGTTTCCAAACGTCCGGCGGCCCTCTATAACCCCTTCTTCCAGCACCATCAAATCCTTTTTCAGCAGAATGATATCGGCAGTTTCTTTGGCAATGTCAACGGCAGTGTCCACGGAAATACCTACATCAGCCTGACGCAGAGGGGGCGCATCATTGATGCCGTCTCCCATATATCCAACCGTATGGCCTGCTGCCTGGAATGTCTTCACCACCCTCTCCTTTTGAGAGGGAGACAGCTTTGCAAACAAATCACATGTCTGAACTGCATCCATCAGGGCGGCATCGTCCATCTTCTCTACATCACGGCCTGTCAGAAGGCGGGAGGTATCGACGCCTACCTTGCTGCACACCTTGACAGCTACACCTTCACTGTCTCCGGTAAGGACTACCGTTCTGACCCCATGCTCCCTGAGTGCTGTAACCGCTGCTTTTGCACTCTCTTTTGGAGGATCAAGAAAGCCTACAAAGCCAATCAGAACCATGTCCTTTTCATCCTCTACGCTAAAAGCTCCGCTGCCGGGAACCTCGTTTTTCTGTGCAACGGCAATCATCCGCAGACCATCGGCATTGTGCCTTTCATAAACTTCAAGGGCTTTGCGTACTGTTTCTTTGTCCATTGGCAAAACTTTCCCATCCATTTCCACAAAAGAAGATATGCCAATCATCTCTTCCACAGCGCCCTTTGTAATAAGCTGATATTTTCCATTTTTATCTGATAATACAACGCTCATCCTGCGGCGGGAAAAATCAAAGGGTATTTCATCGATGCGGGTATAGAAATCAAGAATCTCCTCAAGTCCATTTTGTTCAGCCCGGCCCATAATCGCAAGATCAATCAGGTTTTTCAAACCTGTCTGAAAGTGGCTGTTGAGATAAGCATGACGCAGGATTCGGGTGTCATCCTCACCGTGCAGATTCATGTATTTTTCCAGAACGATTTTATCTTCAGTCAAAGTTCCGGTTTTATCGGTACAAAGCACATCCATTTCTCCAAAGGTCTGTATGGCACCAAGAGTACGGACAATAACCTTGTGCTGGGACATGGAAACCGCACCTTTTGCCAGGGTTGAAGTCATAATCACCGGCAGCATTTCCGGAGTCAATCCCACGGCAATGGTGATGGAAAAAAGCAAGGCACCTGACCAATCTCCCTTTACCAGCCCATTGATCAGAAACACCACTGGAACCATCACTAACATCATACGTATAAGGAGCTTGCTGACTGAATCCACACCACGCTCAAAGCTGGTTTTTGCCCTGTCACCGGACAGGGATTTTGCCATTGATCCGAAATACGTATCATTTCCGGTTGCCAGCACCACGGCTGCCGCACTTCCGCTTACCATATTGGAACCCATAAATCCAATGTTTTTAAAATCCGTCAGTCCGTCATCGGGATTATTCCTTATGTCACTGAATTTCTCCACTGGATTGGATTCACCGGTCAAAGCCGCCTGTGCAATAAAGGCATCTTTTGTAGTTAAAAAATATACGTCAGCAGGAAGCATGTCGCCTGCTGAAAGGCGAATCATATCACCGGGAACAACTTCATCAATTGGAATTTGTACCAGATTCCCATCTCTCCAGACATCCGCTTTATTGGAGATCATTCTGGAAAGTTTCTCTGCGGCAGCATTGGATCTCTCGCTTTGCACAAATGCAACCAGGCCGGACAGAAATATCAGTGTTAAAATAATGGATACAGTGAGATAATCGGGTTTTGAAGAGGCAATTACATCCGTAAAATATGTGATCACTGCTATGAGAAACAGGATTATGTTAAAGGGGTTGATGGTGGCTTCCCTTAACCGATGGATCACCGTATTTTTGTTTCCTACAGTAATAACATTCTTTCCAAAATTGTCCTGCCTTTCCTCAGCTTCTTCACTTGTGAGACCTGCCTGGGAAACGGACAGCCGTGCAAGCAGTTCCTTTTCCTCCATAAAGGCAAGGGAACGGAGCTTTGCCTCGGTATTTTGTTTGTTTCTTTGAATTTCTTTGTTAATTTTTTTTCTGTTCATGATATTCACCGGAATCATTCCTTTCTTTTTAGAATTTCCCAGCAAAAATACAGCACAGCAAAAAAGCCGCCCCAACGGACGGCGGTAAATGCATAGGAAAGTCAGCCCATCAGCATAAATGCACAATGGACAATAACCTGCAATAAACGCCGGTACGTCGGTCTGTATTTCCACATTGGGGTTTAAAGCCATCTATCTGACTTTGGGGGTGGTCGTCCATTGTATCACTTCCTTTTCATTTATTATTGGACAATTTTGTCCAGTTTATTAAGTATAACATATACCCACTCAAAAGACAACTTTTATGCCGGAGCAAAAAATACCCCGCCCGCAACACGACTGTTACAGACAGGGCATTAAAAAGGGGAGGATAAGTATTCACTTCTCTTTGGTATAATCCTATTATTGCCTTAACTGTATGTTTTATTCATGTCATTTGAAAATTATTTTTAAATATTTGCAAGACTTTCAAACAGGCTGTTTATTTCAATCTGACCGTATCCCCATACATTATTAGGATAAACGTTGGTGGGTGTGCGCACGGCTCCCCGCACAATCAGGCGGTTCACATCATTCCCTGTAATGGTGGTGTAATTTCCCCTGGGAACGGCCCATTCAAAAACCATGGCAACAATGCCGGCCGCATGGGAGGCCGCACATCCGCTTCCTGTTATGGTGCCGTACCGGTCTCCGGGGACGGCACAGGTAAGCTCATAGCCCGGGGCAGCGATATCCGGTTTCACAAAACCGGTTCTCGTATAACCTCTGCCGGACTCCGGCAAAATGCTGTCATTGAACTGATTGTAGGCAGTAACGGCCAAAGGATGCATAGAGGTTCCGGGAGCGGTTATGGTGGTGTCCGTATTGGGTCTTAAAAAAAAGGTTCCTTCTGATATCAAATTCCCTGACGGCATCCATATATGAAAAGAAAAAGGTTCTTCATCAATATTTCGTATCCGGATGTTCCACGTTCCCGGAATAGGATTTTGGAAGCGCAACAGGATCATGGGGTCTCCTGTTTCCTCTTCAAAGAGAAAGTTGTTAATCCAGACCTGGCTTTCATTTTCCCCGAAAGAAAACTCGTTGCACCCACCCAAAGTGGGACGCACTTCGCTGGTGGATTCCCTGTTAGGGGCTGTTAGTTCAATGGTAAGTCTGGCCGGGGCAAAGGTCCACAGCTCTAAGGAGAATAATGTGTCATTGGCTCCCACTATAAATTCCACGTCATTAAAAAAAGGAGCAACTGTAGTATTGTTATAATAATGCCTGCGTTTGTTGGCCTCATTTCCCGAGGTAATGGTGACGCCTGTATGGGGAAGCTGGGAAAGATAGTTGGTAAAATAGCTGGTCGCCCCCCGCCCGTCATGGCTGGACTGGTTTGTTCCCATTGCAACACATATAGCAATGGGGCGGTTCAGGCTCTGGGCATAAGAAGTCACATAATTTAATCCGATAATCAAGTCAGACTCCTGATAGCATTCCGCATCCTCCGGCACAAAAAATACTCTTTTAAGACTGTTTTTCGCCGGTTTCAGCTTTACGATCAGTAAATCAGCCTCAGGAACAACGCCGCTGAAGTCCTCCTCTAAGTTGGCCTTTCCTGCGGCCACGCTTGCTATGGCTGTTCCGTGTCCGTTGGTATCCACAGAAGGGACAATGGCCAGGGGATTTTCTGATTTTAATGCAGTATTGATAACATCCCTTGTATATTCAGTGCCATAGGTAAAGCCTGCCGGGGGGATGCCCTCCTGCCGGGTCTGGTCCCATATGGAAAGAATGCGGGTGGTTCCGTCATTATACCGGAACGCTTGATGCTGGTAATCGATTCCAGTGTCCAAAATTGCCACAATGATTCCCCGGCCGAATAAGGCCAGATAAGGATTTCTCTGCACTGTCCCCACACCTGATTTCTCAAGGCTGATGGTCGAGCTGAGGGTCAGCACGGAGGGAAATGCATTATAAGGATATAATATGCCTAAATCACAGGGATTCAGAGAGGAAACGGGAACATGAACCAGGGAATGACGGAAATTCATATTTGTTATATTATCCCCCGTATCGTAAGCCGGAATCATACCATTGCTGATAATGATATCATAGTAATTTTCATCCACTATTTTTTCCATGATCAGGCCTCCCGTATTCTGTAAATGGCACATATGATATATTTTATGCGCCAGATTCCTTATTATGAGCACGGAAAACTTCCCGGCTTTCTTCATTCATATCGCACAACCCACCGCATAAACTGTATCATATGTTCGAATAATGTGCTCAGGGAGATTTCATCATGGAAAAAATTTTAGATAATAATTATTATGATCTGATTGTAAATAATCTGCTGATCTCCTCCTTCAGCGAAAACAGTGATGTCACTCCACTGAATGACCGTCATTCTCTGGTGCATGTTTTTGCGGAAAATATGCAGCCCTGTGACTTGGGACTCTATCCATATCATCTCTTTCCTTCCCTTTATGTCCCCACCGCTGCCATTGACTGCGACAACAATACCATCGGCACCACTCAGCCGACATTAACAGAGCCTTTATATGGAAAGGATATGATTTTGGGCATTGTGGATACCGGCATCGATTACCGGCATCCTGCATTTCTAAATATGGATAAGACCACCAGGATCCTTTCTATATGGGATCAGACCATACAGGAAGGTCTTCCTCCCTATGGTTTTACCTTTGGCACCGAATACACCAGTGCCCACATCAACGAAGCCCTTGGGCAGGAAGACCCTCTTTCCGTTGTTCCCACTACAGATCCTCTGGGCCACGGAACTGCCATTGCCAGTATTGCTGCCGGTACTCCTGACCCGGAACACGCCTTTACCAGCGTTGTACCGGAAGCGGATCTGGCGGTCGTGAAGCTGAAGGAAGCTAAAAACAGCCTGAAGAAAATATTCTGTGTTCCAGAGAATAAATTTTGTTTTCAGGAGTCAGACATTGTGCTTGGAATCCGGTATTTAGTTACTGTAGCCCAGAAGCTAAGAAAACCTATTGCCATCTGCGTTGCTGTGGGAAGCAGCCAGGGCAGTCATGACGGCCTGGGTGTATTAAGCACGTTCTTAGACACTCTTGTGCAGTTTCCCCAAACCGGTTTTTCTATATCAGCCGGAAATGAGGCAGATAATAGAAGGCATTATTACAACGAAACCCTATCCTCTCCATTTCTCCATGAATTCCAGTTAAATATAGGAAGAGAAGACAGAGAGTTTGCCCTGGAGATTTGGACCCAGGTTCCGGGAAGGCTTTCCATTGGAATCACCTCCCCCGATCAGGAAACCACTCCCTTTTTCTATCCTTCCTTTGACAAATGCTATCAATATGAGTTTCAAAACAGCAGCAGCCAGGTCATAGTAAACAATATGCTCTTTGAACGAAGCACCGGGGATCAGTTGATTTTGCTGAGATTTAGGAATCCGCTTCCGGGAATCTGGCACCTGCTGGTCCAGAGTACGGAAAATGAACCTTTTTCCTTCCACTCCTGGCTTCCCGCCGGAAATCTGATTTCAAACAGGACCTTCTTTTTAAGTTCCAATCCGGATACAACCATAACCGCCCCCGCCAACAGCAGGCATGCCATGGCTGTGACAGCTTATAATCAGATGACCGGAAACATCTTAGATGAATCCAGCAGAGGCTATTCCAGAAAGAATCTGGTCAAACCTAATATTGCTGCTCCGGGTTACCAGATCCCCTGCGCTCTTCCAGGCGGACTATATGGGACTTTAACCGGTACAGGAGCCGGTGCGGCTTCGGCAGCAGGCGCAGTGGCCGTCATCTTCCAATGGGCCCAGACCTCCGGGCACCTTACGGATATGGCCGGTGAGCAGGCCAGCCGCCTTCTCATAAGAGGCGCACAGCGCAGCAATGCATTTTCCTATCCCAATAATATATGGGGAAATGGCAGGCTGGATTTATATAATACTTTGGAGCGGATTCTTTTGGTTATATAAAAATTTAAAAAGGAACTGTTCTGCATATTGCAATGCATACAGTTCCTTCTTTATTTAAAATCATATTTTACTGGTTGTCCAACTGGCTTGTGCAGTATGGGCAGCGGGTGGCATTGATATCCACAGGCTTAAAGCAATAGGGGCAATTCTTTTCCTTGGCTGCTGCCGGTGCTGCTTCCTGCTTTTTGCCGTGCAGGGAATTAATTGCCTTGATCATCGCGAAAATAACCACAGCCATGATGAAAAAATTAATTACTGCCGTAATAAACGCACCATAGCCGAATACCGGACCGAGAGCCTGGGCAGCTTCTAAGGTGGAAACATCCGCACCTTGAGGAGCCTCATATAAAAGAAGGAATTTTCCCGAAAAATCTACGCCTCCTGTAATAGCTCCAATCAAAGGAGATATAATATCTTTTACCAGGGAATTGACAATGCCCTGAAAAGCGGCACCAATAATCACACCGACGGCCAGATCCACCACATTTCCCCGCAAAACAAATTCCTTGAATTCACTTACCATTCCTTTTGTTTTTCCCATAAATACCGCTCCTCTCAAAGTAGCTTCACAATATCATGATCATATTTTACTGTTCTGAAGCAGGAATGTCAAGGCTCATATCCCCATAAAATGGGAGGAGCCGGTGAAATGTGGGTTTCACCGGCGAGTTATGAAAAAAAGTCTTTAATTATTAAACAAGTCTTGGCGTTGTTCTTGTTTATAAATTTATTATAGACCCAAGATATGAAAAAAGTTTGGAGAAGATGTAAATAATATTTGTACGTCTTATGAAGAAATTGTGAAGTACAAAGATTTTGACAATGCCCGTTGCAAAGAAACATGTTCTATTATAGAATAAAGAAGATGCCTATGGCATATGCAAACTTGGAGGATATTTTACATGAAGAAAAATGCAATCGTAGGACAGTCCGGCGGACCCACCGCTGTGATTAACGCAAGCCTTTACGGCGTCATCAGGGAAGGGATGGCCCGGGAAGAAATCGGCCGGGTTTACGGCATGATCAACGGTATCGAAGGCTTCATGTCCGGCAATTATATGGATTTGACAAAGGATTTGACAGAAGAAGAGCTGGAGCTTCTTAAATTAACTCCCGCTGCCTATTTAGGCTCCTGCCGCTATAAACTTCCTGACGACTTATCTTCTCCCTTCTACCCTGCCCTGTTTGAAAAATTCCGGGCCATGGAGATCGGATACTTTTTTTACATCGGCGGAAATGATTCTATGGATACGGTGAGCAAGCTTTCCCGGTATGCGGCCCACCACCAAAGCGATATCCGCTTTATCGGCATTCCCAAAACCATTGACAATGATCTGATCCTTACAGACCACACTCCAGGATACGGAAGCGCCGCCAAATACGTGGCTGATACAGTCCGGGAAATCGTTTTGGACGCTTCTGTTTACCAGCAGAAATCCGTTACCATTATTGAACTGATGGGACGCCACGCAGGCTGGCTCACTGCTGCCAGCGCTTTGGCCAGGAAGTTTAAAGGGGACAACCCTCTTCTCATCTATCTTCCTGAAACAGCTTTTGACTTTGAGCAGTTTGCTTCCGATGTGGAGACCGCTTTTCATAAGAGCAGTTCCCTTATCATCTGTGTTTCCGAAGGCCTTTCTGACGGCAGCGGAACATTTATCTGTGAATATGGAGAGGAAATCCGTTTGGATGCCTTCGGTCACAAGATGCTGACAGGAAGTGCAAAAACGCTGGAAAACTTCGTGCGCAGCCGTTTCGGCGTAAAGGTCCGCTCCGTTGAGCTCAATGTAAGCCAGCGCTGCAGCGGCATGCTGGCCTCTGCAACCGACATTGAAGAAGCGGCAGAAGCCGGTTCAGAAGGTGTAAAGGCCGCTTTAAATGGCCTGACTGGAATGATGATTGCCTTTCAGCGCACGGGAAATTCCCCCTATTCCATGGAATGCAAGGCTGTTGACGTCAATCAGGTATGCAACCAGGAAAAGCTTTTTCCAAGCCAGTGGATCTGCGGCAATGGGACCGATGTGGCAGACGACTTTCTGGAATATGCCCTGCCATTAATCCAGGGAGAGGTTCAAAGAAAAATCGCAGACGGCAGACCCTTGTATTTATACCGGAAGTAATTCCAATATTTTTATTTTTCCAGAAGGCACAGCAGCCGGAAACTGCTGTGTCTTTTCTCATATAACCTTACTCCCAAATCCGCCTTTTCCCGTTTTCCGCCTGGTTCTTTATGTATTTTTTGGAAACTTGTCTCATATAATTAAAATAAAACCTTTTTTTCTTTTAAGCATTTATAGGAGAGCCAAACAATGAACGAAGAATACTTTTTAGATCGAATTCCTTGCGGCATACTGAAGCTTAAAACCGACCAATGCCTTACTGTCCTTTACTGCAATTCGATGATTAAAACATGGTTTCAGACTCCTGCTCTCCTGGAGAACATGGTATTGGAGACGGATTATCCCAGGCTTTCAGAAGGGATACGAAGGTATTTATCAGGACAGACAGATACGGCGGAATGGGAATTCAGAGCCAGAAAACAGAAACCTTATATGTGGTTTTCCATGCAGGTCAGACATGTGCCTGAGGAAGACCTGTTATACTGTTCCCTTTCTGATATCACATACCCGAAAACGCTTCAGGAACAACTGAGGGTGCGGGAGGAACAATACCGGCTGGCAAGCCAGCATTCCGGCTGCCTTGTAAGCATTTATGACATCGGCTCCAAAACCCTGACACCTTCTCCCGAATTTTCCAGAGCTTTTCCATTTCCCCATGCCCAACCCCTCTCTCCTGAAGCTCTCGCAGAAAATGGCATGGTACATAAGGAAAGCGTTCTGGATGCCTGGGACCTTTATAAAAAAATGGATCAGGGAATTCCAAACGGAAAATCTATCCTCCGGCTGAAAACTGCTTCCGGGGACTACCGCTGGTTTTCCGCCCGTTATTCTCTGATCTATACGGAGGATCAAAAGCCTCTCAGAGGGATTATATCTTATCAGGATATTACAGACCAATATGAAAAAGAACTGGCCTATCAACGGTGGATGGAATACATGGAGGAGCAGAAAAAAGACTGTATCGGCTGTTATGAATATAATTTGAAATTTGACTTGTTTGAAGAAATTATAGGGGAAACGACCCATACCATACCGGAAAGTATTTCCAATTCCTTTTCCGATATGATAAACTACATTGCTGAACATCACATTTTCGAAGAGGACAGGGAAATATATTTAAAATTTTTTAATAAAAACCAGCTTCTCTACAACTATTACCGGGGAAGCCGATCTCTGCGTCTGGAACACCGCCGCTTGAGGGAGGATGGAACCGTTTACTGGGGACTTGGCCTTATTCAACTTGTTTCAGATCCTTATACAGATACCATCAAAGCCTTTATTTTTATCAAGGATATTGACAAGTCCAAACAGGAGGCTTTAAGCCTGCAGGAAATGTCGGAGCGGGATTCCCTGACAGGGCTTTTAAACAGGGCCGCAGCCCTGCGGACAATTCACAGTATATTAAAAGACAGCCAGGGCCACCATATCCTCATTATGCTGGATATTGACCGCTTCAAGCAGCTCAATGACAAATACGGGCATATGTTCGGGGATAAGGCCCTTCACCGGGCAGCTTCAAGGCTTAAATTCGCTTTAAGGCGTGATGACGTGTTGGGCCGCATGGGAGGGGATGAGTTTATCATCCTTTTAAAAGACGTCTCTTATTGCATGGATCTGTATTCGAGGCTGGAAAAGTTCTGCAGCTTAATTTCCAGTGCCTTAGAACCGGAGGCATTTATTTCCGGCAGTCTGGGAACAGCCGCATATCCGGAGGATGGAACTACATTTGAGGAGTTGTATGAAAAGGCTGATATTGCTCTTTACCATGCCAAATCCCAGGGAAGGAATCAGTACGCGGTCTATGAATCAGGAATGTCTATGCCCAATCAATGATATGCGAAGGCAGCATGTCAGGATTATGAATGATAATCCGGCATACTGCCTTCTTGTAAAAGCTTATTCTTCTTTACTCTCCTGGTTCTCCACATAAAATTGGTAACGCTCTTCATAAGAGATTTCCCGGATGATTTGATTGATTGTCCATGTGTATCCATACGGATCTGTAATCTCTGCATATCTTGTGCCCATAAACTCAGATGGCTCCTGTCCAACCACTGCACCGTTTTCTACAGCCTTTTTCAGTACGGCATCTGTATCAGCCACAATGATCTGAAGCCATATGGAATCTACTTCACCTTTCTTGGGCGGATAACAGCTATAAGATGCGTTTTCATCGATCAGGCGTAATTCGACATTTCCAACTGTGATATTGGCCTCGTTTTCACCTTTTTTATCCGGAAAGTGAAATACATCGCCCCGCTTGGCATCAAAAACTTTTTCGTAAAACTCCATTGCTTCCATGGCATCTGCTACAACCATGTTTAATGTTAATTTGTTATTCATATTTTCTTCACTCCTTTTTATTTTGGACTGTTCTTTTTAGATACGACGGGTATTCAGATTTCAACGGTGCAGACATCGGTTACTGCCATCACCTTATAAAAATACCTTTCTGGTTAGCATCATATTGCTTAACGGTCAGGAGAATAACCATTTCTTCTATAGAGGAAACGATAGCAATAAAACAGAGCACAAGTCCGGGGATTAATAAAATCGTGTTGAAAATAAGCACAATCGGAGCATATAGATACAAAAGAATTCCGGTTGCTTTGTTTCCCCATGTATGCATTGCTGCCCATGTTTTAAATTTTGCCCTTGTGATTATGAAATTAATCACCCTTAAAATGGTGACCATGGCTATTCCGATGATTGCCCATTGTGTTTTAATTATATCTGTATAAGCAATCAACAGATATAAGACAGCTCCGCAGAAAGCGGTATCACCCAAGCTGTCCAGACGCTCTCCCAGCCTTGTCTCCAGCTTATAGCGGCGAGCTAAATATCCATCCGCCACATCACTAATACCGCACAAAAAATATCCTGTTATGAATAAACCCGGGTACTGAAACAGGAATGTTAAAACAATAGAAATCAATAGCCGGATCAAAGAAATAGTGTTGGGTATATGTTTTATAATTAAATTTCTCCTTTCGTCAGATTATGGTGGTGTGGCAAATTGGGGGTTATCTCTCAATCAGAATTGATGAGCCCACCGATTTATCACCGTTTAACCACTGCCATTCTTCATGGAGTTCTAACTTTCCATTCTCTAAAACATGAGGAGTACTGCGGCATTGGCCAATTCTTATTTGCCCCTTTTCATTCATGTGTTGATAATGGAAATCCAATACTCCATTATCAGATACAGTTCCGATCAAATGACCTCTGATCACTTCGCCGCCAGCATATTCAGCCCACAAGATATTACTGCTTTGATGATATTGAAACATTGTTTCCTCATCTACTTCACTATTTTCGCTATTGACTTTTGGGATGAAAATTTTTCCGTTGTAATTTATTTTGGAATTTGATATGAATATGCTTTTTTCCATTATATCATAAAACAGATAATCTCCGTTTTCAGTCAAAATGGAATGAGATTCTATTTCCTTATAACCACGCCTTAAATAAATTTCTTTGGCGGGGAGGGAGGCATCTAATCGGATTTTTGTATATTTATTTGCTATTACCCGCTCTGCAAAATTTAGTAGTACTCCTCCATAGCCTTTGCCTTGATATTGGGGCAAAACAAAAAGACGGCATATCTCAAATTCTTTAATAGTTACGGTTCCAATTGGAACTGCTTCAATTTCAAGAACGAATACATTTTGTGATATAATATCAGTTTCTATATTCGCCTCGCAATGATGTGAAAGAAAAAAATTAACTGCTCCCTTTGGATAGTAACGGGAATATATAGTTTGTATTGTTTCATACACAATGTCCTTTACAAACCCTAAATCGGTAAGGCTGGCACTTCTTATATTCATAATTAATACCTCGTCAGATTTCTGCTTATTAATTCATGCTCTATTATGATTATTGATTCCTCATGTTCACCAATCATTTCAACTGATATCGTTTTGATTACAGTGCTAAATCTATCATCACATTTATTTACATCATTAAATGCTTTATCAAGCAAATCCATGGAAGGTAAGTTTCCAACTGTCATATGTGGAACATAATTATAACCCACATCCAATTGCTTTAGTTTATCTTTATGTAGTCTATCATGAATATTTCTAATTATATCCATACCTTGTACTACATTTAAAAACAAGTAATTTCCATATTTATTTACCTGCTTATCAAATCCTTTTAATTCAATTTCAAATGGTTGTATATCGTTCAAACATTTTTTCAAATACAAATGGAGCTCTTTATCCGTCAACTGACTATCAAAAGGAAAAACCAAAGTAATATGTGGTGATACTAAATTTGTCAAAGGATCATATTTCTTGCGAATGTCATTAATAATTTCAATGTTTTCAAATTCAGGAAAAATCATAATAGTCCTTCTACGCACGGCCTTATCTCCTCAACATGTTTGTTATATACGGCTGTAGCGAAAAAAATGATGTATTTATGACACCTTAATATCACGGTAACAATAAGCCAAGCTATCATATATTAAAACGTCTTTATTTTAAATCCAAATTCATGCAATATCAAGTTTTCATCAATTATTTCATCATAGATTCCATCAACCTTTTCAAAACCATTTTTTATATAAAGCTTTATAGCAGGTTCATTTATATCCACAACAAAAAGTCTTAAATATTCGGCCCCTAATCCCCTTGCAAGTGCAATAGCCTTATTAAGTACTATACTTCCAATTCCTTTTCTTAAATAATTAACATTAACGCCAAACCGGTCAATATATAATGCCCTAGCATTCTCACTGTGCCATTTTATACAATCTGATCCTGCATTTGAATTGCATAAGGCAAAAGCTGAAATAATTTCATCATTTTTCCTTAAAACATAAAGACGGCTTTTTTCAATATCATCACGAAAAAACTCACATGGATAAATTTCATCTCAAATCCTGATATTGTTTTTATCCATATCATTGATTATTTTTTTATATACTATTTTAAGTTGTGATAAATCATTCATATCAGCTAATCTTAAATTCATATTAACCCCCAATACTGCCCATCTAACAAATAAGCTTTCTGTTATAAACTCATTATAATTTCATCCACAGATAAAACTTGTGCATATCGGTTATTCCATATTTTTTCTTCGTAATATTTCAGCAAATCCTCTGCTTTCGCAAAATCATTTTACAGCGCATCCTTACCTGTTTCCATGTCAATTTAACTCTAAAACCATAAGATCACCACCATCAATATTTATAATAAAACATATTTTACTATATAAAACCAAAGGAATTAAATATAATAGCAATTGACTTAAACACTCATTGTCTAGAGATGTCTGGAATCGTGAGCTTCATAAGTGTATCTCAAACGATTCTGGGTGGAATCTCCATAGTCGATGGCTTTAGCCGGGCAACGATGCAGACACTTCAGACAATGATCACATTTATGCTTCACCCAAGCAGGCCTGTTTCCTTTCATTTCAATTGCATGGACAGGACAACTTTTCATGCATAACTCACATCCAATGCAGAAGCTATTCACGTGAAAAGGTACAGTGTTTCGTGCTTTTTCATATTGATCGTGAATCTTGGGCGTTACTTTGCGAATGAATCCATTGCTATGATAAGGCTTTTGTGCTCCCTCAATAATCTTGCCAAGCTTTTTTTCTGCACGAAGCAATTTTCTTTTCTGTGTCTCAAAAGACGGCACATCATGTAATATCGAATAGTTTGTGACCATAACCAGTGAATGGACTATAGGCTTAGGAAGACCCTTTTCCAAAAACAGCCTTTCTATCGAATCATCCGCACCACCCAAGTATCCGCCACAGGTGATGATTATCACGATTTCCTTAAGATTCCTAAATTCGCTGTTTCGGATAAACGTTTCCATTCTGTTGGAGATACCCCAAAAACAGTTAAAGGTCACCAGAAATAACACTTCTCCATCTGCCAAGCAAAATGAGGAGGACTGCTCAAAGTCGCAGACATCGATAAGATCCCCCTTAAATTCTTCATGTAATTTTAAAGCAACATGTTTGGAATTGCCGGTTGAGCTATAATATATGACCATTGAAGTCCCCCCTGATTTTATTATATAAAGCATAACTTTCATCAGTGAAAGAAGCTATATTTTTTCTGGAGTATTTATAAAAGAAAAATTTTAGAATTTAGGAGCGATTATACATGTATTATTCCTAGTCACCCGCTGGAATGCTTCTAAAGTAAATATGATTGCCATCAGGGTCAACAAAATGCATATTGCGTGCTCCCCATGAACGTGTGACAGGCGGCTCAATAATCTCAATTTTATAATTCTTTAAACGCTCATATTCTGCATCAACATTATCAACCGTAAATGCCAATACTATATTTGAATTCTGTTTTACTGCATTTGCTCCATCATTATAAATCGTTAATGTAGTTCCCTCTGTAATGATAAACTGATGCACAGAATCATCACTTCCATTATCAACTTGTAAGATGGCTTTATAAAAATCTGCGAGAGTAATCACATCGTTTGTCAGCAAGCTTACTTCCCCAATGGTCATTTTGGCCTCCTTATAGCTGCTTTTCTATTATAAATAAGAAAAATTTAAAACATATGTGAAAAGATTTTAAAAACTTTATAATGTATTAGTTTATACTACTTTGATGGAACATGCAAGAATCAATCAGCATAAAACGTTTGCTTGTCTCCTAAAATCTAAACATGAAGAAGCCAGCACTTATAAAAAACAAGTATTGGCTTCTTCATGTTTAAAATGCATAAGATTATTTGCAGTATATCAATACTGCATCCCGCAGGAATGCCGCGCATCCAACCGCGATTTTATCATAATATTCAGTAAAACGCGGATCATCCACATACATCTGTGTTACACCGATATGAGCTTCCTTACTGTACTGATTCCAGAAGAAGCATAGCCATTTTTTATGCAGCTCACATGCCTTTTGTGCCAGTTCGCTTGCGGGATCACCCTGTTCAAACGCGGCTTTCAGCGTCTCGTTCAGTTCAGCCGATAACTTTTCAACTTCGGCATACTGTTCCTTGCTCATTCCTTTAACTTTAGCATTGGAGCGGTCAACGGCATCATCCCCGTATTTTTCCCGGATTTCTTCACCGTACTGCTGCTCATTGTCATCAACCAGTTTCTGAAGGAAGCCGTCAAATTTTTCCTGATCATTCATAATAGTTTCTCCTTTCGCCGCCTTTATGGTTTTTTCCACATTAGCGATCAATGTGTTTAATTGTTTTTGCTTTGCCAGCAGGGCTGACAAATGGCTTTCCAGAGCTGCCTGTCTGTCAAAATTTTCAGAAGTAAGAATTCTCTTGATTTCCTCAAGGGATACGCCAAGTTCACGGTAAAAAAGGATTTGCTGCAGCCGGTCAATTTCCTTTTGTCCGTAGATACGATAATCATTTGAACTCATCCGTACCGGTGAAAGCAGGCCGAATTCATCGTAATACCGCAGTGTCCGGGTACTTACTCCCGCTAATTTCGCCAATTTATTGATGGTGTACTCCATTTCTTCACCTCCCTGCAAAAACAACTATAAACTATTACGTTACGTTAAAGTCAACAGCTTTTAATAATTTTTTTGTATCATCATCAACCGACGCAATAAAGGCCACCTTCTGCTTACTGATAAAATTAAAAATCTGCTCTGCTGTTTTCATAAACTCCTCCTCATTTGTCTATAACTTCTATAATAAGCCATTATGAACGATGATTATACCATGCTTTTCCACATATAAAAAACGCTTCACCATGGTCTTTCTTTTTCAAGCCATCCCTGCTCCTCCCAGTGTCTTACGTCCGAAGGGTTAAATCGAAACTTTTTATGCATAAATCTCATAGCATAAAACAAAACTTTAATTTTTAAGGAGGGTTTTATATTTTCACTCCCTGCTTTAATTTTAACCGAAAGCTTATCAATTTCCCTTTGAAGCTTTAATTTCTTTTTATCATCCACAGTATCCCAATCGCTTGCATAAACGTTTCTTCCAAATGTATAAATACGGGCAATACCCCAGAAAGTCATACTATCCTTTAAATCCTTAAGCGTAGACTTTGTTCCCGCACCTGCGGCTGTAGAGATGAGGAGCGCTTGCTTGCCGAACATTTCCTTCCTTGGTTGATGTGCCATCCATTGATAACCAAAATGGTCGAGAAACGCCTTAAGCTGCCCTGGAACGTGATAAACATAAACGGGTGCTGTAAAAATCAGCATATCCGCTCCAAGAATAGATTCCACAATCGGTTCAAGATAGGGATAATCCGGACATTTTTTAAAATCTGTAAAGCAGTTCCAGCATCCGATACAAAAATTAGGCATATCTTTAGGCAGGAAAAACTCTGTTACGATATCTCCATCAGATAATTGTCGTATAAATCTCTGGGCAATGTTGTAAGTACTGGATTTCAATTTTCGTTGTGTTGCATAAATCACTGTGATTTTCAAAATTCTAAGCCTCCTGCAAAACATTCTCCCACAATTTTTATTTTAAAACAGAATCTTGGCTGCAATCCGACTTCTTTTTAGCAGCAGCTTTTACTATTGACCCAATCGCTATTCCAATTGCAGCACATATAATACCTGACAAAAAGCCTGCAGCATCTGGCATATTGAATTTCTTAAAGGCTATCATGTTGCACAGGCTGAATGTAAAATACGGAGCCAGCATATTCATAATGCCAAAGAAAAGCAGCATGAGCCACTTAACATTAGTCCAGCCATCACCTTTTCCAATAAAAACGGAGATAATCAGTGTGCTGATTGGTAAAACGAAATAGAAAATGACAAGAGAATATCCCATTGCATCTTGATTGCCCCCAAGCCAAAAGACAACAATTGATAATGCCCATATTACAAGATAGGCGATAACCAGAACCAGTCTTGAGAGTTTCTGTCTGCTTTTGACCACATCGGTGCTTTCCTGTAAATATTTGACCATCTTCAAATCCTCCTTCAGTAATTCATCAAGGCTGATAGAATATAGGTTACTTAATGCTATAACATTGATTATATCGGGATAAGATTTATCATTCTCCCAATTTGATATTGTTTGACGGCTTACCCCTATTTTTTCTGCAACGCTCTCTTGGGTTAATCCCGCAGCCACACGTGTATTTTTAAGTTTTTGTCCTATATTCATTTGATCCTCCTTTTCCTTTCATTATGCAGCAGTGAACAGAAGTTGTCTATCAAATTCCCTTTACATAGGAGAAAATCGACTGTCAAAATCCTTTTACATCAATGATTCCCACTATTAACACCTAAATTCGTCTCCATTCAATTCCTGTTTTTGGCCCATCATATCTATATAAATATTTAGCAGTTAAGACAGCCCGCAACTTCCTGTTTGCTTGTATGATGCAATAAATTATGAGTCTATAATACCACTCTCTACCCATAAAAAAAAGACACAACATCTCCTTAAAGAAAATGCTATGTCTCATTGTAAAGCTGGCAGAAAAAAAGACATATCTTCTCCTTTGCGAAAGTGATATGTCTTTTTTGTAGTAGTCATGGGGAAAGATTTTACTGTTAACAAATTTATCTGCGCAGAACATCCATGATAAATAACCTGTCTCTTCCAAATTTTCTAACCCATCTTTCCTGTAATCTCTTCTTTGGACCTTTTCTTGTTGCTAACCATGTGAGAATCTTCTGTATCTTCATCTTTACAGCACCTCCTTTTACTGGTTTTCCATGTCAGTCACTTTTACTGAAATCTCATATGCCGTACGGACAAGAGCGTTGATAAAAAGAATCAATATGTATTAATTGCACGCTAAAGCGTGTGCCTTTTCATACCTCTGATATCGGCTAATTCCGAATAATGTACTTTTTTCTTATATTATGATTATAACAAGGCAATGTAAAATCCACATGCATGTTTCAATAAAGTTTAAGTAGAATTAAAAGAGGTTGTGTAAAGCTAGACACTCAAATCCCATCGGTTGAAAAAGTTTTTTCAGAATATTACAGAATATGTTGCAGAACCAGTATTTGAAGCATGTTTTCCTAATAGGGCTTCTCTTTTGAAGCTAATCTTAGGAATATAGGAGGTGAATCATGAATGATCAGGGGGTTGAAGGAAAAGAAACGAAGAACTTATCAGCAAAACATGGGGATCATGTAATTGATACCACCAGTCTGAATGAAATAACCGGTGGTATCTTATATTTTATATTTAATATTTTCCAGAAAAGATGCCGCTCAATAGCTATAAATCAGCTATTGAGCGACACCCTCATTTCTTATGGCATTAAAATCCGGTCACGTCCTTTGGTATGGTAAACTGCTTTTTGATGTTGCCACTGATTTTAGTAATATAATCAGGCCTATCCTTCATTAAATCCTTTAAGGATACTACATTTCCTGTTTCTTTATTAATAGTGAAAATTTTCACTGATTCAGCTCCGCTGGCCAAAATAACAGTTGTGTTGATCCGCAGGGAAAGGTACTTATCGTTGTTTGTCACAACATCATAGCCGGAGGTTACAGAATAATGGCCGTCTCCTGCCATGTCTCCTGCCACCTGTTTCTCATATTCTGAAATCAGCTGATCGGCATATTCTTCAATGGAACGGTTTACCTTGTCATTGTCTTTTTCATTGATAGAAACCTTGGGAATATCTATTTTTGCTTCATAATTATTTTTTTATCCTCAAAGGTACGAAATTTATTTGGCAGATAAATTTTGCTCTCGTTGTTTTAACCATACGAGAGTCATAATTCCGACTTACTGTTCTTACCTGTAACCGCTAGACTAAGCTGTGTTCGATTTTTGACGTTTAACTTATCCATAATTACAGACAGCACATTGCGTACCGTCCCTTCGCTGAGGAATAGATGTTCTGCAATTTCCCGGTTGGTAAATCCCTGTGTCACAAGGGCTAAAACATCCTTTTCACGAGGCGTTAACGGTTCCAAAGAGGTGATTTGTGGCGATGTAAGCGTTTTTAATACTTCGCTGTCCATTACCGCCGTACCCTGGGCCAGAACACGCAGCTTTGCTGCGATATCGGTTATACGGTCTGTTTTGAGCAGATACCCTTCTGCACCAGCTTTCAGCGCCATCTCAATGTTTGGCTTGTCCTGAAAGGTGGTCAGCATTACCACACGGATATGCGGGAAGCGCTTTTTAAGCAGCCGGGTTGCCTGAATGCCGTCTACCTTCGGCATACGGATATCCATGAGAATAAGATCGGGAGGGTTCTTTTCACACATTTCCACTGCCTGTGCGCCATCGGTGGCAGTACCGGCCACCTGCATATCCGGTTCTTTCGCCAGCGTGAGAGCAAGGCTTTTACAAATCAGCGCATCGTCGTCTACAATTAAAACATTCACATTAAAGCTCCTTTCTGCCCGAGGGGGAGCACACAAACCAGCCGAAAACAGTCGGACAGGTCGGTTGAAATATTTCCTCCTACAGCAGTTGCCCTCTGCTGTAGGTTGCGAAGTCCCAATCCGGCGTGGCCGGTACCTTTTTTAACGCCATCGTTTTCTATACACAAGCGTATAATATGCGGCGTAATATCCAGCGTTGCCGTTATTCTCTTTGCGTCCGCATGGCGCAGGATATTGGTAAGGGCTTCCCTGAGGCAAGCCTCCAGAATGGCCCATAGATACACCGAAACCTTGGTGGGGTCGCCGTATGCGATAAACTCCACTGGGCAATGGGGAAATTTCTCGCAGAGGCCCCGCAAAGCACCTACTCCTATTTCAGTGAGAGGGGTAAGATTGTGCACCGCTTCCCGGATTTTATCGATTCCCGCTTCCAACCGCCCCATCCCTTCGTGAAACAGTTCCTGCGCCTCGGCGATATCGCCCTCAAACAGTGCCTGCGCTGTTTGCAGCGACATATACGCCGCCACAATCTCATGTCCCGCATTGTCGTGAATTTCGCGGGCAATGCGGCTGCGCTCGGACAGCTCGGCCATTCGCGCCACCTGCACGTTTGCGACCAGAAGTTCCTGTTTTAAGCTCTCGGTTTCGTAGTGCTGCCTGCGCTCTTCATCCATACGCCTGAGCGCGGATTCCTGCTGTCTGCGCCAGCCCCATAGTCCAATCCCAGCGAAAGTGCTCTGAGCAAGCAACAGCCATAAAAATCCCTGCGGTCGATAAAATATCGCATATAAGGCCGCGGGCAATGTAAAAAACGGGCAGCCCAGATAAACCGCCTCAAATACACCTAACGTAAACGCATAACCGCTGCTTTCTAAAAATACAGAAGCCGCCATTACCGCAAACTGGTCAAGGAAGAGCGTCCATTTCAACTTCGGAAAACGCCAGCGCAGAAGCATCAGTATCAAAAGCAGTATAAGCAGAAATAATCCCGCCAACCCACTGTCAGCCCGAGTCCACAGCAGGTAAAGCAGGAATATTCCAGCCGCACGATATGCAATGGCGGCTTTTTCGTATAGCGGCATTAATTTGCCGATTGGAATCACCTCCTTAACGCGGACTATTCAAGCCTGCGCTTACTGCCGAAAATCAGAAACGCGGTAGTGAACAGGGCAAGCACCGCTCCGGATACCCAGAATTCAAAAGGCGGATTTCCTCCTGTTATATCCATCAGAATGCTGGAGAGCCAAAAGGTGGGAAAAAGCATCCCGATTGTTTGCAGAATATCCGGAAGCAGGGACAGGGGAACAAAGACGCCACCCAGGAGCGCCATAACCGACACGACGACACTGAATATGCCGCCGGAAATAGCACTGCTTCTAAAGAGAGAATTCCACGCAAGGGACAAGGCGATGGACACTGCCGCAAAGAGCCCGTATCCCAATACGAGCTTTCCTGCTATAGAGGCTTGCCAGCCATAAAGCAGACTGCCTACAAGAGCAAAAAGCAGAATCTGCGCCATCAAAAGAACCAGATATCCGAGCAGATTTTGGAATAAATATTGAAATGTCGTCACGGGAGCCGCAAAAATACGAACAATTGTCCTGCTTTCCCTGTCAGTCATGATGGAGCGTACCAGAAGGAAGGCCCCATATAAAATGGTAATGCCAAAAAAGGAAAAGCCTATGGCATTCTCTTCTGTCCATAAAGGCGGTATCAATATCATCGCAGCGGGCAGGATGAGAATCGTTATAAGTGTTGATTTTTTCCGCAGGCTACGCAGGAGCGCAAAATGAAAGATGGTCATGATAACTTCCTCCTTCCCATGGGAACTGCGATAAGGCACAGCAAGGCGAGGATACCGAGCAACCCGGCCAAAAACACCCAAATGCCGGTTGTGGACGCTGCCAGAAAACCGGATTCCAAAATGGCGTGCCTTGCGAGAGAATACGGTGTTCCATAGGTCTGTATAAAGCGGAAGAACGCGTTGTCCGGCAAAGAGAACATCATGCCGCCAAAAACCGCCATCACCGTGGATAGTGTCCACGAAATCCCTTCCGCTGTACCGGCACTCCTGGTCAGCAGGAGCAGCAGCATGCAAAGCATCTGAGAAATCAAAGAGGTGAGCAGCACCGTTAATGCCGTAATCCACAGGTTTCCCCAATAGGCGTCAAAAAACCAGGAGGTAAAACCCACGATCAGCATTCCCTGTAGTGTGGTAAATATGGTGCACGAGAACGCCGCCGCCAAAACAGCCACATGCGTTTCGCAGGGCGTCGCTTTCAGCCTCCACTTCATGGGACGAAACAAGTCGGCGTGCAGGTAGTTCAGCAGGTACAGCCCTCCGTTGAGCTGAAACAGCAGCATCATGTGAATGCTGAGATGGGTCGCAACCATGTTAAATCCATTCGCATAAATCTCCTCAGATGGATTTCGGGAATATATAAAGCTCAGAATGCCAGTAATAAGCACCGGCAGCGCGACGAAAATAAACAGAGTGAACGGGTCGCGGGTGCAACGGCGTAAATAGTGTCGGAACAATATCGGAAACGTATGAGAATTCAAATCAATTTCCTCCTTCCTAAAATCACCGCGAGTGCCGCAAGGCACACGATATATGCCAATAATATTGTAAAGGCAAGGGGAGTGACATAGTATTCCATACTTCCCCATTTGCCAGATTCCATGATCGCGGTTTTTGCAAGCGCAACAGGTGTGCCGTATTTCTGCATGAATGCAAAGAAGGCGTTGTCCGGCAACGCAAAGAACACTCCGGCCAGTGCCGTCATCCCATACCCAACTGCCCATGACAGAAAACCGGTGATGTCTGCGTTTTTTATAATCAGTAACAGAACGATATTGACAAGTTGCGCTATGATGGATACAAGCATAATGGATAAAGCTGTTACCGCCCAATTTCCCCAATACGCATCTAAAAATATGGCTGTTGCGGCTACAATGAACAGACCCTGCAACACCGTAAAAATGGTGCAGGCGGTGATACCAGCGAAGATATGATTGTGTACAGGGCAGGGAGCCGCCCTCAGCCTCCACTTTCTGGTTCCCAAAAGATCGTGCGTAAAGTAGTGCAGAAGGTATCCGCCGCCAAGTAGCTGAAACATCAGGACGATTGCGACAGATGCACGTGTAGCCGAAACGTTGTATCCATCCTGAAAAACGGCTGTGGAATTCACACTGGAACCAACCATGCTCAGTATAACCACAAGCCCGATCGGCAGGATAATATAGATAGCCCACCCCATCCAATCTTTTACCGCACGGCTCAAATAAAGTCGAAAGCTAATCCAGAATAAATGTCGCGTCATGAGTTTGTCTCCTCATCCCGCAGTTTTTTTCCGGTTAGCGTCAGGAATACATCCTCAAGCGTAGGCTTGTCCGCTGAAATATTGGAAACGCCCCCGTTCTGCTGCGCCACTTCCAACACCCGGTTCAGGTTTCCGGAGCCTGCGCCGGATACAATAGCATAATCAGCGCCCTTTTGTATTACTGTTTTAACGCCTTGGATCGCACGGAAGCTTTCTAAAAGGGTGGCGGTGGGATTTGTCACGGTAATGCGGATAGTTTCCTCATGCTGAATACGGCCAATCAACTCATCCAACGTGCCAGAGGCAATTACCCGGCCCAAATCCATAATGACGATGCGGTCGGCAATGGCCTGCACCTCCTCCATATAGTGGGAGGTGTACAGCACTGTTGTACCCTGTGTTGTTAGCCGTTTGACGGATTCCAGAATATAGCTACGCGACTGGGGGTCAATGCCCACGGTCGGTTCGTCCATAATGAGGAATTTCGGGGAATGTACCAGCGCACATGCAATGTTGAGCCTGCGCTGCATACCGCCAGAGAATTTGCCCGGCGCTTTTTTCGCGTGCTCGGATAATCCCACAAATTCCAGCGTTTCCTTTACGCGCTGGTGCAGCGTATCTCCTTTAACTCCATATAATCCGCCGAAAAAGCGTAAATTCTCCTCGGCGGACAGTTCCTCGAATACCGTCACCTCCTGTGTTACCAGCCCCATGTGCTGTTTTAGCCGGATATTATTCACGTCCTGCTTTTCACCCAGAAGTATGATTTCTCCGGAATCCGCTCCAATAAGACCCGCCAGAGCGCGAATCGCCGTGGTTTTGCCCGCACCATTTGGCCCCAGCAGCCCCAAGACTTCTCCTTCCTGAATATCAAAACTCACATGATCCAGCGCCTGTACATTCCCAAAACGCTTGACCACGTCTTTAAGATTTGCCACTGTCATATAGACACCTCCACTAATCGAATTACGCATCTGCTCAATACGTACTTTTATTATATCCAGAGTTTATTCATCGCAATAGTGACGAATGTCATGGGTTACCAAGCTGCGATTTGGAGAATGCTGTTGCTTACTCTCGCAAACAGTTATTGCACTAGTGTTAATGCACAGATTAGCACATTTTTATTAAAAATCAAGTTCACTTCTATAAATAATTCAAATATAGAGTGAGCCGAAAACGGTTTGGCTGTTTTCCTGCTTTTGGAGCTTGCTTTCCACCCGTGAATGTATAAGCTGTGAGGCACAGGCAGAAAGCCTGATACAATTTGAAAGGCGATAATGAAAAATGAAGGCAGGAAAAATCACAGCAAAGCTACTACGCTATAAAGTCTAACTTTAAGGGGGCACCTCAAAGTTCTTTATCCATAATATCACATTTTGCCATACAAAAAGCACAACTTCCTTGACGGAAGCTGTGCTTTTTGTAATGCAGCCGACGAGTTTTGTTTGATTGCTGTGGAAATCGGAACTGTGAGGATCAATCCGTGAAATTTACATATCGGAAGCCCCGATGGTTTCCTCTTGACGATTTTACAGGCATCCCGTCTGCTTGACGCTGGGTTTGCTCTTCTGGTAATCCTATGTTGTCTATATTATATTTGCCACAGCTTTCCAACCCCTGCGGAAACGTAAAAACATTATAAGGATCATATTTTTGTTTGATTTCTTTCAGACATTCAACATGACATCCGTAATATTCACTCTTATAGCAGTACATCCCATCATAAGGGAAATTCACATAAGATCCTGTCGTAAGTGGAACCAGACACTGGAACTGTTGATTAATCCACGCGGAATTGACACAAGCAAAACGGCTTTCCTCCCAAATGGTCTCTATCCATATAATATAATGTGCATTGCGGTGAAAAAATGCGGTATCATTCACGTCCGTTTCTGCTACCTTGCCACCCAGCGCATACATAGACAGTCCCGTATAAACAGAGCCGTCCGGGCGATTTTGAATCAGCTCTGCAATGTCGCTGATTTCGCATAGACTAAACTGTCTGTAAACAAACCGGCTGGCAGATTGGAATTTTTCAAAGTCAGGATATGAACTGCCAAGTATAGTTACGGCTTCTAAGAAGGTTACATACTGAATATCCGAAACAGCTCCCTGCAAATTCAAAAAGCTTTGAACCAAACAAGCCGCCTCTTCCGGCTCACCATAGAAAATTCCTCTTACCAACATGGATAGACCGTCTACATCGGAATTGTAGATTCTCGATATCAAAGTGAGGCGTTGATCCGCATGACACAGCCATGTTTGCCATGTTTGCAGGAATAGTTTCTGTATCTGTGCATCTGAATGGAGGTAGTCAATCTCAATCAGCGTAACGTTTTGGATAGGTGGAGGGAGTTTGAACGTTATAGAAATAATAACACCAAAATTCCCTCCGCCCGCACCACGGCAAGCCCAGAACAAATCCTCATTGTACCTGCTATTTGCTTTGATAATCTGACCTTTATAATTAACCAGTGTAATCTCTTCTATGCTGTCGCATCCCAAACCGAAGCAGCGGCAGGAAAGCCCCCATCCGCCACTTAGTGCATACCCGCTGACGCCTACCGTTGGGCAAGTTCCGCCCGGAAAGGGATACCCTTTAGATGCTAAGTATTCATATAACTCACGGTTTATCACGCCGCCCTGCACGCACACAGTATGAGACTGCTGATCCAGTTCCATATTTTTCATTTTGCTTACATCAATTATGAGAACACAATTTCCATTGGAATATCCCTCATAATTGTGGCCACCGCCCCGGATTCGCAGCTCAACATGGTTTCGCCTTGCCCACATCACCGCATTGGACACATCCTCTGCCGTCCGGCAATAATTGATAACAAGTGGATAGTGCTGAACTGCACGGTTCCAGCCTTGTCTATCTTCGTTATAGGAATCATCGCAAGGCGTAACAATAGAACCACTCAATCCACAAAGAAAAGAAGCATCCATCAAATCCCTCCTTTTTGTTCTTGATTGGCCGCCAGTTCAACTTCCAGGAATTGTATTTTATTATATGCAAGGATGTTTTAACGGGTTCACCGCAACAAACCATGATATGGCGAATATATTGAAATACATAAAAAGATGGACAAAGTCCCTCTTGGCAAACTCCCCCCCTATGTTTCTTTCCTCAATCTTAGTACAAACGTTTTCGGGCGTTTGAATATTTACTGGCTAGTTTTCCGCAGGAGCGTTCATAATTCCGCCCTTTTCGGACAGGCAGCAGATTCTTTTTAATCTCCTCTATAATCGCAGACATGATCTCTTGCTTTTTTCAAATTTCTGTTCCATAATCAGATGGAATAATTCTTCTTTTATAATTCCTATTGCGATCCCCCTGTTTATCTGTATAACATAAATAATATACATCCTCATAATGCCATACTTTATCTGCATTAAAAAGACATACCCTTCCCTGGCGGAAAGCTATGTCTTTTTTGGAATAATAATAGAAAAAAGATTTTTGCGGTAGGTGGAAATTCTTATCGTCTAATCTTCAAATTGGAATTGATAGCTTCACATTTCCGTAATATGGTGCTCCAAATTTAATTGCAATAATACGAAATCGTTATCAGCACTTTTCTGATGTTGGCATCCACAATTCCATGTAGCTACCGTCAGGTGAGCTATCGTAGTACATTTCAGGAGAATAAACATCCATAGTCAATCCATGTTTTTCAAGCCAAAGTCCACTATACTTTACAGCTTTATTGATAGCTACGGTTACGAGCTGTTCAAAATTTTCTGCTTCAAATCCGCAAACAATGTATTCTCTGGCAGGAAGCTCCCATTTAACAAAGCGGCTATCTTCTGTTTCCTGCGCTACTTCCGCACCAGCAAAGTAAGTGAAATAACCTTCAGGTACATCGCCAAGATAAGCAACTCCCAGCTCACGCCCTCCCTTTATCCGAGAAATAAACTGTTTTTCTTGGTGGAATTTTTCCCATACTTGACCAGGCATATCTATGCCCGTAGCTTCGCCAAGTGGCATTTGTCCCACAATAGGAATGATACCCGTCACACCCATAAAAAGAATTGGTTGCAGGGTTGTTTTACGGTTAAACTCCAACACAAGTCCATCACTGATAAGCGGGACACCTTGGTCAATCATTGTGTAGTTTAGCAATAAATCGGGCTTATCAAACTGATTAAATATTACCGGTTGTTCGCGATATTCTTCCGGCGTCATTTTATAGGCTTCTTTGAATGCTCTTGTAAATGTTTCGTGGCTTCCAAAGCCGCAATCCAGCGCAATATCTAAAATGCGACGCTGTTTATCAGCAAGTGACTCACAGGCGAAAGCTAATCGGCGTAGTTTAATATATTCTCGGACTGGTTTTTTAACAAGACGAGAAAATAATCTTTGATAATAAAAAAGAGATAATGCTGATTCTTTCGCAAGCTGTTCAATACCAATTTTTTCACTGATATTTGTCTCAATAAAATCCAATGTCTTTTGTATGGCTTCCCATGCGTGCATGATATGCACCTCCTTCAATAGATAGCATATCACTATTTCGATTTGTCCGCTTGACCTGCTCTGCTCTTATTTTAAAAATCATTACAGTATTTTCACTATCCCAATAATGAACTTTATACTACTAATTTGCAATATAAATTTCTGTTTATCTATATATTATAAAAGTAATTACCTTTATTATAGCTTGTCAGAGAGCAAAAAACAGACAAATTCTTGTCGAAATTTGTCTGTTTCTAATGCAGAAGAAGGGAGTCGAACCCTCAAGGTATTGCTACCACACGGACCTGAACCGTGCGCGTCTGCCAATTCCGCCACTTCTGCTTTTTGTAATTGTCTAAATTGACGAATCAATTTGTACAATTATAATACTACACTTTTCCAAAATAATCAAGCACTTTTTTTATTTTATTTCTCTCCCTTTCAATTCCTATTTTCCTTCATACTGCACCTGGTTGCGTCCCATCTCCTTTGCTCTGTAAAGCATACTGTCTGCTGCCTCAATCAGCTCCATCGGATTTCCTGAATCCTGCGGATACAAAGAAGCCGCCCCAATGCTGATTGTAGCCCTGGTTGCAGTACCGGAATCGGGAGAAGGGATCTGCAGCGCCTTGATGCTGAGACGTATTTTCTCCCCAGCGATAACAGCCTCCGTTAATTCGGTTTCCGGCAAAATCACCACAAATTCTTCTCCTCCATAACGGCAAAGAATATCTACTCCCGGCCTCAACATAGATTTTATGGTGATTGCCACTGCCTGCAGCATCATATCCCCCTGGGGATGTCCATATGTATCATTGTAGCACTTGAATAAGTCCACATCAATCATCAGCAGGCTTAAAGGGGAGGCATTCTCATAAGCAGCCTCCCATTCAGCCCGCATCTTCCTGTCAAAGGCCCTGCGGTTAAAAACACCAGTCAGGCCATCCCTCAGACTCATCTCTTCAATAGCCCGCATCTGATTGATAATCTGAATCTGAGTGCCTATCCTGGCCTTTACAATGGCCTTCTTAAAAGGCTTCTTGATATAATCCACTGCCCCCAGCAAAAAGCCCTTTTCCTCATCCTTTTCCCTGTCCAGACCACTGATAACAATAACAGGGATATGTTTCGTGCGTTCACATTCCCCCAGGGAACGGAGAACATCAAAGCCATTTGCATCGGGCAAAATAATATCCAGCAGGATCAGATGAGGAGCAAAGAATTCCAAAATAGAAAATGCCTCTCTGGCACTTGCGGCTGTTTCCAGAATATAGCTGTCCATCAGAATATTTTCCAATATCTTCTGGTTAAATATGCTGTCTTCAACGATCAAGATTCTGTTTTTGGTTTTCTCTCCCATCATACCGATCCCTCTCTTGCGCAATTTCGCAGAATTACATAAAACTTTTTCGTCCTGTTGCCCTTTTCACTGTTTTATATCAACGGTTTACAAAAAAGACATACCTTACCTTTTCAGGATAGTATGTCTTTTCCAAATGCGGAAAACAGGACTTAGACCCTCAAGGTATTTCTGCCACACGAAACCAAGCCGTGCGCGTCTGCCAATTCCCCCGCTTATACTTTTTAATTGTGTAAATTGACAAATCAATTCACACGGCTATAATACTATATTTTTGGCCAATAATCAAGCCATTTTTACAAACGCCTTATCTTTCACAAGTTCAAAAGCCTGAAAACAAAGGCAAAATCTTAAAAAATACATTTAATATTCCCTGGTTTTTATGACTGTTTCCGCATCGGACTGATCGTACACCTTTTCTTCCGTTATAATCCGAAGGGGCATTTCCTTTCCTGCCATCATATCCCGGATCGCCTTCATAAGGGGAGGTCCCAGAAGGGGGCTGCACTCCACCGCACAATTGAGTTTTCCGTCTATCATTGCCTGAAATGCTTCCTTTGTCGCATCCACGGAAACGATGATAATATCCTCTCCCGGATTCAATCCATGTGCCTCCAGGGCTTCAATGGCCCCAAGGGCCATGTCATCGTTGTGAGAAAATATAATATCCACATCCCAGTTATGACTGCTGATGTATTCCTCAACCACCTGTTTTCCTCCATCATAAGTGAAATCTCCATAATCCGTATATACGATCTGGTATTGGGGGTTCTCCTCCAATATTTCAAAAAATCCTTTCTTTCGCTCCTCCGTAGGCGTGGCCCCCTCACTTCCCTGAATTTCTAAAATATGAAGTTTTCTCTGTTCGGGCTTTACATGTGCCTTGAGCCAGCGCATGGCCCTCCGCCCTTCTTCCAAAAAGTCAGCTCCAATATAAGTAGTAGTTAAATCGTCCCCCGCTTCGATTCTGCGGTCAGACATGACCACAGGGATACCGGCTTCCTTGGCCTCTTTCAAAACCTCGTCCCAGCCCGTTTCCACCACCGGAGAAACCACGATGACATCCGCCTTTTCCTTAATAAACCTGCGGATGGCCTCAATCTGCTTCTGTTGAGACTGGTCAGCGCTGTCAAAAAGAAGCTCCACGTTAAATTCTTTGGCAGCCTCCTGAATCGAGCGGGTATTGGCAAGCCTCCACTGGCTCTCCTGTCCCACCTGGGAATATCCCACAGTAATTCTCCTGCCATCGTCCACAGTTTCCCTGTCAAGAGACACCAGATATTGACCGGCATTCTGAGGATAGATGGTATGGCTTCTTAAAATCACCTGCTTGGGAACACCGCTTTCATTGCGCAGAATATTAATGGCATATTGTACTGCCTCTTTTCCACCTGTGGGACAGGAAATCGTTGCCGCAAGTTTTCCTTTCCTCACCAGATCCACACCTTCATTTTCTCCGGTAAAGCCATCACATCCGATGACCTTTATCTTATCAGCCAGATTCCTGTCCTTTAATGCCTCATAGGCTCCAAAAGCCACAGAATCATTGTTGGCAAATATAAGAGAAACACCTTTCAGCTCCTCTTTCATGGCAAAAACTGCATCATAGGCGGGGTCTTTCATATCATTTTTTAAATCACAGGCTGTTTTCTCAATATCAGGATAATCCCTTATCACAGAATCAAAGCCCTCGCTTCGCTCCTCGCTCTGAAGGGAACCGGCAGTGGCACGAAGCTCCAGAATTTTCCCCTTGCCGTTTTCCAAAAGCTGAACCGCACACTCTCCTCCCTGCTTTCCGATGAGGTTGTTGTCCGGGCCGATAAACAGGTTATAATCAAAGCCCTCCACGCTCCGGTCCATAACAATGACCGGAACACCCTCCTGATAAACCTCAGCCACCTTCTTTGTCAGACGGCTGGAATCACAGGGGGAAATGATCAGAAGGTCAATGCCAAAGTCCAGAAGCCTGTCAACATCCTTTTCCTGCTTCTCCACGCTGGAGGTGGCATCTGCCGTGACGATCCTGATATTGGGATACTTTCTCGCCTCTTCCTGAATCTCATGGATCAGCGCAATCCTCCATGCTTCCCTCATATTCGCCTGGGAAACACCGATCACATATTCCACATCGCTTTCATAAACCGTTTTGGTTATTGATCCGTTATAAATACGGTATCCCAGGAAAACAAATACCGTTATTAATAATACCGCAAGTAATTTCGCTCTTTTTTCCATTTTACCCTTTTTCAATATTACCCTGAATTTCTTTCGGAATCCGTATTATAATACGGGTTCCCTGCTCCTCTTTGCTTTCCACCAGCACCTGGAACCGTTCTCCGTACCGGATGCGCAGCCGTTCCTTAATATAAAACAAACCAAAGCTTCTGTTTTTGCCGGCTTCTCCCGGCTCATTTAACAATCTGGACAGCTCCCAGACCTTTTCTTCTTCCATTCCCTTTCCGTCATCCCAGACCTCCAGGCTTATCCAGTCATCTTCCGCCCTTCCTGTGACCTTCAAATGCCCGTCCCCGCTCTTCATCTTTACTCCATGGTAAATGGAATTTTCCACCAGAGGCTGGAGGATCATTTTAGGAAGAATCACCTTCCTGCACTCTTCCTCCACCTGAATTTCGTACTGCACCTTGGGGCCGTAACGGATTTTTTGTATGTACAGATAATTGGAAATGTAACAGATTTCCTCTTCAATGGTAATATAATCTTTTCCCTTGCTCAAGCTGATGCGGAAAACATTGGTGAGGGCATCCACGATATGAACGATATCATAAGCAGAATGCTCTCTCGCCATCCAGCCGATGGTATCCAGGGTATTATATAAGAAATGAGGTTTAAACTGCTCCTGAACCGCCTTAAGCTGAGCCTTCCGCTTATTCTCCTGTTCTTTATACACCTCTTCCATCAGCTCCTGTATCCTCTCCAGCATCTGGTTGAACCGGCGGCCAAGCTCGCTGACCTCATCCAGATAATTCCCTTCAAACCGGACAGATAAGTTGCCTTTTTCCGTCTCTTTCATCAGATTTCGGAGCCTGACGATAGGCTTTGTCACTGTCTCCGAAATTTTTACCGCCACAATAAACACAGTGAGAATGGTTAAAACCAGAACCCAGCCAAACATGAAAAGCATGGTATTGATTCCGCCCATGATTTCTCTGTAAGATGAAACGCTGACAGTTTTCCAGCCCGTATAGGCGGATTTTTGATAGCTGATCTGATACTTTTCACCATTGATCACTGCGGTTACAGGCTCTTCTTCATTCCAAAGCCATTCAGGCCGGATGCGGTAGACAATTTTATTGGTCGGCGCATAGACTAAGTGATTCTGTTCATCCAGAACAAATACGAAGCCATTTTCACCGATATTGGCATCCTGGATAGCGGAAGAAATAATTTCATGCTTCACATCAAACAGCAGCACGCCGACTCTCTCTCCTGTATCCGGGTCAATAACCGCTTTCATCACGGAAAATACATCGTCAATACTATAAGCGGCCTCCGTAACAATATTTCTTCCGGCAACATTGCTCATGATCTGCATTTCGCCGGGAAATGCTGCCGCTTTTTCATACCAGACCTCTTTGACAAAAGGGTCCCTGGAGATTCTGGACATTCCGGTTCCCACATACATATCATGCTCCGTAGCAAAAAAAATGCCTGCAATCTCATCGTGGGTGTCCGCCACCGTCTCAAAACTGTTTTTCAGAGCTGCTTCATACTCATTCCAGCGCATGTCCTCCGCAGATGGAATCCTGCCAAGGTGCATGGGCTCAATAATCTGGATGAGCATATTGGCGGTCTTTTCAATACTGCTTATATAAATATCCGTTGTATGCTGCACCTGTCCCACCAGCAGGGACGTATGCTGGGTCACATTCCGCTCCGCCTCTCTGGTTGAACTGGTAACCCCCAAAATTCCTACAAAGAAAAAAGGAATGAGCGCAATAAAAATATGAGAATTAATCATTTTATCACGAATTTTCATATTCATGAACCGTGTCTTCCAATATTTCATTGCTCTCACTCCTGTTTTCATATCATATATCCTGCCCATCCAGTATACCCAAGTTAATCACTTCCTGCAACCGCTTTATCGGCCGCTCTTCCCCTTTGATTTTTCCGTGCGGATTGCGATGATTCTCTGAATGACGATAAAGAAACAGAGAAGGGCCGCAATGGTAACCTTGGTCCACCAGGTATTTAAATTCTGATAAGTAACAATTGTCTGGATAATTCCTTCTATCATAACGCCCACCACCGTACCTGCCACAGTGCCTACGCCTCCCGTAAGCAGAGTTCCGCCGATAACCGCAGAAGAAAGTGCATCCAGCTCCAGGCCCATATTTTGAAGGCCGAAGCCTGCTAGAGTGTAAAAACTGAACACAATTCCTCCCAGAGCAGCACAGAATCCGCTGATCCCATATGCCGCAATTTTCGTTTTGGCAACATTCAATCCCATGAGGCTTGCAGACGTCTCACCGCCTCCCAGGGCATACAAGCACCTTCCAAACTTCGTATATCTCAGCGTATAGACCGCAGCTGCAAAAACAATCACAAGGATAAACACGTAATAATAAATCTTCCCATTCAATGCTTTTGCTTCTCCCAGGCGAACCGCCACCTTTCCAAGAGCCATTGTCTTAAAAAACGGATCACTGATGGGAATGGAACGTTCACTGATCACAACGCAAAGCCCCCGCATCAAAAATTGTCCTGCTAAAGTCACAATAAAGGGCTGAAGCTTAAAATAATGAATCAAAGCTCCCTGGGTGCATCCTACCACAATTCCCGCAGCAAGCATCAGAACAATGACCAGAACTGCCGGAACGCCCCGATCCAACAAAAAAGCGGAGCTGACGCCGGTAAAGGCGATGGTAGAGGCGATGGAAATATCAATCCCTCCGCTTATAAGCACAAAGGTGGCTCCAATTGCTGCGATCATTAAGTATGCATTATCATTAAAGAGGTTTAAAAAGGTAGATAAAGATAAAAAGTTTTTGTACTTTACAGAACCAAACATAAACATCAGGACAAATAGCACAACCGTGATAACCAGTGAAATGTTATTAATATGAAATCTTTTTCCCGTCTGCTTCATCAGTTATCAACCACCTTTCTGTTTACCATTCTGCGCTTGATGATCAGGTCCTTAAATTGCTTTGACTGGGACAGGCAGATAATGATGATCAGCAGAGCCTTTAACACACGGATATAGGCCGCCGGAACTCCCAGGGCCAATACGGTTGTGGTGATGCTCTGCACGATCAGCGCCCCAATAACGCTGGCCGGAATGGAAAAACGCCCGCCCATTAAGTTGGTTCCGCCGATTGCTACAGCAAGAATGGCATCCATTTCAATACCAAGGCCCGCATTGTTGCAGTCCGCTCCTTTGATTCCTGCGCTTTCAATCAAGCCTGCTACAGCAGCAAAAGCTCCTGAAAGGGTATAGATTGCCAAAAGCATACGGTCCACCTTAATACCAACATACTTAGAGGCAGTGGGATTACAGCCTACAGATTCCAAAAACAGGCCAAAGGCCGTTCTTCCTGTAAATAATACCAAAAGTCCCACCAGAATGATCACCAGAAACAGGGGGAAGGGCAATCCTAACACATAACCGCCATTGATAAAATAATAAGCCTCAGAAGTAATTGTAACGATTTTCCCCTTGGTAATAAGCTGAGCAATTCCCCTTCCCGCCACCATTAAAATCATGGTAGCCACAATGGGCTGAATCTTAACCTTTGCAACTAAAAGTCCATTCCAGATACCGCTGACAACGCCTGCAAGAATTGCGATCACAATTGCTGCCCCGACATTTCCGTTTAATGAGGGAAAAATATTCCCATTTACAATGCTGCAGGCAGTGGCTCCGCTGATGGCCATAACAGAACCAACGGAAATATCGGTTCCGCCTGTTGCCAGTATCATGGTCATGCCTCCGGCCAGTATCATGAGCTTGCTTCCATTTCTCACAATATCAATAATACGTCCGTATAAATGTCCATCCACAATGGAAAGGGCGAAAAATTCTCCCTTGCTGACAATACCGTTAAAAAGCAGGATCATGATAAAAATGACCAGTGGGCGGAAATACTGTTTTTCTGACAAACGATTCCAGGTTTCTCTCATGATGCTTCACCTCCCGCCATAATCCGCATAATCGCTTCTTCCGAAATTTCTTTCCCGTTTAACTCTCCCACCTGCTTCATATCCCGGAGCACGATCATCCTGGTACAGCAGCGAAGCATTTCGTCAATTTCTGAGGAAATAAAGAGCACTGCCATCCCTTTTCCCGCAAGCTCCATGACGATTTTCTGAATTTCCGCCTTGGTTCCAATATCAATTCCCCTGGTGGGTTCGTCAAGCATTAAAAACTCCGGCTCCGTGGCAAGCCACCTGGCGAGAATTACCTTCTGCTGGTTTCCGCCGCTTAAATTCTTAATTAACTGCTCTGTTCCCGGCGTTTTGATCTGAAGCTTTTCAATATATTCCTTTGCCAGCTCTTCGGCCTCTTTCCTGGAAATCTTATGAAACAATCCTTTTTTCACCTGAAGAGCAAGTATGATATTTTCCCAGATAGAAAGCTCGCTGATAATGCCCTCTGTCTTCCGATTTTCCGGACAGAAAGCGATACCGCTTCGTATTGCGTCCAAAGGAGAATGGAGGTGAGCCGTCTCACTTTTTACCTTTACCTCTCCTTCACTGATGGAATCTATTCCAAATAAGACCTTGGCCGTCTCTGACCGCCCGGAACCTAAAAGCCCGGAAAGGCCCAAAACTTCGCCCTTTTTCACCTTAAGCCCGAATCCTTTAACCGTGCCCGGGCTGCTGACATTGACCAGTTCAATAAAGGCTTCCTGCTCCTGTTCCTCTGCTTCCCCGTCCCGCTTTGAGCTCATGGTTTCCTTAAGCCCGGCGTAATCCTTGCCGATCATTTTTCCCACCAGCTCCACTCTGGGCAGCTCTTTTGTCAAATAAGTCCCCACATATTTCCCGTTCCGGAGCACGGTAATCCGGTCAGTGACCTCATAAACCTGATCCAGAAAATGTGTAACAAAAATAATCCCCATGCCTTCCTTACGAAGTCTTTTCATGATTTGAAACAGCTTTGCAACCTCGGCGGCAGAAAGGCTGCTGGTGGGTTCATCTAAGATCAGAACCTTTGCATCAATATCGCTGGCTCTTGCAATAGCCACCATCTGCTGAATTGCCACAGAATAATGATCCAGGTTTTTCGTAACATTTATATGTAAATCAAATTTTTCCAGCAGTTCACTGGCATCGGCATTGATTTTTTTCCAATTAATAGTTCCAAACCGGTTTCTCGGTTCCCGTCCAATATAAATATTTTCTGCCACAGAAAGGTTGGGACAGAGGTTTACCTCCTGATATACTGTTGAAATTCCTTGATTCTGCGCTTCCTGTGTGGATCTGGGATTAATCTGTTTTCCCTCCAGTTCAATGACTCCCTGATCTTTGGCTTCGACGCCTGTCAGCACCTTAATGAGAGTTGACTTTCCTGCACCATTTTCCCCTAACAGGGCATGAATTTCTCCCCGGTTCAAATCAAACTGCACGTCAGATAAAGCAATCACCGCTTTTCCAAAAGACTTGGATATATTTCTAGCTGTCAACAACTGGTTCCCAGCACTCATGGTGTTTCCTCCTCGCTTTCAAATTAAGAGGGCATATCCTCTGATAGAAAAAGGGTGCTGCAAAAATAATGATATACTTTTGCAGCACCCCCGCGGTTTAATATTTACGGTTTGGAAGCGCCTCGGCTGCCATATCAGCAGTAAATACGCCATCTACCGATTTTACCCATTTCTCAACAGACTCGCCTGCTTTCAGCTTTGCTGCCGTTTCAAATAAAAGCGGTCCAAGCAGAGGATTGCACTCTACGGTACAGTTAGCCTCTCCGGCTGCCATTGCTTCAAAGATTGCGCGTACACCGTCGATGGAAACGATCTTGATGTCTTCACCTGGCTTTAATCCGGCTTCTTTGATTGCTTCGATTGCTCCAAGAGCCATGTCGTCGTTATGTGCATAAACACCCTTGATATCCTTATTGGACTTTAAGAAAGACTCCATAACCTCTTTTCCCTGAGCTCTGGTGAAATCACCGGTCTGGGAAGCTGCGATTTCAATGTTAGGATAGCTTGCTTTGATTTCATCGTCAAATCCTGTCTTTCGGTCAGTTGCTGCAGAAGCACCTACGGTTCCTTCCAGTTCAACAATCTTGCCTTCTTCGCTAATCAGCTTTGCCATTTCCTTTGCAGCCATCTTTCCTTCTTCAATGAAGTCAGAACCGATAAAGGTTGCGTATAAGTCTTCGCTTACATCTGCTCTGCGGTCCAGAAGAATGATGGGAATTCCAGCTTCCTGAGCCTCTGCAAATACCTGATCCCATCCGGTTTCTACAACCGGTGCAAGACCAATCACATCCACGCCCTGCTCAATAAAGTTCTTGATTGCCTTGATCTGGTTTTCCTGCTTCTGCTGTGCATCAGCAAAAAGAAGCTCTACCTTATCTGCATTTTCAGATGCATAGGTCTGAATGGAAAGGGTTTCCGCATCACGCCAACCTGATTCCTGGCCGATCTGGGCAAAGCCCACTACCAGTTTTTCCCCTGCTGCGTCATCAGCTTTGGCGGTGGTTTCCTCTGCCTTTGCTGTGGTTTTACTCTGTGCCGCCGTAGTCTGGGGAGCTGCTGTGGTCGCTGAACTGCTGGCTCCGCTGCTGCAGGCAGCTAAGGAAGCCGCTGCCATGGAAGCACAAAGCAGTACGCTTAAAAATCTTTTTTTCATTTTCATGATCCTCCTTTTTTTCTTTCAACTCTGCATTTATTATGCAGGAAGGAGGAGTAAAAGTCTTTGCAATAATTTGAGTAAAAGGTATAAAATCATTGCATGGAGGCTGTCTGGCTGTCATTTTTTATAAATCTGCGGTATTCCGCAGGGCTGACCCCTAAGTTCTTTTTAAACACATTGCTGAAATAATGCTGGTTTGCATACCCGGTCAGCTCCGCAATTTCGTAAATCTTCAATTCGTTATTGTGCAAAAGCTCAATAGCCTTGCGGATTCTGACGCTGGTCAGATAATCAATGAAGGTGACTCCCATCTCTTTACGGAACATCCGGCTTAAATGGGGAACAGACAGATTCACATGGCCTGCTGCATCCTGGAAGGAAAAGTCCTCCCGGGAATAGTTGTCCTCAATATAGAGCTTTACATCTTTAATTACAGAAGAACCGGTCTCCAGCTCCTTTAAACGGCTGACAGCTGTTTCATAGGTCTCAGCCAGGGCTCCATAATCATCTCCGTTTATCTGCATCACAAGGCTGCGCACCGGCAAATGAGACTCCAGCATATTACAATAGGTCCCTACCTGCTCTTCTGCAGTTTCCTGAGCCGCAGTTTTGGAGACAACCACCAGATTTCCATGCCTGTCCTGACAGCTGCAGGGGTTTTCAAGGCCGAGGAACATCTCATTTGCAATGTTCTCGGCAACAAAAAAGAGCAAATCTTCATTCCAGGTGCTCTTTACGTCTTCCGTTTTCAAATATTCCAGAGAAACAACTGTGATTGTAAAGGGTTTCGGAAGCATTAGGCTTAAGTACTGGGAACGCTCCCTGATCTCTTCCCTGGTATAGTGCCCTTCCAAAGCCTTCTGCAAAAAGTTGGAGGCAAGATAGGTGCGGTTTTGCGCCAGCATGCTTCTCGCCCAGTCCAGATACTTGTCGTCGCTTTCCTCCTTCTGCAGCCTTTCCCTGACCCGTTTCATCATCTCATCAAAGGGGCCTTCCATTAAAGGCTTGAGAAGATATTCAAAAACCCCCAGCTTTAAGGCTTCTCTGGCATAGTCAAACCGGTCATACCCGGTGATGATGATGATCACTGCCCTGGGATTGGTTTCCTTTAATTTCTTTATAAATTGCAGACCATTTAAAAACGGCATGTTAATATCAACAAAATAAACATCCGGAGAAATGCTCTTTGCCAGCTCAAGGGCCATTTCCCCATCCTCAGCCTCTGCCGCCAGCTCAAAATCACTGTATTGTTTAAAAAAACTTATAATCCCCCGGCGGATGATATATTCATCGTCCGCTACCAGTACTTTATATCCCATAGGTACCCCCTCCTGAAATTTCATTTGATTCCTGTATTTTATTGTAAAGCAAAAGAGGCCGATTTTCAGCAATCGGCCTCTTCCTATAAAAATAATAATGCGGGAGATGGGACTTGAACCCACACGATCATACAACCACAAGATCCTTAGTCTTGCCTGTCTGCCAATTCCAGCACTCCCGCATGTCATTTAAATACCAAACCAAACAGCCATGACTTTCTGTAAGGTTTCATGCAGAAGAAGGGAGTCGAACCCTCAAGGTATTGCTACCACACGGACCTGAACCGTGCGCGTCTGCCAATTCCGCCACTTCTGCATTTTGTTACCGCTTCCGCAGCAACAATAGTTATTATATTATACAGGCCCCCATATGTCAACAACATTTTTCCATATTTTCAAAATTATTTTTTTGTATATATTTTTCAAAAAATATTGACAATTTCTTTGGAGAGTGGTAGAATTACTATCGTTGTGCGGGAGTGCTGGAATTGGCAGACAGGCAAGACTAAGGATCTTGTGTCTGTATAGACGTGTGGGTTCAAGTCCCATCTCCCGCATTCATATGTGAAAGGCTCAAACCTTGGTAATACGAGGGGTTGAGCCTTTTTCAATGTCAGAAAATCTTTTTTTCAAAACAGTGGAAAACCGGGATAAATTAAAAATGACAGCAGTTTGACAGCAACTGGTGTTGACAGCAATTTGACAGCATGTGAATGTCAACGAAAAAGTTTACCACTCGCTGACGAATTTGTTTACCACATCGCTAACTAAATAGTTTGCCACTTATCAGATATTTGCTAATGAATTTGTTTACCATTAGCGCTAGTACAGCATTGCATAAT
>DGRE01000058.1 GCA_002389905.1 Hungatella sp. UBA4396 | reverse complement strand
AAAAATATTATACGAGGAGATTGATAGATGAAAAATAATACAACAACATTTTTTATTGCTATATTATGTTTACTTAGTATATTACTTGCGGCTTGTGGAAAAGCTCCCGAAACAATTGTGAGTGATCAGGTAAAGGAATCCCAAGCAAGATTAAATAGCGATGAAGAAAATCTTCAAATAGAAAGTAATGACAATTCAATAACTTCTTCGGAAAATTCAAAAGAAATAAACGAAACTGAAGGAGTAACCATTAAAACAGAAGAAGTACAGAATAAATATTGGATAGAAGTAGTCAATTGGGATGAGGAAAATCTGAGAACAGATGCGTCTAGAATGTTTGAGCCATTATTAAATTCTGATAGCCACTATTATAAAAGGAGTAATCTTGAAAGTTTTCCGAAAGTAATTCTTTATTTGGCTAAGAACGAGATATATGCAAGGCATGGCTATATATTTATGAATGATGAGTTAAGTAATTATTTTAAAAAGCAGACTTGGTATTCACCGACAATCAAGGCATCAGAGTTTTCCGATGATGTATTTAATGAATATGAAGTTGCTAATCTCCAATTGTTGGTAGATATGTTATCTGAACTGGAATGATACTAATTTGTAAAAGCATCATGGCAGACTTTAAATAATTATCTGTTCAACTTTGAAATCTTTTGAGCGTGTAAAATAATGAATAATATTGATAGAATAATTAAAAGTATTGTACTATATACAAGTGAAAATCCATCATACCGCCATGCACCCGGAAAATATATAGCTGACGGAAATATATTCATAATATAGGAAAGATGAGGATGAGTCTTATTTAGTGGAATAAATCCTATTAATAAAAAAGCAATCACATATATTCTCAACAGCAACGTTATAATCCAATATATTAAAAGAATAATTGCCTGATATTTATACTTAGTAAAATAATACAGCATAATATGAAAAACTATAAGCAAAATGGTCAATATAAGATGTAAAGCCTTGTTACCATATAATGACAAAATAAAAATATTCATCGTAATTCCTATGCCTATCACACATACAAACAAAATAGCAAAAAATACTTTTGCATATCTATCAAAAGTTTTCATCACCGTTCCCCTTTACTTCTCATCTGTAGATTTAATTCCAATCTCTAAAAATTCCGCAGAAAACTTAAATGTATATCCGGATTTATCTTCCTGGTCGGAAGCAAGGATATCTCCATAAAGATTCACTGTTTCTTCTTCTGTACCCAGGTTAATACCACATGCATATAATTTGCCGTTATCTTTTCTGATAAAAGTGGTATAGGAATATCGAATAGCATAATAAGGATCTATATCCGGCAGAGCATTGCCAGGTATCCGATTTTGCTTTGAATCCAGAATATCCGGCCATACCATATCTACCCCGCTGCATACCATTTGTGCTTCCCTTAGATAATCCCCTCCAAAGCGCGTCCCGCATTGCCCCCACACATTATTTCCCCAGGTCCATAAATTATTATCTTGATCTATAGCCGCCGCCATATCTGACCCACAAACAGTGTATTTTGCATTCTTGACCATTAAAAGGGGAGTCTCGCTATACATTTGACCAGCTTTATCAGTACCTGTAGTACTGTTAAATCTTCCCCACCACCATACGTTATTATCCTCTGTTAAAACAGAAATACTCTCTCTGCCAGCAGATGCAAATAACACATTTTCCATTAGCAGGACAGGCTCGGCAGTAATATTCAGATGATAGTTTCCTTCCTCACTTTCTTTTAGGGGCAACCGCAATACACCCAGTCTGTTGGATCCCATGCCGTACAACTTATGGTCTTCTGTTAAAAATATCATAAAATATCCATTTTCAGAGGCATCCACATGGATTACGTTTGCAGCGATCATAGCGGGGGTAGGGTAGATGGCAGCAAGTTCGTTTCGATCCTCCTCTTTTGGTATGCCTAATTGCCAGTATGCATTTCCTCCGGTTCCCCATAAAACGTTCTCCTGATCGATATAAAAATGGTTGCTTATGTTGAATCGATCTGTAATATATCTGCTCTCTATGTTTGTGAATTCTTTTACCGCCTCGTCAAGACTGCCTGAATAATATTTTATTGGTTCCGAAGGAGTACTTACCTCCATAATTTCCAAAGGAACGGTTTCCTGTTGACGCGGCTGGCAAGCTGTACTACCAATGATAAGTAAACTTAGAAATATAAATCCAATTAATATTCGTTTCATAAAATATTTTCCTTTCTGGGCAAAGATTTTAAGCAGGTGTCAGTACTGATAAACGATTGTGTTAGTTACTTTTATTAAGCTATCTATGAAAAAATCCATATTATCCAGCCCGATAGAGCTTCTATTTTACTACATCAACAGTAAAATAGGCTAAGTTAAATAGGCCTTTATATCTAGTTTCACATATAACAAACCTGATGCTGGATGTCAATAGCTGACAATTGTAAAATACTTTCCCTGCATTATATCAAAGGATTATTATCGTTGCAAAGACTTTTATGGTGTACAACTTTCCTCAATTGCTCTGTTTATATAATTATTTCCTATATTGCCGGGATTTGGGGATTTATATAAACCCTGTCCACTCTCAACGACTCTCTCATGTTTTTTCCACAATAAAAAATAAAAGGAGCGCCGCTATATTGCGACGCCCCTCTATTCAGTGGATCATCTTATTTCCCGACATCCCCTTCTTTTGTCCTTACTTTACGTCCATTGATTCCTTCTCGATCCTGATTTCCCAATGAATCAGGAAGGTAAGAGCGGCTCTTAAGATGATGATGGCTGCCACTACTGCCACCTCCGATAATTCCCGTACCACAACCGTACGGAGAATCTCGCTTCCCAGCTTAAATTCCAATCCCAGGGCCATACCCTGAGCCAGGTTTAAGCGGATATCCATATTGTGTCTGATACTGTCCCGGATTCCCCGAATACCCGTAATGATGATTGCAACTACTCCCATAAATTCGAAGAATAAAATGGCTATATCCACGATTTGCCTCAAAAGTATTTCCAAACTTTCAGCCATAGCTGTAATCCTCCCCTTTTCTCTTTTAGTTAGATTTTACCTCTTTCCATGCCTCATTGTAAAGCGAGTCCACATCATTTCCAAGATATTGGAATACTTCGCTGTTCTTTAACTTATCAGCATCCGGGAAAACAGCTTTGTTATTCTGGATTTCCGCGTCTAATAAGTCAAAGGCACCCTTGTTGGGGGTAGCATAGGTGATGTATTCAAAGTTTTTCTTGGCAATATCAGCGCGGCAGAGGAAGTTGATCCATTTTTCCGCATTTTCTTTATTAGGAGCGTTGGCAGGGATTACCCAGGAATCCAGCCAGAGATTGGTTCCTTCTTCCGGAATCACATATTCCAGAGAGTAATCAAGGCCAAGCTCCTCCACTTCATTCTGGATGTAAAGCATTTCTCCGGAATAGATCACGCCTACAGCAGCTTCGCCGCCGATCATCTTGTCACGGACCTGGTCAATGACATAGGCCTGAACAAGAGGCTTCTGGCTGATCAAAAGTTCCTTAGCCTCGTTGATTTCAGCTTCATTGGTGGTGTTCATGGAATATCCCAGGGACTTTAAAGCCACCATAAAGGCATCCCGGACGCTGTCCTGCATCAGGATATTATCCTTGAATTTTTCGTTCCACAGGTCAGACCATTTGGTAGGAACGTCTTCAGGAGCCACCAGGCTGGTGTTATAAAGAATTCCTACGGTCCCCCAGGCATAAGGCACAGAATATTTGTTTTCCGGATCAATGCTTTTTGCCATTTCCAGATACTGAGGGTCGATTTCCTTTAAGTTAGGAACGTTGTCAAAGTTGATTTCTGCCAGAAGGTTGTTTTCAATCATTTTCTGGATCATATAGTCAGAAGGACATACGGCATCGTATTTCACGCCGCCTGCCTCGATGACAGGATACATTTCTTCGTTGGTTTCAAACATATCGTAAACCACTTTAATTCCTGTTTCCTTTTCAAACTCCTCGATGACGGATTCGTCAATATACTCTCCCCAGTTGTAAACATAAACCTCGCCTGCGGCTCCCGCCTTTGCAGACTGCTTTCCGCATCCGGTGGATGCAGAGGCCAGCAGGGCGGCCAGGGAAACTGCGGTCATAACCTTAAATAGTCTTTTTTTCATATGGTTGTTCTCCTGTTATTTTTTTCTTTTCGGTGCAAAGTTGGTGAGCAGAAGCAGTACTAAAACTGCAAGGAAGATGATGGTTGACAGGGCATACATAGATGGCCTGATTCCCCGCCGTACTTCACTGTAAATCAAGGTGGAAAGAGTGTTGATGCCGGCTCCCTTTGTAAAATGAGTGATAATAAAATCGTCAAGGGACATGGTAAAAGCCAGTAAAAATCCAGAAAGCACACCCGGAAGAATATCCGGGAAAATGACCTTAAAAAAGGCGTAAACCGGAGTGGCTCCCAAGTCCATGGCGGCTTCATAAGTGCTCTTATCCGTCTGTTTCAGCTTCGGCATAACACTTAAAATCACATATGGAATATTGAAGGTAATATGTGAAATCAAAATAGTCTGAAAGCCCAGGGAAATCCCAAAGGCGATGAATGCCAGCATCAAAGAGATTCCTGTTACAATATCCGCATTGAGCATGGGAATGTTGGTGATTCCCATAAGCAGGGAGCGGGGCCCCCGGTTCATGCTGTTGATGGCAATGGCTGCCGCCGTACCGATAATGGCCGCAATGAGTGAGGACAAAAATGCGATCAGCAGGGTATTGTAAAGGGCCGTCATAATAGTGCTGCTGGCGAATAAGTCCTGATACCAGCGAAGGGTAAAGCCGCCCCACTGGGTACGGGATTTGGAGCTGTTAAAAGACAGCACCATCATGGTTGCGATGGGCGCATATAAAAACACCAGAATGATCACCAGGTAAAAATCCTGGATCAAGCGTTTGATTAAAGCAGCTTTTCTTTTCATCAGAATGCTGTTCCCTCCCCGTTTTTGTCATATTTGGCGATGAGGGCCATGCTGATCAGAATAAATATCATTAAGACCAGAGATAGGCCGGAGCCTAAATTCCAGTTGCTTCCCCGGGTGAACTCCTGCTCAATGACATTTCCAATGAGAAGGATTTTACTTCCTCCCAGGATGTTTGAGATAACAAAGGTGGTAAGGGCAGGCACAAATACCATGGTAATGCCGCTTACGACTCCCGGAACGCTTAAAGGTATCATGATGCGCAGCAGAACCTGAAAGGAATTGGCGCCCAAATCCCTGGCCGCATTGATGACGCTGTCATCAATCTTGGAAAGGACATTGTAAATAGGAAGGACCATGAACGGCAGAAAGTTGTAAACCATACCAAGGATAATGGCCCCGGGTGTGTTGATCAGGCCCTGGGTTGGCAGATGGAGGGAAGATAATATTCCGTTGATGACTCCATTTTTTTCAAGAAGAGTCTGCCATGCCAGGGTGCGCAGAAGAAAATTCATCCACATAGGGAGGATGAAGATAAACACAATAAAGCTTCCCTGTCCCATGCCTCTGGAACGGAGAACCAGAGCCAGGGGATAGGCCAGAATCAGGCAGAGAAGGGTGCTGATAAAGGAAAGACCCAGAGAAAGCCACAAAGCCTTTGCGTGTTCTGCCGATCCGATGGATATGACATTGGCTAAGGTAAAGGCCCCGGACCTGTCGGTGAGGCCATAAAATACGATCAATGCCAGAGGGATGAGGATAAAACCAATCATCCACATGAGATAAGGGCCTGATAATAATTTCTTACTCATTGATTCCCACGGCCTCCTCATCCTCTGAAGCCGGCTTGTTCATGATCTGGATGTCAAAGGGGTCCACATGGATTCCCACTTTCTGTCCCACAGGGAACATGTCCGTGCTGTGCACCAGCCATTCAAAGCCGTCGGGAGATTTGACTTCCATTTCATAATGAACGCCCTTGAAAATCAGGTGGGTGACAATTCCGGTTAAGGAGCCCTGTTCCGGTTCCACTAAGTCAATGTCCTCAGGCCTTATGACCACATCCACCGGAGCGTTGATTCCAAAGCCCTTGTCCACGCAGACAAATTTGGCATGGAAGATTTCCACCAGCTCATCCCGCAGCATGATTCCCGGCACAATATTGCTTTCGCCGATGAAGTCAGCTACAAAAGCATTTTCCGGCTCATTGTAGATGTTTTCCGGGGTTCCCATCTGCTGGATGTAACCCTGGTTCATGACCACAATGGTGTCGGACATGGTAAGAGCCTCTTCCTGGTCATGAGTGACGTAGATAAAGGTAATGCCCAGCTCATTTTTCAAACGGATCAGCTCATACTGCATATCCTGTCTCAGTTTTAAGTCAAGAGCGCCCAAAGGTTCGTCCAAAAGAAGGACTCTGGGCTCGTTTACAATGGCCCTTGCAATGGCGATACGCTGCTGCTGTCCGCCGCTTAAAGAGCTTACGGTGCGGTTTTCAAAGCCGTCTAAATTGACCAGCTTTAAGGCATATTTAATCTTGTCCTGAATGTAGGACCTGGATTTATTTTTGATTTTCAAGCCAAAGGCGATGTTTTCCGAAATGGACATGTGGGTAAAGAGCGCATATTTCTGGAAAACCGTGTTTAACTGGCGCTTGTTGGGAGGAAGGCTTGTGATGTCCTGTCCGTCAAAGACCACCTGCCCCCTGTCCGGGCGTTCAAAGCCGCCGATGATGCGCAGGGTTGTGGTTTTTCCGCAGCCGCTGGGCCCCAGCAATGTAACAAATGTATTCTCCTTTACGGAGAGATTTAAATCGTCCAGCACCATGGTGCCGTCGAAGTCTTTCGTGATATTCTGTAAATGAATGAGCGGCTGCCCCATAACCTCTTATCCTCCTGTTAAAAGCTTGGCGGAGAGCTGACCCAGATCAGGGCAGCGCCGGCCTTGCTGCTTAAGTAATGTTTTTTGTCTGGTATAAAGTAAAAGGATTCCCCTTTTTTGGCTTTATATGTTTTATTTCCTATATGAATGGAAATACTTCCCTGCAGGACATACCCGAATTCCTCGCCCTCATGGGGATTGTCAGGATAGGTCTGCCCCCCTGCCTCCAGCGTGAGAAGGATGGGCTCCATCATGTTTTTCTGCGCATTGGGAATGATCCATTTGATCTCATTTTTCAGTTCTGCATCGTATTTTTCAAAATAATCGATTTTGCCGAATACGATCTGCTCCTCCCTGCTTTCGTGAAAGAACTCCCCAGTGGAGGTTCCCAGGCATTGAAGGATGTCCATAAGAGTCGCAATGGAGGGGGAGGTTAAGTTTCGTTCCAGCTGGGATATGAATCCCTTGGACAGTTCTGCCCGATCCGCCAGCTCTTCCTGAGTGAGGCCCTTTAACACCCTCAGCTCCTTTAATTTTCCACCTATATCCATAAGTTCCTCCTTTGTAAAGCGCCCATAAAGCACCAGACCGGACTAACGGTAAAATTAATTAAAAAGTTTAGTATTAATAAACATGCAGCATGATTCATTATACTGTTTTTTCATTGTATGTCAATAGTTTTGAGGAAGTTTTTCCTTAAGAATGCAGAGAAAAAACCTCCTGTGGGATTATGAGAATTGATGTCATAACCGCACAGGAGGTTTTTATTATGTATCGTGCTCCATTTTCACTGTCTGGCACGTATCCTGAAGTACCCGGTGAAGCTCTCCCTGTACGGTTTCATCACACAGGACCACGATCTTATCACCGGCAGAAAGCATTGTTTCTCCCCTGGGAACAAATTCAGCCTCGCCTCTCATCAGGGATATCAGAAGGCTGGTTCTAGGCCATGGTATTTCAGAAACCTTTAGTCCCTCGGCCTCGCTTCCGTGAAAAATCATGCCCTCTACCAGAACCTTTTCTCCGGTAAGAGAGGTCTCTTTACAGGGATTCATCCTTGAAAGAAGGCGGTGAAGGAGCCCGTCATATACCGGTGGGCAGTGAAACAGATCCGGAACCAGATAAGCAATCAGTGACACGGCAGATAAGGCCAGAAGATGGGAAAAAGAACCGTTCATCTCACTGATGAGAATAATTCCCGTAATAGGTGCACGTACGATAGCTGAAAAATATCCGGCCATTCCCAGAATGATGAAGTTTCCCAGGAGGCCGTCCAGGGAACCGGAAGCCATCTGAACTCCGCTGTAATAAATGCTTCCAATCAAAGCACCCAGCACCAGAAGAGGGAGGAAGATGCCGCCCGGAGCACCGGAACCAAAGCTTAACATGGAGAAAATGAATTTAAAAACCAGAAGCAGGCACAGTGCGCTAAACATCATCTCTCCTGAAGTTAAGGCTTCTACCAGAGGATGTCCGCCGCCCAATACATAGGGATAAACAATGCCGAAGACTCCAGCCAATAGAAACGGAACCATAAGTCTTGCCGTATGGTGGGGGATTTTCTGATACAAGTCCTGAGTTTTAAAAAGACAGGTATTGTATACCACTCCCATCCCGCCCATAATTACTCCTAATAAAAGGACATGACCGTAGACATGAAGGGGGATCATTTTTATAACCTGGAAATCAAAAACAGGCTTCAGTCCAAAGATATTTTTGGATATGAAATCAGCTGTGATGGAGGAGGCCATAGTGGAAAGGAGAACTTCCGGTGAAAAATGCTTGTGGACTTCTTCCAGAGAAAATAAAATTCCTGCAATGGGGGCATTAAAAGCAGCAGAAAGCCCTGCACTGGCTCCGCAGGTGATTAACATTTTTTCTTCTGTTTTTGCCCTTCCGGCCAGACGTGAAAAGCCCTTGGCAGCCATGGAACCAAGCTGAATGCTTGGACCTTCCCTTCCTAAAGACAAGCCGCACCCTAAAGAGAGAAGCCCACCCCCTGTCTTGGCGGCAAGAACCTTCCACCAGCAGGGATTTAATTCCCCGATCATCTCGCCCTCTACCTGGGGAATTCCGCTTCCTGATATGAGGGATTCCCATTTGAGCAAGGCTGATACTGCAACAGCTGCGGCTGCCAGGACAACAAACCATACCGGCCAAAACCAGGTGTTACTTTTTCCGTAATGTAAAACCAATTCCAGAAATTCCTCTGCATATCCTAATAGGTATCGGAAAAGCACAACAACGGTTCCCGATATGGCCCCTACGGCAATTCCTTCCAATATCAATATATAACGAAAACTGCGGTAACGGGCCAGAGTTTTCTTTGCCGTATGCCTTTCGGTTTCCATAAATCTTTTCCTCCTTTTCAGTAAAAACTCTTTAATTACTATAAAATTATATTCCCTGAAAATCACTTTTGCAAGGGAAAATCATAAATGCCGGTGCAAAACAGCCCTCTGCTATTGGAGGAAATAGATATTGACGGGAAAATGGATACAGATTATACTTAAGAAAATGAACGCCTTGGGTTTCAACGGTTTGTTATGTAACTGTCAACGGTATAGATAATTATCTATACCATTTAAAATGAGTTTAACAGGCTTATTTCTATGAGGGAGCGTATGATGAAGGGAAAGTATATGGCTTATGTAGGTTCCTACTCCTACAGCGGACAGGCTAAAGGGATTACGGTATATGATGTTGACGTGGAGAATGGACGTTTTATCGAGCGGTGCGAGGTGGAGGTTGACAACGCTTCCTATATCACCTCCTCCAGCGACGGAAAGACCCTTTACTCCATTACAGATACCGGGGTGATTTCCTTCCGCATTCATGAGAACGGATCCATTACAAGGCTTAATTCTGCCAATATAAAGGGAATGAGAGGCTGTCACTTATCCATTGACAACTCTGAAAAATACATATTTGTATCCGGCTATCACGACGGAAAGTGCACGGTGCTCCGGTTGAATAAAGACGGCTCTGTGGGCGAGATTGTGACCTCAGTATTTCACAAGGGACTTGGCAGCGTGGCGGAGAGAAATTTCCGGCCTCATGTAAGCTGCTCCAGAAGAACCCCCGACGGAAAATACATTATGGTGGCAGACTTAGGAATAGACCAGGTGAAGATTTACCGTTTTGATGAAAAGGTAGAGGAAATGATTCTGGTGGATTCCATCAGATGCGAAAGGGAATCCGCACCAAAATGCTTCCGGTTCAGCTCAGACGGAAAGTTTTTTTATTTACTCTATGAATTAAAGAATGTGATAGACGTATTCACCTATGAGACGGGAGAGCGCCAGCCAAAGATCGAAAAAATACAGACCATTTCCACCACAGGACCCAAGCGCAGCCAGCTCACTGCAGCCAGCTCCATGCGCATGGCCCACGATGAAAAGCATTTATTCTGCGGCAATGCGGGAGATGATTCTGTTTCGGTTTATAAAAGGGATCAGAATACGGGACTTTTGGAGCTCTTATGCTGCCTTCCCATAAGCGGCAGCTATCCAAAGGACGTTTCGGCCTTCCCGGATGATAAGCATATCGCTTCCATCAACCATGAGACAGGCAGCATTACCTTTTTTAACGTGGACTATGAAAAAGGCCTTCTCATCATGAACGGCATTGAGCTGAGGGTCAATGAGCCCAATAGCTGCACCATTGTGAAAGTCAGAAATTAAAAGGAGAATGATACATGGCAGGATCAACACTGGGGACAATATGGAAGGTAACAACCTGGGGGGAATCACACGGAAAGGGGATCGGCGTTGTTGTGGACGGCTGTCCGGCAGGGCTTAAGCTGGAGGAAGGGGATATCCAGGAATACCTTGACAGAAGAAAACCGGGTCAGAGCAAGTTTACCACCAAGCGCCAGGAGGGTGACAAGGTGGAGATACTGTCAGGTGTCTTTGAGGGACAGACAACCGGTGCTCCCATTTCCATGGTCGTGTGGAACCAGGACCAGAGGTCTAAGGATTACAGCAATATTATGAATGTCTACCGCCCGGGCCATGCGGACTTTGGCTTTGATGCCAAGTACGGAATCCGGGATTACCGGGGAGGCGGACGTTCTTCAGGAAGGGAAACCATCGGCAGGGTGGCGGCAGGAGCGATCGCCGCCTGCTTCTTAAAAAGCCTTGGAATCACGGTTACAGCATATACCAAGTCCATCGGACCCTATGAAATGAACCCGGAACGCTTTGATATAAAGGAACGGGATCAGAACAGCTTTTACATGCCTGACAATGAAACCGCAGCCCTTGCAGCTCAGTACGTGGAAGAGATGATGTCAAGGCCCGACTCTGTAGGAGGCGTGGTGGAATGCATCATCGACGGAGTTCCGGCAGGAATCGGGGAACCGGTATTTGACAAGTACGATGCGGCTCTTGCCAAGGCGGTCATGTCCATCGGCGCGGTAAAAGGCTTTGAGATTGGAGACGGCTTCCAGGTTTCCCGGGCTTTAGGTTCTGAAAACAATGACAGTTTTTCCGGGAAAGACGAAAAGGGAGCCCAGAAGAGGACCAACCATGCAGGAGGAATCCTGGGAGGAATCAGCGACGGCACCCAGGTGGTATTCCGGGCTGCCTTTAAACCTACGGCTTCTATCGCCCAGTCCCAAAAGACCATAAACCGCCAGGGCGAGGAACTGGAGGTTCAGATCAAGGGACGTCATGACCCTGTTATTGTTCCAAGGGCAGTGGTGGTGGTGGAATCTATGGCGGCTCTTACGACTGCGGATCTGCTTCTGTCCAATATGGCCTCCAGGCTGGATAAGATCCGGTCCTTTTACGGCTGCCAACCGCTTACATTTGAAAATGAGGAGAATGAATGATGAAAATTGCAATGGGAAATGACCATACGGCCATTGAGATGAAAAATGAAATCAAGGCATTTGTAGAAGAAATGGGGTATGAAGTCATTGACTTTGGAACCAATGCCACAGAAAGCTGCGACTATCCCAGATACGGAGAAGAAGTAGGACGGGCTGTTGTGGAAGGAAAGGCAGATTTAGGAATCGCCATCTGCGGAACCGGAGTGGGTATTTCTTTAGCCTGCAACAAGGTCAGGGGAGTCCGGGCCTGCGTCTGCAGCGAGCCCTATACAGCCAAGCTTTCCAGAATGCACAACGATTCTAATGTGCTCTGCTTCGGAGCCAGGGTTATCGGTGTAGAAATGGCAAAGATGATCACTGAGGAATGGCTGAAAGCCAGCTATGAAGGCGGAAGACACCAGCGCCGTGTGGATATGCTGGCAGAAATTGAAAACAGGTGTTGATAAACAATATAAACGCAGGCAAAGGATGAGCTTTGGCCTGCGTTTTTTTAGTTGATTTTACTGATTGAGGGGAAGTAGCGGAACAGGACCTTAGCGATGATCTTATCTTTTTCCACGTATTTATTCTTCCAGCGTCTGGCGTCTGCGGACCAATTCCGGTTGTCACCAAGCATGAAGTAGCTGTTTTCCGGCACCTCGAAGTGGGCGTCAGGCTCAGGCTCCATGGGTTCCGGCAGATAGGGCTCTTCCAGGGAAGTGTCCGAATTGTTCAAATACACCTTGCCGTCCTTAATATCGATGATATCTCCCGGAAGTCCGATGACCCGCTTTACATAATAAGTCTTTCCTGTAGGGTCGTCGGGATAATGGAAGATAACCACGTCTCCACGCTGGGGATCGTCAAAATAATAGGACAGCCTGGAGCCGATGACCCGGTCCTTTGCCATAATGGTATGTTCCATGGACCCGGTAGGCACTCTGCTGTTTGCAATAATAAAGTTATTGAGCAGAAATGCAATGACAGCGGCTGTAATGATGATCTTGACCCAGCTTATGATCTCTTCCTTCCAGCTGAATGTCCCTTGTTCGTTTTGTATGTCTTCATTTCTTTTCATGATATTTCGCTTCCCTTCCTGATGGTTCCATAACAAAGTTTAAATGAGATTGATTTATTACGCAAGGGGTTTTACGAAATGGTAAGAAAATATTCACAATCTCTCTGGAAAAGGATTCCAGGTTTGGGGAAATCTATTGAAAATTACTTGTCTCAATGATAAAATATTTTTATCAGGAAGGACTAGGAGGAGCAATGAATGGACAAAAAATTATATGATCTGATGGATTGGGCCGGGATTGAGGAAGTCGTGTATTCCGAATCCACCAATCCCCATGGGCTTCTGGGGCCTCATGTGACAAAGGCGGGCCTTTTGATTCAGGCATTTATTCCGAGTGCATCAAAGATTACAGTTAAAACCAGGGAAGGCGGGAAGGAATATCCCATGGAGCTGGCGGATGAGGCAGGCTTTTTTGCGGCACTTATCCCGTCCAGGACCATTGTGGATTATACCCTTCTGGTAACTTATGACAATGACGTGCAGGATGAGCTTTATGACCCCTATTCCTTTGATTCCAACTATACGGCTGGGGATTTGAAAAAGTTTGCATCAGGAATTCATTACAGCATTTATGAGAAAATGGGAGCTCATCCCGTAAAGCTGGGTCAGGCGGAAGGAGTATATTTTTCCGTATGGGCCCCCTGCGCCATGCGAGTCAGTGTGGTGGGAGATTTTAACCTCTGGGATGGCAGACGCCACCAGATGAGACGGCTTGGGGATTCCGGCATTTTTGAACTGTTTATTCCGGGTCTTAAGGCGGGAACTATTTACAAATACGAGGTCAAGCACACCAATACCGATGTCCAGTTAAAAAGCGACCCCTATGGAAATTACTGCGAGCTGCGTCCTGCCAGTGCTTCTATTGTATGGGATATTGGGACATACCAGTGGAGCGACCAGGAATGGATGAAAAAACGGGTAAAACGCAATGCAAAGCAGCAGCCCATGTCCATTTATGAAGTTCATTTAGGCTCCTGGCTTCGCAAGGAACCGGAGATGGATGAAGAAGGAAAGCCCATTGTTGGCTCTGAATTTTATAATTACCGTGAGATTGCTGAAAAGCTGGCGGAATATGTGGCGGATATGGGGTATACTCATATAGAGGTGCTTCCTGTTATGGAACACCCCCTGGATGCATCCTGGGGGTATCAGGTGACTGGTTATTACGCCCCCACCAGCCGCTATGGAACGCCTGAGGATTTCATGTACTTCATGGATTACATGCATAAGCAGGGGATAGGCGTGATTTTAGACTGGGTTCCGGCCCATTTCCCAAGGGACAGCTTTGGTCTGGCAAATTTTGACGGTACCTGTGTTTACGAGCATAAGGACCCCAGGCAGGGGGCTCATCCTCATTGGGGAACCCTGATCTATAATTACGGCAGACCTCAGGTTAAAAACTTCCTCATTGCCAATGCGCTTTTCTGGGCGGAAAAATACCATGCAGACGGAATCCGCATGGATGCAGTGGCTTCCATGCTGTATCTGGATTACGGCAAGAATCCGGGAGAGTGGGTTCCAAATATTTACGGAGGCCATGAAAACCTGGAGGCGGTGGAATTCTTAAAGCACTTGAATTCCATATTTAAGGGGCGTAAGGATGGGGCGGTTCTCATTGCGGAGGAGTCTACTTCATGGCCTAAGATTACGTCTGGTGTAAAGGAAGATGGTCTGGGATTTGACTATAAATGGAACATGGGCTGGATGCATGACTTTACCGGGTATATGCAGTGCGATCCATATTTCAGAAGGCATCATTACGGAGAACTGACCTTCAGCATGCTGTATGCTTACAGTGAGGATTTTATTTTAGTATTTTCTCATGATGAGGTGGTACATGGAAAAGGCACCATCATGGGCAAGATGCCGGGAGAGGCTCTGGAGGCAAAGGCCGCTAATCTAAAGGCAGCCTATGGCTTTATGACAGGCCATCCGGGTAAAAAGCTTCTGTTTATGGGCCAGGAATTCGGCCAGATCCGGGAATGGAGTGAAAACAGAAGTCTGGACTGGGATATCCTGGAGTGTCCTCTTCACAGTCAGGTAAAGGACTATGTAAAGGCTTTAAACCTCCTTTATACCAGTCAGCCTGCCCTGTATCAGTTCGACTCTGACCCTGAGGGCTTTGAATGGGTGGAGTGTACGGATTCTGAGAACAGCATTATTGCATTTTTGAGAAAGACTAAGAAAAAAGAGGAAACTCTGCTCTTTGTCTGCAACTTTGATACCATTACCCATGCAAAATTCCCGGTTGGGGTTCCATTTGCAGGGAAATATAAGGAAGTTTTAAACAGCGATGCCGCTGTCTTTGGAGGAGAAGACCGGGTTAATGCCAGGGTGAGGACTTCGAAGAAGAAAGAGGCCGATGAAAGGCCCAATTCCATTGAAATAACTGTGGCACCTTTAAGTGTTATGGTGTTTACCTGTACTCCTGAAAAGAGAAAGCAGGCCACTGTGAAGAAGGCCGGAAAGACAGCGTCTCCGGCAAAAGTGAAAGAGAGAGGAGTCTCTAAGTAATGATGTTTGCTTCCATTTCCACCGTACTTCCGGAAGAAACCCTTGCAGAGCTGCAAAAGGAGGTTCAGGAGAACTTAAACCAGTTAAAGCCCAATGTCCTTATGGAGACCATAAAAGGCTGGCTTCCTGAGCTGGTTGCCTTTGGAATTAATCTTTTGATTGCATTGTTCATATTGTTTGTAGGTTCCAGGATTATCAAAATCATTTACCGGATGATGAACCGTTCCTTTGTAAAGATGGATATGGAGATCAGCTTAAAGAAATTTTTACTATCTGTCCTAAAGGCATTTCTTTACTGTCTGCTGGGATTTATCATATTGGGGCAGATCGGTATTAATTCTGCGTCAATACTGGCAGTGTTTGGTTCGGCCAGTATTGCCATCGGCCTGGCAGTCCAGGGCAGTCTGGCTAACTTTGCAGGAGGGGTGCTCATCCTTCTTATGAAGCCCTTCCGGGCGGGGGATTACATTATTTCCAAGGATGGGGAGGGGACAGTCCAGACCATTGGTCTGGTCTATACGGTTTTGATAACCATTGACAACAGGCAGGTGGTCATTCCAAACGGAACCCTTTCCAACTCGGCATTGACCAATGTGACTGCCATGGAAAAGCGGAGAGTGGATATTGTCATAGGCATTGGATATGATTCTGATCTAAAGAAAGCAAAAGAGATCATGGAAAGAGTTATCCGGGAACAGGAAGGTATTTTAAAGGAAGAACCTGTGGAAGTCTTTGTCAGTGAGATGGCTCAGGGAGCCGTCATGATGGGAGGCAGGGGATGGACCGCAACAGGGGATTTCTGGAAGGCCCGCTGCGGGATTATGGAGCGGGTCAAGACTGCCTTTGATGAGGCGGGAATTGAAATTCCCTATAACCGGATGGAAGTGCAGGTTAAGGAACGGACATAAAAGATTGGGATAAAAGAGGCGCCGCCATGTGTGATGGGGCGCCTTTTTTATCTCATTTTATTTTAGCTTGTAGGTTACCTTAATCTGTGCTTCCACGCCGATCTGTCCGGGCTCTACAACCACGGATTTCAGGGCTTCATCTCTGGCAGCTCCCTCTTTCGCGATGGCTGTGTATCTGAGATTTGCATAAGAAGTCAGTTCTTCTATGTAGACGATATCGCCCAGGGAAGAACCGCTGGCTTCTGCAATAACCTCTGCCTTTGTCTTAGCAGAGGCAACCGCCTTTTTAAGGGCGCTCTGATAAGCTTCATCGTATTTGCTGGAAAGATAGCTGACGCCTTCAATGCTGTTGATTCCTGCTTCAATGCTGGAGGAAAGCAGTGTTCCTACCTTATCCAGGGAAACGTCGGATACGGTAATGGTGGTGCGCATCTGATATCCGGTGATGGTCTGGCCTGTTTCTTTCCAGTCATACATAGGCTCTAAGCCGTAGCCTGAGGTCTGAATAGAGGTTTCGGCAATACCGGAATTTTTCAAAAACTCAATAACCTTTGCAGTGTCCTCACTGTTTTTCTCCTGGCACTTCTGAGGGTTGCCATCCTGAGTGATCACGGCAAATCTGATCTGTGCCATATCAGGCACTACCTGGATTGCTTCTGTGCTGAGAACCTGAACGTTCTTTCCTGCCAGGGCGTCAATGGAAGCTGCACCTGTCTGCGGATTCATTGCACTGACGCTGGCGGCTGAAGCGGAAAGGTTTTCTGTCTGGCTGCATGCCGTGATGCTGAGTGCTGCGGCTGCAATAAGAGCGGCAGCCAAGGGTTTCTTTATTTTTCTCATAAATATTTCCTCCTTTATTTTCATGCTTCTATTGTACTGGATAATTCCAGAATAAGTCTTTCTTTTATCTTAACATTCCAGGTCGAAATTCATAGATTTTATTTACAAAAATTCCGGAAAATGGAATGACGGTTCTTTGATGGTCAAAACAATAACAAAAGGAAATAAAATAGGACAAAATGTATATAATACGCACAATAAGCATATGAAACAAATGGAGAAAAAATAAAAAAGTAAAATATATCATTAAAAGTATTGCATTTCTTTGTGCAATGTGCTATTGTATGGGCATAAGGTATTGGTAACGTTACCGAAACCGTTACCGACAAGTTTCGGCATGTGCGCAGAGCACGGAAGGAGGATATTATGAAATTAGGAAAACTGGCGGCAATTACTTTGGCAGCGGCTATGGCAGCCGGAACCCTGATGGGCTGTTCTTCCGGAAATTCCGGGGGAAATGCAGGAGGGGAGCAGAAAACTACCCAGGCAGGGGAAACCACAGCTTCAGGAGAGACCCAGGCAGCAGCAGAGGGAAAAGGACAGATCTATTACTTAAACTTTAAGCCGGAGGTGGCAGACATCTGGACAGAGCTGGCTGAAAAATATACGGCAGAAACCGGAGTCCCTATGAAGGTTCAGACTGCAGCAGCAGGCACTTATGAGCAAACCTTGAAGTCAGAGGTAGCAAAGAAGGAACCGCCTACACTGTTCCAGATCAACGGACCTATTGGCTATAAGTCCTGGTCCAAGTACACCAGGGATTTAAAAGATACAGCTATTTACAGCCATCTGGTTGACAAGGATATGGCAGTCACCGATGGAGACGGAGTTTACGGCATTCCTTATGTAGTGGAAGGATATGGAATCATTTACAACGATGCCATTATGCAGAAATATTTTGCTCTTGACGGCGCAAAGGCCAAATCCATAGATGAAGTAAATAATTTCGACACCTTAAAGGCCGTTGCAGAGGATATGCAGGCCAGAAAGGCAGAGCTTGGCATTGAAGGCGTGTTCGCCTCCACCTCCTTTGCTCCCGGCGAGGACTGGAGATGGCAGACTCATCTGGCAAACCTTCCGGTTTATTATGAATATAAGGATGGAAATGTAGCCGATAAGGATGCTCTTGACTTCACCTATTCTGATAATTATAAAAATATTTTTGACTTATACATCAACAATTCCTGTACGGATTCCAAGATGGTAGGCGCCAAAACAGTTGAAGACTCCATGGCAGACTTTGCTTTGGGCAAGGCAGCTATGGTACAGAACGGAAACTGGGGCTGGGGACAGGTTTCAGGAGTAGAAGGAAATACAGTAAAAGAAGAAGATGTAAAATTCCTTCCTATTTATACCGGAGTGAGCGGAGAGGAAAAGCAGGGTCTTTGCATTGGTACGGAAAACTTCTTCTGCATCAACAGCCAGGCAAAGGAAGAAGATCAGCAGGCTTCCGTCGATTTCCTGGAGTGGCTCTTTACCTCTGATACAGGAAAAGATTATGTAACCAACAAGCTGGGCTTTATCGCTCCCTTTGATACCTTTGCAGCAGAAGAAAAGCCAACCGACCCTCTGGCAAAAGAAATTGACCGGTACATGAACAACAGCGATTTATACTCTGTTACCTGGAACTTCACTTCCTTCCCAAGCCAGACCTTTAAGGACAATTTCGGTGCTTCCCTTCTTCAGTATGCTCAGGGCGGCAAGGAGTGGACCGCAGTGGTTGAAGACATGAAGGCAGACTGGGCCAATGAAAAGGCTATGACAAAATAAGACAGATGAAATGGGAGATGGGTGAGAGCGGGGAAATGTCTCACCCATTTTCTATAGGAAAGCTTGATTCATCAGGATATAAAAATACGAAAAAGGAGGGCCTGCCATGCAGAAGACGATGAAACGCTATTTTCCGCTTTTTGTTCTGCCCACACTGGCTGCATTTACCATTGCATTCCTGTACCCTTTTATCATAGGCATTTATTTATCTTTTACTGAGTTCACTACAGTAAAGGATGCGGACTGGGTGGGAATATCAAATTATAAAAAGATATTTATGGATCAGAACTTCGTGAATGCTCTGGTGTTTACGGTAAAGTTTACGGTTGTATCAGTGGTGACCATCAATCTGTTCGGATTTCTGCTGGCATATATCCTGACCAGAGGAATTAAGGGAACCAACTTATTCCGTACGGTATTTTTTATGCCCAACTTAATCGGCGGAATTGTACTGGGCTATATCTGGCAGCTTTTGTTAAACGGAATTTTAGCCAGGTTTGGAGTCACCCTTTCCTTTGATGCCAAATACGGCTTCTGGGGGCTGGTGATTTTGATGAACTGGCAGTTGATCGGCTATATGATGATCATTTACATTGCAGGACTTCAGAATGTTCCGGGAGAGCTGATTGAGGCGGCAAAGATTGACGGAGCCGGAAGGTTTCAGATATTGGGAAAGATCATGGTTCCCATGGTTATGCCTTCCTTTACCATCTGCCTGTTTCTGACCCTGACAAATTCCTTTAAGCTCTTTGACCAGAATCTGGCGCTGACTGCCGGAGGGCCTGGAAGGCAGACCAGCATGCTGGCTCTTGATATTTACAGCACATTTTACGGAAGAGTGGGCTGGGAGGGCGTAGGCCAGGCAAAGGCCACAGTGTTCTTTCTCATGGTGGCCCTTATTTCCCTGACCCAGCTCTTCCTCACAAGGCGTAAGGAGGTGGAAAGCTGATGGATAAGAGAGAAATGGAAGTGAGCAAAACCACGGGAACCATTCTCACCATAGGTCTGACCGCCCTTTCCCTTGGATTTCTGTTTCCGGTTGTACTGGTTTTGATCAATTCCTTTAAGAGCAAGCTTTTTATCAGCAATGCGCCCTTCCAGCTTCCCAACGGGGACACTTATGTAGGGCTTGCCAATTATACGGAGGGCATACGGAAAACAGGGCTTTTGCAGGCATTTGGACGTTCCCTCTTTATTACGGTGGCTTCAGTAGCCGTCATCATCCTGTTTACCTCTATGACAGCCTGGTTCATAACCAGGGTGAAGTCCGTATTTACCAGCCTGCTGTATTATGTGTTTGTATTTGCCATGATTGTGCCTTTTCAGATGGTTATGTTCACCATGTCTAAAACGGCCAATGATTTGTACTTAAACTCCATGTACGGACTGGTTCTTCTTTACCTGGGCTTTGGAGCCGGTCAGGCGGTGTTCTTATTCTGCGGTTTTGTAAAGGCAATTCCCCTTGAAATCGAGGAAGCGGCTATGATTGACGGCTGCTCTCCCCTTCAGACTTACGTTCATGTGGTATTTCCCATGTTAAAGCCTACGGCAGTGACCGTTGCCATCTTAAATTCCATGTGGATTTGGAACGATTATCTTCTTCCGAGCTTGATTCTTCCTCAGGAAAAAGGTACAATACCAATGGTTATCCAGAATTTAAAGGGAGGCTATGGTTCCATTGACATGGGAGCCATGATGGCGATGCTGGTTCTGGCCATCCTGCCCATCGTTGTATTTTATTTAAGCTGTCAGAAATACATCATTAAGGGCGTGGCTGCAGGCGCAGTGAAGGGTTAGGGCGTGTCTGAAAACAAACAGAAAAAGGAGACTGCTTATGCGGGAATGTGGTATATTGCTTCCGGTTGCAAGCCTGCCGTCAAAGTACGGGATCGGAGCATTTTCAAAAGAGGCATATGAATTTATAGATCGGTTAAAGCAGGGGGGACAGCATTACTGGCAGATTCTTCCTTTAGGCCCTACAGGATACGGAGATTCCCCTTATCAGTCATTTTCTGCATTTGCGGGGAATCCTTATTTCATTGATTTAGATGAACTGGTAAAGGAAGGGCTTCTTACGACAGAGGAATGTGAATCCGTTGATTTTGGAGATAATCCAAGGGATATTGATTATGAAAAAATGTATTTTAACCGTTTCCCTCTGCTGAGGAAGGCTTATGTACGGTGGAAGGACCAGGGCCATACGGGAGAGGAAGCGAGGGCTTCTTTAGGTGAGGAAACTGCCGGATACTGTTTTTATATGGCGGTGAAAAATCACTTTGAGGGGAAGAGCTGGATTCTCTGGGATGAGGATATCCGTCTCAGAAGCGAGGAGGCGGTTTTAAAATATGAAAAGGAACTGGCAGATGAGATTGGCTTTTATGGCTTTCTCCAGGTGAAATTTGAGGAGCAGTGGTCCCGGTTAAAGTCCTATGCAAATGAGAGAGGGCTTCGGATCATCGGAGACATTCCCATCTATGTGGCCTTTGACAGTGCGGATTCCTGGTTTCATCCGGAGCTGTTCCAGTTTGATGACAACTGCAATCCCATTGCAGTGGCAGGCTGCCCCCCTGATGGATTTTCCGCTACGGGACAGCTTTGGGGAAATCCTCTTTACCGCTGGGATTACCACGGAAAAACAGGTTATGAGTGGTGGTTAAAGCGTATGGAGTACAGCTTCCGTCTCTATGATGTGGTAAGAGTGGATCATTTCCGGGGCTTTGATGAGTATTATTCCATTCCGGCGACCAATGAAAATGCTGTAGGCGGCTGGTGGGAAAAGGGACCTGGAATTGCTATCTTTGACCGGATGAAAGAGAAGTTTGGCAAATTGGACATCATTGCCGAGGACCTGGGGTTTTTGACTCCCTCCGTGTTAAAACTTGTAAAGGACACTGGCTTTCCAGGCATGAAGGTGCTGGAATTTGCCTTTGATTCCAGGGAGGAGAGCGACTATCTGCCTCATAATTACAGCAGCGACTGTGTGGTATATACAGGTACTCATGACAACAACACCTTAAGAAGCTGGTATGAGGAAATGTCTTACGAAGACAGACAGTTTTCAGTGGATTACATCGGTAATGGAAGAACGCCCAGAGAGGAAATCCACTGGGATTTCATCCGTCTGGCTCTTGCCAGCGTGGCCAGGCTGGCGGTGATTCCCCTTCAGGATTATTTAGGGCTGGAAGAAGAGGCCAGGATCAACGAGCCTTCCACTCTTGGAAAAAATTGGAGATGGCGCATGGTTTCCGGGGAAATGACAGAGGAACTTGCGGAGAAATGCAGAAAGACCGCCAGGCTTTACGGCAGGGTGTGACGAAAGGAGATGAGTATTTCTGATGGAGTCCATAAATATAAAGGACATTGCCAGGATATGCGGAGTTGGGATCAGCACTGTGTCCAGGGCTATTAACAACCATCCGGACATCAACCCGGAGACAAAAAATATGATCCTCCAGGTGATCAAGGAGAATAATTATATTCCCAACAACAGCGCCCGGAATTTAAAGCGCACCGATTCCAAGGCCATTGCAGTCTTGATCAAGGGCATCAGCAATCCTTTTTTTGGTAAAATGATCCGGATTTTTGAAGAGGAGATCCAGAAAAAGAAATACTCATTTATCCTGCAGCGTGTGGAGGAGCGGGAGGATGAGGTGGAAGTGGCCTTAGAGCTGATCAAGGAGAAAAAGCCAAGGGGGATCGTGTTCCTTGGAGGCTATTTTTCCCACAGCAGGGAAAAGCTGGAGCAGCTTACGGTTCCCTATGTCCTCAGCACTGTAGGCATGACGGAATACCTGGATGAGTCCCCTGCGTTTTCCTGCGTGTCAGTGGATGACTTTGCGGAGAGCCGGAAGCTGGTGAACTATTTGTGCGGGCTGGGCCATAGGAAGATCCTGATTCTGGCGGCTTCCTATGATGATGAAAGCATTGGACGCCTTCGTCTGGAGGGGTATAAGAAGGCTCTTGAAGACAACGGCATTGCCTGGAGCCCGGAGCTGGTGATATATTCAGAGGGGCGGGGAGAATCCTACACCATGGACAACGGTTACCAGATGATGAACACGGTGCTGGAGAAGGAACTGGATTTTACAGCGGTGTATGCCATTTCAGACAGCATTGCCATCGGAGCCTGCAAAGCTATTTTTGAACATGGGAAACGGATTCCTGAGGATTATTCGGTGGCAGGCTATGATGGTCTGGACATTGTTCATTATTATAATCCGGCCATTACAACCATACGGCAGCCGGTGGAGGAAATCGCAGAGGCCACCATCCGGATTTTATTTGATGTGATCCGCAATCAGGCGGAGCACCGGAAAAAGGTGTTTAAGGGCCAGTTGGTCATTGGAGAGTCCACAAGAGAATATGTTTCATCCACATAAAAACAGGAGGAGGCGGTTTTAAACCGCTTCCTCCTATTGTGTTTCTTCACCGCCCTCTTCAGGTTCGGGTTCTTCTTCTTCGGATTCTTCAATGCTTTCTCCCTGAGGGTTAAAGGTCTTATGCATCTCATTTCCGATCTTATCCTTTGCGTTGACAGTCAGATTTTCTTTTTTGATTTCAAAGGTAATGAGGCCTGTGCTCCTGTCGATGGAAAGAGGCAGGATATCAGGGTTGTCCTCATCAGAGGCGTAAATGGAAGAAAAGTCAACTCCTGACTGAGTATCTTCTAAGAAGAAAGAAAGGACTCCTTCCTCGAAACGGGTTTCCTTCATGGAAGGAGGAGTGTCATCCAGCACATTGACCTGTTCATATAGGGTGTTTTTCATCTGGTTTAAGCTGGTCAGCTTTATTTCAAGCCCGCCGTTGTTGGTGAGGATTGCCGTGTAGGTTTTGGAACCTGTTTTTGAGGCCTCAACAGGGGTTCCGTCTAAAGTCATTTCCATGGATGTGATGGGCAGCAGGGAACTGATCCGTAATTCCATGGTGGTGGAAATATAGTCCTTGCTTTCGCCTATGGTAATCTCTCCCTTTGGTCTGGATGTTACCAGCAGGAAGATTAGGCCGTTGACAGCCAGAAATGGCAGGACATAAAACAGGAGAACCTTCAGGAAGCTGCTTCGTCCGCTGCCTTTTTTGCTGCCGGGGCTGGTTTTCCTGCGGTTGGGTCTGGATTGGTTGTTATAGTGGCTCATACTGGTTCACGTTCCTCCTGATAGTTTTTACGTTTCTAAGCATATCAGAAAATCAGGTTTCTTACAAGATTAACTGTTAAATCGTAATAATTTGTGATAAGATAGCTTATGAAAACTTGTTTTCATAATATGAGTTATGAAAAGCCGGAAGTATGTCTGAGAAAGAAGCTGAAGAGGAGATGCAGTATGGTGGAAAAAGCCGTTGCATTGGCAACCAGAGCCCATGAGGGGACCTTTCGGAAAGGGACCAATATCCCTTATATCGTCCATCCCCTGGAGACAGCAGTAATTGTTTCCCTTATGACAGAAGATGAAGAACTGATTTGCGCGGCTCTTCTTCACGATGTGGCAGAGGATGCAGGAATTACGGAGGAAGAGTTAAGAGAAGAATTCGGCCCCCGTGTGGCAGGATTTGTGATGGGGGAAACAGAAGATAAGACGAAATGCTGGAAAGAGAGAAAGGGTGCCACTCTGGCTCATTTGGAGACAGCCTCTAAGGAAGCCAAGATGCTTGCTCTGGCGGACAAGCTGAGTAACCTGCGGACAACGGCAAGGGATCGTTTGCTGGTAGGGGAAATGGTTTGGCAGCGCTTTAATGAAAAGGATAAGTCGGAGCACGCCTGGTATTATAAGGGAATTGCAGAGCGTCTGGCGGAGCTGGAAGGACTTCCTGCTTACGAGGAATATAAAATGCTGTGCAGACAGGTTTTTGGATAAATTGTTAAAAAAATAGCAATGAGGCAGCCCCCATGATTGGTTGGGAGCTGCCTCATTTTTACTTTAAGGACGTACCTACAGAGTCTTTGCCCTGTCTGAAATGTTTTTATTAAAATTAATGACCTGATGCTCGTAAGTGGATTCCATGAGCGGGGATGAGATGATGAAATCCGCCGCTGACCGGGAACAGGCCATGGGAATGTCATAAACCTGGGCAATGCGCAGAAGGGCCTTAACATCCGGATCATGGGGCTGAGCTGTAAGGGGATCGGAAAAAAAGATCACCAGGTCAATGCCGCCTTCCACGATCTTTGCACCGATCTGCTGGTCTCCGCCTAAGGGGCCGCTGTTATAGCCCTTTACAGAAAGGCCGGTCTGGTCGGTGATCATCCGTGCCGTTGTGCCGGTGCCGCAGAGAATGTGATTTTCCAGAATCGCCCTATGCTTCTTGCACCAGTCTATGAGGGTCTGCTTTTTGTTGTCATGGGCAATGAGCGCGATGTTCTTTTTCTTCTTTAACGTGAGCGTTACATATTCATCTTGTAACATCAGATGCCTCCTTTGTTTTTGCTTTCGAACCGGCTGGAACGGGAGCAATGCTCTGCAGGGAATAGGTAATGGAAAGATCTTTTCTGGAATACTCTTTTTTAAAGGTCTGGACAATCCGTTTTAAAACCATTTCCCCATTTTCATAAGTGGCGGTAGGTAAAAGCATTAAGTACTGGCTTACGCTGTACCGGGTGTATACGTCTCCCCGGCGGAGGGAGTTGCGGATGGATTCGCCTAACTCATCCATGGCTCTGGCCTGGACCGCAGGCTTTAAAAGCTCCCCCTTTAAGTTGCTGATGGTCAAAAGGCATAGGAAGACGGAATCTCCGGTCCTTTCAGAGCCTCTTGTTTCCAATTGGTAAATATCTTTAAATACGGAAGGCTCGCAGAAAAAGGCGCCGCTGTCTGAGTTTCCTTCCAGCAGGACTTCCTGTATGGTGCCCAAGTCCATAGTAATCCCGTGTTTCTTGTCGCTGATCACCTTGTAAAGCTCTTTAAACTGGACGGAGGGAGTGATGGAAAATTCATTATAGAACATGTCCGTCACCCGCTGGTAATGCTCCATGGCCTTCATCTGGTTTCCGCTCTGGAATAAGGCATAGATTAAGTAGTAATGGGCATCCTCCACGTATGGGTCAATGGTAATGGCCTTCTGGCATACATCAATGATGGAAGGAAAGTCCTTTCTTTTGTCCAAAAGAATGAGGGTTCTGTGAACCAGCTTACGGTAAAGGCTGTGATAATGGGTGTGAATGGGAATGACCCAGGACTCCCACTCAGATTTGGGAAGGAAATTGCCCTTATAGAGCCCGAAGGCTTCCAGGCAGACAGATAAAAGATCGTCTTCGGAAAGAAGAGTGTTTTCCGTGCGGAGACACAATTCTTCAAAGCGGTCTGTATCGCAGACCGTAGTGAACTCCTTGGTCCAGCCATAGGTCTTGCGGTTTTGGACAACCAGCTCGTGGGTAGGATACCCCAATGGCTCCAAAAGCTTACGCACACGAAACATCAGGGTCTTTAATGCCCCTGCCGGATTGTTGCTGGCATCGTCCTTCCAGAATAAGTCCATCAGCTCGTCCACCGGGATGTCCCGGTCCCGGAAAATAATGAGATATTCCAGAAGACTCCATGGTTTTTTGGCCTGATTATTTTGATCTATAATTATTTTGTCTCCAATCGATATGGAGAAGCCCCCCAGCATATTTACATAAATGATAGATTCTTGATTATTCATAAACATCTCCGTGGTTGTATTTTCTCTCTTAGTATATAGAAAAATAGTGAAAAAGTCTAGGGCTGCCTTAGAAAAGATTGTGATTATCATAAAAATAATGTATACTGATAGCAGCTTCAAATCTATAAAGAAAGAAGGGAGCAGCCATGAAAAAGAAAAAAACAGCTATCATTGTTCTTATATTAGGCATCCTCTTTTTTGCTGTCGGAGTGGGCGGACTCTACTTTGAGTACTTAAGAAGAGAGCGGGCCCAGCAGCAATACGAGAGCCTGGCAGCCTTAGCCAGGGAAAGCACTGCCCCGGAAACAGAGGCGGCGACAGAGACGGTTCCCGAAACAGAGGAGACAGAAAGCTATGTTTCCCCTATCCAGTTTGAGGAGCTGGCAGCCATCAATCCCGATGTAAAGGGCTGGCTCAGGATCGAGAATACGTCCATTGATTATCCCATCGTCCAGACCGATAACAATGAAACTTATCTGGATACGGATTTTGAAGGAAATCCCAGTGTGGCAGGAGCCATTTTCCTGGATTTTGAAAGTGAACCGGATTTTTCCGGCAGGCATAACATTTTATATGGGCATCATATGAAGAACGGGACTATGTTCAAGGACATTATCAAGTACAAGGAAGAGGCATATTTTAAGGAGCATCAGAATATTACGGTCTATCTGCCGGATAAGGAAGTGCATTTAAAGCCTATAGCAGTCCTTTATACGGCTCCGGAGGGAATCCGCAGGATGACCAAGTTTAATACGGAAGAGAGCTTTCAACAGTATGTGGTGAATATGACAGACGGAGGTCTGGTCATGGATATGCCGGAGGAGGAGCCTGCAAGGCTTTGGTCCTTTGTGACCTGCAGCTATGAGTTCAACGATGCACGGACCATTCTCTATGCAGTCGAAGTACCGGAGGTTGAAAAATAGGCTATCTTGTGGTATATTAAAGCCGCTTGTTTTTTACATCATAGGACGTACACCCTATGATATAAAGATAAAAAAGATGATTTCTGATATGCTGCAGTACATATATTTTTATAAGAGCAGCAGAATAAATAAAGAGGAGATAGAAGATGGGAAAATATTTTGGAACAGACGGCTTCCGGGGTGAGGCTAACGTGGATCTGACCGTTGAAGCGGCCTATGAGGTAGGCCGCTTTTTGGGGTGGTATTATGGACAGAAGAATCCTGAGGAGCCCTGTACAGTTGTAATCGGAAAGGACACAAGGCGCAGCAGCTACATGTTTGAATATTCCCTGGTTGCAGGCCTTACGGCTTCCGGAGCTGATGTTTACCTGCTTCACGTTACCACCACACCCAGCGTATCCTATGTGGTGCGCACAGAAGGCTTTTCCTGCGGAATCATGATTTCCGCCAGCCACAATCCCTATTATGACAACGGAATCAAGGTGATCAATGAAAAGGGAGAAAAGCTGGAAGAGGATGTGATCGCAGAGATCGAAGCATACTTAGACGGGGAAAAAGGAGAGCTTCCTCTTGCCAAGCGGGATAAAATCGGCCGCACCGTGGATTTTGCCGCCGGAAGGAACCGTTATATCGGCTATCTGATTTCTACTGCAACCAGATCCTTTAAAAATAAAAAGGTGGCTTTGGACTGTGCAAACGGAAGCGCTTTTGCCATTGCTAAAAACGTGTTTGACGCCCTGGGAGCCGAGACTTATGTCATCAGCAATTCCCCTAACGGCTTGAATATCAATACAGACTGCGGCTCCACCCACATCGAGCACCTTCAGAAGGTTGTAAAGGATGTGAAGGCTGACGTGGGCTTTGCCTACGACGGTGATGCAGACCGGTGCATTGCGGTGGATGAAAACGGAGAAGTGGTGGATGGAGATGCCATTTTATACATCTGCGGCAAATACATGAAGGAGCAGGGAACCTTAAAGAACAATAAGGTGGTCACTACCATCATGTCCAATTTCGGATTATACAAGGCCTTTGAAAGAGAAGGCATTGAGTATGATAAAACGGCAGTAGGCGATAAGTACGTATATGAGAATATGGCGGCTTACGGAAACTGTCTGGGCGGTGAACAGTCCGGCCATATTATTTTCAGCAAGCACGCCACCACCGGAGACGGCATTCTGACCTCCTTAAAAGTGATGGAGGTTCTGTTGGAGAAGAAGGAAAGCCTTGCCAAGCTGGTTTCCGAGCTTGAAATTTATCCTCAGGTTCTTAAAAATGTCCGTGTTCACGACAAGACTGCAGCTCAGGATGATGAGGCGGTTCAGGCAGAGGTGAAAAAGGTTGCCGAGAGCCTGGGACAGGACGGAAGAATCCTGCTGCGCCAGTCCGGTACAGAGCCAGTGGTGCGGGTTATGGTGGAAGCATCTGAGCTGGAAACCTGCGAAAGATGTGTGAATCAGGTTATCGAAGTCATGAAGCAGAAAGGCCATGTCCTTTCCTGATAGTTCCTGACAGATTTAAGATCATAAAACGCCGCCGGAAGGAAGGGTCAGCCCTTTGCTCCGGCGGCGTTTGACAAATCGAACTTTCTTGTAAACAGGAGCAATACGTGATATGATAAAAGCTGCATGATGTTTGATTTTGGGAGACCAGGACAATGGATAATAAAGATTTTTCAAATTTAGGAGAACAGATCCGGGATTCGGTGCAGGATGCCATTGATTCCATGGATTTTAAGCAATTGAACAAAACAATATCCGCCACGGTTAATTTTGCCCTGGAGGAGGCCAGAGACCACATGGTAAAAAAGCCTCCAAAGGCAGATGGGCCAGGCTACAAGCCTTTTCAGACAAGCTATGAGCCTCGCGTTCCCCAAAAGGGAGAGCTGGTGTCAGTAAATCAGACAGGCCGTGTTGCGGGAATCCTTTATACGGTGTTCGGCAGCATTGGTCTGGGAATTATGCTTCTGGTGCTTTTGGTTGTGTGGATTTTGGCGCTGGTAGCAAAGCCTGTTTTCTGGGTAGTGACCGGCGCTTCTGTTTTTCTGCTGGCAATGGCAGGGATATTTGGTCTCATGCTCCGGGCAGGCATATCCATGAGCGGACGGTTAAAGAGGGCCAGGCTTTATATCAGGCAGGCCGGAAAGCGGATGTACTGCGGCATAGAGGAGCTGGCAGGAGCCGTTGGAAAGTCTAAGGAATATGTAGCAAAAGATCTGCAGAAGATGATTAAGCTTGGAACCTTGGGAAAGGCTTATCTGGACGAGCAGAAGACCTGCCTGATTCTCGGCGATGCTTCTTACAAGCAGTACCTGGAGTCCCAAAAGGCCCTTAAGGAAAGGGAACGGGTACAAGCCCTGGAAGAACAGGCCAAAAAGAGAGAGGCCGGAGCCCTGAAAAGAAACGAAGAGCTGGAGCAGATGATGGCCGAAGGGCAGAATTATTTGAGGATTCTGCGGGAGGCCAACGATGCCATTCCGGGAGAGGTGATTTCCAGGAAGATTTCCCGGCTGGAGGATGTGATACGCCGGATCTTTGAGACTGTTTCCCAGCATCCGGAACAGATGGATGAGATGGAGCGGTTTATGGATTACTACCTTCCCACCACGGCAAAGCTGGTGACCACATACCGGGATTTTGACCGGACCGGTTCCCAGGGGGCTAATATTGCATCTGCCAAGGCGGAGATTGAAGGAACCTTAGACACTATTAACAGGGCTTTTGAGCAGCTTCTTGATGACCTTTATCAGGACGCTGCCCTGGACATCAGCACCGATGCCTCGGTCCTTCAGACAATGCTGAAACAGGATGGATGGGCAGTAAGTGATTTTACAGGAGGAAAGAAACATGAGTAAGGATATTGAAGCGATGTTAAACAATGGGCCGGAACTGACCCTGGGACCCTTGGATGAGGCTGTTCCGGAATTGAAAACTGAGGGCGCAGAGCTGGCAGTGGAAGCAGGACCAAAGGAAGTGCTGACACCTGAGGAAGAAAAGCAGGTAGCTGATTTTGCAGGAAAAATTGATCTAAAGGATTCAAATCTGGTTCTCCAATACGGAGCAGGAGCCCAGAAAAAGATTGCTGATTTCTCCGAGTCAGCCCTTGATAATGTAAAGTCAAAGGACTTGGGAGAAGTGGGGCAGATGCTGTCCCAGGTGGTGACAGAGCTGAAGGGCTTTGAAATAGAAGAAGAGGACAAGGGCTTTTTCGGCCTGTTTAAAAAGGGGACAAACCGTCTGGAAGGAATGAAGGCCAAGTACGCCAAGGCGGAAACCAACGTGAACCAGATCTGCAAGGTTTTACAGAACCATCAGATCCAGCTTTTAAAGGATGTAGCCTTGTTGGATAAGATGTATGATTTGAATACAGTTTATTTTAAAGAGCTCACCATGTATATTCTGGCGGGAAAGAGAAAGCTTGAGAAGGTGCGCCGGGAAGAGCTTCCGGTGCTGATGGAAAAGGCCGGGAAGAGCGGACTTCCCGAGGATGCCCAGGCAGCTAATGACTTAGCTTCCATGTGCGGACGGTTTGAAAAGAAGCTTCACGATTTGGAGCTTACCCGGATGATATCCATTCAGATGGCTCCCCAGATCCGTCTGGTTCAGAATAATGACACCTTAATGACTGAGAAGATCCAGTCCACCCTGGTAAACACCATCCCCCTGTGGAAAAGCCAGATGGTTCTTGCCATCGGCATCAACCACTCCGAGCAGGCGGCCAGAGCCCAGCGTGAGGTTTCTGATATGACCAATGAGCTGCTGAAAAAGAATGCGGAGGTATTAAAGACCTCCACCATTCAGACTGCCAAGGAGTCGGAACGGGGAATCGTGGATATGGAAACCCTTAAAAAGACCAATGAATCCCTGATCACAACTCTGGACGAAGTAGTGCGGATTCAGGAAGAGGGAAGGGCCAGACGCCGGGAGGCAGAAAGCGAGCTGGGCAGGCTGGAAGGCGAGTTAAAGGCAAAGCTTCTGCAGATGAGCAGGTAAGACGTATAAAAACAGTTTACAGCAGAAACTTGATTTTTGGTTTTGAAACAGAGGAAGTTGAAGCTGTAAAATTAAGAAAATAAAGTTATGACCATGAAAAACGTGAAACTGGCAAAATCTCTTGAATTTAAAACATGAGGATGCTATAATGCCACCAACATATCAGACGAGAGAACGAAGGAGTCTCAAGCGTACAGAGTACGGTTGCGGCTTCTTTTTTATTTCATGGAAAACGAGGAGGTTTCCCTGCATTTTGCAGGAAGCCTCCTTGTTTTCGTTTTCTACCCGTCTGAATGATAAAAGATTGAGGAGGAAGCGATTATGAAAAAAAGGTTATTATCCGCAGCTTTTACTGCAGCAATGGCGGCAGCACTTCTTGCCGGATGCGGCTCATCTGCACAGCAGAGCGCTGCAGGAGGAAGTACAGCCCCGGCATCTCAGGGAGCAGCGCCTTCTGCACAGGGAGGGGACGGCAAAACCATTAAAATTGGTGTGTTCGGCCCTGTTACAGGAGGTTCTGCTGTTTATGGTGAGGGGGCACAAAATGCAATTACCATGGCAGTGGAAGAAATCAACTCCGGAGATTCCGGCTATAAGGTTGAAATTGTAAACAACGGAAAAATCGTGGATGACGGCGGTGATGGCAAGCAGGCAATCAATGCCTACAACAGTCTGATGAAGGAAGATCCCGGTGCCATAGTGGGAAGCTTCTTTTCCTCTGTTACTCTTCCCGTTGCCGAACAGGCTTCCAAAGACAATATGCTCCTCCTTGCTACGGGAGCTACCAATAAAGATGTAACTTTAAAAGGTGACTCAATTTTCAGGGCGTGTTTTATTGATCCATATCAGGGAAAGATGGCCTCCCAGTTCGCAAAGGAAAAGGGCTGGACAAAAGCGGCTGTTATTTATGCAAAGGATGATGATTATTCCAACGGCCTAAAGGACGCATTTATTGAGAATGCAAAAGCAGACGGAATTGAAGTGGTATATGTGGGAGAATGCACCACAAAGGATACGGATTTCTCTTCCCAGACCTCCCAGGCGGTGTCAAAAGGAGCCGATTTCCTGTTCTATCCCGCATTTCTCGATACAGTTCCCCTGCTGGTAGGTGCGGCAAGGGATGCAGGCTTTGACGGAGCTATTATGGGTGGTGACGGCTGGGATGGCACCGATACGGCCGGCTTTGAAGCTAACTTTGAGAACTGCTATTTTACAAACCACTATTCTTCAGAAGATACTGCTCCTGCTGTAGTAAATTTCGTAACCAAATATACGGAAAAGTATGGCAAGGACACCTTAAATGCCTGCGCAGCCCTTTACTATGACTCCATTTACATGCTGGTGGACGCTGCCAAAAACGGCGGCGGAACTGATACGGCTTCTCTGATAAAGGGAATGACAGGAATGACCTTTACAGGGGTAGGCGGAACCTTTACCATGGATGCAAATGGTGATCCGGAGAAATCCGTGGCAATCAGTACCTTTGAAGACGGCGAGGTGAAATGGCTTATGACTCTATCTCCGGAAGGAACAAAGAAATAAAGCGGCATAAATCTTGCGGGAAGGTAAGATAAAAAATGATAGGGAGATGTGCATAAAGGCTTAAACAGCCTTTTGTGCACATTTTCCTTTTGAGAAAGGAAGATCCTATGACATTTTCACTATTCTTTCAAAGCCTGATAAACGGACTGAACCAGGGTGCTATCTATGCTTTGATTGCACTTGGATATACCATGGTATACGGAATCATCCGTATGATTAATTTTGCTCATGGCGATTTTATCATGATTGGAGCCTACACCTTATTTTATACCATTCCTTTGATGATCCATGGAGGGATGCCCCCTTGGATTTCCGTATTCCTTGCTGTGGTCGTCTGCGGGCTGGTGGGAGTCATGGTTGAGGTGATAGCCTATAAACCGGTACGCAGGGCAGGATCTATGTCAGCCCTTATTACGGCACTTGCTATGAGTCTGTTTCTTGAAAACCTTGCTATGGTTCTCTTTGGAGCAAGACCCCAGAATGTCCAGAAGATATTTGATTTACCTTCTGTAAACGTGCTGGGCGTGGTGCTTCCCCTGAATGTTATATTGACCATCAGTATCGGAGTGATTATGATGGCGGGACTTCAGCTCTTTATAAAAAACACCAAGATGGGTAAGGCCATGCGGGCAGTGCCCCAGGATCGGGATGCTTCCATTCTGGCGGGGGTCAATGTGGATAAGGTGATTACCATGACCTTTGCCATCGGTTCCGCTCTGGCGGCAGTTGCAGCCCTTATGTACTGTGCAAAATATCCGCGGGTCACCAATGATATGGGTTCTATGATGGGTCTTAAGGCCTTTATAGCGGCTGTCCTTGGAGGAATCGGAATCATTCCCGGAGCCATGCTTGGCGGAATCCTGGTTGGGCTGATTGAAATTTATGTAAAGCTTTTTGCACCGGGCTGGTATGAGGCCATTACATATGCCATTCTGATTGTGATTCTTTTGGTGAAACCGTCCGGCATTCTTGGTAAGAATGTGGGCGAGAAAGTGTAGGGGTGAATGATGGAAAAGCGGTTTAAAGTTTCTTATTTACTTAATTTTCTTGGTATTCTGGCTGTATTTTTCCTGTTTGTCCTGCTTTTTGAAAATCATGCCTTTGGCAGATCCACCCAGTATATCAAGGGAATCTGCACCACCGCCTGTTATACGATCATTATGGTGGCCTCCTTAAACCTGGTGGTAGGCTGTATGGGTGAGTTTTCCCTTGGTCATGCGGGCTTTGTATCAGTGGGAGCATATACCTCGGCCATTGTGTCCAATGGACTTACCGGGAAAGGACTGCCGGATATAGCCTTATTCCTTGTGGCTCTTCTGGCGGGAGGAATTGCAGCAGGTATGACAGGAGTTCTGGTGGGAATCCCGGCTCTCCGCTTAAGAGGTGATTATCTTGCCATTGTAACCATTGCCTTTGCCGAAATTATACGGGTTCTTTTCTCCAATCTCGCCATTACGGGCGGTGGAAAAACCATGAGCGGTATCTTAAAGCTTTCCAGTTTCTATTGGAGCTTCTGGGTCATGGCGGTCTGTATTACCGTTATGTATATGTATGTACGCAGCCGTTTTGGAAGAACGGTAAAGGCCATTCGGGAAGATTACATAGCGGCAGCAGCTTCAGGAATCAATGTTACTTATTATAAAGTTCTCACCTTTACCGTAGCGGCTTTCTTTGCGGGAATCGGCGGAGGTGTTTATGCCCATTACATCACAGCCATGATTCCCACTAACTTTAATTTCATGTACTCCGCAGAGCTTCTCTCAGAGGTGATCATCGGAGGAATCGGCTCCCTTACCGGCTCCATTATCGGAGCAGCTTTTCTTTCCTCCCTTCCTGAGATGATGCGCCAGTTCTCCCAATACCGTATGCTTGCATATTCTGTAGTGCTGGTACTGGTTATGATTTTTAAACCAGGCGGCATCTTTGGGGCATGGGAGTTTTCCCTCATAGGTGCATATGAATGGCTGAGGGACAGAAAAGGTGCCAGGACAAAGAGCCGGAAAAAAACAGAAGGGGGTGTATAAAGATGGCAGGAAGGTCAGGAACCATGCCGGTATTAAGGGCACAGAATCTGGGAATCCAGTTCGGCGGCTTAAAGGCGGTGGATAGCTTCAATATGGAAATCGGAGAATCGGAGCTGGTAGGACTCATCGGGCCAAACGGTGCGGGAAAGACAACTGTGTTCAATCTGATCACCGGTGTTTATAAACCTACGGAAGGGTCTTTTTACTTAAATGGCCAGCGCATGAATGGAAAAAAGACACATCAGATTGTTGATGCAGGAATTGCAAGAACATTTCAGAATATCCGGTTATTTAAGAAAATGACCGTGATCGATAACGTAAAGGCGGCTATGGGAGCCAAGCTTTCCTATAATTTATTCCATGCCGTTTTTCGCACCTCCGCTTACTGGAAGCAGGAGGAAGAGCTGACAAAAAGAGCGGGGGAACTGCTTGAGACTGTGCATTTAAAGGGAAAAGAAGATTATGAGGCGGGAAATCTTCCTTATGGGGAACAGAGGCGTCTGGAAATAGCCAGGGCTCTGGCTACGGATATGAAGCTCCTTCTTCTGGATGAGCCTGCGGCAGGGATGAATCCTACGGAAACGGAAGAGCTGTTGGATATTATCAATTATATACGGGATGAGTTTAAGATTTCCGTGCTTCTCATTGAGCATGATATGAGTCTGGTCATGAAGATCTGTGAGCGGATTCAGGTGCTTGATTTCGGAACCACCATTGCAGCCGGGACTCCGGAGGAGATTGCCAATCATCCAAAGGTCATTGAAGCCTATTTGGGAAAAGACGATGAGGAGGTAGAGGACCATGCTTAAGGTAACGGATCTGGCAGTATCTTACGGAGCCATTGAAGCCATTCATGGCGTATCCTTAGAAGTCCATGACGGAGAAATCGTTTCCCTCATCGGAGCCAACGGAGCGGGAAAGACCACCATCTTAAGAACCATTTCAGGGTTAAAAAAAGCTGACAGGGGAGAGATCAGCTTTGACGGAGCGGATTTGATAAAAACGGAACCAAGCCGGATTATCAATTTAAAGCTGGCCCATGTGCCGGAAGGGCGGCATATTTTTGCCCAGATGACCGTAGAGGAAAACTTGGAAATGGGTGCTTTTACCGATGGAAAAGACATGGAAGCCAATATGGCAGATGTATTTGAACGGTTTCCCCGGCTGAAAGAGCGGAAAAAACAGCTGGCAGGAACCTTGTCCGGCGGAGAACAGCAGATGCTTGCCGTAGGCCGGGCCCTTATGGCAAAGCCTAAAATGATCCTCATGGATGAGCCGTCCATGGGACTTTCTCCATTGCTTGTAAAGGAAATATTTTCGATTATCAGGGAAGTGAACAAAAAGGGAATCACCATTTTACTGGTGGAACAGAATGCAAAAATGGCCTTATCCGTATCAAACAGGGCATATGTTATGGAGACAGGGAAGATTACCATTGAAGGCAATGCCAGGGATCTGTTAAAGGATGACCGGGTAAAGAAAGCATATCTTGGACAATAGGAGGCTGCGATTATGGATGACAATAAGAAGTATTTTGCCGTCGCCATTACCCGCACCTGCGGGAGCGGAGGCGGAAGCTATATAGGAAAAAAGCTGGCGGCTGATTACGGGATTGATGTATATGACAGAAAGCTTTTGAGCCTGGCATCGGAAGACAGCGGGATCAATGAAACCATATTTGCCAATGCAGATGAAAATACGAAAAAAACCTTTTTATACCGCGCCTCAAGAAGAGTTTACAACGGTGAAGTTATTCCAAGGGAAAGCGGAAATTTTCCATCGGATCAGAGGCTTTTTAATTATCAGGCAAAGGTTTTGCAGGAGCTTCTACGCCACGAATCCTATGTCTGCATCGGCCGGGCGGCAGATTTTGTCTTAAAAGATGAGCCCAATGTGGTGTCCGTATATCTGGATGCTCCCTGGGAATTCCGCTTAAAAAGGGAGATGGAGCGGCAGGGAATATCAGAACAGGAGGCTGCAAAATACATAGACAGACTGGATAAGTACAGGAGTTCCTATTATGTGTATCATACGGGAAGAATGTGGAAAAACCCTGAAAATTATGATCTCTGTCTGGATACGGAAAGTCTGGGGCTGGACAATTGTGTGGAATTAATAAAGAAATATGTGGAGTTGAAATTTGGGATTGGGCCAAATATGAAGGAGACATTATGAAAGAGCTTGCTTATTATGACGGAAAAATTGGAACTCCTGAGGAACTGATGGTTCCATTTCAGGACCGCGTTCATTTTTTTGGAGACGGAGTATATGATGCCACTGTTGGAGGGAATCACAAGGTATTTCTTTTGAAGGACCATCTGGACCGTTTTTACTCCAGCGCAAAGGCCCTGGATATTAAGATTCCCATGGAAAAGGAGGAGTTTGGAAATCTTCTGACGGAACTTCTTTCCATGGTGGAAGGGAACACTCATTTTGTTTACTGGCAGGTGACAAGAGGGGCGGGGCCCAGGGACCATGTCTATGACGAGACAATGGCTGGAAAGCTATGGGTCATGATTAGGCCCAATAAGCTGAGGGACCCCGACGTGCCTATCCGTCTCATAACAAGGGAAGATACCAGATTTTTTCACTGCAATATCAAGACCCTGAATCTGCTGCCGTCTGTCATTGCTTCCCAGGAGGCCTTAAAAGCAGGAGCCATGGAAACGGTTCTGCACAGGGGGGATATAGTTACGGAGTGTGCACACAGCAATGTTTCCATTTTAAAAAACGGAACCTTCATTTCCCATCCCAATGACAACCTGATCCTTCGTGGGATTGCAAAGACCCACATGATCCAGGCCTGCTACAGGCTTGGGATTCAGGTTCTGGAACAGGCCTTTACCCTGGAAGAGCTGATGACCGCCGATGAGATCATTGTGACCTCTTCCTCCAACTTCTGCCTTCATGCAGATGTGATTGACGGAAAGTCTGTAGGGGGAAAGGACCCGGAAACCTTAAAGAAGATTCAGGATGCTGTTTTAGAAGAATACTTAGAGTATACAGGCAGGGAAAGCATATTTGATTAGGAGTGGATGATGGACAGAGGCGGGCTGGAAAAAAGAAATGTGGGAGAAAACCTGGATGCTCTTATGAATTTAGACCCCAGAGGATATGGAGTGTGCCGGATTCTTTATGCCGGAAGCCGGGAGCAGATGGGAGAGCCTCTTACCATGAGAGCGGCGGAGAAGCTGTGTGAAACGGTAAAGGAAAATGATCTGGTTTATATTTTGACGGGATTTGTGCTGCTGCCCCATAAAAAGCCGGAAATGGATGGCATGGTCAGTTCCCTGCTGCTGGCGCGGGCTCTGGTCATGGCTTTCGGGGCAAAGCCTGTTATTATCTGCCCGGAGGATTGTGTGAAATCCGTAAAAAAATGTGCCGGTGTGGTAGGACTTCATGTTTATCAGGATATAGAGGATGTGAAGAAACTTCCTCTCAGCATGGGAGTAACGGCCTTTACAAAAAATCCGGCCAGGGCAGAAATCGAAGCAAAATGGCTGATCAAAGAGGCCCTTCCCGGGGCGGTAATTTCTGTAGAGGCCCCCGGTTCCAATGAAATGGGTGTTTATCACAATGCAACAGGAAACGATGTGACAGAGCTGGAAGCCAAGACAGATGTACTGTGGGAAATGCTCCGGGAAAAGGGGATTTTAAATATTGCCATCGGTGATCTGGGCAATGAGATCGGTATGGGAACCATTGCAGACCATATTAAAAAGTATATTCCTTTTGCTGGTTCCGGGGAATGTGTGTGCGGCTGCGGAGGCGGAATTCTGGCGGCCAGCAGGGCAGATCATGTGATTACGGCAACCTGTTCCGACTGGGGCTGCTACGGTTTGATCGCGGCACTGGCTTACTTAAAGCGGGATATGGAGATTCTTCACCGGGAAGAAATGGAAGCAGAACTGATGAGAGTGGCTTCCAGAACCGGGCTGATTGATATGACAGGATCTCTGATCCCTGGAATTGATGGGTTCAACACCCGGCTGAATACCGGAATTGTCAGCCTGATGCGCCAGTGTACGGCTTATGCGGTACGGTATTCCCATAATTCCGATCACTGGTTTGGTTCCGTACTGGAAAAAGGGTTCTTTGAAGAAGGGGATAGGCCATGGTTCAAATAAAGGCAGTGGGAGACTGCGGTGCCCTGGTGGAATTAGGTGATTCCATCAGTGAGGCAGTAAATGGGAGGGTAATGGAATTAAACAGGAACATCAATGAGCTTTCATTGGAAGGAGTGCTTGAGACAGTACCTGCCTTTTGTTCTGTTCTTATTTTCTATGACCCTTTGAAAACGGATTATGAGGCGGTATCAAAGGTCCTCTTTCAACTGTCAGAAACGCTGGAAGCCAAAGCGGGGACAGGGGGAAGGCTGGTAGAAATTCCGGTCTGCTACGGAGGCAGCTTCGGACCGGATCTTTCTTTTGTAGCGGAGCATGGGAACATCACGGAAGAAGAGGTGATCCGCATTCACAGCGGCAGGGATTACCGCATTTTTATGCTGGGCTTTCTTCCGGGATTTCCCTATCTTGGGGGAATGGATGAACGGATTTTCACACCCCGGTTAAAAACGCCAAGAACCAGGATTCCTGCGGGAAGTGTAGGAATCGGAGGAGAGCAGACGGGAATCTACCCCATGGATTCTCCGGGAGGATGGCAGTTGATCGGGCGTACGCCTTACCGCCTTTTTAAGCCGGAAGAGGCGGGAAAGTCTCTTTATGAAGCCGGTGATTCCATTCGTTTTGTGCCCATCAGTCAGGAAGAATTTGAAGAAATAAGCAGGAAACAGGAAAAGGGGTGATTGGATGGGATTTGAAATCTTGCGTCCGGGAGCCTTATCTACGGTTCAGGATAAAGGGAGAAGAGGCTGTTTAAGCCAGGGTTTTCAGGAAAGCGGGGCCTGTGATAAGTATTCCATGAAGCTGGCCAATCTCCTTGCCGGAAACTTAGAAGAACCGGAAACAGCGGCAGTTATTGAGTTTACACTAAAGGGCGGAGAACTTCGTTTTACCTCTGACGAGATCATCGCCTTTACAGGCGGAGATATGAAGCCCAGCGTAAACGGAACCCCGGTTCCCATGTTCTCTCCGGTTCTGGTGCAAAAGGGAGATATTCTGACCATGGAGCTTGCTGTTTCCGGCCTTCGGACTTATATGGCTGTTTATGGGGGAATCGAGGTGCCTTCTGTTATGGGAAGCCGTTCCACCAATTTAAAATGCCGCATAGGCGGCCTGGAGGGAAGATCGCTTCTGGAAGGAGATTGTCTGGAATCAGGGAGCACCAGCCGCAGGTTTAAGAAAATAGCAAAAAGATTAAGGGGAAATAAGAGGCTGGCTGCAGTGGGAGAGCTTGAACCATGGCTGCGCCGTTCATCAACGCCTTACCGCTTTTACGGAAATGACCCCGTGGTTTTGCTTCGCGTCGTAATGGGGCCTCAGGAAGGTGCGTTTACGGACCTGGGACTTAACACTCTGGTGCGGAGTCCTTTCCGGTTAAGCAGTGACTGTGACCGCATGGCCTGCAGGCTGGAAGGAGAACCCATAGAAATGAGAAACGGGGCTGATATTATATCTGATGGGATTGCGGAAGGCTCGGTTCAGATATCGTCTGACCGGCTTCCCATGGTTTTGATGGCAGATCATCAGACTACAGGAGGATATGCAAAAATTGCTACGGTGATCAGCACCGATATTCCTGCCCTGGCTCAGTTAAAGCCGGGGGAATGGGTGGCTTTTCAGTATGTAACCCCAGGTGAGGCGGTGGCAATTTGCCGGAAGGAAGCTGAAAAGCTGGGGAAACTGAAGGAGTGGCTGATGAATACCGTTTACCGGCAGCCTCTATAAGATTGGAGAGAAGGAACAAATATGGGACTTGAGTATATGGATAAAGAACCAAAGGAAGTCCGCCGTCTGATCAGGGAAGGCGTGATTCAGAGCCCTACCACTGGAATGTGCGGCGGCTATGCCCAGGGAAATCTGGTGATTCTTCCTGAGGAGCTGGCCTGGGATTTTCTTTTGTTCTGTCAGAGAAATCCCAGGGCCTGCCCTCTTTTAGAGGTGTCGGATGCAGGAAGCAGAAGCTTTCCCCTGACTGCAAAAGGAAGCGATATCACAAAGGATATCCCCAGATACCGCGTGTATGAATATGGGGTTTGTACCGGTGAATACACCGATGTATCAGAATTATTTGAGGAATATGAAAAAAACAGAGGAAAGCTGGTGAGCTTTCTCATTGGGTGCAGTTTTTCTTTTGAAACAGCACTTTTGGAAGCGGGAATCCCAGTGAGGCAGATTGAGGAAGGGGTCAATGTTCCCATGTTTCATACCAATATCCCTTGTACACCGGCAGGAGTGTTTTCAGGAAATATGGTAGTGAGCATGAGGCCCATTCCCCATCGCCAGGTTTCCGGGGCGGTTGCTATTACCGCTTCCATGCCAAGAGTTCACGGGGCTCCTGTTCACATCGGTTATCCGGAAGTTCTTGGAATAAAAGAGATCAGCAAACCGGATTTTGGAGATCCGGTGACCATATATGACGGAGAAGTGCCTGTTTTCTGGCCCTGCGGGGTAACGCCCCAGGCAGCAGTGATGAACAGCAAGCCGCCCTTTGTGATCACTCATTCTCCGGGGTACATGTTTATTACGGATTTGAAAAATGCGGAATTAAAAAATTAGAGGTGAGAATATGCCGGTCATTGATTTGAACTGCGATTTAGGGGAAAGCTTTGGTGCGTATAAAATGGGTTTGGATGAAGAGGTGCTGCCTTATGTCACATCAGCCAATATTGCCTGCGGCTTCCACGGGGGCGATCCTGTAGTCATGGAACAGACCGTGGCTTTGTGTAAAAAATATGGCGTCAGGGCAGGGGCTCATCCGGGATTTCCTGATCTGGCAGGGTTTGGAAGAAGAAATATGAGCCTTTCGCCCGGAGAGGTAAAGGCCGGCGTCATGTATCAGATTGGAGCCTTAAGTGCTTTTTGCAAGGGAGCCGGAGTCAGACTCTGCCATGTGAAGCCTCACGGTGCTTTATACAATATGGCGGCAAAGGATTATGAACTGGCAAAGGCCATCTGCCAGGCAATAAAAGAAGTGGATGACAGCCTGGTTCTCCTGGCTCTCAGCAACAGTGAGATGCTTCGGGCGGCAAAGGATATGGGACTGTCTGCTGCAAGTGAAGTATTTGCAGACAGGGCTTATGAAAGGGATGGAAGCCTGGTTTCCAGAAACCGGAAGGGGTCTATGATTGAAGATGAGGCATTGGCCGTAAACCGGGTGATCCGAATGGCAAAAGAAGGTGCGGTGGAAGCCATTGACGGAAGTGTGGTTTCTATTGAGGCGGACTCTGTATGCGTTCATGGAGATGGGGTGAAGGCCCTGGAATTTGTAAAAAAGATAAGGAAAGGCCTTTTGGAAGCAGGGATTGAGGTGAAGGGCTTTTAGGTATGCTAAAATATATACTGGAAGAAAAAATATTTTTTGGTTGTAAGACATTTTTTTTCGTGCTATAATAACTTAACATTTTACCTAAGCCCCTTTTTTGGCTAAGGTATGTGATTTTAACGAAAAGGAATGATGATAGATGGGGTTAGACCTATAAAAACCACGTTGTTCATTGTCTGGAAATACAGCGTGATTTATCGACTCCAAAGCCTGTGACGGTTTTTTAGAAGAAAATTTAAAAGGCTGACTGCAGAGAGCCGGATTTAAAGACGACTTATATGATGGAGGAGATAAGATTATGTTGAATTATCAGAGATATAAAAGAGTGCCGGTAATGAATTACCCGGAAAGACAATGGCCAAGTAAAGAGATTGAGAAAGCGCCTGTTTGGTGCAGCGTTGATTTGAGAGATGGAAACCAGGCATTGGTAGAGCCTATGGTAGTGGAGGAAAAGGTGGAGATGTTCAACCTTTTACTGAAGCTGGGCTTTAAGGAGATTGAGGTTGGTTTTCCGGCGGCTTCCCAGATTGAGTTTGATTTCTTAAGGCAGCTTGTGGAAAGAAAGCTGATTCCTGATGATGTGGTGATTCAGGTTCTGGTTCAGTGCCGGGAGCATTTGATCAAAAGGACTTTTGAGGCTCTTCAGGGAGTGAAGAAGGCCATTGTACACATTTATAATTCCACTTCTACTTTGCAGAGAGATGTTGTTTTCAACAAGAACATGGATGAGATCAAGGAGATCGCTGTCCAGGGTGCAGAGTGGGTGAAGCAGTATATGCAGGGCTTTGACGGAGAAGTGATTCTGGAGTATTCTCCCGAGAGCTTTACAGGAACAGAGTTAGAATATGCCCTTGAAGTCAGTACAGCAGTACAGGAGGCATGGGGCGCTACAGCGGATAAGAAGATCATCATCAATCTTCCTTCTACTGTTGAGATGACAACACCCAATGTTTATGCAGACCAGATCGAATGGATGCACACCCATTTCAAAAACAGGGAGAGCATTATTTTAAGCATTCATCCTCATAATGACAGAGGAACCGGTGTTGCAGCCGCAGAACTGGCATTGCTGGCCGGAGCCGACAGAGTGGAAGGAACCCTCTTTGGAAACGGAGAACGTACCGGCAACGTAGATATGATGGTTTTGGCTTATAACATGTTTTCTCAGGGTATCAATCCGGAACTGAACATCGAGAATGTGCGGGAGATCGTAGAGGTTTACGAGCGCTGCACCAAGATGGAAGTGGGACCAAGACATCCTTATGCAGGAAAACTGGTTTTCACCGCATTCTCCGGTTCTCACCAGGATGCCATCAACAAGGGCGTTCAGGCTATGAACGAGAGAAAGAACGAATTCTGGGAGGTTCCTTATCTTCCCATCGATCCGGCAGATATCGGCAGGCAGTATGAGCCGGTTGTACGGATTAACAGCCAGTCCGGCAAGGGCGGCGTAGCTTTTGTTATGGATACCTTCTACGGCTTCAAGCTTCCAAAGGGCATGCACAAGGAATTTGCCGATGTGATTCAGGCCATTTCCGAAAAGCAGGGCGAGGTTGCTCCCGAGCAGATCATGCAGGAGTTCAAGGACCATTACACAGAAAAGAAAGAACCTATCCACTTCCGCAAAGCGCAAATTACAGAAGCAGAGGACGATACAGAGTTCTCAACAGCCGTTAGGGTACGCTATACCGAACACGGCGTAGAGAAGATCTTTGAAGGTGTCGGAAACGGACCTATTGATGCGGTACAGAAGGGACTGGAGAAAGAGCTTGGTATTGAGATCCGGGTTCTGGATTACAACGAGCACGCACTCACTTCCGGTTCAGGGGCTCAGGCGGCTTCTTATATCCATTTGCTGGATGTGAAAACAGGCCGGACCACTTATGGCGTGGGTATCAGCTCCAACATTACCAGAGCGTCTATCAGAGGTATTTTCAGCGCAGTGAACCGTTTATTCTATTAATATACAAATTACAGGGCCAGCCTTTTTTCAAAGGGCTGGCCTTATTTTTATCATTGCCTGGATTTCAATAATATGGTATGCTTGGTAACAAGAAACGGCTGTGCAAATCATCCGGAACATGAGGAGGAAACAAAAATGGAGCCAAGAATTGCGCATATAAAAAGGACAACAAAGGAGACGGACATCGCTCTGACTCTCAATTTAGATGGGACAGGCATTTGCAGTTCCAATACAGGAATCGGATTTTTTGACCATATGATCGATGGACTGGCCCGTCACGGACTCTTTGACATTGATCTGGTGTGCAAGGGAGACTTGCATGTGGACTCTCATCATACCATAGAGGATGTGGGCATTGTCCTTGGAACGGCAGTCAGGAAGGCACTTGGAGAAAAGAAGGGAATTAAACGCTATGGAAACTTTTTTCTTCCCATGGATGAGACGCTGATGCTGTGCGCCATTGATTTGTCCGGAAGGCCGTATTTTGAATGGGATGTGGAGTTCACTGTGCCCAGGATCGGAGATGTGGACACGGAAATGATCCGGGACTTCTTCTATGCGGTTTCCTATTCCGCTGAAATGAATCTTCACTTAAAGCAGATGAGCGGATTTAATAATCACCATATCGCAGAGGGCAGCTTTAAGGCATTTGCCAAGGCTCTGGATATGGCTGCCATGTATGAACCGAGAATTGACGGAGTGTGGTCTACCAAAGGGGTTCTGTAATAAGATAATGAAAAAGACAGCCGTTGATTTAAAGTTTTTGATCAGCGGCTGTTGTGTAATTATCATTGGCTTTGTTTAAACAATTGCAATAGCAGAAAAATTTATGGTTACAATAATAAAAAATCAGGAGGTTGACAGGATGCAGAAAATAATTCCACATTTATGGTATGACAAAGAAGCGCTGGAAGCGGCAACGTGGTATACGGAGCTTTTTGAGGATTCCAAAATTATTCAAACCAGCACCATTTCTGATACCCCGTCAGGCGATGCCCATACGGTTGACTTTCAGCTTGCAGGCATGAGGTTTTGTGCTATCAGCGCCGGACCTTATTTTTCCCTCAACCCTTCCATTTCCCTTATGGTCGCCTGCACCAGCCCGGAGGAAGTTGACCGGCTCCATTCCAGTTTGTCCGCGGGAGGGATAGAGCTTATGCCTTTGGGTGAGTATCCCTTCAGCAAACGGTATGCCTGGGTTCAGGACAAGTACGGTCTTAGCTGGCAGCTTATGCTGGTTGACTCTGACAAAGAACAGCAGCGGATCAGGATGAACCTGCTGTTTTCGGGAGAGGCGTGCGGAAAAGCAGAAGAAGCCCTGGATTATTATGCTTCGGTTTTTGAAGGGGCTGAGAAGGGATATGTGAATTATTACCAGAAGGGAGAGGTTCCGGAGGAAAGGGCAGTAATCAATTACAGTGAACTGAATGTGGAAGGGAATCAGATAGTTATTATGGATCACGGAATGGGTGGAGATTTTACGTTTAATGAAGCCTTTTCTTTGATGGTTTCCTGTAACGATCAGGAGGAAATCGATTATTTCTGGGAGAAGCTTTCCTTTGTTCCTGAGTCAGAGCAATGTGGCTGGGTGAAGGACCAGTTTGGTTTATCCTGGCAGATCGTGCCTGAACATATGGATGAGATTATGGCAGGAGCTGGGGAAGAAGGAAGAAAACGGGTTATGGATGCGCTATTAAAAATGAAGAAGCTGGAGATAGCTGCTCTTGAAAGAGCTGGGAAATGAGATAGGAAATAGGTGCCGTTTCGTTTAAGCCAAAGCAAAGGAGGAGATTTATGTCAAACTCAGAATTGCTCAATATATTGGAAAACCGTTTTCAAACTCATATGGACCGCCATAAGGGGCTGGAATGGGAGAACGTGAGGAAACGGCTGGAATCTGATGCGGAAAAGCTGCGTTCCCTTGGTGAAATGGAAAGAACCGGCGGAGAACCGGATGTGGTGGGACAGGATGGAGAAACCGGGGAATATATTTTTTATGATTGCTCTGCAGAAACTCCCCAGGGACGCAGAAATACCTGCTATGACCCTGCGGGACAGGAACAGAGGGAAAAAAAGGGAGTGCATCCCGAAGGAAATGCTGTCGGCATGGCAGCTTCCATGGGAATTGAGATTCTGACAGAGGAACAATACCGGGAATTACAGAAGCTTGGGGAATTTGATATCAAGACTTCCACCTGGGTGAAGACCCCTCCTGATATCAGAAAGCTGGGAGGCGCCCTTTTTATGGACCGGCGTTATGGGAATGTTTTTGTATATCATAACAGCGCCCCCTCTTTTTACAGTTCCAGAGGATTCAGGGGAGCCCTGAGAGTGTGAATTTTGGGACTTTTGCAGTGAAAAGGCAGCCATTATGACAGGGCTGCCTTTTATATCAATTGGAGCGGATGAAGAAATAAAGAAAGGCGGGCTGCCGGTGGAAAAGTATATTGTTTTACTGCGTGGAATTAACGTGGGAGGAAAGAATAAGGTATCCATGCCCGAATTAAAGAAGCACTTTGAAGAAAATGGATTTCAGAATGTAATCACATATATAAACAGCGGAAATATTGTTTTTTCCAGTGATAACACCGATGAGGAAAAGCTGAAAAAGGAATGTGAAGCCTTAATTTTGAATAAGTTTCAATTAAACATTCCGGTTGCGATCATATCTGCGGCCGACATGCGGGATGCCATTGACCATGCTCCGGCATGGTGGGGGGAGGATGAGGGGTCAAGGCACAATGCGATTTTCGTAATACCGCCTGTAACTGCAGATGAGGTGTTTCAAGAGGTGGGAGAAACCAAGCCGGAATATGAATCAGTTGATCATCATGGCAGGGTTATTTTCTGGTCGGCACCTGTTAAGACCTTTTCAAGAACCCGGTGGTCGAAGATCGTAGGTTCTTCTGTATATGACAGTATTACCATCAGAAATGCGAATACTGTGAGAAAGATATTACAGCTTATTCAGTAATGCATGGATGGCAAAAAGGAGAGTGAAGCTAAGGGGAAAAGCAGAAATTGTGCAAAGGTGTGTAAACAATCAAAAATGTTGTAATTAAAACCTATCGGTGGTAAAATATGGTTATCAGTAAGTCCCGACTACCTCATTGAGCCCAATGGAGAACAGGAGGTGTAAAATGAAATCATCAGAAGAGAGAATCGCCGAACTGGAACAAAGAGTAGCCCATTTGGAAAGCCTTGTAAAAGGCTTTGAAACCGGCTTTGAAACAGAAAGGCCAAGACCAATACAAGATTCGATACAAAACACGATGCACAACCCGGTACAAAAGCCGATACAAAAGCCGGCAATACCAGGAAATCTTGCAGCAGCGGTAAAGACGCCTAAGGAAGAAAAGCGCCAGCCTATTATTCAGAAAAACGAGCCAAAAGACAAGGAAGCTCTGGTTGGAAAATACATCATAGGTGCTTTGGCAACAGTGCTTATTTTTGTAGCTGCCATTTCCTTTATCGGTCTGGTGTGGAACCGGATGACGCCGGAAATCAAGCTGTCTATTATAGCATTGTCAGGTACAGCGCTGTCTGCTTTAGGTTTTTGGCTCATAAGGACAAAAAAGAACCCGATCACTTCCATAATCCTTGGAACAGGAGCCGGTTTGCTGTTTATTGCGATTTTATCAGCCAATCTGGCATTTCATTTAATTGGAAATAATATGTCCATACTTCTGGCCGGGATATGGGCAGTGCTTTTTATGATGTCTTCCCGGTACACAAATTTGTTTTTTACAACGATCATAGCTTATATAGGAAGTTATATCACCTTGATGCTGGGCCTGGTGCTTATGCAGGGAGATGGGGAATTGCTTCTGCTGTTTGTGTTTGTCTCCAGTATTTCAGGGGTCATGATTTATACAGCACTGCGTAAAGGAAAAGTAGAGCTAGTAGCAGGTTTGACTTTATCAATGGTGAGCTATGCATCCATACTGCTTCGCTGTTATGCAGACGGATTTTTTGGATCAGGATATCTGCTCAATGGTTATGCTTTGCAGATTGCTTTGATTTTTATGATCTATGTTCTTATGAACCTGCTTTATAAAGTGATCAATAATACAAAGGCGGTCCCTGTTTATCTGATCGTCAGTGCGGTCACCACACTACTTACCATTTTATTCATCGCTTATTTAAACTCCACTTACCTGGACTTAAGGACAATAACCTGTTATATGCTGTTTTTTGCAATATACCTGATTCAGTTCATACTAAACCAGGTATATTATAAAAGAATGGAACGGGCGCTGACCAGATATTATACAGTCATCCTGGTTTTTACTTCTTTGTTTATCAATTTAGAGTTGTATAAAGTTCCCACAGGAATTATTTTAATTGGATTACTGCTGATTGCAAGTGAGAAGATTTGGAAAGGGGAAAGCAGGCTCTATTTAATCGGAGCCATCAGCTTATTGGATTCCGTTTTTCTGGTCAGCAATTACTCAAATTCTTTGATTCCCTCTGTTTATGGCCTCATGCAGCTTGGAGTTATGGGATATGTACTGTGGAAATGTATGGATTCCAGGCAATATGCCCGGATCAACGGTTTAAAAATAATTGGCATGATAGTCGTGCTGGCGAACAGCTTTAGCATACCCTCCAATCTTATCAACAGTATGAATTTGTCAGGTATCAGTGCGTACACTGACAGTGTGACCGGCTATTTCATCGCTGTTATTGCCACCATTGTTTTATTGAGATATGGTTATTTTAAGAACTGGAAAAATGAACAGTTCCGTTTCTTTGGAAAAAATGACGGGCTGGAAGAAGACAAAGGAATGCAGGTGCTGAGTTATGCTGTTTCAACCGTCTTATATCTTTACGGCCTTCTGGAAATGGGAGCAGCGGACAGAGTATACTTACAGTTGATGGCTGCGCTGGCAGTGATCGCAATTGCACTTGTACAGAGCAAGCTGCTTCTTTCCGGCAGCGGACGGAACAGTCTGTTAACAGGAATCTGGATCGTTTTTAAATATCTGGTGCTGACATGGACAGTGCTTTGGTCCTTCTTTGATTTGAACATCACTTCTGCGTCATATAGCATCATAGGCCTGATGGTGGCAATAGGAAGCATATCAGCAGGGTTTAAGCTGAGAAACAGAAGCATAAGGCTGTATGGACTTGTGCTGACAATCATCATGGTGGCTAAATTTATTGTTGTGGATTTAAACGGAGAAAATTCCATTACCAGAGTTCTTGCATTGATAGCAGGAGGAGGAATGTGCTTTTTGATCAGCTTGATTTATAATAAATTAAGCGAGAACTATTCATAATAATTCAATAATGATACAAGATTTTATCGAAATATTTGGCAGCTCCTTACTGGATGATACGGATGCCATATTAAGTGAAAGGCATAAAATGAATAATACAAGTTTTCATAATTTTACAATCAGTGGGGAGATTCAAATGGCACTGGATGGCCTGGGGTATGATATTCCTACCCAGGTCCAGGTCAGTATCATTCCCTTAGCATTAGAAAAAAATGACCTTATTGTCAAAGCTCAGACCGGCAGCGGAAAAACAGGAGCATATGCTATTCCAATATGTGAATCAGTGGAATGGCTTGAAAATAAACCTCAGGCCCTTATTCTGACTCCTACAAGGGAGCTTGCTGTTCAGGTACAAGAAGATTTTACCAACATAGGAAGATTTAAGAGAATAAAGGCAGCAGCAATTTATGGAAGACACCCGTTTTCCATAGAAAAATCAGAGCTGAAGCAGAAAACCCACGTAGTTGCAGGCACTCCGGGGCGTGTAATGGATCATATCAGGAAAGGCACATTGCCCCTGAGTAAGATTACCTGGCTGGTAATTGACGAAGCGGACCGGATGCTGGATATGGGATTCATTGAACAGGTCCGGGAAATCATTGCAGAGCTGCCCGCAGAACGGCTGACAATGTTGTTTTCCGCCACCATGCCCGAAGAGATTGAGAGAATATCAGCAGACTACATGAGAAGCCCGGTCCGTATCAATGTCGGCGAATCCGGCATTATGACGGCTGATACGGAGCATTCTCTTTATATCACCGATGAAAAAGATAAATTCAATCTTCTTACCGATGTTACTATAATGGAAAATCCGGACAGCTGTTTTATCTTTTGCAGTACAAAGGACCGGGTGGATATGGTATGTGATGGCCTGGCTGGTCTGGGATATCCCTGTAATAAAATTCATGGCGGAATGGAACAGAAGCAGCGGTTATCTGCCATGAATGGGTTTAAAAGGGGAAAGTACCGGTATCTGGTTGCCACAGACGTGGCGGCAAGAGGAATTGATGTGGAAGATATTTCCCTGGTTATTAATTACGATATTCCTCTGGAAGGAGAAACCTATGTCCACCGCACCGGAAGGACAGGGCGTGCGGGGCAAAAGGGGAAAGCTGTCTCATTTGTGGCTCCCACCCAAAACAGATACCTCCGGGATATTGAAGAACTGATCGGATTTAAAATTCAGGAAGCAGGAAAGCCTGACAGAGAGGAAGTATCCGCTCATAAGCCGTCCTTTGATGAAAAATTAAACAGGGCTTCCCGGATCAAAAAGACGAAAAGTGATGAATTAAATAAAGGTATTATGAAACTGCGTTTTAACGGCGGAAAGAAAAAGAAGCTGAGGGCAGCCAATTTTGTGGGAGTGTTGTCCAATATTAAAGGAATGGAGGCGGAGGACATCGGAATTATAGCCATTCAGGATACTCTCACTTATGTGGAAATATTAAACGGAAAAGGCCCTCTGGTTTTGGAGGCCATGAAAAGCACCAAGATCAATGGCAAGCAGTTAAAGGTGATAAAGGCAGCGGATAAACATTGATAAAACAGGATCATAATGATAGGATATTTAAAAATACATTTAAGAAGAGGTCATATGGAGAACAACGATATATTAATAAGATTTAGATATGCTTTGGATATTAAAGATGTAGATATGATAAAAATATTTAAATTGGGCGGGGTCACAGTAACCAGGGAAGAACTGCAAAAAATGCTGCTGAAGCCCAAGGATAGCGGAACCATTGGTTCGGCTCAGGAGAAGTCTGCTGATGAGAATATCAACCAATGTGATCTTCACACCCTGGAGTCTTTTATGAACGGCTTTATCATCTTTAAAAGAGGAAAACAAGAATCAAAACCGGAAGAATCTGAGAAGCAGGCTTTTATGATAAAAGACAGCAGAACTGTAAATAATGTTTTTCTGAAAAAAGTTAAAATTGCATTATCTCTTACAAGTGAGGACATGCTTGAAATTTTTAAAACAGCAGGGATTGATTTATCAAACAGTGAATTAAGTGCATTATTACGGAGGGAAGGACAACGCAATTACAGGGTATGCGGGGACCGGTATGTTAAATGCTTTTTAAAGGGACTGGCAGCCAGATACAGAGAAAGGTGAAAATCAGCCTATGGAAAGAGAAGAGAAGCTGCGGGCTTACGAAAAGATGCAAACTGCAATTCAGACCGAATATGACAATGCGGTAAAAAAGATGGAACAATTGAAGGCAGAGGATAAAACAAAATCAGCCACCTACCGGCAGTTGATGGGAAAGAAACTGCTGTATAAGGACATGCTGGCAATATATGAAATATATGGATTGCAGGTGAAAGCGTGAAAACCAGAAAAGAGGCAATTGCATTTTGCAGCAAATTTGAGGGTGTGACAGAGGATTACCCCTTTCATGACCCGAATTGGACCTTAATGCGCCATAAAAAGAATTCAAAAGCTTTTGCCTGTATTTATGAGCGTCAGGACCACATCTGGATCAATGTGAAATGCAGCACAGAATGGCGTGATTTTTGGAGAAATGCATTTCAATCGGTAGTTCCTGCCTATCATATGAATAAAGAACACTGGAATTCCATAATTCTGGATGGTACAGTTCCAGAGGCAGATGTAAAACGCATGATCCAGGAAAGCTATGATCTCACAAGGCCAAAAGAAAAGAAGAAAGTTGTAAGGAATCAGGAAAGGATAGGTTAAAAATGGATTTACTTGAAATCATGAGAAAGCGCCGCAGCATCAGGCGGTACACCGGAGAAAGGATTCCCGAAGAGAAGCTTGAAACCATTTTACAGGCCGGGCTTTTGTCAGCCTCCGGCCGTGCCATACGTCCATGGGAATTTATCGTTGTCCAGGATAAAGAAACTCTTCAATATCTGTCAGAATGCAGGATAGGAGCCGCAAAAATGCTCCAGGGCGCAGACTGCGCCATCGTTGTTATCGCTGATTCAGAAAAAACAGATGTCTGGATTGAAGACTGTTCCATTGCCCTGGCTCAGATGCATTTGATGGCAGACAGCCTGGGAGTGGGAAGCTGCTGGATTCAGGGAAGGCTGCGGGAAGCAGAGGGAAAGACAACGGATGAGTATGTGAGGGAGAAGCTGGGATTTCCTGAAAGCTTCCGGCTGGAGGCAATCCTTTCTTTGGGCATTCCTGAGGCAGAGGCGAAGGCACATGAGCTTGGAGAACTGTTGACTGAAAAAATTCATAGGGAAAAATTTTAGGAACCAGGGGAGGAATGGAGAAGCCATTTTCTCCCCTGTAAACATCCTTTTGATTTGATTTTAAAGGTTACTGAATTAAAAAGGTAATTTGCTTCTGCTTTCAGTTGGAACCAACATTTTCCCCCTAACATATTCCTCTAGATCCTGTTTCATATATAAATAATTCTCTATTTGATTTATCTTAAACACACGGTTTCTCTCAAAAAACCCCGGAAACCATTTCTCCAATCCAATGATGTCATTTTGATATGTATATGCAATCAGTGCAATTAAAGAAATGTGATTTGACCTTTCTAAAAGTTTACTACTATTATCAACTTCAAGTGATAAAACCTCTAAATCTTCCTCATAATCTTTAATGTCATCATCTGTAACATGTAAGTTTGATATCAATGGGGCATATACATATGTAATCCCTGATCCGCTGGCTTGTTTGCAGTGGTGGTTTACCGATATGAATAAAGAGAAAATTGAAGATTTTGGGTTTGTGAAAGAAGGGAGTGTTTCTTGTAATTTGTTTCGCGATGAAGAAGAAGTTGATTGTCTTCGTTCTCCCCATTTAGATCATGCACATTGTATTAGAAAAAACCAGGTAAGTGACACTATAAAAAAATGGACAAAGTCAAATAGTATATATATTGGAATGAAAGATACAATGAGTAAACTCCTCATGTATGATAATGATGGAGATAAACTATTGGTACATAACAATAAGGTTATTATAAAATGTGCTAAGATGTTTCAAAAAAAATATGGAATGATTCCCAACTATTACGAAATGCCAAAGGCTAGCCCCACTGTTTTGGACAACTCTTCACTTTTTAACGGAATTGTTATGGCATATCACCATGGCAATATTGGTACACCAAGCAATGAAATTACAAAGGTATGGATGACTTTAAATCCGAACAGTACAAAGGAAGAAGTGTTGGAGGCTATTGATGTTATTGCTCTAAGATGTGTAGATGTGAATTTTACCATAGATTACGCCAAAACTTTATATAAACCGGATATTCCCCAAAATATCATAAGTAATTATAAAAAATACAGTGGAAAAAAAGTCCTCCATTTTTTCATTTATGCTAAAAATAAAAACAAATGTCAGGTCGAGGATATTGGTAAGTGTAATATAGATAGAATCTTTGATATAGCAAAAACCAATCGTATTGTTTTTAAAGACTTGCTTGGAAAATATTCATATAAAGTTCTGATGAAAAATCCTGATATAAACGTATGCAGTGAATTAGCAGATAAAATTATACAGCTTTATCGAGATGTGGATACCATTAATATAAGGAAGTTATCTCATATGGATTTTTCAGTCCTTGGGAAAGACGATAAAAACCGGGCACTCTTACAAATTGAATTGGATTCAGGTAAACAGCGTAAAATGTTCGAGAGTATTATTGGAGAACCCGCTACTGTTATAGTAGATGTTTTAATAAGAGAGTTACAAAATGAAATCAATAAAGATACTCTTTGGAGACTATTCGGTGATGTGATTTATTCTAATATTGAAGCTAATGTAAATGGAACGAAAATATGTGTAAAGTGTAGGGATCGGTTTTTAGTGACTAATAACAGAGCAAAGTATTGCGAAAACTGCTACCGGGAAGTCAACCGTACCAATGCATTAACCAGATATTATGCATAAAATAATCCTTAAAAAAAATTCAAAAGTAAGTGAAACACGAAAAACCCGGCTAAAATCAAGGCTTTCAGAGCATTGAGCATGCAAAGCTCTTTCTGAGATAATGACATAAAGGGGAAGGGTGAAAAATATAATTAATTTTTTCCTTTCCCCACTTCCACAATTACCGTACGAAAAGAGGCAGGGGATAAATGCAGATTAATCAAAATGCAAATTTCTGGACACATAATACATCTGTTCGCCCAGGTAAAATAGAATACATAGTTATACATTACGTTGGTGCCACTGGAGATGCCAAAGCCAATATAAACTATTACAATCAGCGGACTACTACAAATGCATCGGCTGATTTTTTTGTGGGATTTTCTGGAGATATTTGGCAGTATAATCCAAGTCCAATGACAAGATATTGTTGGGCTGTTGGCGGTACGAAACAGTCCACTGGAGGCGGTTCATTATATGGAATTGCCCAAAATACGAATTGTGTAAATATTGAAATGTGTGTAAGAAATAAGTGTTCACGGACATCTGACTCCAAAGATTGGTACTTTGAAGATGCCACCATAAATTCAGCTATTGAACTTACAAAGTATCTAATGAATTTGTATGGAATTTCCGTTGACCGGGTGATCCGTCACTATGATGTGACCGGGAAGATATGTCCGAATCCATATGTCTATAACCACACAAAGCACACATGGGATATGTTTAAAGAGGCTTTGGCGGCAGTTCCGGAGAAGAAATCCGGCTGGCATCAAGAAGATGGCGGCTGGAGATTTTACAACGGAGATACAGGTCTTCCGATCCGGAACAACTGGCTTAATGATAACGGGAAGTGGTATTGGTTTCATGAAGCCGGCCTTATGGTCAGAAATACCTGGTATCAATATAATGGTAATTGGTATTATCTTGGCCCTGACGGCGCTATGCTAAAAGGCACTTTAATCGCTGATTCTAATAAGATTTATTGTCTCGACAGTGATGGAAAAATGGTTGCAGAGCCGGTGACACTGATACCTGGTGATGACGGGGCGTTGAAATATGGGGGACTTGTGAAATAATAATAGAATCAGATTGGGAATATGTCAGTTGACAAGTGTAATAGTAGTGCACATACGAAAGACTTGGCAGAAACAATACGGAGACATACAGTAACGCAGACGAGTAGGGTTAGGCGTTAATCAATAATAAGCAGAATCTTTGGCCAAGATTCAAAGTTGGAAGGTTCATTTTTCTATTGGTACGGAAAATGAGTGAATAAACGACCTATAAATTCACTCCTTCCAACTTCAAACTTATCCCATCATAAACACCTTGAAAAGACTGAGGTTACAGCCGGCAACACATTTTGCGCAAACAAGGAGTTTTATGGTGGGTAATTGATATAGATACCAAATTATAAAATGGTGATGATTTGAATAAATACGATTTAGAACACAAACTACTTAGAGGCAGTGTATTGTATTTAGATGAAATACCCACATATAGGATTACACTGGGAGAAATGGCCGATGCCGGTTTTTCAAAATTACAAAACGTAATATCTATTTTATGTATGGATGATGATAAGGCAAATGAGCTGTTAACCGGAGCCGTTGAAAACCCCAATACCTTTATGCTGATTATGTTAAATATGCTACAGGAACATGCCCAAATAAAAAAGACACAAGTAGAACCAGATCATGTTTCAAATTCTTTGTTTATTTTAATACCAGCATTCTTGAATCTTTTCTTTAGAAAAAAGGTTGTATTCCATCAGGATTATGGCTTTATCATAGGCGATGATAATGACAAGAAATACGTATTAAATCATTTAAACTATGATAATTTTAGAGAAATTTTAAAACAAAGAAATTGCTTGGTTGATTTAGATGATGTTGATGAATGTGAAAATCCTAGTGGAGAAATGGCTAAAAAGCTCTTGGAAAAAAGAAAAAAATTAAGAGAAAAAGTTAAAAAAGCAAAGAGCATCGGCGGTGATGACGACAGTCTTACCATGACAGATTTAATAAGCATATTTGCACAGGCAGAGCACATGTCATTACAGGAAGTATATGAAAGTTATGATATATACCAGTTTAACAATCAGTTCAACCGTTTAAAAATTATGGATGACTTTCACGTTAATATACAAGCATTGATAGCCGGTGCTAAAAGTGAAGATGTAAAACTTCAACATTGGCTTTCAAAAATAAAGAAACCAAATGATTAAAGTTGGTACTTTGTGTATCAACTTATTTTATTGAAAAACAGGAGGAAATATAATGGGTGCTAATACTAAGTTCGGAGCCAAGGAAGTAATGGATGTTATTCTTTATGATATGTCTAACAATAAGCCGGTCATCTTTTTTGATACTTTAAAAACATCTTTAGATACAAATTCGTAGGAGTAAGCACATAACCCTTGAAGGTGTCTACTAAGGGGGGTAACTAAGTCATAAACATATATGTACGCTCTACCACCTAAAGCGAGTGTTAGAAATAAAACTGCTGGTAATTGTGATATATTAAGGGATAATGTTCCATAATTTCCAGCGGTTATGCTTGTTGAATTCGTTGCGTATTTTTGCTATCCCAATTTATACTATCTTCTGCTCTAAGGCTTAGAGATGTGTTTGTATGCGCATAAACCTCAACATTGTAATAATCTATAACCTGTTAAATTTCTATTTACGGACATGACAGGCGAGCCAGATCCATCGCAATAATACTCAATCATGCCAGACTGCCATTGGAATGTTTCTGCTAATCTGTATGTCCAGTTCGCATCATTATATCCTCGATTGTATAAATCGAGAGGAGCAGGCACATATCCCTCAAACATGCCCGTGAGGCCGCAAGAAAGGAATGAATTAATGAAAATATATACAAATCATCAATACGAGATTTTATCTCTTGATACGCTACCAAGCTTTTATATGGAACCAATTGAATTTGAAGTAACATCGACCAGAGAAGAAATGTTCGGAAATTTATGTGATGCTGTAATCCGGGGATATAAATACGAACCAGTTTACGAAATGCTTTTCAACGAAGACGGGAGTAACGCCCGGGACGAAATAACCCATGAGTTACTATATAAGGTCGATGAAAATGGAGAAAAAATCTTTCAAGGATATGCTTGTTATCCTTTCGTCGATTACCATACCCTTATGCTGATTCAAAAGCAGTATGAAGATTCTCAGAGACAAGCTCAGACTTTTGACTCTCAGATATCTCACCTATCCAAAATGTCCGGAATAGGTGTGGAGGCAGGCATCACCATTCAGCCGACGCTAGAGGAGTTAAAAAAAGCAAAGAGGGCAGAGGTAAACGCTGCCTGCGGGCAGATCATTTGCAACGGAATTACCGTGGAGCTGTCCATCGGCTTTGAGCACTTCAGCCTTTCCCAAACAGATCAGCTAAATCTTTTCGGTTTGCAGGCGCAAATCGCCTCAGGAGTGACACAGATCATCTACCACGCAGATGGACAGCCCTGCCGTTTCTATCCAGCTTCTGACATTACTCTTTTAATCGAAAAAGCCATGTTCCATGCCTCATACCATACTACATATGCGAATAGTTTAAGGTCGTGGATTGACGGAGCAGAGATGAATAGTGAGTTAGAGACTATTTATTACGGGGTTGACGTGCCAGAGGAGTATCAATCTGAGGTTTTAAAGGCTTATCTGGCTCAGATCACAGCCATAACTGATGGAGCAGAATGATGAAACAGATCTTTAAATATTTATTCCTCTGGTTAGTTGGAGGAACCTCTTATATAATTATAGAATTGAGTTTTAGAGGCTCCTCTCATTGGACTATGTTTATTCTTGGTTCCTTTTGCTTTATCGCATTAGGTCTAATAAATAAATTAATTCTATGGGAAATGCCGCTTTATAAGCAGATATTACTTGGAGATATAATCGTAACTAGTCTTGAATTTATAACTGGATACATAGTCAACATCCAATTTGGTTGGGGAGTTTGGGATTACAGTCATCTTTCTGGAAATATTATGGGGCAGATATGCCCTCTTTTTTGTGTTCTGTGGCTACCACTGTGTCTGACAGGTATCGTGCTTGATGACTGGTTAAGATACTGGATATTTAACGAAGAACGACCACATTATACTTTGTTTTAAACGATATATTAGACATGAATAATTTACAGGGAATAGTTGAGCTCATCACTCATCTATTCCCTATTTTTTACACTTAAAAGTGCGTTTTTGCCGGATTCTTTATGCAGTTATAAAGTTCACCTCATCAACAGCCTTTTCGAATCATCTATTAGCGCAACAACAATATCTCCATATTCTCATCTGCATAAAAAGGTTGTGCCGCTGCTGCAATTCCAAGCACAGGAACTCAATTCCCTAAATGTAAAGCCTTTGTTTAAGGAGTTCATTTTAGAAATTTTAAAAGTTTAATGGAAAATAGTTGAAAAAAATCATAAACTATACTACAATGTACCACAAGAGATGATATTGGACAGGCAAAAGGAGGTGGCTGCAGTCAGCAGCGTTCTTGACCAAAAACTGTTTGGAAAATATCAGTTATGTAAAATCCTGGGAACTGGCCGGGCAGGGACTGTCTTCCTGGCGGTTCATCTTGGGCTTGAAGAGTACCGCGCTATCAAGCGGGTACCTAAAAGCTTTCTGAATTATGAACACATCAGGCGTGAGGCACTGGTCCTCAAAGAACTTCGCCATCCTGGAATCCCAATTATTTACGACGTAGAAGAAGATGAATCTTACAGCTATCTGATTGAAGAGTTTCTTGCTGGTAACTCTCTATATGACCTTGTAGAAAAACAGGGCCATCTGTCACGGGAACTGACCATTTACTATGGAATACAGCTATCCCGTATCATCAATTACCTGCATCTCGCAGGACCGAACCCCATACTACATTTAGATTTACAGCCGAAAAACCTGTTGCTGTGCCACGATACCCTGAAGGTGATTGACTTTGGATTTGCCGCTTCCCCTGCTGATGCCAATATAGCGGGAGAGAGGTATGGAACCGTGGGATGTGCGGCTCCGGAACAGTATTTAAAGGATGGAGTGCTGGATGAAAGAACAGATATCTATGCCATTGGTGCTGTCCTCCACTATCTTTATTCCGGAACATTTCCTGAACTGCCGTATGTGCCGGCACCCTCTATGGATGCTGATCTGGCCGCAGTCATAAACGGATGTGTTCAATCCCGTCAGGAAGACCGTTTTTCATCGGCACAGGAGCTTAAGGAACGGCTTGAACAACTTGGCAGCACAGGAACGGCTGCAGAAAACAGTCTACAATCATCATCTCTTATTATAGCTCTTGCAGGGAGCAAATCTGGAACCGGGGTGACTCATATCGCCATCGGCCTGTCTGTTTATCTTAAAAATCACGGATACCCCAACCTATTTACAGAAATGAAAGACTCCGGCATGGGAACCGGACTGGGAGCATTTACGGGAGCAGAACGGGACCAATATGGCCTGATGCAGTACCGGGGCTTCCTATGGAAACCATATTACGGGCCGGGCGTGAAGCTAAAGGAGCTGCCTGTAGCAATACGGGTTCTGGACTATGGAACCGATGTGGAACAGGCATTGTTGAAAAAGCCGGATGTTCTGATTCTGGTATGTGATACCAGTTTATGGAGTAGACAGGTGGCCTGGGAGGCAGCAACCCGGATTATCAAAGGAAATGTACCTTATAGAATTGTATACAACCACACGGACAAGAAAACCAAGATCAAACTTCCTGAAGGAGTTGACCCCTCCCGTTGTTTCCGGGTGCCCTATGACTCCAACCCTTTTGAGGCAGGCCCTCTACTCAGGGATTTTTATAAAGTACTTTTAGAGGAAATATGGGATCATAAAAGCAGGAAGGAAAACAACATAAACAGGCTTTTAAATAAGCTTAAGGGGAGATTTAAGCAGGCCTTTAAACAGATCCTTAAGACAGGCCGTACATAGGCTCTCTAAGGTGACTTCCGGTTTAAGGAAAGATACCCGCCGCCTGGAAAGGATAAAGCCCAATGAAAGGAATGATAAAAGCACTATGGAAAAGCCTGATTCCCCATAAGAAACCGGAGGATCAGCAGATCATTGGGATCATAGGAACCGGTCCGGGCGTTGGGGTGACCCATTTGGCGGTCATGACAGCCGGGTATTTAAGCGGGGTCATGAGAAAGCGGTGTGCTGTTTTAGAGTGGAACAGCCATGAGGATTTTCTGCGCATGAGAAAAATGTGCGGGAAAGAAAAGGATTTGAATGGAGGCTGCCGGATTCTGGAGGCGGATTATTACGAAGGAGCCGGGATAGACACTTTATTATTGTGCAAAAAGTTCGGATATCAGGCGGTGATTGTGGATTACGGGATCGTAAGCCAGGGCAGTCTGAGAGAATTTTTAAGATGTGACAGGCAGTTTGTTCTTGGGAGTTTAAGCGAGTGGCAGATGGAGGCGTTTCTGGAATTCGAAGGAAAGAGGAATAAGACCGAAAAAAGCTGGGAGACTCTTGTGACCTTTGGAAGCGAAGAGGCCAGAAAAAATATGGAAAAGAGGCTTAAAATTCCTGTACGGAGAGTTCCGGTTTCAGTAGACGCTTTTGCTGTCACCGGAGAAGCCATATGTTTTTATCAGCAGTTTTTCAAATGACGGGAGAGGAAATATGTCACCGCAGCTTCCCAGTGGTCTTCTCCCGGATATGATGAAAGCTGAAAAGATTTACAATACAAAAAGAGAAATACAGGGGAAAATGGATGAAAAAAGAGCAGAACCAGGCTATAGGTCAGGAACTTACAAAAGAGGAACAGTGCCTGGCCGGGCTGAAAAGGTATCGTGAGCAGGGCATCACCATTTGTGTTGATGGAGAGGAACTGCCAGAAAAGGACTGGAACAAAATATTTGAGGTAAGGGAGGATGATAGTTTTTATATGGCTGATTACATATCCGATGAGAAAACCGGAAAGCTGAAAGAAATAAGATTTGACCGTGTTTATAATAAATAAACAGATTTGATTTTTAACGGGGCGCACCTGGGATACCATCTTCAGCCTTAAGCTGGTCAACAGGTGCGCGGGGTGGGACAGGGGAAATTGTAAAGTAATGAAAATGTAAATTCCAATTGGGGAGAAGTGTGGTATAATCTCCATAAAAGCAATGAGCAGTGCGAAACGGGAGGCGAATAAAATTTTTCGTTGTGCTTGCACATAAGAAAAAATTTATTCGAATCCTGTTTCATAGGGCGAATGCCCGTGAGCGAACGAGTCCGCAGGATTCGTGAGCTCCACTGCGGACTCGGCCAACAACACCCATAAATTCAAAAAGCCACAGAATTAGAAACCCGCACTGCGGACTGTACCGGCGCCCATAAATCCACGAGACAGCCGAATTCATGGACCGCACTGCGGACTGTACCGACGCCCATAAATCCACGAGACAGCCGAATTCATGGCCCGACTACGGACTGTACCGACACCCGTAAATCCACGAGTCCACCTAATTCATGGCCCGTACTACGGACTGTACCGACGCCCATAAATTTACGAGCCCTTCGAATTCATAGTCCCCACTGCGTACTCGGCCACCCCCAAAAAAGTTCATTCCACACATACACACCTAGGAGGAAATCAGATGAAGAGGAAAGCAATGCCGGTTGTGGCAGCGCTGGGATTAATTTTATTAATAATTGCAATATTTTTCGGTTACCGTTTCCTAGACCGTTTCATTCCCTCAAAAGAGCCGGCTGACCTATCAGAACTGCTGGGAATAAAAGAAAACGAGGTAGCCCTTTATTTAAACGAAAACCTGGAAGAAGAAAAAGGCATCTACCTTCAAGGCCAAACATACCTCCCCATTAAATGGGTAAACCAAACCTTAAATGAGCGCTTTTACTGGGACGAAAACGAGAAACTCCTGGTATATGCCCTCCCAGATACCATCGTCTACGCAGACCACACCACCCTGGGCTCTTCCGGAAAGCCCTTAATATGGGTCAACGAGGACGGCGTTTACCTATCCATAGGTCTAATAGCCAACTACACCGACATCCGTCTATCCACCTATGACCAAGACCTGCACAAACGCATCTTCATCAACAACCTCTGGGAGCCGGAAACCAAAGCAACAGCAGTCAAAGAAGGCAGCCTCCGAATAAAAGGCGGAGTAAAAAGCCCCATCATAACCGAAATAACCCCTGGTTCCCAGGTCACAGTTCTGGAATCCATGGAAAAATGGGATAAAGTACGAACCCAGGATGGCTTCATCGGCTACATAGAACGCAAACGTCTCGGAACCGCCACCAGCCAGACCCCGCAAAGCACCTTCGTCCCCCCAACCTATAAAAGCATTTCCATGGAAGAGCCAGTCAGCCTTGCCTGGCACCAAGTAACCAGCCCGGACGGAAACGCATCTTTCGACAAAGTAATCGCCAATACCAAAGGAGTCAATGTAATCTCCCCCACCTGGTATGAACTCACCGACAATGAGGGAAACTTCCGCTCCTTAGCCGACACAGAATATGTAAAAAAAGCCCACGAAAAAGGCATTGAAGTATGGGCCCTCATCAACAACTTCAGCACCGACGTAAACACAGAAATCCTCATGTCAAAAACCTCCGTTAGAAGAAAACTGATCGAGAGCCTTATGGCAGAAGTAGAGCGCTACAACCTCGACGGACTGAATCTGGACTTTGAAGGAATCAAGGAAGAGGCCGGAGTCCATTACGTCCAGTTCATCCGGGAACTATCCATCCCATGCAGAGAAAAAGGAATTGTCTTATCCATAGACAACTACGTTCCCACCGCAGGCACCCAGTTCTACAACAGAAAAGAACAGGGAATCGTAGCCGACTACGTGATCATCATGGGATACGATGAACATTATGCCGGAGGAGATGCCGGTTCCGTAGCTTCCATTGAATATGTAGAAAATGGAATCAAAAATACCCTGGCCCAGGTGCCAAAGGAAAAGGTGATCAACGCCATTCCCTTTTACACCAGAGTATGGACCGAAGGAGAAGACGGAAACACCACTTCTTCTGCTCTTGGCATTGAAATGGCACAGAAATGGATCGATGAAAACCAGGTAGAACTGTACTGGCAGGAGGAGCTGGGACAATATTACGGAGAATTGCAGTCAGAAGAAGGCCTTAAAAAAGTATGGATGGAGGAAGAACGCTCCATCGGCCTGAAAATGGATTTAATCAAAAAATACGATCTGGCAGGAGTGGCCTGCTGGAAGCTGGGATTTGAGCCATCCGGGTTGTGGGACCAGGTACGGCTGGATAAAAACGAATAAGAACCAAACAGGAGAAACGGGAGAGACAGGATGGTCATGTTATGAAAAGAAAGATAGTATTGGCAGCAGTTTTGACAGCAGTGTGTATATTTGCAGGCTGCTCTTTCAAAGAGCCGGAACCGGAAAGCACAGCAGCAGAAAGTACAACGCCTGCAGAAACCACAGTAAAGGAAACAACAGCAAAGGAAACAACAGAGCCTCCCTCCCAGGAAGAAACCACGCCGGAAGAAACTTCCGAGCCAGAGATCAGCGGCAGCCGCATCATCATCGCCACTGACATGCATTATCTGGCAAGGGAACTGACTGACTTTCAAAGCAGCTTTACGAAGCGTGTGGAGCACGAGGACGGAAAGGTCATGCAGTACGTTTGGGAGATTACAGATGCATTTATCCATGAAGTAAAAAAAGAAAAGCCGGATCTGGTAATTTTAAGCGGAGACTTAACCTACAATGGAGAATGGGAAAGCCATATTGAGTTTGCCGAAAAGCTGGAGGAGATTGAAGAAGCCGGAATTCCTGTCATTGTCATTCCGGGAAATCATGATATCAACAACCGCTATGCAGTCCGTTTTGCAGGAGATTCAGTCCAGGGAATCGAGTCCATAGAGGCCGAGGACTTTGAAGACATTTACCAGAACTTCGGCTACAACGAGGCTGTCAGCCGCGATTCCGCCTCTTTAAGCTATGTATACCAAGTCAATGACTATACCAGAGCCCTGATGCTTGATTCATGCCAGTACTATCCTAGAAACCTGGTAGGCGGAATGATAAAAAATGATACATACGACTGGATTGAAGAGCAGATGGAAGAAGCGTGGAACCTGGGAATGAACGTGATTCCGGTGGCCCACCACAACCTCCTTGATGAAAGCGAAGTCTATCTGGAGGATTGTACCATTGAACACAGTGAGCAGCTGATCGATCAGTTGGAAAGCTGGGAAGTGCCCCTGTTTTTAAGCGGTCACCTTCACGTGCAGCATCATATGAGGTCTGGCGAGGATTCGGGAATTTACGAAATAGTCACCAGTTCCTTAACCACACCGCCCTGTCAGTATGGTTTTCTGAACTACGGAGATGACGGCAGTTTCCAGTACTATACAAAGGCCCTGGATATGGAGGGCTGGGCAAAGCAGGCAGGAGTCACCAACAGAGAGCTTTTAAATTTTGATGAATTCGGAAAACAGTTTTTAAGCAAGGTATTTTATAACCAGGCCCAGGATGAATTTGAGCGCCTGGACTCATTAAAGAATCTGACTCCCAACCAAAGGGAACAGATGGCAAAAGTCTATGCGGAGCTGAATGTGGCCTGCTCTTCCGGAAAAGTGTTTGAAATCCGGGATAAGGCCATGGCGAAGAACGGCTACAAGCTTTGGATGAATGAGGGATACCCAAGCATCCTGTCCCAGTATCTGGAATGGATCATCAGAGACGGAACAAAAGACTACAATGTTTTAACAGGGGAATAGAGGGAAAGTCATGGGAACGGTTCTTTTTTAATTCACAGAAAGATATAATTCATTAAGAAAACATATTAGGTAGAAAATGTGAAATTAAAAAGATGGGAACCATTTATGGCAGTGCTTTTGCTGGTATTGGTATACATAATATCCAGCCGTGCCGGAAAAATGGCCGCAGGAATCAGTGTAAAGACAGGAAAAGAAAAGCCTGTGGTAGTGATAGATGCAGGACACGGAGGAAATGATCCGGGCAAAATCGGGGTTGACGGAAGTCTGGAAAAGGATATCAACCTGCAGATAGCCAAACGGCTGCAAAAGTATCTGGAAGCCTCTGACGTGGAAGTGATTTTGACCAGGAAAGATGACAACGGCCTTTATTCTGAAAAGGACAGCAGAAAAAAGGTGGCTGATATGAATAAGCGCTGTGAAATCATCAACAAGGCAAAACCCGCTCTCACTGTGAGCATTCATCAGAACAGCTATCACCAGGAGGAGGTTTACGGAGGACAGGTATTTTACTATAAACGGTCGGAAAAAGGGAAGAAGCTGGCTGAAATACTGCAAAAGAGATTTGATTACGTGCTGGGAGAGAAAAACACCAGATTGGCAAAACCCAATGATAATTATTACCTGCTTTTGCATGTAAAGACTCCTATTGTCATTGTGGAATGCGGTTTCCTGACCAACTGGAAGGAGGCGGCTCTTTTGAATACAGAGGACTACCAGGATCGGATGGCATGGACCATCCACATGGGAATTATGGAATATTTAAATGGAAGATAAAACAAACGGTCATTGCAGCAATACACCTCTGCAATGACCACTTTTTAATTTAAAGAAGGAAAATTTTGTGTTCCCTGCACTCCTTGCGCATTTCAGAAGGCCAGATGCTGGCCTGAACCTCTCCCACGTGGGCACGGTCCAGTAAGAGCATACAGAGACGGGACTGTCCGATGCCTCCTCCAATGGTGTAAGGCAGTTCCCCATTTAACAGCATTCTGTGGTATGGAAGACTTTTGCGGTCTTCGCAGCCAGCCTTTACAAGCTGTTCTGCCAGGGATTTTTCATCTACCCGGATTCCCATGCTGGAGATTTCCAGGGCGCAGTTTAAATTTTCAAACCAGAAGAGGATATCTCCGTTTAACTGCCAGTCATCGTAGTCAGGAGCTCTTCCGTCATGAGGCTCTCCATTACTCAGTTTCTCTCCGATTTTCATGAGGAAAACGCAGCCGTATTCCTTTGTGATGAGGTTTTCCCTTTCCTTTGGAGCCTTATCAGGGAAACGGTCCTCCAATTCCTGGGAAGTGATGAAGGTGATGTCCTCGGGAAGCTTCTTAACGGCATTGGGATATTTATACCATACTTCATGCTCCATATGCTTGATGATCTTAAAAATGGTACGGACGGTTTCCTTTAAGGTTTCCTCATTCCGTTCCTCTTTGGTAATGACCTTTTCCCAATCCCACTGGTCCACGTAGCAGGAGTGGAGATTATCCATCTCTTCATCCCTGCGGATTGCGTTCATATTGGTGTAAAGCCCTTCTCCGGGCAGGAAGCCGTATTCATAAAGGGCCATACGCTTCCATTTAGCCAGGGACTGAACCACTTCAATGGTTTCACCGGGAATGCCTAAAAGATCAAAAGCCACCGGACGCTCTATGCCGTTTAAGTTGTCATTTAAACCGCTGCTTTTTTCCACGAACAGAGGAGCTGAAATACGTTCCAGGTTCATTTCTTTTCCGAATTCCTTCTGAAACGTATCCCTTATGTATTTGATAGCCTCCTGGGTCTCCCGTACCGAGAGCCTGGGGTCGTAACCTTTGGGTATAATCAGTGCCATGTGGTGTTCCTCCAAAATAAAATGTTTTTTTAATGGTATCATTATTATAGAAATCCTGCAACCATTGTTTTCTTCATAATTCTGGAAAATCAAGTTTAAAGTCCCGTGTCACGGTAAAAAAGTTGCATGGTCACTGCCCCTGTGATATGATTAGGAAAGCGAAAAGGAAAGAGCAAAGACTATGAAAACAGAACGAATTATAATAGAAAATAAAGAACATCCGGAGGAGGAATTGTTAAAAAAACCTGCGGAGATATTAAAAAACGGCGGTCTGGTAGCATTTCCCACGGAAACAGTCTACGGCCTGGGAGCCAACGCCTTAAATGAAGAAGCGGCGAAGAAAATCTACGAGGCAAAGGGAAGACCTTCCGATAACCCTTTGATTGCCCATATTGCTGATTTCGACGACTTAATTCCCCTGGTTTCCCAGGTCCCGGAGTCGGGAAAAAAGCTGATGGAAGCCTTTTGGCCCGGTCCCCTGACCCTTATTTTTCCCAAAAGCGGGCTGGTTCCCTATGGCACAACAGGCGGCCTTGATACAGTGGCGGTCCGTATGCCCGCTGACCCCATAGCAAATGCCCTCATTCGCCTTGCAGGAGTTCCGGTGGCAGCGCCCAGTGCCAACACCTCCGGGCGTCCAAGCCCTACCACGGCAGATCATGTGTGGCAGGATATGAACGGGAAAATAGACATGATCCTGGATGGAGGTGCGGTTGGAATTGGTGTGGAATCCACCATCATCGATGTGTCGGGAGAGGAACCGGTTATCTTAAGACCCGGCGCCGTCACTCAGGAAATGGCTTCCAGCATCCTTGGACAGGAAATCCACCTAGACCCTGCCATTGCCACAGGCCCTATGAAGGCCAAAGTCAAGCCAAAGGCGCCGGGAATGAAATACAAGCATTACGCCCCCAAGGCAGAACTGACCCTGGTAGAGGGAGAGATGAAGGACGTGGTAAAGACCATTAACCGTCTGGTGGAGGAAAGGCTTTCCAAAGGCTTCCGGGTGGGAATCATATGTACGGAAGAAACCAGAGAAAGTTATCCCCATGGAATTGTCCGCAGCTTAGGAATCCGGACAAAGGAAGAGACCTTAGCCCACAGCCTTTATTCTGTGCTGAGGGAATTTGATGATCTGGAAGCGGATTATATTTATTCCGAAAGCTTTTCCAAGGATCATTTGGGACAGGCCATTATGAACCGTCTGGTAAAGGCGGCAGGATACCATATTATCAGAACGTAAAAGGAGAAACAGATATGTCTGGAAAGAGAGAAGATTACATTACATGGGACGAGTATTTTATGGGAGTGGCCCTTCTTTCAGGGAAGCGTTCCAAGGACCCCAGCACTCAGGTGGGCGCCTGTATTGTCAGCCAGGATAATAAGATTTTATCCATGGGCTACAACGGATTTCCTCTGGGCTGCTCTGATGATGAATTTCCCTGGACCAAGGAAAGTGAAGAGGAAGACCCCTATAATTCCAAATATTTCTATTCCACCCACAGTGAATTAAATGCTATTCTTAATTACAGGGGAGGAAGTCTGGAAGGCAGCAAGCTTTATGTAACCCTGTTTCCATGCAATGAATGTGCCAAGGCCATTATACAGGCTGGAATCAAAACCGTTGTATACGGCTCGGACAAGTACGCCGACACTCCGGCTGTCAATGCATCCAAGCGGATGATGAACGCGGCAGGGGTCCGTTATTACCAGTACGAATCCACAGGAAGAAAAATAGAGATCGAGGTTTAATATGAAGTTTTTATTGGCGGCTGTCAATGCCAAGTATATTCACTCCAATCCGGCCATTTACAGCTTAAAGGCTTATGCCAAAGCCTATGGGAAGGAACGGGAACTGGAGGATGGAAGCTTTCAGATTGAAACCGGGGAATATACCATTAACAATCAGCCCGATGAGGTTTTAAAGGATATTTACAACCGGAAACCGGATGCAGTGGGATTTTCCTGCTACATCTGGAACATTGCCTTTGTCTTGGAACTGGTCCGGGACCTTCCTAAGATTCTCCCTCATGTGGAGATCTGGCTGGGAGGTCCTGAAGTGTCTTATGACGCTTCCCGGATACTGGAACAGGAACGGTCGGTTTACGGGATCATGACGGGAGAAGGGGAAGAAACCTTTTTAAAGGTGGTGCGGGCCTATTTAAAAGGAAACCGATCCCATAAGAAGGACAAGGTTTCCGCCCTCTGTACCATAGACGGAGTGGCGGTGAGAAATGAAGATGGGGCTGTCATTGAAAATCCTTTAAAAACAGCAGCAGACATGAGTTCCATCCCTTTTTTGTATGAAAGCCTGTCAGGCTTTGAAAACCGCATTATTTATTACGAAAGCAGCCGGGGCTGTCCATTTTCCTGCAGCTACTGCCTTTCCTCCCTGGACAAGTCGGTGCGCTTAAGGGATACGTCCCTGGTTTTAAAGGAACTGGATTTTTTCATTGAGAAAAGGGTTCCCCAGGTGAAATTCGTGGACAGAACCTTTAATTGCAGCAGGAATCATACCAGGGAAATCTGGCGCCATATTATAGAGCACGACAATGGGGTGACCAACTTCCACTTTGAGATTTCTGCGGACCTTTTAAATGAAGAGGAGCTGGAGCTGATGTCCCGCATGAGGCCGGGGCTGATCCAGCTTGAAATCGGGGTTCAGAGCACCAACCCCCGTACCATAAAGGAAATCCGGCGGAACATGGATTTGACTCTGTTAAAAAATGCAGTGGCCCGCATCAACAGCTTTGGAAATATCCATCAGCATCTGGATCTGATTGCAGGACTTCCTTACGAAGACTACGAAAGCTTCCGCAATTCCTTTAACCAGGTCTGGGATATGAAGCCGGAGCAGCTTCAGCTTGGCTTTTTAAAGGTTCTGAAAGGCTCCTATATGGCAGAAATGGCGGAGGAATACGGCTTGAAATTCAGGCAGAAGACGCCCTATGAGGTTCTGTCTACCAAATGGCTTGATTACGGTGAGATTTTAAAATTAAAGGCTTTGGAAGAAATGCTGGAGGTCTATGGAAACAGCGGCCAGTTCCGGCTTACCATAAAAGAGCTTTGCAGGGAATTTGAAACGCCTTTTGATCTGTTTGAAGCCCTGGCCGAATATTACGAAAGTCATGGGCTTTTTGGGATCAGCCACAGCCGCATGGCGCGGTATGATATACTGGAACAGTTTATCGGGACCCTGGTGCCGGAAAAGCTTCCCAAGTATCAGGATCTTCTGGTATATGATCTGTATTTAAGAGAGAATTTAAAAAGCCGTCCTTCCTTTGCAGCGGACCAGGAATCCTTTAAGGCCCGGGTGAGGGAATTTTTTGCAGAGGAAGCCCTTTCCTTTTGCTATTTAAAAGAAGGATACGAAGGCTTTGAGGCAAGACAACTGATCAAAATGGCCCACATCGAGGTATTCCGGGATGGAAGGGCGGTGCTTTTTGATTATAAGAAACGAGATGCCTTATCCCATAATGCGGCAGATTATGAGATTGGCATATGGAGGAATGAATGGCAAGAAAAGAAACAAAAGCAGAGCAGAAGGCCAGAGTATTAAAAGTGCTGGAAGCTCTTGACCGGGAATATGGAACAGAATTCATCTGCTACTTAAACCATGAAACCCCGTGGCAGCTTTTAATCGCAGTTATTTTAAGCGCCCAGTGCACCGATGCCAGGGTGAACATGGTGACAGTGGATTTATTTAAAAAATACGATTCTCCCCAAAGCTTTGCCCAGGCGGATTTAAAAGAGCTGGAGAAGGATATCCACTCCCTGGGCTTTTATCATATGAAGGCAAAGAATATCATATCCTGCTGTAAGGATCTGGTGGAGAAATTTGGCGGAGAAGTGCCATCCACCATAGAGGAGCTGACCTCCCTGGCAGGAGTGGGGCGAAAAACAGCCAATGTCATCCGGGGAAATATCTATAACGAACCCAGCATTGTGGTGGACACCCATGTGAAGCGGATTTCCAGAAAACTGGGTTTTGCAAAGGCAGAGGACCCGGAAAAGATCGAATATGAGCTGATGAAGGTGCTTCCAAAGGAGCATTGGATCTTATGGAATATCCATATCATCACCTTGGGAAGAACCATCTGCGTTGCCAGAAGCCCCAAGTGCGGGCAATGCTTTTTGCAGGAACTGTGCCCCAGCGCCATGCCGGTGAAGGCTGGAAAAGGAGAACATTAAGATGGTATCATCTTATATTGCGGTGGATTTGGAGACAACAGGCCTGGACCCAAAACTGGATAAGGTCATTGAGATCGGTGCGGTGCGGGTCCTGGACGGACAGATAAGGGAAGTTTATGAAACCTTTGTAAATCCTCACCGCAAGCTGGAGGAAGAGGTGGCAGCCCTTACTGGAATCAGTGATGATCAGGTGGAGTCTGCCCCGGAAATTGGGGAAGTGATAAAAGCGTTTCTGGAGTTTGCAGGAGACCTGCCCCTTTTAGGCCATCATGTGATCTTTGATTACAGCTTTCTAAAACGTGCGGCAGTAAATCAGAGCCTTAACTTTGAGCGCCGGGGAATTGATACCTTAAAGCTGGCCAGAAGGTTTATGCCCCCTGAGGAAAAGAAGAACTTAAAGGCAGCCTGTGAATATTTTGGAGTGGAAATGAATTTAAGCCACCGGGCTTTGGCGGACGCCAGGGCGTCCCATTTTCTCTATCAGGAGATGATAAAACACCACGGAGAGGAAGAATCTTCCGTATTTGGTTCTCAAAACCTGATTTATAAGGTAAAAAGGGATCAGCCTGCTTCAAAAAGGCAAAAAGAACACTTGCAGGATTTATTAAAATATCATAAAATAGTTTTATCTGTGCAGACAGATCATTTGTCCAGAAATGAAATATCCAGAATTACGGATAGAATCATAGCACAGTATGGAAGAATAAGAGAGAGGTGATACGAAATGATGAATTTTAACAATAGAAAAAATAAAAAAGTTTTATCTGCAGTCATGATTGCGGTAGTAGTTCTGCTGATAGCTTCAATGATAGTTCCCGTGGTGCTGAGCGTCCTGTAAAATCAGGAAAAACGGAGATACTGTATTGACCCAGCAAGCAATGAGGAATGAATATGAAAAAGAAAATATTGTCGATGAGCCTGGCAGCAGTGATTCTGGCAGCAGGAGTAGGAGTTCTCTCCCCCATCCATGCCATGGCTGATTCCCTTCCCGATGGAATTTATGTAGGAGAACACAATCTGGGAGGCATGACAGAAGAGGAGGCCGGTCAAAAGATCCAGGGGCTGGTAGATGAAATGGAAGGCCAGAAGATCACTTTGGTGGTGGACGGACAGCCTGTGGAAACCACGGCAAAGGAGCTGGGATTTCACTGGAGCAATCCGGAGGCAGTATCCCAGGCCGCATCAGCCTGGCAGGGCGGAAATCTAATCAAGCGGTATTTAAATAAGAAGGACATTGAAAAGAACCATGTCATCATTCCTCTGGAGACAGCTCTTGATGAGGGAAAGGTGGCCGCCTTTGTGGCAGAAAAGTGCGCGCCTGTGGAGACAGAGGCAAGGAATGCCACCATTGTCAGGCAAAACGGCGCTTTTGTGGTGACTCCCTCGGTCATCGGAAAGTCGGTGGACATCGGGGCGACAAAACTGGCCCTTGACACAGCTCTTGCTGAAGGGCTTAAAGAGCCTGTCAATGCGGTGGCTGTGGTTGAAGAGAAAAAACCTGATATCCTGACAGAGGATCTGGCTTCCATTCAGGATGAATTGGGAACATTTTCCACCAGTTTTGCTTCAAGCGGGGTTTCCCGGTCCACTAACTTAAAGGTTGGAGCCAGTAAGATCAACGGACGGGTGCTGATGCCGGGAGAGACTCTTTCCGGTTACGAATGCATGCATCCCTTTACCGTAGCTAACGGCTATGCCACTGCGGCAGCCTATGAAAACGGGCAGGTAATCGACAGCGTAGGCGGCGGCGTATGCCAGATTTCCACCACCCTTTACAATGCAGTGCTCCGGGCAGAGCTTGCCGTTGTTCAGAGGCAGAATCATTCTATGATTGTAACTTATGTAAAGCCTTCCGAGGATGCTGCCATTGCAGGCACCTACAAGGATTTGAAATTTAGCAATAATTACAGCACCCCCATTTTTGTAGAAGGAAGCATTTCCGGAAAGACCCTTACCTTTACCATATACGGCAAGGAAACCAGACCGGCAAACCGCACCTTTGATTTTGTTTCCGAAACCTTAAAGGTCACGGACCCGGGAGCTCCCAAGGAGATTGTGGACCCTGCCATGGCTCCGGGCAGCAGAAACCAGGTCCAGTCGGCACACACGGGAATCAAGTCCAGGCTTTGGAAGATCATTTATGTTGACGGCGTGGAGCAGAGCCGGGAAATTCTTCATACAGACACTTATAATCCCTCAAAGGCCATTATAAGAGTGGGTCCTGCGGCGCCTGTAACAGTTCAGCCTGTACAGCCGGAAGAAAGTGTGCCTGTACCTCCGGGAGAAAGTGTGCCCGCAGAGACGCCTCCGGCAGAACTGCCGCCCGCTCCTCCGGCAACATCGGAGGGACCGGGAGGCGAATCTTCCCAAGGCCCTATAGGACCGGGAGTTTAGGAAAGCAGTATGAGACGGATTGAAAGAGAAAATACAGGGACCATGAAGCCTGGGCAGGATATTGTGATAGCAGGATATGCCGGGCTTTGGGGAACTGTAGAAATTGTAAAACATAAAAAAGAAGACCTGCGTCAATGGTTTTCTGAGGACTACATGGACCGGATACTGGAAAACGGGACCATGGCCTTGGAAGGAAACCTGGAGGAGTGGGAAAAAGCCGGTGCATCAGAATGCGAGGCAGCGGGAGAAGGCGGAGTGTTAAAGGCCCTTTGGGACTTATCAGGGGCGTATATGACCGGAATCGGCTTTTCCCTGCGCAAAATCCCGGTTGATCAGGCAACCATCGAGATCAGTGAGCGGTACGACTTAAACCCGTACCGCCTTTTCTCTACCGGCTGTCTGGTCCTTTTGGCTGACAACGGAGGGGATCTGGTCCTGTCTTTGGAGAAAAAAGGAATTCCCGCGGCTGTCATAGGCAAGGTGACCGATGGAATTAAGAGGATTATCACCCATGAAGAGAGCACAGGTTATTTAGAGCGGCCCTCAAGGGATGAGATTTATAAGATTTTGGCAGAATGAAGCAGGAGGTAAGTATTATGAGGGAAAAGATACTGGCAGTGATTGAAAAAAACAGCAGAATTGATTTAAAGGACCTGGCAATTCTTTTAGGGGAAAGCGAGGCCGCCATTGCCAATGAAATTGCGGAAATGGAAAAAGAGCGGATTATCTGCGGCTACCACACCCTGATTAACTGGGATAACACCAGTGATGAAAAGGTGGTGGCACTCATTGAGGTTAAGGTAACTCCCCAGCGAGGGATGGGATTTGACAAGATTGCAGAGCGCATCTATCAGTACAGCGAGGTAAATGCCGTTTACCTCATGTCAGGTTCTTTTGACTTTACCGTATTTATCGAAGGAAGGACCATGAGGCAGGTGGCCCAGTTTGTTTCCGAGAAGCTTTCGCCCATGGAATCCGTGTTAAGCACAGCCACTCATTTTGTCCTGAAAAAATATAAAGACCATGGCACTGTTCTTGCAGAAGAAACCGCCGATGAAAGGATGCTGATCACTCCATGAGAAATCCATTGTCAGACCGAATCGTAACGATTCCTCCTTCCGGAATCCGGAAGTTTTTTGATATTGTCAGCGAAATGAAAGACGCCATTTCCTTAGGCGTGGGAGAGCCTGATTTTGACACGCCCTGGCATATCCGTGAGGAGGGGATTTATTCCCTGGAAAAAGGGCGGACCTTTTATACCTCCAATGCCGGTCTTAAGGAGTTGAAGGTGGAGATATGCAGCTACTTAAGCAGGCGATTTGGCGTTTCCTACGACTCCGATCATGAGGTGATGGTGACGGTAGGAGGCAGTGAGGCCATAGACGTGGCCTTAAGAGCCATGCTGGACCCAGGTGATGAGGTGCTGATTCCCCAGCCCAGCTACGTTTCCTACGTTCCCTGTACCATTCTGGCAAACGGTGTTCCGGTGATCATTGAACTGGAAGAAAAAGATGAGTTTAAGCTGACACCGGAAAAGCTTCTGGAAAAGATCACGCCAAAGACCAAGGTTCTGGTTCTCCCTTTCCCCAACAATCCTACGGGAGCTGTCATGGTGAGAGAGGAACTGGAAAAAATCGCTGAAATTGTGGTTGAAAAGGACTTATTTATTATATCCGATGAAATTTATGCGGAGCTTACTTATGGCGGCGGGCACACCACCATTGCCGCCCTTCCGGGCATGAGGGAGAGAACCGTTCTTATTAACGGCTTTTCCAAATCCTATGCAATGACCGGCTGGCGTCTGGGCTATACCGCCGCTCCCAGGCTGATCTTAGAGCAGATGTTAAAAATCCATCAGTTTGCCATCATGTGCGCCCCTACCACCAGCCAGTATGCAGCCATAGCGGCTCTGAAGGACGGGGATAAGGATGTTCAGGTAATGAGGGAATCCTATGACCAGAGGCGGCGCTATTTAAAACATGCCTTTGATGAAATGGGGCTGGAATGCTTTGAGCCTTACGGTGCCTTTTACATGTTTCCCAGCATCAAGCGGTTTGGCATGACCTCAGAGGAGTTTGCCACCAGACTGCTGATGGAGGAGAAGGTAGCCGTTGTGCCGGGCACAGCGTTTGGAGACTGCGGAGAAGGCTTTCTGCGTATTTCCTATGCCTATTCCCTGAAGAATTTGAAGGAAGCATTAAGCCGCATCAGCCGATTTGTGAATAAACTGGATGGAAAGGCGTAAACTATGAATGTGGTATTATTGGAGCCGGAAATGCCGGCCAATACCGGAAATATCGGACGGACCTGCGTGGCTACGAATACAAGGCTGCATTTGATCGAGCCTTTGGGCTTTAAGCTCAATGACAAGCTGATCAAGCGGGCAGGACTGGATTACTGGGATAAGCTTGATGTGACCGTATACAGCGATTATCAGAACTTTCTGGACAGAAACCCGGGAGCCAAAATCTACATGGCTACCACAAAGGGGCAGCATGTGTATACGGATGTAGCCTACGAACCGGACTGTTTTATTATGTTCGGTAAGGAAAGTGCGGGAATTCCGGAGGATATTCTTGTGGAAAACCAGGACCGCTGTGTCAGAATTCCCATGTGGGGAGATATCCGGTCCCTGAATTTGTCAAATTCTGTATCTATCGTGCTGTATGAGGCTTTCCGTCAAAATGGCTTTGAGCATATGACCATGGAGGGAGAGCTTCATCATCTGCACTGGAATAAATGAGCTTTTATATCATAAGGACATAGGAGAAATTACTGCCTATGTCCTTTTTTGTCGAAAAATAGGGGGTTTACAGAAATGGGGATTTACGGTTGACATGGCTTTTAATTTATGTTAGCCTTTTATAAGAGCATAAAAAACTCAGTGAATTAATTTTTGCTGAATTTCCAAAAGGAAAACGGGGGAACCATTTTCTGGGGTGCATTGGCTTGTGTTGGAGCAGGTCATAGGGTAGTTTCTGCCCGAACCCGTCAGCTAACCTCGTAAGCGTGTGAAACAGAATTTTAATTAACAATTCTTTTAAATGAATCAATCATTCATTTGTTTCATTCGGATTTAAATTGATACGTTTATTTTTTCTTTTGGGCCTTACAGCCCTATTTGTGTTACCCAAAATCCAACAAAACAAAATTATATAAGCGCTGTAGACGTTTTTTACTGCTCTTAACTTTATTTCTGGCATTTTTTAGTGCCGCAGATATCAGAAGGGAGAGATGTTATGAGATTGTTTTACTCAGAAACAAAAAACGTAAGAAGAATCTGCTTCATGCTGCTGACAGCCGCAATGGCCACCTTTTTATTTACAGGGTGCGGGAATCCGGGAAGTCAAAGTAGTTCCCCGGGTGCATCAGCAGGTGAAACCACACTTGAAAAAGTCCGGAGAGAAGGCTCTGTAACCATTGGCTTTGCCAATGAAAAACCCTATGCTTACCAGACAGCTCAGGGAGAGCTGACAGGCGAAGCTGTTGAGGTTGCCCGTGCGGTGCTTAAAAACCTGGGCATTGATGAGATGAAGGGAGTGCTCACAGAGTTCGGTTCCCTGATTCCGGGACTTCAGGCCCAGCGGTTCGATATGGTTACAGCAGGTATGTTTATTACCCCGGAACGGGCAGGCGACGTAAGCTTTGCAAACCCTGAATACAGCATAGGCCAGGCCATTGCCGTAAAGAAGGGAAATCCTCTTGATCTTCACAGCTATGAGGATATTGCAGGCCATGAAACTGCTCTGGTTGCCGTACCCGGTGGAGCCATTGAGTATGATTACTTAACAGCCGTTGGAGTGGCTAAGGACAGAATTGTGACAGTTCCCGATATGCCCTCCGCTCTTGCAGCTTTACAGGCAGGCCGTGTTGATGTCATTACTGCCACAGGCCCCTCCTTACAGTCCACCCTGGATACGGCAAACAATCCGGATTTCGAGCGGGTGACTGATTTTGAGCAGCCTGTTATAGATGGAAAAAGTGTCCGTGGATACGGAGCTACTGCTTTCAGAAAAGAAGATGGAGATTTTGTTGAGGCATTTAATAAAGAGCTTAAGAACTTACAGGATTCCGGAGAATTGCTGAAGATCCTTCAGGAATTTGGATTTACGGAAGAAGAGCTTCCCGGAGATATGACGCTGGAGGAATTGATCAAATAATGGATATCAAGAAAAGAAGGGGGTGGCGTATTTGAGCACATACGAAATATTTGCCTCTTTGATTAAGGTAGGAATGAAAGTCACGGTTGAAGTCACCATTTTTTCTGCTGTTCTGGCTCTTGCATTAGGTTTTATATCTGGTCTGGCACGAATGTCCAAGTATAAAATAATCCGCGTTATTTCAAGCGTATATATTGAAATTTTCAGGGGGACCTCCCTGCTGGTGCAGCTTTTCTGGATTTACTTTGCACTTCCCATTGTGGGAATCCGGTTTTCAGCAGTCAGCACCGGAGTTCTGGCCATAGGGCTCAACTATGGCGCCTACTGCTCCGAGATCGTACGAAGTGCCATCCAGGCAGTGCCAAGTGGCCAGACAGAAGCCTGCATTGCCCTGAATATGACGAGGGCTCAGCGTATGAGAAGAGTTATCATCCCCCAGGCATTTGTGATGATGATTCCCAATCTGGGCAATCAATTGATCGAGCTGTTAAAAAGTACTTCCCTGGTTTCCATGATCACGTTGACAGATCTGACCTATCAGGCCAATATTTTAAATGCCACCACCTTTGAAACCACCAAGGTGTACAGTATGCTTCTGATTATATATTTTCTGATCGGGCTTCCCCTGTCTAAGGGCATGAAGCTGTTGGAGCAAAAAGTTTCAGAAGGGAGGGTTTAGCATGTGGAACTGGGACTACGCTTTTTCCATACTTCCTCAGATACTGTCTGCTTTGGGGATTACCGTAAGCGCAACATTTTTCGGATTTTTACTGGCTTTATTTTTGGGGCTGGTGTTATCGGTTCTGACCCGGCTGAATATAAAAGCCATATCCTTTGCTGTAAAAGGAATTGTGCAATTTATAAGAAATACGCCGCTTTTGGTGCAGCTTTATTTTATTTTTTATGTGCTGCCTGAGTTTGGAGTGACTCTTAAGCCGTTTACGGCCGGTGTGATCGGTCTGGGCATTCATTACAGCACTTACTTATCAGAGGTGTTCAGAAGCGGGATCGAGTCCGTACCTGCCGGACAGTGGGAGGTGGCAAAGGCCCTGAACTTTTCCCAGCCCCAGGCATGGGCAAAGATCATTCTGCCTCAGGCACTTCCTCCGGTCATTCCTGTCATAGGAAACTATCTGATTACGATGTTTAAGGAAACGCCTCTGCTGTCGGCCATAACCCTGGTGGAAATATTGCAGACAGCCAAAATAATTGGGGCCGGTTCCTTCCGCTATCTGGAGGGATTTACCATTGTGGGAGTTATATTTTTCCTGTTGAGCTACCCCTCTTCCCGAATGGTTAAGAAACTGGAGGTTCAGCTTGGCAGAAAAAGCTGATTAACACGGAAAGGAGTATGTTATGACACCGATTGTCAGCTATAAAAAGATTACCAAAACATATGGAGATTTAGAGGTTTTAAAGGATATCGATTTTGATATTTATCCCGGAGAAAAGGTAGCCTTAATCGGGCCCAGCGGCTCGGGAAAAACAACCTTGGCCAGGCTTTTGATGACCTTAGAGGAGCCCAACTCCGGAACCATTGAGGTGGAAGGGAAAAATCTGTGGCACGAAGAGATCAATGGAAATCTTGTTAGGGCAAAGGGAAAACACCTTCGGGAAATGAGAAAGAATATCGGCATGGTTTTTCAGCATTTCTTTTTGTTTCCTCATATGACGGTCTTGAAAAATGTGATGGAAGCCCAGGTAACAGTTCTGGGGCTTTCCAAAGCAGAAGCAAGGCTTCGGGCGGAAGAAATGATCGAAAAAGTAGGGCTGAAAGATAAGCTGGACGTTTATCCGGCCCAGCTTTCAGGCGGCCAGAAGCAAAGGGTTGCCATTGCCAGGGCCTTAGTCATGAAGCCTAATATCATGCTTTTTGATGAGCCCACTTCTGCTCTGGACCCGGAGCTGGTAGGTGAGGTTTTGGAGGTCATTAAAGAAATTGCCTTTGAAAGTGACATGACCATGCTTTTGATTACCCATGAAATGGATTTTGCAAAGGAAGTTGCAGACCGGGTGGCCTTTTTCAATGAAGGCGTCATAGCGGAGCATGGTTCCCCGGAAGAGATTTTTAACAATCCCCAGACGCCCAGGCTTCAGTCGTTTTTATCCAGGTTTAATTCATAGAAAAAAGAGGCAGATGCCTCTTTTTTTCTCGTGCGCTCAGCGGGCGCACGTTCTAATGGGTGAAAGTCTCTGGTCTGACGAACAGAAATCAAATCAGGCTATGGTTAAGGATATGGATTTGGAGAAATTCTTTGATACAGTCTGCCAAAGCAAACTCATGGAGTTAGCCGGCAGCCGAAAAAGGTATTGGCGAATGGCAAAAGTGCTCAATCAAATATTCTCAAATAAAATAATAGCCAAACTGGGATATACGTCCATGCTTGACTATTATCTGGTAGTTATGAAAACCAAAGAACCGCTGTATACGGAACTGTACGTACTGTGGTATGGGAGGACGGTAGATAAAATAATTATCTGTCTCCTACCCGATTATACCGGTATATAATGGAAGGCCGTCCGCCAGTGGCATAATCAATATCACTGACAATTTGTTTTTTATCCAGAAGATAATTCATATATCTGCGGACTGTTACACGAGATAAATGAACCTCTTCTGCAACCATTTCACTGGTAAAGGTATCGGCAGGGTGCTCCTTCATGTAGGACAAAATGGTATGCAGAGTTTTTTCCTGAAGCCCCTTTTGAAGGACCTCTTGCCGGGAAGGAGGCCCTGTGGAAAGTTCAAAAAGAGAATCTAGCTGCTGCTGAGAGAATGTTTCCTGTCTGAGTAGTTCCTGATGCTCCATAAACCGTGCCAGCGCGTGATTAAAACGGACATATTCAAAAGGCTTCACCAGATAATCAATGACTCCCAGCCCTAGCAGCTGCTTTACATGAGAGACATCGGTTGCTGCAGTTACCATGATGACATCTATGTGTTTTTGAAGCTTTCGTATCTCAGTAAGAAGTTCCACTCCGCCCATTACCGGCATATAAACATCCATAATTGCCAGATCTGCAGTATGATTCTTCAGGTAGTCAAGTGCTTCTTTTCCATTACAAAACTGACCAGTTACTTTTAAATACTTATTTAATTCCACATATTGTCTGTTAATAGAAGCCACCATAGGATCATCTTCTATAATTATTACCTGATACATGATATTCCTCCTCTGCAAATGTGATAGTAAATGAAGTACCGGTATTTTCTTCAGACGCCATCTCAATGGTTCCGTGATGCTGGGATACCAGCTTGTTGATAAGGAACATACCAGATCCGCGTCCCTCCCCCTTTGTGGAAAATCCTCTTTCAAAGATTTTATCTTGTATGTCAGCAGGGATTCCCTTTCCGGTGTCATCAACCGAAAGTATGCTTCCGGATTGCCATATATTGATTCCCACATTAATTTCTTTAATGGAGCAGCTTTGGTCATTTAATTCTTCAATTGAATTTTCAATTAGATTCCCCAGAATGGTAATATATAAATCTACAGGCAGATGAAGTTCTGACTCTGCACAGAAGCTGTCCGGCTTGATGGTGAGGCTGATGCCCAGCTCATTGGCACGAATAATCTTCCCGATTAAAAGGGCGGCTATGCTGGAAACCTGTATTTGTTTTGTTACCTCATTAATAGCCAGAGTAGATGACATACTTATGTTAATGATAAAATCAGTTACTTTCTCCGGATGTCCCATTTCGATAAAGCCCAGGATTACATGAAGCTTATTTTTAAACTCATGGTTTAATGAACGAAGTGTTTCCACCATGTACCGTGCTCCCGTCAGTTCCTCTGCCAGACGGGTGTATTCCGTTTTGTTGCGGAAGATGGATACAGCACCTGCTGTTTTTCCGTTTTCTATAATGGGTATCCTGTTTGATATAATGTGCTTTCCTTTTATCATAAGACTGATATTATATTCCGGTATACCTGTCTGAAGGACATGAGGAAGTTTTGTTTCCGGATAAAGTTCCGTAAGTAGTGTTCCGTATTCAGGCATGGTATCCAGATCCAGTATTTTTTTTGCTGATTCATTGATCAGGCTCAATTCTCCTTTGGCATTAATGGCAAAGATTCCTTCATCCAGGGCGTCAAGGACTTCTTTCCTTTCAATATGAATCTTACGGAATTCTTCAGGTCTATAACCCAAAAGAATTGTTTTCAGCCGGTTATATAATATTCTGGAAATAATAAAGCCAATGGAAAGAAGTACCAGAGCTAAAAGGGAAAAAACAATAAGAATGTTTCTCGTGCTCTGGAAAATGTTAGCAGTCAGTACAGAGACCATTACAAAGCCAAGAATTTTACCCTGGTCATCCGTTATGGAAAAGAATGCACGGCGCTGGCTTCCAAGGGTTCCTTTTCCATTTGTGATATATGGAAAAGAACCATTTAAAATGGGAGCTTCATCACCGCCTACAAAGCTTTTTCCGATCAGTGCCTTATTGTTATGATAAAAACGGATGCTGTCATTATTACAGATAGTAACAACATCAATATAATCCAGTTCCTCAATCAGCATATCCATGTATTTGTTAAAGGATTCCGACGGCTGTTCTTTTTTTAGCATATCTGCAACTCCAGGCATTCTGGAGATAAAGATACCGGCGTTTTTAATATTCATATCCAGAGAATTTTTGTTTGTGACCAGATTATAATGCAGAGACACACCTAAGGACAGCAAAATTGCAAGGATTATGCTAAAGACTTGGGAAACATATATCTGGTATTCCAATGGTTTCTCTTTCATGCCATACCTCCCTCCTGATATCTTTTATTGTATGAGAAGTAGAGCGGAAAATCAACAAATATCGATTAATTTATAATGTGTTTTCTTTACCTACATAAGTCTTTAATAATGTTCACAAGATGTTAAAAGAACATAATCAGTGATAATATAAAAACTATATTAAAGAGTTAAAGAAAGGGTAAAAGGCGAAAAATATGGATTATAACAAGCTTGCACTGGAGCTGCACGAAAAAAACAAAGGCAAAATAGAAGTTATCTCAAAGGTAGACGTGAAAAGCAGAGAGGATTTGAGCACTGCATATACACCGGGTGTGGCAGAGCCATGCAGAAAAATCAGAGATGATAAATCCCAAGTATACCGATATACTGCAAAAGGGAATCTGGTGGCTGTAGTTACAGACGGAACAGCGGTGCTGGGGTTAGGTGATATTGGTCCGGAAGCAGCAATGCCGGTAATGGAGGGAAAATCGATTCTTTTTAAAACTTTTGGCGGAGTGGATGCATTCCCTATTTGTCTGGATACAAAAGATACGGAGGAGATTATTAAAACCGTCCGCTATCTGGCGCCTGGTTTTGGAGGAATTAATCTGGAAGATATTTCAGCTCCCAGATGTTTTGAGATAGAACGCCGTTTGAAGGAAGAGTTGGATATTCCGGTATTTCATGATGATCAGCATGGAACTGCAATTGTGGTATCAGCCGGAATTATTAATGCCTTAAAGGTAGTGGGAAAGAAAATTGAGGAGGTAAAAACGGTTATCAATGGAGCTGGCTCTGCGGGTATTTCAATCTGCAAACTCTTATTAAACATCGGAATGAAGGATATTATTCTGGTTGATAAAAAGGGAGCGCTGGCAGAAGGGGAAGAGTGGATGAATGATGCCCAGAAGACCATGGCTCAGGTTACAAACTCAGAAAATAAAAGAGGAAGTTTAAAAGATATCATGGAAGGAAGAGATATCTTTATCGGAGTCTCAGCTCCCGGGGTGGTTACGTCCCAGATGATTGCTTCTATGGCAAAGGATGCTATTGTATTTGCGATGGCAAATCCAACACCTGAAATCATGCCTGAGGAAGCAAAAAAGGGCGGAGCGAGGATTTTTGCAACAGGGCGGTCCGATTTCCCCAATCAGATTAACAATGTGCTGGTATTTCCGGGAATCTTCCGCGGAGCCCTTGATGCAAGGGCCACGGACATTACCGAAGAGATGAAGATCGCGGCTGCTTATGCAATTGCAGGAATTATAAAGGAAGAAGAGCTGACAGAAGAATACATCATACCAGGTGCCTTCGATGAACGTGTTGCAAAAGGGGTATCAGAAGCGGTGAAACAAAAAGCTGTGGAGCAGGGGGTAGTAAAATAAGATGGAAAACAAAAAAAGTACTTTGGACTTTCCTGCTATGAATATTAAAATATCCGGAATTCCATTGCCTATTTATCTGGCCTTTACCATAATTACCGGGGTTTCTATTGCAGTGAAGTGGCTTCCTTCGGGAATGATCGGTGCATTGCTGGTTATGATGATATTAGGAGGGCTTTTTAATATCATTGGAAATAATCTTCCTATTGTCAAAACCTTTTTGGGCGGAGGAGCGATTGTGTGTATCTTTGCTTCTGCTGCTCTGGTTTATAGTGGTTTGATTTCGGAAGATATAGTGGAAAACGTAGATCAATTTATGAACAAAACCGGTTTTTTGAATTTCTACATAGCTGCTTTGATTACAGGAAGTATTCTTGGTATGGACAGGTCTCTTCTGTTAAAAGCAGCAGTGCGGTTTCTGCCAGTTGCACTATGCGCAATGAGTTTAGCAATATTAAGTGTTGGTGTGGTAGGAACTTTGGTCGGATATGGATTTGTGGATGCGGTTATGTATGTGGCAATCCCCATGATGGGAGGCGGAATGGGAGCGGGAGTGGTTCCTTTATCGAGCATGTATGCGGAAGCTCTTCATACAGATTCAGCAGCCATCATATCAAGGATGATACCGGCATCTACTTTGGGGAATGTAATGGCAATTGTGGGGGCAGGATTGCTTGCAAAACTGGGAGATATAAAACCCGGCTTAACTGGAAACGGTCTTCTCATGAGGAATCATAATTCTGAAATGAGCGAAAAAAACAACTCTTCTGTCAGTCTGGAAGAATTGGGAATTGGAATGATCACCGCAATGGTTTTCTTTTTAATGGGGGTTATTATTAATAAATTTGTTCCAGCGGTACATTCTTATGCATGGATGATTATTCTGGTGGCTGTCAGTAAGGGTGGTGGTTTCATTCCTGCTAAGTTTGAAGATTCAGCACGTCAGTGGTCACAGTTTGTTATGAAGAACTGGACCAGTGCTCTTTTAGTGGGAATTGGAATTTCCATGATTGATTTAGGAGCAGTAGTTAAGGCAGTAAGTCCTATGTATCTCCTTCTTGTTTTTGTAGTAGTAGGAAGTGTTTCAGTAGGTGCTGGAATTGGTGGCCATCTGGTTGGTTTTTATCCGGTAGAGTCTGCAATTACGGCAGGGCTTTGTACTACAAATATGGGCGGAACAGGGGATATTGCGGTTCTTTCAGCGGCTAAAAGAATGGAACTTCTGCCATTTGCCCAGATTGCAACCAGAATCTGCGGTGCACTTATTCTGATTGTAGCAAGTATCCTGACTCAGATATTATTTTAAATATAGTTAAAAGGATATAAACAGATCCTCCAATAAAGGTTTTTTTATATAATAATTGCTTTTTTCAGAATGACGATTATTATGAAAAATATACTTTTTTGGAGGATTTTATGATATCTCAGGGAAAACGTCCACTGTAAAGCCAGGAAGCTGAGGAATTGCTGAATAAGAGGTTTATCCCTTCGTTTTTTTACTTACAAAAGTTCTTTTTTATATTCCAAATCTTTTTAAGTTATATGATGTGTGTTAAATTTTTGTTAAAGTTTTAATAATAATGTCATTGACAAAGAAAATGTAAGGAGAAAGATATGAAAAAAGGAAAATTAATAGGTTTTGCTGCCATGGTTGCAGCGGCTGCAGCTGTGATTGCATTTTCTGGTTCGTTTCATACCCGTTTAAACAAATCAGAAAAGGAAAAGAATGTCCAGGAAGCTGTTGCAGAAGTTGAGCCGGAAAAAGAGAAGCAGGCAGATATTGTCATAATCGGAGCTGGAGGAGCTGGTATGACAGCCGCCGTTGAAGCGGTACAGAAAGGAGCAACAAATCTTGTTGTATTGGAGAAAATGCCAATAACAGGAGGAAACACGGTCCGCGCCACAGGTGGTCTCAATGCAGCCGAAACCCCCTACCAGGCGGCAGAGGGAATTGAAGATTCCATTGAACTGTTTGTGGAAGATACCATGAAGGGCGGCAAAAATTTAAATGATCCCGAGCTTGTGCAGGTGATGGCGGAACAGTCTGGGGAGGCAGTTGCGTGGGTAAATGAAATAGGCGGAGATTTATCGGTAGTAGGTCAGTTTGGCGGAGCTAGTGTCAAAAGAATTCATCGTCCCTCCGATACTTCCGCAGTAGGTCCTATGCTTGTAAAGGCTCTTAATGCAAAACTAAAGGAGCTGGAAGTACCTGTCTTCCTGGAAACAGAAGCAGTACATATTTTACTGGATGAAAAAGGAGCAGTACAGGGAGTGCAGGCTGTAACAAAGGGAGGAGAACCTTATACAATTTCCTGTAAAGCAGTGATTCTGGCAACAGGAGGATTTGGAGCAAATTCTGAAATGGTAGTGAGATATAAAAAGGAGTTAGATGGTTTTTTCACCACCAATCATCTCGGAGCGACAGGTGATGGAATTGCCATGATGGAAGAGCTGAAAGCAGGGTTTGCAGATATGGATCAGATTCAGACTCACCCTACGGTTAATCCGGATACTACCACCATGTACACAGAAGGGGTACGTGGAAACGGAGCAATTTTAGTTAATCAAACCGGCCATCGTTTTGTTAATGAACTGGAAACCAGAGATATAGTTTCAGAGGCCATCTTAAATCAGGAGGGAGGCACCTGCTTTATCGTATTTGACCAAAGTGTAAGAGAAAGCTTATCTGCTATCGAGAGTTATATTGAAAAGGGTATTATTACACAGGGGAATACGCCGGAGGAATTGGCAGAAGCCATAGGTGTTGACAAGGATCAGCTTAAGAAAACACTGGAACAGTATGCAGTTTTCCAATCCGAAGGAATTGATGCTGAATTTGGAAGAGAGAGCATGGAAGTGCCTATGAACAAACCGCCTTACTATGCAGGGCTGTGTGCACCGGCTGTTCATCATACCATGGGTGGTGTAAAGATTGATACAGACTCTCAGGTATTAAAAGAAGATGGCAGTAAAATACCAGGCCTGTTTGCAGCTGGTGAAGTGGTTGGAGGTGTCCATGGAGCAAACCGCCTGGGAGGAAATGCAGTAACAGATATTGTCGTATTTGGAAGATTAGCCGGAAGCAGGGCATATGATTACGTTATGGAAGATGGTGGATTTACAGAGGCAACCATGAATCTGGCACAGGAAGAAGAAGCGGTAGAGCCAGAAGTAAAGGGTAATTACAAAGATGGAACCTATACTGGAACTGGAAAGGGAAACAATGGAGATATTACCGTAGAGGTGTTAGTGGAAAGTGGCAGTGTGACGGCTGTAAATCTGACGGATCATGCTGAGACACCGGGAATCTATGAGGCGGCTGAAAAAGCTGTTATTGCTTCCGTTATCAAAACACAGACTGTTTCGGTGGATGGGGTATCTGGTGCAACCAGAACTTCCGATGGAATCAAAGAGGCGATTGCAGCAGCTCTTGAGAAAGCAAAATAATCCCGGATTAAAAAAATGTGTGCCAGAGAATCTGTTCTGGCTGCTTGTAAAAGATAAGAAACCGCCGTATGGAGAATAGTACATACGGCGGAAATATGAAGGGAGAAAGAGTTTGAGTTTAAAAAAATTATAGATTAGAAGCTTTGGGCAGGCTGAATATAAATTCAGACCCAACCCCTTCCGTACTGACCACATCGATGTTTTCCCCGTGAGACTGGATGATTTCCTTGACAATGGCAAGTCCAAGCCCCGTCCCCTTCTTATCCTTTCCTCTGGACAAATCCGTCTTGTAAAACCGATCCCAGATTTTCTTTAGGCTTTCTTTGGGGATTCCGATTCCGGTGTCCTTGATGGAAACAAAAATCTTTTCATATTTCCCCGAGGCCTGGATGTGAATGGTGGAATCACGATGGCTGAACTTGATGGCATTATCGATTAAGTTGTAAAGAACCCGCTGAATCTTTCCAAGGTCCCCGTAAACCATCTGAATGTTATCAGAAAAGGTCAGGTCAAAGGTGATGTTTTTCTCATTACAGGTGCCTTCAAAGGAAGCAGCCGTGTCCTTGATGACCCGGTTGATATCAAAATTAGTACGGTTTAAATATCCCTTGCTGTCCAGGGAATTAAGGGTTAAAAGGCCATGAGTCAGGCTGTTAAGCCTCTCTGTTTCTGATATAACCCGTGTTAAATATTTCTCATACAGCTCCGGCGGAATGGTTCCGTCCAGAATTGCTTCCAGATATCCCTTGATGGAGGTCAAGGGAGAGCGGAAGTCGTGGGAGACATTGGCAATAAAGGTTTTCTGGTACTCGTCCATTTTGTTCATCTCGTCCGACATGTAGTTGAGGGTGCCCGCCAGATAACCCATTTCATCCCTGGTATTGACTCCAATGTGATGGGTCAGATTTCCCTGGGCGTATTCGTTGGCTCCAGCCGTAATCTTCTTGAGAGGGAAGTAAACGGTTCTCGTAAACACCAGAAGGATGATCAGGGAAAGGCCGAATAAGACGGCAGATGAAATGTAGATAATATTTAAAATTCCATCCCGCTCCGCTCTTAAATAAGATATGGGAAGATGGACCGCCACGTATCCGTAGGTAGTATAATTTCCTGTAATGGGCGCATGGACGCTTAACACCTCTTCCGGAAACTGGTTATAATAATTTCCTATGGTATAGGATTTATTCCCCATAAAGGTGGGGTCAAAGTCTTCGATGACCTGCCCCTCTATTCCCGGAGTCCTGCTGTCTGCCACCACCTTGCCCTGACGGTCCATAATCCAGATTTGGGCATGGAGATAACCGATTTCTTTTAACATTTCAGGATAAGAAGAAAGATATCTGTTTTTTCCCTGATACATGCCGCTGTAAGAGGACGCAATCTGGTTGGCTTCGTCATACAGGCTTTCCGAATGCTGGCGGAGCAGATAACGGTCCGTGATTTCAGAGGAAAAGGTGGCAATGGATACGAATCCTAAAAGGCCGAACAGCAGGTAGCCAAGGATGAATTTGTAGTAAAGAGAGTGTATCACTGGTGTTTTACCTCAATTTTTCATATTTGTATACAAATGAATCAAGCGGATATGCCTGCATATCAAGTTGATTCACAAACCCAAGGCTAAAAGACGCTTTTCCTTCAACCTTGACAAATAAGGAGAATTGACATATAATATACTTAACAAGAGAGCCGAAAGCTAGATACAGCCTAGCCGCCGGTATTTATGTAGCTAAAAATAGCGCCTTATCTTACCAGGACAGGGGCGCTATTTTTTGTGCTTAACAAGTGTAATAATGGCACAAAGCATGGTAACAAATGCAAATAATTCAGTCCATGATACCATAAGCACCAACCTCCTTCCTGGCGGTTGGCGTAATCGCCCCTTCGGCTCCCCGGGTAAGTATATTATATTGTCAAAGTACTTTCTATCTTCTGGTTTTACCTTTTCACCTCAAACTTATAACCAATTCCCCAAACTGTAGTCAAGGCCCAGCCTGCGTGATCCTTAATTTTTTCCCGAAGCCGCTTGATATGAACATCCACAGTCCTGGTATCACCGATATACTCATACCCCCAGATGTGATCCAAAAGCTGCTCCCGGGTAAATACCTGATTTGGAGAGGAGGCCAGGAAATACAAAAGCTCCAGCTCCTTAGGAGGCATTTCCACAGAATGTCCCTTGTAGAGAACCGAGTAATTGGTGAGATTTACAATCAGATCCGGGTACTCCACATAATCCCCCTGCTGGTCCCTGTTAGGAGAGGCTGGGATCTGGGAGGTCTGGTAACGCCTTAGGACCGCTTTCACCCGGGCCACCAGCTCCTTGGAATCAAAGGGCTTGATCATATAGTCGTCAGCCCCCAGCTCCAGCCCTAAAACCTTGTCAAAGACTTCTCCCTTGGCTGACAGCATGATGATAGGAACCTGGGAGAAGGAACGCATCTCCCGGCATACCTGATAGCCATCCATGCCGGGCAGCATTAAGTCTAAAAGCACCAGATTGGGCTTGAACTCCGGGAATACCCGGAGGGCCTCTTCCCCGTCATTGACAATTGTTGTCTCATAACATTCCTTCAGTAAATATAGAGAAATCAATTCTGCAATGTTGTTATCATCATCTATAATCAATATCCGCTGCTTTTCAGCCATGGTAAACCTCCGATCAGTCTATTTAAAGAAAACAATGGTTACTCCGGAATCTCCTTCGCCGAAAACGCCCAGCCGGAATTCCTTTACATACTTTAACCGTTTTAAATGCTTGTGAACCGCATTTTTTAACGCACCGGTTCCCCTTCCATGAACGACCCGCACCTGGGGAAGGTGGGCCAAATAGGCGTCATCTAAATATTTGTCCAACTGGGGAATGGCCTCGTCTGTGGTCATTCCGATCAGGTTGATCTCAGGCGATATGGAAAAAGATTTGGATATGCGGGCGGCACTGCTTCCGCTTCCTGTCTTTTTGGAACCGCCCCCGGAAGGAGTGGAAACCGATTTTTCCTGCAAAAGCTCTAAGTCGGAAATATTGACCAAAGAGCGGAGAATTCCCATCTGCACGTATAAGTCTCCTTTTGCATTGGGGAGAGAACTGACGGTTCCGTTTAAATTCATGCTTATGACCCTGACTCCGTCTCCCAGCCTCAGCGTCTTGGGATCGATTTCTTTTCCTGACTGCTGTTTCTCTTTTCTGAGGGACAGTGAGGAATCTACTTCCTGCAATTTATTTCTCAGCCTGCTCCGTTCTGCTTCCAGCTCCTTATTAACGCCTGAGTCCGCCGCCAGCTTGTTAATCTGGCGGATGGTCTGGTCTGCCGTATCCTTGGCATCCCTCAGAATTCTCTGAGCCTCCTCCTTAGCATCCCGGATCATCTTGTCCTTGCGCTCGTCAAGCCGTTCTTCTTTCTGGGTCAGCCGGGCCTTTAACTGCTCGATTTCCCGTTTATAGGATTCCACATGAATCCGCTCCCGCTCAATGGTGACCCTGTTTTCCTCCAGATGAGTCAGCAAATCTTCAAAGGTCTCATCCTTGGCCTCCAGATGAGTCTTGGCATCTTCAATGATATAATCGGGGAGTCCCAGTTTCTTTGAAATAGCAAAAGCATTACTCTTTCCCGGCACACCGATTAAAAGCCGGTAGGTGGGCTGCAAGGTCTCCACGTTGAACTCGCAGCTGGCGTTCTCCACGCCGGGAGTGGTCAGGGCAAATACCTTTAACTCACTGTAATGGGTGGTAGCCATGGTGCGGCACTTCATGTTGTGAAGGAAGGTCAGAATAGCAATTGCCAGAGCCGCTCCCTCAGTGGGGTCTGTTCCGGCCCCAAGTTCATCAAACAGGCAGAGGGAGTTACTGTCTGCCTTGTTAAGAATCTGGACAATGTTGGTCATATGGGAAGAAAAAGTACTTAAGCTCTGCTCAATGCTCTGCTCATCTCCGATATCCGCAAACACCTCATCAAATACAGCCAGCTCAGAACCGTCAAATGCCGGAATGTGAAGGCCTGCCTGTCCCATAAGGGTGAATAAGCCCACTGTTTTTAAGGAAACCGTCTTACCGCCCGTATTAGGCCCGGTGACAATTAAAAGATCAAAGCTGCGGCCCACGTGAATGGTGATGGGAACCACCTTGGAAGGATCCAGCAGAGGATGGCGTCCCTCTTTAATGTTGATGACTCCTTTTGTATTAAACGCCGGCTCGCTTCCATTGTAATGTCTGGACAGGGCCGCTTTTGCAAATATAAAATCAAGCTGGGTAATGGTTTTAAAATTGGTTTCCAGCTCCTCCAGATAAGGGGCAAGCTGGTTGCTTAAATCAGCCAGGACCATTTCAATTTCCTTTTGCTCTTGAATCTCCAGAGTCCTTAAGTCATTATTCAGCTTTACAATTGCCATTGGCTCAATAAACAAGGTGGAACCGGTGGAAGACTGGTCGTGGACCATGCCGGAAACCTGGGATTTGTGCTCGGCTTTTACCGGAAGGCAGTAGCGCCCGTCCCTCATGGTAATGACCGCATCCTGGAGATAGGACCGGCTGGAATTTAAAATAGAATTCATCTGGGTGTGAATCTTATCGTTGATGGACTTCATAGAGCGCCTTACATGGCGAAGCCCCGGACTGGCATCGTCGCTTACCTCTTCTTCAGAGAGGATGCACCGTTTGATTTCCGTGTTGACGGTCGTTAAAGGCTCCAGTATCCGGAAAAGTTCCTCCAGGGAATCCCCAGAAACTTCCTCTTCCTCGTGACGTCCATAAGCCTTTGCTCTGGCTGAAACCGTGAGAAGGGTGCTGAAAGCAAGAATCTCTGAAATACTCAGAGAGCTTCCTACCTCCAGCCGCTTTAAGGAAGAGCGGATGTCCTTAACGCCTCCAAAGGAGATACTTCCCTTTTGGCGGACCCGGGTTGCGGCATCGGTGGTCTCTTTCTGGGACTGGGCAATTTCGCCGTAGTCTGTGGAAGGGACCAGATTCCGGCACAGCTCTTTTCCGAAATCGCAGGAAGCATATTCCGTAAGCTGTGCAATAATTTTATGGTATTCCAATGTTTTTAATGCTTTATGGTTCATAGATTGTTCATTCTACTTTCTTATAATATTTACGTAACTGTTCGGTACGGCGGAATAATGGAGTCAAAATCAGCGTCAAGCTTGCTTGTAAGCTGGTTTTTACACCATTATTCTCATCGGACGGACCTCCGATGCATCTTGTATGACCAAAGGTCATGCAAGATGATTATCGTATTGAACAGTAATGATAAATTTTGCCGTGGATGGTGTCGGATACAGTATAACATAAATAAGAGGAAAACTGCAATCCTCAGGTTGTTTTCCAGCCCGGTCAAAGTTCAAAGGTTTTCCTTGCATAAAAGGGCGAAGAACCTTATAATAGTATTTAAGTCTTCTGCAAAGGAGGGTAAGTATGCCGGAACATAACGGGCCAGATGATAAGAGGGACAAACCCCGCCAGTTCATCAATGAAAAGATAGTAAGGCAGCCCATGTCAAAGAGGGACATGTTAAAGAGAATTTTGGGACTTTCCATGACCGGAGTTATTTTTGGAATGGTTGCTGCGGTTACGTTTGTCGTGTCCCTGCCTGCCGCCGAGAAGTTTTTTGCCAGGGAATCCAGGGAAGAAAGCACACCGGTTACCATACCAAAGGACGATCCTGATGCTTCCCCACCTGAGACGGAGACAGAACCATCTGCTGAAACAGAGCCTATTGAAGATATATTAAAATCAGCCATGGAAAAGTATCCCTTTTCCGTAGAGGATTTAAATACCTTATATGCGGATTTAAAAACCGTGGTTCAAAAAGCCGATAAAGGAATCGTGACAGTTCATTCCGTAAAGACTCAGAAGGATTGGTTTAATAATCCGGTGGAAAACTCCGGCCTGTTTGCAGGCGTAGTCATGGTCTCTGCCAATCAGGAGCTTTTAGTTCTGACCCCGGAAGGGGCAGTGGAGGATGCGGAAGCCATCCGGGTGGTATTCTTTGATGGAACCGAGGTACAGGGCATTATCAAGCAGACCGATAAGCCTTCGGGTATGGCTATTGTCAGCGTTTCCACGGAAGGCCTTGGAAGAGCCCTGTTGGAGGAAGTAAAGGCCATTGAGCTTGGAAATTCCTATTCCGTCAAGCAGGGAGATTTAATCATAGCTATAGGAGGACCTGCAGGCATGGTTCATTCTTCAGGCTATGGATTTATCACCTATATCACCAGAAATGTCCAGGTCACCGACGGCATCACCCGCATCCTCTATTCGGATGTAAAGGCCAATGCGGCCGCAGGCACATTTCTCATGAATACGGCAGGTCAGATTATCGGCTGGGTAACAGATGAATATAAAAATGACAGCAGCAGGGATATGACGGCTGCCATGGCTATTTCCGATTACAAAAGCATTTTGGAACGGATGAGCAACGGCGCTTCCTTCCCTTACTTTGGAATCAGGGGCCAGGAAGTGAGCGCCGCCATGAACAGCAAAGGAATGCCTTTGGGGGTTTATGTAGTGGATGCAAACGGAGACGGACCCGCTTATAACGCTGGAATTCAAAGCGGAGACATCATAACCGCCATGGGAGAGGAAACCATTGTCACAATGAAGGATTTCCAGGTAGCCCTTGAAAAATTAAATCCGGGAGATTTAATATCCGTGACCGTTTCCCGCAATGGGAGAGAAGAATATAAAGAAATTCAATATCCGGTAACCATTGGAGCCAGGTAATTTTCCTGGCTTCCATGTTGCCTGAGGCAATGAGTTTTCAGACACACCCTAGAATATGGAGGAAAAGAATGAGATATATTGAATCATTCCGGGAAGGAATGCATGTTTCAGATGTGTATTTATGTAAAAACAGGCAGATTGCTCTTACCAAGTCAGGAAAAGAGTACGGAAACCTGATTCTGCAGGACAAGACTGGTACGGTCGATGCCAAGATCTGGGACTTAGGCTCTCCGGGAATCGGAAATTTTGAGACACTGGACTATGTATTCGTGGACGCAGATGTTACTGTGTTTCAAAATTCCAACCAGTTGAATGTCAAGCGAATCAGAAAAGCTGGTGAAGAGGAGTTTGTCCCTGGCGATTACTTACCTGTATCCTCCAAGGATATCGGACTGATGTACGAAGAACTTCTGGGCTTTATCAGAACCATAAAAAGTCCTCATCTGAAAAAGCTTCTGGAAAGCTTTTTTGCGGATGACCCTGCTTTTGCCAAGGCGTTTCAGTTCCATTCCGCAGCCAAAAGCGTTCACCACGGATTTGTAGGCGGACTGCTGGAGCACACCTTAAGCGTGATTAAGCTGTGTGATTACTACGCCGGCTATTATCCCGTCATCAACCGGGATCTGCTGATTACGGCAGCGGCCTTTCATGACATCGGAAAGACCAAAGAGCTTTCCACATTTCCGGAAAATGATTACACTGACGACGGACAGCTTCTGGGCCACATTATCATAGGAACGGAAATGGTGGGAGAGAGGATACGGACCATTGACGGTTTCCCGGAAAAGCTGGCTTCTGAATTAAAGCACTGCATTATTTCCCATCACGGAGAACTGGAATACGGCTCTCCCAAAAAACCGGCCTTAATCGAAGCCCTTGCCTTAAACTTTGCGGATAACACAGATGCAAAGATAGAAACCATGATTGAAGTGTTCAAGAGTGCAGGAGATAATAACGGCTGGCTGGGCTTTAACCGGCTGATGGATACGAATATAAGAAAAACTTCCGAGGACATCCGATAAGCCTTCTGGCAAGCCGGATTTCCTTAAAGGGCCCGAAGGGAAAAGCATAACTTCCTTTTGGGTCTTTTATATTTAAAATTTAGAAATTGTTTCGTTTTCCCGGTTATTGGATTTAAGAATGGTTGGGTATCCTTATGGCATACCATTGTGTTCAAAAGTATAGGCAGAAATGAAGAAAGGAGAAGTCAGATGGAAAGAAACCACATTTTACTGGTGGAGGATGATAAAGAAATCAGAGAAGGGGTAGAGATTTATTTGAGAAGCCAGGGATACGAGGTATTTCAGGCGGCAGACGGAATTGAAGGCCTTAAGATACTGGAACGGGAGGAGATCCACCTTGCCATTGTGGATGTGATGATGCCCCGCATGGATGGCATCACCATGACGGTAAAGCTGAGGCAGAACCATGATTTTCCAGTCATTATTCTATCGGCAAAATCAGAGGAAGTGGATAAGATCATGGGGCTTAATATCGGGGCCGACGATTATGTGTCAAAGCCTTTTACCCCCATGGAACTGCTTGCCCGGGTCAATTCCCAGCTCAGGCGGTATGGGAAGTACATGGATATGCTGGAAGCCAAGGAAGAAAAGGAAAAAAGCAATGTCTATGTCATAGGCGGCCTGGAACTGAACGAAGATACGGTGGAGGTAATGGTAGATGAAAAGCCTGCCAGGCTAACTCCCATAGAGTTTAAGATTCTGGCCCTTCTCATGAAGAACCCGGGACGGGTATTTTCCGCAGAAGAGATTTATGAAAGAGTCTGGAATGAAAGGGCTGTCAATACGGATACAATCATGGTTCATGTAAGGAAGATCCGGGAAAAAATCGAGATCAATCCCAGAGAACCCAAATATTTAAAGGTGGTGTGGGGAGTTGGATACAAAATTGAAAAACAGGCATAGGATCAGTCTGATCCTTGCAATCACAGTTGTGTTGTCGGCAGCGGCAGTTATGGTGGGCCTCTACCCATTTTTTAAAAATGAATCAGCCAGATATGAAGAGCAGGTTTACGAAGATGAATCCTTCCTCCGGAAGCTGGTATCAGGCAATTACGTCCTTGCCATGGAGCAGGCACAGCGTGAGCAGGGAGAGGTGATTTCCCCCTTCCGGTATTTTTTTCCTCAGGCAGAAGAACAAAAGAGCGGGGGAGAAGAAAACCCAGAACTTGACGGGGAATCAGCCGTTCAGGAATATGAAGAAGGGCCGGAGGATAGAAATGAATATTTAAAGACTCTGCGCCAAAGTATTATGCAGGAATACGAGAGCTGGAGCCGGGAGTTTGGCAGTGTGCGTCATTACGTAGATTATCAGATTCTGGATGGAAACGGAGAAGTATTATCCGACCATGCTCAGGGACGTTCCATTTCCCAAAGCGGGGAGTATGTATTTAAGGCAGTGCTTCATTATGACAGCCTGGGCCGTATGGAGGTAGCGGAGACAGGCGGAGAGAACGCAGCAGGCTTTGGGGGCCGGCTCCAGTCGTATGGAGAGCGGGATCCCATGGGAAACAGCTATTGGGGACAATATATTTATGAACCGGAGCTGAAGTTCACAAACCCCAGAAATATGACCTTTGCCTATGGCATGACAGTCCAGCAGACAGCCGCCTTTAAGGAGACTCAGGGAACGGACTGGAGCTCTTATCATGTATCCGGCGTTATACCCCGGGTTTTTCTGGGGCTTGTGTGTGCAGTGGGAATTCTGGCCTTGCTTTTCTCCTGCTTTGATGTCAGATGGGCAGAGGACAGCCGAATTTTGAGAACTCCCTTTGAAGCGGTATTTGCTGTTGGCTGCGGTGCGGCAGCTTTTGGGGCCGGGCTTACGGGCCTGGTGGCAATGACCAACCGGGGAGAGCTGGAAAATACTCTTCTCCGGGCCAATTTTCTTCCAACTGTTGCCGGTATGATGATAAAGCTATGGAACCTGCTTTGGTGGGCCCTGCCCTTTGCAATCGTGTACTGGGCCGTTTTATGCCTGCGGGATGTGTTTCACATCGGCCTTAAGGCATACATCAGGGACCGGACCTTTTGCGGATATTTCTGGAAGTGGGTGAAATGGCTCTGCAGGAAGGTCTATAACTTTTTATCAGGAATTGATCTTCAGGATCAGTCGGATAAAACCATTTTACGGATCATAGGTGTGAACTTCATCATTCTGGCAGTTCTCTGCAGTCTGTGGTTTTTAGGAATCGGGGCTCTTGTGATCTACTCCATCGCCCTGTTTGTTCTTATGAGAAAATATTACAGGGATTTAAGCCAGAAATACAGTGTGCTTTTAAAGGCCACCAACCAGATCGCAGAAGGAAATTTAGAGGTAGCCATTGAAGAAGACCTGGGCGTATTTGAGCCCTTTAAAAAGGAAATCCAGAAGATACAGAGTGGGTTTAAGGTGGCTGTAGACGAGGAGGTAAAAAGCCAGAAGCTGAAAACAGACTTAATCAGCAACATGTCCCACGATTTAAAAACACCTTTGACTGCCATTATAACCTATGTAAATCTTTTAAGAGAAGAGCATGTGACCCCGGAACAGCGAAAGGCCTACATTGACATTCTGGAACAAAAATCCATGCGCTTAAAGTCTCTTATCGAAGATTTGTTTGAGATCAGTAAGGCCAACAGCAACAATGTCACCTTAAACTTAGAGGAGGTGGACATTGTCAGCCTCTTAAAGGAAGTCAGCTATGAACTCAGTGATAAAATAGAGGAATCAGCCATTGATTTCCGCTGGAACCTGCCCGATGAAAAGATAGTTCTTCCCCTGGACAGCCAGAAGACCTACCGGATATTTGACAACCTTTTAACCAATATCATCAAATACGGAATGCCTGACACCAGGGCCTACATTGATATGAAAAAGGAAGACGGCTATGTGACCATCACCCTCAAAAATATTTCCGCCTCCGAACTGACCTTCAACCCCCAGGAGATTACGGAGCGGTTTGCCCGGGGTGACCAGTCCCGCAACACGGATGGATCAGGCCTTGGAATGGCCATTGCCAAAAGCTTTGTGGAGCTTCAGAACGGAAGGCTTCAGGTGGAGGTGGAAGCTGATTTATTCCGCGTCCTTATCCGCTGGCCCATCCCTTTGTAAAATGCTCCTGGAAAAGATTTTGAAACCTGCTTGAAAATCTGGAAGGAACTGTTTATACTGAGGATAAAGGGTTAGAAAACAGAAAAGGGAGGCTACTTTTATGATAATACAGAGCAGAAGGGTATGGATTGCAGGTCAGTTCATCCCGGCACAGCTTCAGATCGAGGACGGAAAGATCAATGCGGTCCGCCCTTACGGAGAGTTGGAGGCAGACCAGGACTATGGCGATAACCGGATCGTTCCCGGATTTATTGATATTCATACTCATGGGGCTTATGGATACGATACCAATGACGGAGAACCGGAGGGACTGCGGGACTGGATGAGACGGATACCGGAGGAAGGAGTAACCTCCATCCTTCCTACCACCGTGACCCAGATGCCGGAAGTATTGGAGAAAGCAGTTGCCAACGTGGCCTTTGTGGCGGAAAACGGATATGAAGGGGCAGAGATCCTGGGAATTCATTTTGAAGGGCCTTACCTGGACATGAAGTATAAAGGGGCCCAGCCTCCTGAGGCAATTGCCTCCGCTTCCATAACACAGTTTCAGAAATATCAGGAAGCGGCAAAGGGCATGATTAAATACATCACCCTTGCTCCGGAGCATGATGAGAACTTTGCCCTGACAAGATATTGCAAGGATACCGGAGTGGTGGTGAGCATGGGGCATTCATCTGCCACCTATGAGCAGGCGCTTATGGGTATTGCAAACGGGGCAACCTCTATGACCCATGTGTATAACGGCATGACAGCCTATCATCACCGGGACCCGGGGCTGGTGGGAACTGCATTCAGGGTCCGTGAAATATACGGTGAGATCATTTGTGATGGCTGCCATTCCCATTTGGCAGCGCTTAATAATTATTACACCATAAAGGGAAAGGATCATGCCATCATGATTACGGATTCTCTTTGTGCAAAGCATTGCCCTGCGGGAAATGAATATCAGTTAGGCGGTCATAGTATTGAGATCAGGGAAAATGGTCTGGCCTATTTGAAGGGAACGGATACGATTTCAGGAAGTACGTTGAAGTCGAATAAGGGGCTGAAGATTTTGGTGGAAGAGGCTATGGTGCCCTTTGATTCGGCGCTGAATTCCTGTACCATCAATCCGGCAAAGTGCCTTGGCGTGGATGACAGGAAGGGAAGACTGGTTGCCGGATACGATGCAGATATGGTGGTTCTTGAAGATTCCTATGATGTGGTACAGACATATTGCAGAGGAGTGGCTATGCTGTAAGAACATAGAGCTATGTAAATAGAATCAGGGTTGAAGGAATGTTTTTAGCCTTCAGCCCTGATTTTTTGAATAAGTGTATTTTATTATCTTTACTTATCTGTTTGAGCAACAATCCAATTAAACAGTTCTTCTTGACTCACATTTCCAGAAGCCAATCCAAGCCCCAACTGAACCAATTCATCATCAGTGCAGTCAATTGGAAGTCCGTTTAGCTGTAAAAACGTCATCATAGCTAATACTCCAATTCTCTTATTACCATCAATAAAGCTATGATTATTAACCAATCCAAAACACAGGCATGCAGCCTTTTTCTGAATGGTGGGATATAATTCTTCTCCTGCAAACGTCTGAAAAGGTGTTTGCAGCGCTGATTCCAACAAATTATGGTCTCTTATCCCATCGAGGCCTCCAGATTTTTTTATCAGAAGGCTATGAATTGAAATAATATGCTCTTTTTTCAAGATAATCATTTAGCCAGCTCCTCAAATGCCTTTATATGCTTTGTAAGAATTTGTTCTGCTATATCTTCAACCATCTGGTCATCTGCATTTTCATTTTCCTCAAGCCTGCTGTATTCAATAACTACATATCGGGGAACATTATTTTTTAAAATAACCGCCACTCCATTTTCATCTACAAGTTTTGTAACTTTTGAAAAATTTTGATTTGCTTCCGTCATGGATACCAAACTTTTTAAATTCACCTGCATACAGTCACATCCTTTCTGACTATATTATACGGCTAAACTAGGATAAATACAACCTATTTTATGAAAATGTTTTCAACACTCCCTACAAAATCCTCACATTCTTCAAAGCCCCTGTTTTAGCAAATTCCGTCCATTCACATACATTGACAGCGTGATCTCCAATACGTTCCAGATATTTTGCCACCATCAGCAAATCAATACACTGGTCAATGTGTTCACTGGGCTGTTTTAATAATTCCACCACATCATTTTTTACCTTGTCAAACAGTTCATCCACCACATCATCCTTTTTCTGGAGTTCCTTGGCGGCCTCTAAATCCTGATTGATAAAAGCCTCGATAGAAGAGTGTACCATCTCCTTTGCCGCAGCAGCCATAGCCGGAATGTGGCGGATCACATGGTAAACGTGTTCTCCCTTTAAGCGCAGAACCAGTTCTGCAATGTCAGAAGCATGATCGCCGATTCTCTCTAAGTCAGTAACCACCTTAAGAGCGCTGGAAACCACTCTCAAGTCCCCGGCAACCGGCTGCTGGCGCAGGATCAGGGAAAGGCAGCGGGCTTCAATAGAACGTTCCAGATCATTGATGGTACGGTCCCCTTTGATAATATCCTCTGCTTTTTCAAAATTCTGGTCCTCAAAAGCAATAAAGCATTGTTCAATGGAGTTTTCAACCAGCTTCCCCATTTCCTTAATATCATTATTTAAAAGACCTAATTCATGTTCATAATTAACTCTCATTGACATGTTCGTATCTCCTTCTCTAAATAAGCCGGATCAGCCAAAACGTCCTGTAATATAGTCCTCGGTTCTGGAGTCCTTGGGAACGGTGAACAGCTCAGTAGTGGGAGCGTATTCCACCACTTCTCCCACCAGGAAAAATGCGGTGTGATCGGCGATTCTAGTGGCCTGCTGCATGTTGTGGGTAACGATTGCGACTGTATATTTCTCCTTCAGCTCATCCATTAAGTCCTCAATTTTCAAGGTAGAAATAGGATCTAAGGCAGAAGTAGGTTCATCCATGAGAAGAACCTCCGGTTCAACAGCCAGGGCCCGGGCAATGCAAAGGCGCTGCTGCTGGCCTCCGGAAAGGCCCAGAGCTGATTTTTTCAACCGGTCTGAAACCTCATCCCAAAGAGCCGCACCCTTTAAACTTCTTTCCACAATGGCGTCAAGCTCTGATTTATTCTTAATGCCGTGGATTCTGGGTCCATAAGCCACATTGTCATAAATGCTCATGGGAAATGGATTAGGCTGCTGGAATACCATGCCGATTTTCTTGCGCAGCAGAGTAGTATCTACTCTTGGATCGTAAATATTTTCCCCATCCAGCAAAACATCTCCCTCGATAACAACCCCGGGAACCAAGTCATTCATCCGGTTTAAGGTTTTTAAATAAGTGGATTTTCCGCAGCCGGAAGGCCCGATAAAGGCAGTAATTTTATTCTTATAAAGATCTAAGCTTATATTCTTTAAAGCGTGGTTTGTGCCGTAGTGTAGATTTAAATTGCTCGTTGAAATTTTAACCGTATTAGTACTCATGATTCTTTAACCTCCGTATTAAATTTATGGGAGAGAAACTTTGCAAGTCCATTGATTGCCAGTACAATGACCAGAAGAACAACTGCGATTCCAAAAGCCTGGTCATATTTGGCCTTCTGCATGGATAAGTAAAGCTGAATAGTCAAGGTTCCGCCGGATTCCAATATTTTTCCGAAAAAGTCCTTTGGAAGGAGGTAGCCGCTTCCTGCCGTAAAGAGAAGGGCAGCGGATTCTCCCACAATTCGTCCGATGGACAAAATAACACCTGTAACAATGCCGGGCATGGCACTGGGAAGAAGAATGGTCCGGATCATATACCACTTGGTAGCTCCGATGCCCAAAGCACCTGACCGGTAGCTTTCAGGAACGGTCTTTAAGGCCTCCTGGGTGGTTCTGGTAATAAGGGGCAGGATCATAAGGGACAAGGTCAGGGAGCCGGTGAGAATGGAATATCCAAGTCCCAAAGTGGTTCCGAAAAATACATAGCCGAACAGACCAAAGATAATAGAAGGAATTCCCGATAAGGTTTCTGTCGTAAATTCGATCACACGGACCGCCCTGCCTCCCTTTGCATATTCATTTAAGTAAATGGCAGACCCCACGCCCATGGGAGTGGCGATCAGCAATGTGATAATAACGATATATAAAGTATTTACAATATTTCCAATAATACCAAAAGTTCCTTTAATCGTGCTGGGAACGCTGGTCAGGAATTCTACATTGATCTGGGAAATTCCCCGGGCAAATACATAGCCCATAATTCCCACAAGGACCAGAATGGAGACAGAAGCGCACAAATAAATGAGTGCTGTCAGAACCATATCTGAAATCCGGGTTTTCCGGTTGTAAATGCTGTATGAGGCGGCAGGATTTTGCTGGGCTGGAATGACTAAATTATTGGTCATGGCGTTCTTCTCCTTTCTTTGAGCTTCCCCTGACTTTTATGGGCCGGTCTGCCTCTGCTGCAGACTTCTTTAACAGTCTGCTGAGGGAAACATTAATAATCATGATAAATGCAAACAGGACAAGACCGATGGTAAAAAGCACCTGTTTGTGGAGTCCGGAAGAGTAGGACATTTCTGATACAATGGCAGTAGTCAGAAAGCGGACAGAGTTAAATGGAAGCGGCATATTTACCACGCTTCCAGAAACCAGGCTGATAGCCATGGCCTCACCGATGGCCCGCCCTGTTCCAAGTACGATAGAGGTAATGATGCCCGATTTTGCAGCCGGAATCACCACATGAAAAATAGTCTGGATCTTGGTGGCTCCAAGAGCCAGGGAAGCGCTCCTTAAATGCCCCGGCACAGAGCGGAGAGCCGTTTCGCTGATATTGATTACCGTCGGAAGGATCATCAAAGCCAGAACCAGAACCGCAGAAATCAAATTTGCGCCTCCTGTAAACTGATGGGCCTGGGAACCTGCAAATAGTTTCAATTCCAGCTTATACATAAGAGGGTTTAAGATCAGGATTCCAAGAAGTCCGTAAACAACAGAAGGAATACCTGCCAGCAGCTCCACTGCCGGGCGCACCACCCCTGCCAGCTTGGCGGGAGCAGTTTCCGCCAGGAAAACAGCGGTCATGACTCCGATGGGAACTCCGATGAGAATCGCCATGGCCGTTCCGACGATGGAAGTTAAAATAACATAGAGGATACCGAAGCTGGGCACAGTGGCCTGAGGCTGCCAGACAGTACCGAACAAAATGTCCAGGATTCCCACCTTAAAAAGTGCCGGAGTACCGCTGATAAGCATGTAAAGACTGATGGAAGCAACAGCCAAAACGGCAAAGAAACCGCAGACAGTAAAGACGACTTCTGCAGTTCTTTCCACGCCTGATTTGCTTCCCTGTCCTCCGAATATGGAATAAGACTTTGGTTGCATAAACAAGCTCCTTTCGTAAAACAGGGATACAACAGAACTGGCTGCTGTATCCCTCTGTCATATTGTCTTTTTCGATTAGTTAGCAGGAATCAGGCCAACGGATTCAACAAGCTCTTTTCCTTCGTCAGAGTAGATAAACTCAAACAGTGCCTGTACCACATCCTTCTGCTCAGAGATTTCTCCCTTAGTAGCCATAACGAAGGGGCGGCTTAAGAAGTAAGAACCAGCCTTGATGTTTTCCGGAGTAGGTGCTGTACCTTCCAGGCTCAGGGCTTTTACTGAGTCATCAAGAACATCTAAGGAAACATATCCGATGGAGCCGGGAGTAGAAGCTACCTTGGCCATAACTGCGCCGGTGCTGTCTAATTCATTGCTGTACTTGCATGCGTCTTCCAGTTTTAACAGCTCTTCAAATGCACTTCTTGTACCGGAACCGGCTTCACGTCCGATTACAACGATTGGCTGATCAGCGCCGCCTGCATCTTTCCAGTTAGTGATTGTTCCGTTGTAAATGTTGATCAGTTCATCCTTTGTCAGGCTCTCTGCTGTATTGTCAGTGTGGGTAACCACTGCGATTCCATCGATTGCAACGATGTTTTCAGCAATGCCATTTGCTTTTTCCTCGTCCTTTAAGTTACGGGAAGAGTTTCCTATATCTGCAGAACCGTTTCCGGCTGCCTCAATTCCTGCGCCAGATCCGATAAATTCACTCTGAACGGTAACGTCAGGATATTTTTCCATAAAAATTTCACCTAAAGCAGTTGCAAACTTCTCCATAGAAGTGGAACCTACCATGCTGATGGAACCCTTTAAATCAACTGCTTCTTCTTCACTGGAAGCTGCTGCTGTGGTTCCGGCAGGTGTTTCAGCGGCGGAAGCCTGTGTCTCAGGGGCCTTTGTTTCTGTATTACTGCTGCCGCATCCGGCTAAGCTTCCCATAATCAAAGCTGCTGTTCCCACAAGTGCAAATACTTTGCCATATCTTTTTTTCATCATTATTATTCTCCTCTTTTCTCAAAAATTGCTTTCGCTTACATGATGAAGTATATCAGCCTCTAAATTCTTTTGATATCATGTTTCTGTATAGAAAATGTAAAGGTTGTGTAAAGCTGCTTTTTCAAATAAAATCAGAAAAATTGGTCTGATTTGCAAAAAAAACAGGGATGGACTGGACAGAATGGGCGAAAATGTGGTAAATTGTAACGTACACTTGATCTTAAAAAGAAGAAAGAAGAAACGTTCCTTAATCAGAAATGTACAGGAACGGAGGGAAACAGGAGGACGTTTTCATGGGAGCATATCAATTGAAAATCACGATCAAAGGTAGTAAGCCACCGGTTTGGAGGAGGGTTCTTATACCGGAAGGCATTACGTTTGAAGAACTGCACCGGATTATTCAGACCGCATTCTGCCGGACCGATGATCACCTGTATGAATTTGAATTCCGGTCTGAAGGAGTACGGGTTGCTCCGGGTGAAGAGGGCGGACTTCAAAATTCTAAATATATATTGACCCATACAGTCATTGACAAGCTGGTGTCCGGCACCAATAAATTTATATATACCTGCCATAATTGGGACTATGCCATCCAGGTGGAAGACGTGATTGCAGACTATAAGGAAAGCTTCGCCCAGGTCATTAAGTTCAAGGGAGATTCCATCCCAGAAAGCTGTGGGGACATGGCCGGGTACTATGAGCTTTTAGAACAATCATCAGAAAAGATAAAGCCTTATCATATGGAAGATGTCAATAAACGTCTGAGCCGCAATGGAAATCAGGGGCAGGAAGAAGTTCATATCAAGGACATTTATGACTGCTATGACAAAAACAGCCTTCTGGAGATCGGCAGAAGACACCATATGAGCGGACTTTCTAAATTGAAAAAGGAAGAGCTGGCAGAACAGATCATAGCCCATATTTTAGATAAGGAAGTTATGAGCTCTTATTTCCTCTGCGCCCGTGATTCAGAAATCAAGCTGTTTGAACAGGTTGCAGCAGGAAACCATAAGCTTTTAGACTCCGAACTGGAAGAAATGGACTTTCTTTACGCAGGCGGCTATGTGACTGCGGGAGCTGACGGGAGTTTTGCAGCGTCAGAAGAAGTGATAAAGGCATATAAAGAATGGGATACGCCGGAATTTGAAGAAAAGCGCAGACGTCTCAGTAAAATCGGGGACTACCTTTTGGCAGCCAATTTCCTGTATGCAGTTACCCCTCCCTCTGTTGTGCTGGAAACATTTAATAAGTACGAAGACGCCAAGCTCACTTTGGAAGAACTGATTCATGCCTATGAGCTTCTTTTACCATACCGCTGCCTGGTTGCATACGTTGACGGCAATTTTGCAGACGGTGCTCTGATGGAGCAGAATGGTCTTAAGGAACTGCTGAAGATGCAGAAGAAGGTTCCTTATTATATTCCCACCCGGTCAGAAATCCGCTCCATGGCGGACAACTCAGGCTTTATCATGACTGAGGAATTAGACCGTCTCGGCAAGTTCCTGGCTGAGGAAATGAATGTCCCGGAAGACAGAATTCCATACATTCTGCATCAGGTTCAGGCAGAAATCAGCACAGGAGGTCAGCTTCAGGATGTAATTGACGATCTGGAAGAGGCAGAAGTTGTATTTGAAAATGATGAACAGACAAAATCCTTTTCTTCTATTATCAATGATGTCTGGAATCAAACCCGGATGGTGCTCAACAGAGGTCATAAGCCTTATGAAATGGTGATGAGGGGCCTGGAAGAGAAATCTGTCCAAAGAAAAAACATTGAAAAAGTCTATCCTAACGACCCATGCCCATGCGGAAGCGGGAAAAAACATAAGAAATGCTGCGGAAAGAAAAACTAAGATTTTCTATGGAGCCTGATCTTTATAATCAAGAAGATCAGGCTCCGGCTAAATGTAGAAATTGTTGTAAAAATCACGTTTTTCAAAATAAACAAAAAAATTTAAAAAAGTTGTTGACATTTCCCTCCCCCTTTGTTATGATATAACTCGCCGCTGAAAACGGCGGCAAAAAACTTCTTTCAAACACATCGGTGACCGATGAGAAAGTTTGGAAGAAAA
>DGRE01000057.1 GCA_002389905.1 Hungatella sp. UBA4396 | reverse complement strand
CTATCTCTATGTTTCAAACTTTTTCTCCTCATCTTGAACTTAGATTTCAGGTTTATATGTGTCTCAGCTTGCGGGCTGCAACGTTACCCAGGGATTGGATCAATTGGACCAGAACCACCAGAATGATGACAGTCACCGCCATCAAGGGCATGTTAAGCCTTTCGTAACCATAGACAAGGGCCAGGTTTCCCACGCCTCCTGCGCCGATGGCTCCGGCCATTGCCGTGGCTCCCAGAAGTCCGATGGTGCCTGTTGTCAGGGCCAGCACCAGGGAGGCCCTTGCTTCCGGTATTAAGAAATACCAGATTACCTGAACCGTGCTGGCTCCCATGGACTGGGCAGCTTCAATGATTCCCGTGTTCACCTCTAGCAGGGAACCTTCAAAAAGCCGGGCCAGATAAGGGGCTACGTGGACGATTAAGGGAATCAGCGCCGCCACTGTTCCTACCCTGGTGCCTACCACAGCCTTTGTCAAAGGCATAATAGCAACCATCATGATGATAAAGGGCACGCTCCGCACGATGTTGACTGTTGTGCTGGTGATGAAAAATACAGCATTATTCTCCAGCAGACCGTCAGGTCTTGTAAGGACCAGAACAATGGCAAGGAGAATTCCCAAAAGGGCTCCCGCCACCAAAGACCAGCCTACCATATATAAGGTCTGGGAAGCCGCAAGGGCCAGGGTGGAGCCCGGAACTCTTAAATAACTTTCAATCATACTGCTACCTCCTCAGACTCAAAATTCGCTTTTAAATATTGTTCCACTTCCCGGATCTGCTCATTACTTCCCTTTACCTGAAGCCCGATAATGGTTAACACAGAGCCCTGCATTTCATTGACCGACATAAACAGGGTGTTGATCTCAGCCGTAAACCGTTTTCTCAAGTCAGGGGTAAAGGTGTCACAGACATTTCCATTGAGGCACCGGACTCTGAAAATCCTGGAATTCTGCTTCTCTGCCGCCGCTGCCGCAAAAATGGTTTCCGGGATGGACTGGTCCACAACCGTGTCCACAAATGCCTTTGTAATGGGCTGTACCGGCCTTGCAAAAATCTCCTTTACATTTCCCATTTCAACCACATAGCCGTCTTCCATCACGGCCACCTTATTGCATATCTTCTGTACAATGTTGATCTGGTGTGTGATGATCATAATGGTAATGTTCAGCTCCCGGTTGACCTTCTGCAAAAGGTTTAAGATGGAATCCGTTGTCTTCGGGTCCAAGGCGCTGGTGGGCTCATCGCAGAGCAAAATGCTGGGGTTTGTGGTTAAGGCCCTGGCAATGCCAACTCTCTGCTTCTGGCCTCCTGACAACTTCCCGGGGTATGTATGGGCCTTATCAGATAATTCGACGAATTCCAGAATTTCATTGATCCGTCTTTTGATTTCGTCTTTTGGGGTATGGTTGAGGATCAGAGGCATTGCCACATTTTCAAAGACAGTTTTGGCCTCCAGCAAATTGAACTGCTGGAATATCATGGAGGTATCCTTTCTGGCTTTTCTCAGGTTATATCCCTTTAATTCATTGATCACAACGCCGTTTACGCTTACCCGTCCGGAGGTGGGCCGCTCCAGGGCGTTCACCATCCGGATCAGGGTGGATTTTCCTGCTCCGCTGTAACCAACCACTCCGAAAATGTCACCTTTGTCCACGGTTAAGTTTATGTCCTTACAGGCATGTACCTGCATTTTTTTGCTGTTAAAGGTTTTCTCTACGTTTTCAAATTGAATGATCATCGGATCGCCGCCCTTCATAGGTAGATTCAGCGTTTTACGCCGTATTTGTCAATCACTCCCAGCTCTCCCATAAGCTTTTCCAGCTCCAGCAGCTTGCTTCCGCCAAAATCCTGATAGGGCTTGCGCAGATGGCCGCCCGGAAGGCCCAGGATGTTTAAAGCAGCCTTAATGACAATGGGGTTGGAAAATGTGTAAAGAGCCTGGAGGAGGGGGAACCATTTAAAATATTCTGCTCTGCCCTCTTCTATAATGTCAAAGGAAGTCCATGGCCTGGAATAAAGTGCGGCCTCTTCCGGTATGATATTGCCTCCGATATTGGCGGTTCCTGTTCCTCCCACTCCAAGGGTCGGAATGACAATGGAGTATTTAGGGAAGTCGCAGCACATGATCTTTATTTTTCCTTCACAAAGCCTTTGAACCTGAACCAATTGCTCCACGCTGGAGGTGGCCTCTTTATCCACTACGAAATGAGGATGCTTATCAGATAAGGTTTTTATGGTTTCAGGAGTTACCAAAACTCCGAGTCTTGACGGGTTATTATAGATTCCGCAGGGAATATCAACAGCGCTCATACATTCATCCAAGTGGGCAAGGGCGGCGGACTGGGGAACCAGTACATAAGGCGGTACGGTAAAGATGACGCCGTCTGCTCCTTCTGCCTGACAGTATTTTGCAAAGTCCACGCTGGCCTCGGTTGTCAGGGCGGAAGCTGAGAAAAATACCGGAATCCTGCCCTTTGTCATCTTTATGACCTCATGGACGATTTCTTTTTTCTCTTCCAGTGATAAAAGTGTCACTTCACCGGCAGAGCCGAGAACAAAGAGCTGGGAGGTTCCATACTTGATCTGACGCTCAATCAGCGTTTCAAATGCTTTGTAATCAATCTTATTATCTTCTGTAAATGGTGTTGGCATAGCAACCCATGAGCCTGTTAAATTTATCATGTTTTATTCCTCCTGCTTGTGTGAAAAACGTCTTGCTGTATATTAGCATACCATTCCTATAGGTTTTTGTATAATAGATTAAAAATACAACTGGTCATAAAAGCAACTTATAGCCAGAGTTAGAAAAAGCACCAGCGGAAAGTCTGTTCCTTCCGTTGGCGCTTTATTGATATGATGGTCTTTTTTCTATTTTAATAATCTGTAAGTTGTATCCATACTGATTATGTACAGTGCTGTTGTTTCAATTGTTAATTGGTTTCCTTTCTGTATAACCGCATTGTAAGGGGATGTCAGAAAATACAGTCATGGGGAAAGCTGATAAAATTAATTTTCCAATAATTTAAACTTTAAAACTTCCTGATTTAATATCTGGGCCTGGGCGGAGAGTTCCTCACTGGAGGATGAGCTTTCCTGGGCTGTTGCGGCATTGGATTGAACCACTGCTGATACCTGGGACACCCCTTCCCTGATCTGCTCCATTGCCTGAGCCTGTTCTAAGGAAGCGGCTTGGATTTCTCCGATCACCTGTTCCAAAAGGATGGACTTTTCAGCTATCTCCTTTAAAATTTCTGCTGTCTCATCGGTCTGCTTCCTACCCTCTGAAACCGCCTCTGCCGTATGACCGATAAGCAGGGCAGTCTCTTTTGCTGCCTCGGCAGATTTGGCCGATAAGCTGCGCACCTCTCCGGCTACCACTGCAAAGCCCTGGCCTGCTTCTCCGGCGCGAGCAGCCTCAACCGCCGCATTTAAAGCCAGAATATTGGTCTGAAATGCAATATCCTCGATGATTTTTGTAATTCCTGATATCTTTTCAGAAAACCGGCTCACTTCTTTCATAGCTGTATTCAGGTTTTCCATGCGCTTGTTGCCGTCACTGACCCTTTCACTGGACTGATTTACATAATCGGAGGCTATCCTCACATACTCTGTGTTTTTCATGGCTTTTTCAGAAACATGTTCAATGGAACCATTTAAGCGGTCCACGGTTTCCGCCTGTGCGGCTGAGCCGGAGGCAAGAGTCTGGGCAACACCGGAAACCTGGCCTGCTCCGTAGCTGACTTCCTGGGCGGAGGAATGAATATTTAAAATGATATCATTTAAACGGGAAGCAATCATTTCCATAGAACTGCGTATGCCGTTAAATTCACCGGGGTATTCACAATCACTTTGAACTGTAAGATTCCCACTGGATATCTCCTGTAAAAAGAAGGAAATGTCATAAATGATATCCCTGTATTTTCCCGCCATTTCATTGACCTTTTCTCCAATTCCCCCTATTTCATCCCTGCGTTTCATTTGAAGCCCAATGTCCAGATTCCCGGCAGACAGCTTGTCAATGGCCTCAACCACCTGGCCGATAGGCTTTGTGATCCGGTTGGTGATCCGGAGCATGGCTAAAACTGCAAGGGTCATGGAAACAAATCCTAAAATGACGGCATTTAATATGGACCGGTTGACACCGGACATAAATTCCGACTTAGAAGCCGTTACATTGACCGACCAGCCATTGGTGTCTTTTACAGGAGCATAGGAGCCGAACTTGCTTTCTCCTTTCCATTGGTAAAATTCAAAGCCTGTTTCGCCATTGATCATTGCAGACTCCAGCTTTGCAATTTCCCCATATGAAGCCTGATCGGCCTTTGCAGCTTCTATATTATTTTGCTGCGACAGCACCAGGGGAAAATCTTCATGAGCTACTGTTGTTCCTTCACGGTTCAGGATGTAGGTGCTCCCCGTATCTCCGATTTTCGTATCCGCAATCATGGTTTCAAAAACAGAATAAGGGAATTCCAGCATAATGACCAGATCATCATAAGGGTATGCGTACTCAAAGGTTATGGAGTCTTTGTGAATCAAAGGCTCTGACAAAGAAGGGGCTCCGCTTTTGGCCTGAAGGTAAGGGCTGTTTTCTTCATAAGACTTTCCATTTACAATGGACAGCCCATCGGAGGAAATGATATCAATATTTTTAAGGCCATACTGAGAACATAAGATTCTTAAGAATATGTTGATGTTGCCTCCTTTTTGCACATTCCCCTTCATATAAAGGGCGATGGACTCAGATATGATGGAATACTCCTTTAGCTGCTGGGTTATCTTTTCAGATACCAGCTCCGAGGTTTCCTTTAAACTTTTTTCCAGGGACTTCCTTGTCGTTTCATAAGTCAGGTAAATGGAACCTGCGGACAGCACGAATACAATAGAAATAATACACGCCATTGTAAATGTCACCAGTTCTTTTCTTATGCCCTTGCGTTTCCTTTTCATTTTCGTTATCCTCCGATATCCTGTTTGTGCCTATACTGTTGTAATTTACAGCAGTTCAATGTGTATATCGGACAATTTTTAGATAACTATATGCACTTTACCAATGTTTTACAATAACTTGTCTAATATTTTACAAATAAGAAAAAGACACTGGTGATGTGTCCAGTGTCCTGCTTAAGTTAAGCTTTTAGATTATTGCATTTCTTTATTATTATGTTATATTATAATCATAAAGAAACAACGGCCCCTCTACAAGGGGTTGGCCCATTGAATGAGTAGAAGTTCCATCCTTCAACGTCCAAAGTTTACAAGGATGGTTTTTCTTTGCCCATTTCTGGAACTTTATACCCTTTTAAGGGTATTGAAAAACCTAATTACTTACGATTATCAAAAATAAACATAATGTGCCTTAAATCATAATATTTCCTGGATTCTCCCCACTTGTCCATTCGTTAACATTACTTTGATACCATGAGGATGAAAGCTACTGTTTGTTAGTATTTTTCCAACTATTCCCTCTGTTAGTTTTCCGGTTCTTTGGTCAGATTTCAATACAATTTTTACTGTTGCACCTATTTTAATATCAACTCTATTTTGTCCGTTCATTTTTCTCCTCATTTTAGCATCAGTTAGTTTATAATAAATTGTTTTACACTTAAATTACTTTTATGAAAAACATTTCCATAGGCTGTTTAAAATTGGGAACATTAATAATCAATCCTCCCGAATCATGATACCCTATTTTTCTATAAAAATGCTGTGCATCTTCATCTACTTGAGTTGAAGTCATAATTAATTCATATCCTGCTACCTTCATATTTTCTTCCCAAAATTTCACAAGTTTACTACCATATCCTTTATGCTGATACTCTCGTTGAATATAAAGCATTGTACAAAAAGGGATATTGTCCCAAAACAGATTATACCTTAATAAACCAATAGGGATATTATCCTCTAACAGTATATATCCCATTTTATCTCTGATTTTCTTTTCAAATTCACTTTGAGGTAAGTGCTTATCTAATTTGAACCAGAAATCCTTATCTTCTTCCTGCACATATCTAATAATTATCATATTTTTATCACCATAAGTTTTTATTTATCAGTTTTATTTTTTTACATTTTTAATAACCTTTATAAATATAATGGGCAATTTAGAAACTATAAAAAGTCACTGTCTAATATGGTTTAGCAGAAACTATATCGGCACCCGCCAATGTTTATTAGGCGAATGTATTACTCGTATGCTTATAACATCAGCTTCGAATTTATGTGCTCTGGGTGAACTTCATGGCTTTTGTATATGGACAATCTATAGGTTTTTTAGATTCACATCTCTTCACGACCACAAATTCAAAGGTACGCTACTTAGGCTGCTTTTGTTTCCATCGTTATCTAGCCTGATTTTGTGCAAGTCAATCTTCTTACACTTGCAAATGTCTATGATTCTTAACTCATAATCTTTTGGAGTGTTATATCCAATATAAACAGCTTTAGGTTTGACGAAAGGCAAAGAAGCGTAACTAATATCGTCTCCGAAATAGTTGCTTACATCTATAATTCGCCACTCTTTTTCATAACCCCAACTTATGCCTTTGCGTATAACTGGCTTTACAAGAAGCAAACCATCAACTGAATGCGTTCCATTTTTGTCCATAACAGACTTAAACCAATTTATAGCATCATGTGTTACGTCATAGCGCTCACCGGAGTAAATCACAGGGTATGGAACTGGTGATTTTAGATCTCCCTTCATTAGTGCCATGGTCATTTTTTCTACTTCGTATTCTAGTGCAAACCCCTTCCCACTATCTGCATAATGCGCCCACATAAGATTTGAGTAAATATCTTCTGTTAAACACACAACCTTTTTATTTCTGCCCATATCCTTGAATGTTTTTTCATACTCTCTACATTTAGCTATTTTGTCTATGTATTTTATGTGATCAGGTATCCCTAATACTTTGAAAACAGCCGTAGACAATTTAGTTATATCAATGTGGCAAAGGCTATCGAAAGGATCATTAAATGTTCTAGCTGCAGAAAACCAAAGCTCATCATTTTCTAATGCGCTAATATTATAATCGTTTTGTGGGCGAAATCTAAATAATGTACCACTCTCAGGATAACATAATGAAATTATATAAGCCAATTCGCTTCCTTGTGCATTAATTTTTGTATTCGTTCGAGGAGCATTTGGACTCATATGTATAGCTGTGTTTTCCATGTATTCAATATATTTGCAAAAATTAGCTTCCCGCCTGCCTATGTTATACGTCATAGTTTCAACCATCCTCCTAATACAAAACTAACAAAACTTGTTCCACAACATCTATTTAGCAAAATCAACACTTAACCCAAATTCCCATTATTGCTATAATTAGATTTCAAATCAAATAATAAAATCATTTTATCACACTAATATTTGAATATCCATACTGTTATATGAATCTATTGATAACTTTTACAAGAAAACAAACTGTAAAAGAAAAAGATAACTCTTTACAATTTCTATGAGATCGTGGAGTTAACAAAAAAACCGGGATTGGTTCGTTGTCATAGTACGAAAGGCAATTGATATTCTGAAAAAGATTGACTGCCAAAGCGATTTTATTTTTATGAGAAATGGTAAACGGATTACATCAAGGCATATTGCCTATGTTTTGGAAAAGTATGCAGAACGTTAGGGGCACTCCAAGAAGTCCACATATACGGTGAGAAAAACTTTTCCAGCAATCAAAACGCTGATAATGTACCTAAGCTGTCTACAGCCTGAAAAACACAAAAAAATAGCGAAAACCCTGGTAAAATCTAGGTTTCCGCTGTAAATAAAAAAAGCGCGAGACGGGACTCGAACCCGCGACCCCGACCTTGGCAAGGTCGTACTCCACCAACTGAGCCACTCGCGCATAATCAATATTGCTTTTTCTCATTTTTGAGAACATCGAAATTATAGCATATGTTTTTGAAAAATGCAAGAGGTTTTAAAAAATTTTAGCCTGTTTTTGCCTCCTGCATTTCTCAAATCTGTCCCCTATTTCACTCCTTCACCACCGCACCGGTTTACAAAATCCGCAAATAGCTTATTCATAACCGGAGCCGAATTGATAAGGTTTTCCGGATGCCATTGAACCCCCGTAATCAATCCTTTCTCATCCTCCAAAGCCTCAATTACACCATCAGACGCATAAGCAGAAACCTTAAGCCCCTTTCCCAGCTCCTTCACGGCCTGATGATGCATGGAATTGGTTTCGCTGCTTCCAGAACCCAGCACATCAGCCAGTCTGGTTCCTTCCACAATCTTCACCCTATGAGTCAGATAGCTCCTGTTCCTTTTCTGCAAATGCTGAATACTCTTCTTCTCCCTCAGAGATAAATCCTGATACAGACTGCCTCCCATAAGCACATTTAAAAACTGATGCCCTTTGCAGATTCCAAGCATAGGAATCCTTTTCTCCAGGGCGTACTGCCCGGCCTTCCAGTAAGCCGCATCAATTTCCGGGCGTACCTCTCCGATCTCAGGCAAAGGCTCCTCCCCATAATACCATGGCTGGACATCCTCGCCGCCAGGAATCAGAAGGCCTCTGCAAAAAGACAGAGCCTCCTCCGGGCTTTCCAAAACTGCAGAAGCCGGTATCATCACCGGGATGCCTCCGTTTCTCTGTATTGATTCAATATAATCACTGTTTACAAAGGCCCGCTCTATGCTGTTGAACATGCCCACTTCCGTCATGAATGTATTGCCCAGAATTCCAATGACCGGCTTTCTCATGCTGTCACCTCTCATACTTTCCTACAGAATATCCTGGCGGCAGATGCGGCGTATCACCTGGCTGTCCAGCCCTTTAATCACCTGAGCCGCCAGCTCGGTTGCAGCCTCCAAATCCACTCTTGCACAGAAATTATAATGTGTATGGACATATCTGGACGGCACTCCAAGAACCAGAACCGGAACTGCTTTTCCAGTAAGGCTGATCTTTCCGGCATTGGTGCTTCCGCCCCTTCTGACTGCCTCCTGATACTTTATTCCAAACTTTTTAGCTGTTTCCATGGCATATTCAATAAATACCGGATTAGAAATATAGCTGTTATCCATGCGGCGGATCTGCACTCCGCCCTTCATCCTGCCCTGAGCAATTCCTGCATCAAAGAAAAAGTCGTCAGAAGGAGAGCCTTCAAACACAATAGCAAGGTCCGGCTTCACGATCTGGCTTGTGACCGTAGCTCCCCTCATTCCCACTTCCTCCTGGGCGGCAAATGCCCCCACCACATTAACTGTCAGCTTATCCTTTTCATCAAAAAGCTTGTCCATGGTATCGATAATGCAGGTGCAGCCTGCCCGGTTGTCAAATGCCTTACCAAAGCAGATGCCATGCTCTTCATCATATTCAAAAGAAACATCCGGAACCATGGGATCTCCGATGGAAATGCCGAAGTCCTCCTCTGCCTCTTTCCGGCTGGTAGCTCCCACATCCACATAAATGCTCTCGATATCCAGATTCTGGGTCCCACGTTCCTTTTCATTCATGAAATGCACCGGCTTTGAAGTGATGATCCCCTTTACAAGCTTTCCGGACCTGGTCCTGATCCGGACCGTGTGGGCCGGAATATTGGTGAGGTGAAATCCGCCCAGCATAATAAGTCCCAGGCAGCCATTATTGTGAATGCACTGCACCATAAATCCGCATTCATCCAGATGGGCATCCAACTGAATTACAGGATTTTTCTCATCAGCCCCCGGCATCCTGGCATAGAGATTATGCATGGCATCATGCTCCACCTGATACCGGCTCAGATATCCGGCCGCTGTCCGTACCACATCTTCTTCAAAACCGCTGGGGCCAAAGGCATCAGATATCCGGCCCAACATTTCAATATCCATAACGTTCTCCTCTTTTTCACATTCTATATTCCATCTTTTCCAGCATAATTTCTCAAACCCCTTCAGCCGGATTCTATCAGAATCTCACCGAAAGAACTCCAATTAATCAGCCTTCCTTGATCTTATCATCATACAAATGACAGTAAACATAATGCTCTTCATCCACCTGATACCGCTCTGGTTCCTTCACGCTGCAGATATCCATGCATTTAGGACAGCGTGTGTGGAATTTACAACCAGCAGGCGGATTTAAGGCAGAAGGAATATTTCCTTCCAAAATCACCCGTTCCCGTTTAACCTCAGGGTCAGGAATAGGAACTGCTGAAAGCAGGGCCTGAGTATAAGGGTGAAGGGGGTTTTTATAAAGGGATTCCTTATCTCCCACCTCCACAAAATTCCCAAGATACATAACGCCCACCCGGTCACTAATGTGCTCTACCACGCTTAAATCATGGGCCACGAAAATATAGGTGAGGGAAAATTCCTTTTTTAAATCATTTAACAAGTTTAGCACCTGAGCCTGAATGGAAACGTCAAGGGCTGATACCGGCTCATCGGCAATAATCAATTGAGGCTCCACCGCTAATGCCCTGGCAATGCCGATGCGCTGGCGCTGACCTCCAGAAAATTCATGGGGATACCGGTTAGCATGGTAATCGTCAAGCCCCACCTTACGAAGCAGCCCTAAGACCTTTTCCTCCAGCTCTTCCCTGGTTTTTGTAAGTCCGTGAATAATAATAGGCTCTGCGATGATATCAAATACAGACATCCTCGGATTTAAAGAGGCATAAGGGTCCTGAAATACCATCTGGACCTTTTTGCGGACAGGACGCATCTGCTTGCTGTTGTAGCGGGAGATTTCCTCACCGTTCAGCAGGATTTCACCGGCAGTTGGCTCCTCCAGCTTGCAGATTCCCCTTCCCAAAGTGGATTTTCCGCAGCCTGATTCGCCTACAATTCCGAACACCTCCCCCTTTTTTACCTCAAAGGAAACGCCGTCCACTGCCTTCACATACTCCCGCTTGCCAAATGGGGAGCCGGATACGGGATAATATACCTTCATGTCCTTCACTGTCAATAAATGCTCTGCCATTATTCTTCACCGCCTTTCTTATCACAAAGCCAGCAACGGCTTACATGACCGTCTCCCACCTCAAAGAAGCCTGGCTCCTGACTGCGGCACTTGTCAAATGCCCGGGTACACCGGGGCGCAAACTTACACCCCTCCGGCATGTATTTGGGATTAGGCACACTACCAGGAATGGATTCCAGTTGGTCTGCCTGAACGCCAAGCTTTGGGATAGAGGCCAGAAGCCCTCTTGTATAAGGATGGGAGGGGGCGGCAAATATGGATTTTACATCTCCCTTTTCTACCACACGGCCGCAGTACATAACCACCACCTCATCACAGGTTTCAGCCACCACACCTAAGTCGTGGGTGATGAATAATATAGAAGTTCCTGTCTCTTTTTTCAAGTTGTTCATTAAATCCAGAATCTGAGCCTGAATGGTCACATCAAGGGCGGTGGTGGGCTCGTCTGCAATGAGCACCTCCGGCTTACAGACTAAAGCCATGGCAATCATAACCCTCTGGCGCTGTCCTCCGGAAAGCTGGAAGGGATATTCCTTCATCATCCGCTCCACTCTTGGGACACCGGTCAGACGCAGCATGTCTTCTGCCTTTTTATAAGCTTCTTCCTTGGAAATATTTTCATGCTGAAGCACGCACTCCGTCAACTGTCTTCCGATCTTCATAACCGGATTTAAGCTGGTCATAGGCTCCTGAAAGATCATGGAAATCTTTCCGCCTCTTAGCTTTCTCTTTTCCTCTTCCCCAATCCGGACCACATCTTTTCCATCCAAAAGGATTTCTCCTTCAGCCACCTTACCTCTGGTTCCCATCAAAAGGTTCATAACAGAAAGGGCGGTAACACTTTTTCCGCTTCCTGATTCCCCTACGATACCCAGAGTGGCACCTTCCTTCAGCTCAATGTCCACTCCGTCTACGGATTTGATTACGCCGCTGTCGGTATAGAAATAGGTGTGAAGGTTTTTAATTTCAAGTATATTTTTCTTTGTTTCCATTTATTTACAGCCTCCTCATTAATCCGTCAGTTTGGGGTCCAGCGCATCCCTGAGACCGTCTCCGAGAATGTTAAAACTCAGAACCGTAAGGAAGATGGCAAGGCCGGGAAACAGAGTGGTATGAACTGTAGTCATCATATAGGTACGCCCATTGGACAGGAGAAGTCCCCATTCCGGCGTGGGAGGCTGGGCGCCCATTCCCAAAAAGCTTAAGCTGGAAGCAGTCAGAATGGAAGTGCCGATAGACATGGTATACTGTACAATGATGTCAGGAACCGCTCCAGGAAGAATGTGACGGAATAAAATCCTGGCATCAGAGGCACCCAGGTTTCTGGCTGCCTGAACAAACACTGTATTTTTCAAGGCGAGAGTCCGCCCCCTTACAAGCCTTGCAAAGGTAGGAGTGGAGAAGACTGCCACCGCAATTACCACGTTATAAAGGCCTGTACCCAAAATTGCCACAATGGCAATAGCCAGAATGATTCCGGGAAATGCAAACAAAGTGTCGCATATTCTCATAATAACAGAATCGATCACCCCACCGTAATAACCGCCGATTAAGCCCAGAAGTGTTCCGCAGATTGCGCCTGCCGTAACGGCCATAAGTCCGATGGAAAGAGAAATCCTGGTTCCGTGAAGAATTCTGGAAAACAGATCTCTCCCAAATTCATCGGTTCCAAACCAATGAGCGGAGCTGGGACCTTTTAATATAGAAGAATAGTTGTATTCATTGATTCCATAGGGAGCCAGCATTGGCCCAAATACCCCCAGAAAAACCAAAAACAGCACAAAGCCCAGGGCGATGACCGCATTCTTCTGCTTCTTAAACTTTCGTATCATCTCGGATACGGGAGTTTTAATATCTGATCTTTCTTTAACTTCAATTTTTTCAGCCATATTGATGAACCTCCCTTAACCCAGCTTGATTTCCGGATTGAGAACCGCATAAAGGATATCTACAACCAGATTGATGATAATAAACTGCAGCGAGAAAATAAGAATCAGAGACTGAATGGCCGGATAATCCCGGTAATTGACAGACTCAATGAGGAGGGAACCAAGGCCCGGATAGGCAAATACAGCCTCCGTAACCACAGAGCCACCTAAAAGATAACCGAATTGAAGTCCAACCACGGTTACCACAGAAATCATGGCATTCCGGAAAGCATGTTTCCAGGTGACGGCCTTTTCCTTCAACCCCTTTGCCCTGGCAGTGCGGATATAATCCTCTTTCAGCACTTCTATAATAGAAGACCTGGTAAACCTTGCGATAATGGCGGCAATGCTCAGCCCCAGGGTAATGGAAGGAAGAATCAGATTCTTAAAGCCTCCTGCTCCTGTCGTGGGAAGCCATCGAAGCTTTACAGCAAACAGCATAATGAGAAGAAAACCCACCCAGAAGGGCGGCAGGGATATTCCCGAAACTGCTACGGTCATTCCCGTATAATCCTGCCATTTTCCCCTGTTCTTTCCGGACCAGACACCAAAACAGACGCCTGCAATGGTGCTCCAGAGAAGAGTCAGCCCTGTAAGAGCAAGGGTATTGCGGTATCTAGCGGCGACTTCCGTTGCTACAGGACGTTTGGTTCTTAAGGAATTTCCTAAATCCCCTTTTAAAAGCCCTCCGATATAGCGGACATACTGAACATGGACCGGCTTGTCAAGACCAAGCTGTACCCGGACAGCTTCCACATCCTGCTGGGTAGCCTGTTCTCCCGCCACCATTCTGGCCGGATCTCCGGGTATCATTCTGACAAAGAAAAAAACAAAGGTAATTACAATAATCAGCGTGGGGATCGTTCCCAGCACACGCCGGAGTGTATATCTCAGCATCCTTTTTCATCTCCTATACTTCATGGATAAGATGGCAAAGGTGCCCTGGTAACAGGACACCCCCGCTAATCAATTATTCTATGCCAAATTATTTGGACATCTTTGCATTCTTCATATTAACAGCACCATCCGGATAAAGTCTTACGCCGGTGATCTTGTTGCCTGTAGCCCAAAGATTTAAGTCGCTTGCAACAAATACCATAGGAACTTCCTCCCAGAGAATATCCTGAACCTTTGCATATGCTTCCTTACGGACAGCATCATCAGCACTCTGAAGTCCGGCCTTTATGCCTGCCTCCACTTCTTCATTCTCATAGTAAGATATGTTGTAACTTAAAGGCGGCTGAGACTCCTTGGCAACCAGAGGGCGGATTCCCCAGTCTGCATCTCCGGTGGAAGTGGACCAGCCGGATATGAAGCACTCTACTTCTGCTTCTGCTCCTGGAACATTGGCTCCCTGTACCTTCTCATTTAAAACTGCATTCTCCATGCTGTTCAGTTCCAGGGTAATGCCTACCTCTGCAAGCTGCTGCTTGTAAAACTCTGCCATCTTCTGTCTCATGGAGGTGGTGTTATACATAAGAGTGGTTGTGAAGCCATCAGGATATCCGGCCTCTGCAAGCAGTTCTTTTGCCTTTGCGGGATCATATGGGTATGGATCATTTGCCTTATAATACTGTACTGCCGGACCAGTGATAGAAGTTGCAGGGAATCCCTGTCCGTTCATAACCACCTGCACATAAGCTTCTTTATTAATAGCATAGCTCACTGCCTGACGTACTCTTACATCATTAAAAGGTGCTTTCTGGTTGTTCATCATAAAATACCATACGGTGATTCCAGGTGTGTCAAAGGTGGATACATTGGGATCTGCCTTTAACACGTCTACACTCTCAGTAGGTGTGGGCCATAAGATCTGGGCATCACCGGACTGAAGCATAGCCACCCGGGTTGCATTTTCTGCAACAGGCTTAAAGGTAATGGTTTTAAAGCCTGCATCCTTATCTGCCAGAGCGGTTCCGCCGCTGATTTCTGCATCATAACCCCACCAGTCCTTGTTCAGCTCCAGAGTCACATGATCCCCTGCAACCCATTCTACAAACTTATACTGTCCTGTTCCTACCGGTGACGCTGCACATACAGCAGGACCTGCCTCGATCTGCTTGGGGCTCATAATCACACATGCCGGGTGGGCAAGAGTGCTGATAAATGCGCCAAAAGGCTCTGTCAGGTTCACCTTAATGGTATAATCGTCAACCTTATCTACATGGTCTAAAACATTGCTCAAGAGAGTGGTACGCTTTAATCCAAGAGTCTTGTCACCCCACTTTGTAACGTTGGCAATGGCTGAATCTGCGTTCCAGGGGGTTCCGTCTGTAAACGAAATTCCTTCTCTTAAAGTAATGGTAAATTCTGTTGCATTTTCATTAGCTTCATAGCCTGTGGCAAGCATGGGATAAATCTTCATCTCATCATCAAAACCAAAAAGCCCATCCATAACCATACGCTGGATTCCACCTGAAAGGGTATCACTGGTATCCATCGGGTCCATGGTCGTAATATCTACCTGGATTGCCGCTGTAACGTCTGTATCCTGTGAAACGGACTCTCCCTCTGCCACAGTAGTTTCCGCTGCCTTGGTGGTCTCCCCTCCGGTGGTCTGCTGGGTTCCTGATGAAGAACCGCAGGCCGTAAGAACCGTCATGGCTCCGGCAAGCACTACCGCTGTCCATAGTTTAAATCTTCTTTTTTTCATGATTTCTCCTCCTTTATTCTCTGGCATATACAAAAAAAGCAGGGTATGCCCCAAGATGGTAAGCCTCCTCGCTTAAAGGCATTTTATACATAATCCCTCCTGTTTGTCAAATAAAACGCTTCCTTCTACAGGTTCTTTTCTCCAAAACTTAATATTATAAAGTATTTTAGTTGTTTCAATGACATTTTATTGTTATAATATGCCTAATATTTTATCAGGAGGAACAGATCATGTCAAACTCACCCTCAAACCATGCCCTGATTGTAGCCATAAACCCTGTTATACGAGTGGAATTCCAGGCCTATCTTCATTCTGTCTTAGGAAAATACATCTCCTTTGATACTATAGATTTGTTTCAGGTGCGCACTTCTTCCCAAATTGCAGGCTACCAGTGCATCCTTTTTTCCAGCGAAAAGGTTCAGTCCCTCTTTCCCTTTTCAATTCCGCAGGAGATAACCCAGCTGGTCTGTTCCCGCACCTTTAACCATGCGTTTTTAGATCAGATCATACAGATTCCGCCCAACGAGCGGGTTTACCTTGTCAATGATACCCTCGAATCCATTCCTCCGCTGATGGAGCAGCTTAAAGAGGCGGGAATTACCCAGTACCACTTCCTCCCCTGTTATCCCGGTTTTCAGGAGATTGATGAATCCATTCAGTATGCCATCACCTTAGGAGAGCCCCAGCTCGTGCCGGAGCATATTAAAAATGTCGTTAATATAGGAAACCGGATCATTGACATATCTACCATCAATGAGCTGTGCTACCTTTTTCACCTTCCTTCCAGCCTGTCCAACCGGATCACCCAGGGTTATGTCAACAGGATTTTACAGATTGCCAAGTTGACCGGAACCTATTACAGCAATTACGTTCATTCCAGTCAGCTTCTCCAGACAGTATTCCAAAACCTCCCCATTGGAATCTGCCTGGTAGGGCGAGATGGGAAGATCAGCACCATGAACCGGCAGTTTTTTACAGACCTTGGAGTTCCGGAGACAGATTCAAAGGACAGGAAACTTTCCTCTTTTCTTCCCTCCCCTTACAAATCCCTTGATTTCTTCCAGAATGCGGATTACAGGGCAGAAAATAAAAACGGGGAGCCTTTGGAATTAAGCAGCCTGGATATTTCTCTTCCAAACCACGCCCCCCTCTGTCTGGTTACCAGCAAAAAGACCTTTCCAGTCCCCAAGGAGAAAGAACCTGGCATGGAGAACCTGGAAAATGGGACAGAAGCCCTTCCCTCTTCTGCCTACGGCTTTTCCAGTATTCTCACTGCCTCCCTCCAGGTAAAAAGCACCCTGGAATATGCCAGACGTCTGGCCCTTTACGACTTTCCGGTTCTGATTCAGGGAGAAACAGGAACTCAGAAGAAAATGATTGCCTTTGCCATCCACAAAGCCTCAAACCGGAGACAGCAGCCTCTTGTGTTCCTCCATTCCTTTTCCCTGATGCCGGAGAAGGAATGTCCGGCCCGCCAGCTTGAAGCATTTCTCGGCACAATAAAAGGAGGGACCTTGGTCATTGACCGGGCAGAGCACCTTTCCCTAGACATACAGGACTTGCTTCTTGACGCTCTCCAGGCAGGGGGACGGGAAAATGTCTCTTCTCCCCTTTCAGACTTGCGGATCATCACCATTTGCGGCCATGATCTTTATGAGGAGGTATTAAAGGGAAGCTTCCGGAAAGAGCTGTTCTTTTATTTAAATACGGTTTCCCTGGATACCCTTCCCCTCCGGAAGCGGCCAGATGATATTCCTTTATTGATGGAGTACTTTTTCCAGAACCTCATCCACTCCCCCAACCTCCTTTTAAAGGATATGTTTTCTCCTAACCTGATGGAGTTTTTGCTAAATTACGACTATCCCGGAAACATCCAGGAGCTGAGAAACTTAATCCGCTTCTTTTTAACCAGCTACAGCGCCCACCCTCTTATTCTCTCTAAACTCCCTTCTTATATTAAGAAGGATTTTAAAAAACCATTGGATGAGCAAAGTGCTGTCAGACATTCGGTTCTGACCGTCATTTCCTCTTCTCCCCGCATTGGACGCAGCACAATCAGGGAGGTTTTAGAGAAACAGGGATGTCATTTAAGTGACGGAAGGCTTCGGGGCCTCTTAAAGGAGCTTTCTGAAGAAGGGCTGATCCAGGTCAACCGCACCAGGGGAGGCTGTGAGATCACAGAGCTCGGTATGGCAATTCTTTAAAATAGTAAAGAGACCCGATGTCTCTTTATTATTTTTTCTTTTTTCCTCCATTTAAAATGTATTTCCCCCACAATACAAGGCCCTCACCTAACATTCTCAACTCTTTCGGTTTATAGTTTGACACCCCCTCCCCCCTTCCGTATAATACTAAAGAAATTTCAGCAAGGCATTTGAAAAGATGGGAGAAGTCTATGAAAGAACTGCTTAAAATGGAACACATTACGAAATGCTTTGGCGATATGTATGCAAACCGGAATATCAATCTTTCGGTACTGGAAGGGGAGGTACATACCCTTTTAGGGGAAAACGGAGCCGGAAAAAGCACCCTGATGAACATTCTCATCGGCTTATACCAGCCCACAAGCGGACAGATCTTTCTTCGGGGAGAAAATGTTAGGATCGAATCCCCTAAAAATGCCGTCCACCTGGGAATCGGCATGGTCCATCAGCATTTCATGCTGGTAGAGGCCATGACTGTCTTTGAAAACATCATCCTGGGCCTTAAAAAGGATTCTTCTGTTTTCATAAAAAAGGAACAGCTTAAGAAAGAAATCCTGGACCTTTCCCAAAAATACGGCCTGGACGTGGAACTGGACAGGCTGATTACAGACATTTCCGTAGGAGCCCAGCAAAGGGTTGAAATCTTAAAAGCCCTATACCGCGGGGCAGAGCTTCTCATATTAGACGAGCCTACCGCAGTCCTGACTGACCAGGAAACAGAAGGACTGTTTGCCATCATCCGCAAGCTGACAGGGGAAAATAAATCCGTCATCTTCATTTCTCACAAAATGCGTGAGGTCCTTGCCATCAGTGACCGCATCACCATTTTGCGGGCAGGGGAAACTGTTGCCACCTTGGATAAGGATAAAACAAACGGTTCAGAGCTTGCCAGCCTGATGATCGGCAGGGAAATGGCCCCAAGCCACTACAAAAAGGTCACCTCACCGGGAGAAGAGGTTCTTCGTCTGGAACATGCCGACTACCAGAAGGAACACCGGCACAGCGGCTTAAATGACATAAGCTTTACGATTGGAAAGGGAGAAATCCTGGGAATCGCCGGGGTAGATGGAAACGGCCAGTCCCAGCTTGCACAGCTTGCCTCCGGAGTCATTTCCCCGGACAGCGGAACCCTGTCCCTAAAGACCAACCGCATATCCCGTTTCGCCCCCAACGGCTTCATCCTTTCCCACGTTTCCCATGTGCCGGAGGACCGGAACAAGATGGGACTTATCGGAAATATGACTGTCCAGGAAAACCTGGTCTTAAAATCCACGGAAGAAAAGAGATTTTCTTACGGCAGAGGCGCTCTCTTAAAGAGAAAGGTCATCACTGCCTTTGCTCTGGACATGCAGGAGAAAAATGATATCCGCTGTTCCTCCATTGAACAGGAGGTTCGCAACTTATCAGGCGGAAACCAGCAGAAAATCATCCTTGCAAGGGAAATGGAAAGTAAGCCGGATCTTTTGATAGCAGTCCATCCCACCAGAGGACTGGACATGGGGGCCGCCCGGTACATTCACGACACCATGATAAAGGCCAGGGACGGAGGCTGCGGCATTCTCTTAATCAGTGCAGACTTTGACGAAATCCTCAAGCTTTCTGACCGGATCATCGTGATGTTTGAAGGGAAGATCATGGGAGTTTATCCCGGAGAGAATCCGCCTATCACGCAGATCTCCCTGGCAATGGCCGGAAAGGGGAATTAACATATGAAGCAAAAAGAAAATCTGACTAAAATCATCGTGCCTGTCATTTCCATTCTGGTGGCATTTATCATGGGAGGCATCATCATCATCTGCCTGGGGAAAAATCCTTTTCAGGCTTATGGATATTTATTTTCCGGGGCTTTTGGAAGCAGCAGAAAGCTGGCCCAGACTCTGGTCATCGCCTGCCCTTTGATTTTCACCGGCTTGACCGCCTCTTTTTCTTATAAATGCGGGGTTTTTAACCTGGGAGGAGAAGGGCAGTTCATTATGGGAGCTGTCGCCAGCATCTTCTTTGTTACAAAAACAGGAGTCCAAGGTGTGCCGGGAATCCTGTTAAGCCTTGGTGTGGGTATGATCTGCGGCGCACTTTGGGGAGCCATTCCCGGAATCTTAAAAATCGTCCGGGGATTAAATGAAATGATCGTCAGCATCATGCTCAACTACATAGCCGCCCTGTTTATGGGCTACGTCTACACCACCCTTTTACGGGATGGAAGCGTTCCCCAGACCTTTGCCATTCCCGATACCACAAAAATCCCGGTCATATCCAAAGGCTTTCCCATTCACTGGGGAATCGCAGCCGCAATCTTTCTGGCTTTTGCAGGATATTACTTCCTCTTTTGGACCTCGAAAGGCTTTAAACTGAGGGCAGTAGGGTTAAATGCCACCGCCGCATTTTTCAACGGCTTTCCCGTCAACCGTTATGTACTGTTTTCCTTTATTGCCTCCGGAGCCGTGGCAGGTCTTGGAGGAAGCGTGGAGCTTCACGGGAAGCAGCTCCGCCTTATGAGCGGCTTCGGACAGGGCTTTGGATTTGACGGCGTAGCCATCGCCCTCATTGCCCAGCTAAATCCCATAGGAACTGCAATCGTGGCATTTATCTTTGCAGTGTTGAGAAAAGGTGCCAGTACCCTCCAAACGGGAATGCAGATTCCCACCTCAGTGGTGGACATCATTCAGGCCCTGATCATCATATTTGCCGTTGCAGGCACCGCACTGTTAAGGCTGCCGGAAATCCGGCAGTATCTAAACCGGATATCCGGAAAAAGGAAGGAGTGAACCAATGGACGCATTTTTTAACTTGAATTTTTTCGTGGAGCTTCTGCTGTCAACCGTCCGCATGGCAACACCCCTGTTATTGGCCGCTCTGGCAGAAACCTACTCAGAACGGGCCGGACTGGTCAACATCGGCTTGGATGGAATTATGTCCTTTGGGGCCTTGGCAGGCTTTCTCATAGGCTTTAAAACCGGAAGCCCCGTGGCAGGTATTGCCTTTGGAGCCTTATCCGGAGTAATGATCAACATGATCTACGCCTTCTGCACCATCAGGCTGTGTGCCCCCCAGATCGTATACGGCATGGCAATCAACATCTTTGCCCCGGCCCTGGCCTCTTTTATTTACCGGCTGTCCTTTTCCGATACCTCCACCCTGATCCAGGGCGTGTCCATGAAGGCAATGCCCATTCCGGTTTTGAGTCAGATTCCAATTCTCGGTCCTGTTCTTTTCAACCACCTTCCTCTGGTGTACGTTTCCTATCTTCTGGTTCCGGTTACTGCCATTTTCTTAAATAAGACAAAGGCAGGGCTTAACTTTAAGGCTGTGGGAGAGTTTCCCAAGGCAGCGGAAACCCTGGGAATCAATGTGACCCTTCAGAAGTATATTGCCTGCATCATCTGCGGCGCCCTGGCAGGCATGGGAGGTGCTTATCTGACCATTTGCTACACCAGCACCTATTCCGAAGGAATCGTATCCGGAAGGGGCTTCATTGCTTTATCAGCCGTCATCTTCGGGCGCTGGATGCCCACCGGAGTCCTGTTTGCCTGCCTGCTCTTTGGCTTCTGCGATGCCCTGCAGATCCGGTTCCAGCTTTTAAGCCCTTCCACTCCCTACCAGATCCTTCAGATGATGCCTTACATTTTCACTCTGCTGGTCCTGGCCTTCTTCGGAATCAAAAAAAGCGGCCCAAAAGCAAACGGCCAGCCTTACTACCGGGAAGAACGCTAACAATAATTCCAGGATATATCCTGAGATTATAAATAATTTACAACACAGACAAGGAGGATTTAATTATGAAAAAACTACGAACCCCCGCTGCCCTCTTGATGGCCGCTCTTCTGGCTGCCGTAAGCTTATCAGCCTGCTCCAGTCCATCAGCGGCTCCATCGGCTGAAACAACTGCTGCGTCTTCTGATGCCGGTTCCTCAGCCCCGGGAACCACCGCTCCTGGCACTGCTGCTGCCGAAACCACCGCTGATAAGTCTTATAAGATTGCCATGGTGTTGGACTCTTCCATCTCAGACGGAGGCTGGGGTGCAAGCTGCTATCAGGCTATGGTAAATGCAGCCGCTGAATCCGGTTGGGAAACTGTTTACACCGATAACGTGGCAACCGCAGATTATGCCACCGTTATGACCGACTATGCGGAATTGGGCTACAATCTGATCTTTGCTCCCGGAAACCAGTATACCGATGCGGTAAAGCAGGTGGCGGAGGAATATCCTGAAATTAAATTTATTCTCTTAAACGGAACGGTAGAAACCGAAAACATCACCTCAGTTCTTCCCGATGCCAAGCAGATCGGCTACATGGCAGGTGCTCTGGCAGGTCTTATGAGCAAAACCGGAAATATCGGCTTTATTGGAGGCATGGAGCTGGACACCACAAAAGCCAAGCTGGAGTGCTATGAAAAGGCCGCTCAGAAGATAAACCCGGGCATCAAGGTTTCCTCTGCTTATGCGGGGTCCTTCAGCGATACGGCAAAGGGAAAGGAAATCGCTTCCTCCATGATCTCCACCTATGACGTGGACATTATGTTCGGCGATGCCTCTGCTGTGGATACAGGAGCAAGGGAAGCTCTGGCAGGCCAGGAAGGCAGATATGACATCGGCCAGCCCGGTGATCTTGGATCAGCAGACAATAAGGTTATCATCTGCTCCGTTGTGACTGACAATGCGGCTTTAGTCAAGGCCTGCATGGAGGACGTGGAAAAGGATACCTTTGGAGGACGCACTATTTATGGAGATTTGAGCAACGGCTGTCTCAGCGTGGGAACATTCTCCGATCAGGTTCCAAAGGATATCCAGGATGAATACTTGAAAATCGTAGAAGAAATCAAAGCAGGAATCTTTATTCAGTAATCCGGTAACGTAATGGCAAAGGTCCGCAAAACACCGACTCAAGGTGATTTGCGGGCCTTTGTCCTGCTTTTTCAAATCCGGTAGATTTTTTTGCTGAAAAATGATAAAATAAGTAAAAACAGCTATGCCGCCCAAAGCGGCAGAACGGAGCTTTACATGTCACTCATACCGTTTCAGAAATTGCCGCCCCGAAGACGTACGGAGGATGCGCGTCAATATGCATACCGGATCATCCGTCATTTTATTTTAAATCTCCAATTGCCTCCAGGCAGGAAGATGAACGAGGTGGAACTTGCCGAGGCGCTTAATATCAGCCGGACTCCGGTTCACGATACACTCTATAAGCTTTCCCGAAAGAATCTGGTGGATATCATTCCCCAGAAGGGGGCCTTTGTATCCGGAATCTCGGTTCATCGAATTGAGCAGACCCTTTGGATTTACAAGCATCTTGGAACGGCAATGCTTCAGAATATTTTCATCCGAAACGTAAAGCAGACTCAGTTCGACATCCTCTATCACACCCTGCACCAGCTTGAGGATTATCTGGCCCAGGAGGATTTCACCCAGCCTGCTCTTTTAATTAACGATTACTACCGGCTTCTCTATGAACTGGCAGGCAAGATGGAACACGTTTGGGAGCCTGTCCAGAAGGTCGGCATGGATTTGCAGCGTCTTTTATTTCTGTCCACTATGGACCCCTCTGTGACGAGGGATTTTTTAAAGGATTTAACCGCCCTGACCGATGCCCTTGTAAAAAGGGATACGGACCGGGCATGTACCATTTACCACCATCATTTGTCCCGGATCCTGTTACTGGTACAGCCTTTGAGGGACAGCTATCCCAGTTACTTTATTGACGGCAGCACAGAACAGAAAGGATTTCTTAACGATGAGTGAATTTCAGCAGAACCCATTTGCGCTGACAGGAAAGAAAGCCCTGATTTCCGGAGGAACCGGAGGCCTGGGCAGCGCCATTGCCAGAGCATTTTTACAAAATGGAGCCGATGTGGCTGTGTGCGGCGGGCATCCGGAAAAAGCGGCCGCACTGGCAGAAGAAGCAAAAAAGCTCGGACGCAGCTTTCTGGCTTTAAGCTGTGACATCAGAAACCCGGAAGAGGTAGGCAAGATGCTGGATGAAGTGGACAAGGCCTTTGGAACCATTGACATCCTGGTAAACAGCGCTGGAATGAACCGCCTTCTTCCTGCAGAGGATTACGACGAGGACACCTTTGACCTGGTGATGGATTTAAATGTAAAAGGGGTTCATACCGTGACCAGGGCCGTTGGAAAGCGGTTCATGATTCCTAAACAGTATGGCCGCATTGTCAATCTTTCTTCGGTAAAGAGTTTAATTGGAACCAAACAGGATTATATCGCCTACTGCGCCAGCAAGGGTGCAGTCAATATGTATACCAAGCAGCTTGCCTGTGAATGGGGCAAGTACGGCATTACCTGCAACGCCATTGCACCCACCTTTGTCAGAACCCCCATTAACTCCTTCCAGCTTGATGATCCGGTGTTCTTTAAAACTCTGACAGACCGCATCCCATTAGGGCGCATCGGCAGGGAAGAGGATATTGCTGCCGCGGCATTGTATTTATCCAGTGACGGAGCATCTTTTGTCAGCGGCCAGATTCTTGGGGTAGACGGCGGTTTGACTGCCATGCAGTAATGGTATTGATATCAAATTAATCAATCTGGAGGACTTATTATGATTTTTGGAAATATTCACAATCCCATGATTACACAGCAAATCGCCATGCTGCCGGAGCCTCTCGGCCAGGCTCTCCTCTTTTTAAAGAATCACGATATGGCTGCCCATGAGCCGGGCGTATTTAATATAGAACTGGGCGGCGTGCCTGTGATTATGCAGGTTCTTGACTTAAATACCTCAGACAGGGAAAGCTTAAGGCCGGAGGTTCACAAAAAGATCATTGACGTACAGTTTCTGGCTTCCGGCGGACCGGAAGGAGCGGGATTTTACAATAATGACGGGACAGGAGAAATCGAGGAAGACCTTTTTTCCACTCCAAGGGATATCGGCTTTTTCTTCAATGATCCGGCGGCACCAGAAGGCCGCATCCACATGGTTCCGGGCACTTATGCCATGTACTTCCCCTGGGATATTCACATCCCTGCCATTAAAATAGGAGAAAGCTCTGCTCCTATCCGCAAAATTGTAATCAAAGTTCCTCTGGAGAGCTGTCTGCCAAAGGAGAGCCCAAAGGGAGAAGTGTAATGAACATAAACCGTCACTTAATCAAACTTTCCCAAAAAGACCCCCTCCAGCGCCGTCAGGCCCTGGAAGAGGTCTTAAATGAGGAAGGCTTATCCTATATGAGACAGGAGGAGGAACCTTCTGTTAAAGTTCCTGGAGGCATCGTCAATTATCTGCTCAACCCCTGGAACGAAAAGGCCAGTCTCTTGTTCTGCGCTCACTACGATTCCGTTCCCGGAAGCTTTGGGGCCAATGACAATGCTGCAGCCCTCTGTATCCTGATCGATCTGGCAAAAAAACTTTCCTCGGAAAATTTTCCCGCCCGTTTCGCTTTTTTTGACGGAGAAGAGTCAGGAAATGCAGGAAGCCGTTTTTATGTGTCTCAAATGGACCGAAAGGCAATCACTGGAGCGGTGAACCTGGATGTCTGCGGTTACGGGGATACCATAGCCGTTTATGACCGGGGATATAAAAGAAAACCTTCCGTGTCTAATTTCTGTAAACGAAAGGTTTTAGAGGCCCATAATGGACTTTTGGTCAAATATCTGCCTAAAAGTGACGAAGCTTCCTTTTCCGGAACTGCTATTCCCGCCGTCAGCATAGCATCCCTTCCGCGCTGGGATATCCAGTATTTAAAGGTTCTTTCCAGTATGGGCAGCGGAATCCTTGGGCGCCCTCCGGAATTTGACATGATTCTGGAACAAATGGAAATCACCAGCACCATGCATGGCGGCTACCGGGATACCCCCGAATGGGTGGAACCGGAGGCTATGGAACGCATTTATGGTTATCTGATGGATTCGCTTGAAATATATAGATCGTGAGTATAGGGTGAGGTTCGCTGTGAACCTCACCCTATACAATTATCCATTTTCTCAATGCACTGATATACTTAGCCTGGAATAAATGTTTCTTTCAGCTCCTTTATTTCTTCCTCTGTAAGTTTTGTATACTTCATAATCTTCTCGTATGGCTCACCATCCTTCAGCATCTCCAAAGCAAAACTTTTTCTAGCTCTGAGGTTTTCTTCCTGCCTGCCTCGTTCTATCCCTTTCCCATAAATGCTCATATTCACAACCTCCCATTCCTCTGATTGCTTTACTTCATTGACTATTGTATCCAGTTTTACAATTCTCTCATCCTGTACCAGGATTTCTGGGTTGTTTAAATTTGATTGTTTCATATATTGGAGCAGGCTGATTAATTCCGGCTCACCGTTTTTACTTTTCATATTGAGAAATATCTTTTGGGTTCCATTTTCTAATTCCATTCCAGGCATTTCTCTGCACTGTTCTGTAAATGTGTATTTTGCCAGATCCTTACCGAATATATCTTCCTGGGTTATAAATATAATAACAGATGATGGCAAATACTTATACCTTGTGCTCTTTCCTGATTTTAATACAGGGGAATCCAAAAGACCCTGATAATATCTGGCACGCTTTCTCACATCATCAGAACTGGTGTCATTCTGCATTTCTGTCACAAACTGGCGGTCATCTGTTGCAACTGCCCAGGCATCCATTCGTATTGCGCGTTTACCGGACCTGTTCAGAACCACCTGTTCCACTTTTACCTCTGCCAGCTTTAAATTCTGTTCGTTCATAATAATGCTTAACGTGCATTCATATGCCTCTCTGTTTTTCATCACTGACAGAAACAGCGCAAAATCACTTAGATTCAGTTCATCATCTTCCGGCAAAATATCATTGCAATTCTCGTATTCCATATTTGTTCTTCCTTTCGTTTTGTTCAGGAAGAACAATCTGCCCTCCCTGCTGTTTTTTCGGGGTATAAGCAAGGAGTTCTTGAATGTTACAGACTGCTGAAAATCAGCATAAATGAGAATTTTAGATGTATTGATTTAGAAATCATTGCTTATTAATAGTATATCATAGGAGAACACTTGATACAACAGGCTTATGACCTGATGCCATACTACCAAAAATGGCAGGTTCCGAAGAACCTGCCATTCATTGTATAACAACCCAAATACATTATTCCATAGAAAGAATGATCTTGCGTACGGTATCTGTATTTTTCTCCGCATAATCAAAAGCCTCATGCATTTGATCAAAAGAAAATTCCGCATTGGCAAAGCCGTCTAAGGGAAGCTTGCCCTGCTTTAAATACTCGATGACCACTGGGAAACGGCCTGTCTGGTGACGGGAGCCCATAATGGTCATCTCGCCCTTTGCCAGTTTAACGGGCATGATCTCACTTGGAGTAGTATTAAAGCTCATTTCCACCACACGTCCGGCAGTGCTTGTCACATCTATGGCCTGTTCAAAGCTTTCCTTTGAGCAAACGGCATCCACTGTTACATTGGCTCCCATGCCTTCTGTAATTTCAAGCACCTTTTTCACAACATCCACTTCTTTGGCATTGATGATGTGGTCTGCCCCCAGCTTCTTTGCATATTCCAGCTTTCCATCCACAATATCTGAAATAATAACAGTTGCACCCAGAATCTTTGCATTTACCATAATGGTAAGGCCGATGGTGCCTGCACCCATGACAAATACAACATCACCTTCCTGCACATTGCCCCGGTAGCAAGCCTGGGCACCGATGGTAAAAGGCTCAATCAGAACCGCCTGGCTCCACGGCAGGTCAGAAGGGATGGTGTGGGCATTTTTCTCCGGAATAACAACGTATTCCTGAGCGCCGCCCTCTACGTGAACGCCGTAAACCTTTAAGTCCTGGCAGGCATTTCTACGGCCCTGGCGGCAGGCATAGCATTCTCCGCAGGAAAGAATGGGCTCTGCCACAACGTGGTCCCCAGCCTTTACATTGGTAACGGCAGAGCCTGTTTCCGCCACTTCACCCACAAACTCATGGCCCCAGACACGGGGATAGGTAACAAAGGCATTTTTTCCGTGGTAAATGTGCATATCGGAACCGCAGATACCAACCCGTTTGATTTTTACCAGGACATCCGTATCCTTTTCAATCTTGGGTATATCGCGTTCTACCATTTTAAGCACTCCAGGCGCTTCAATTAATCCTGCTCTCATGTGAAACCTCCTTGTATGATTGTTCATTTATCTGTTTTACAATTATTTTCGCCTTTAACAAATTTCCAAGTACTGTTCCAGTACCTGATCCATCTCAGCCTTCTGATCTTCTGTCAGAGGCAGCAGAGGCTTTCTCACATCTCCCGCCCAAATTCCCTGTCCGGAAACAACATGCTTTAAGTTGGCACAAAGCCCGTTTCTTAGCAGCACATCCAGAATGTTATTGCTCTTAGCCTGAAGGACCCGGGCTTCTTCCCCCTTACCCTCCAGATACAATTCCATGACCTTTTTAAACTGAGGGAGCATGAAGTTAAAGCTGCTTCCTATAAATCCCTCGCATCCAAAGGCCAGAAAGGCCACCATACAGCTTTCAAAGCCGCCGTAGCAGATGATGTCAGGATTAACATTGTGCATCCGCTCCATTTGAAGCATATCCAAATTGGTATGTTTTACTGATCCCACTGCTCCGGATTTTAACAATGCCTGAATCTCCGGGCTGGATAAGTTCAGATTTTTATGAGTGCTGGAGGGAATATTGTAATAGAGAACCGGATGGCCCACCGCCTCCGCAATATCATAATAATATCCTGCAATCTCCTTTTCGGAAAACCCGAAATAAATAGGAGGAGTAGCCGCAATGTTTGGAATGCCCATTTCCTTTGCTTCTTTGGCATAAAAAACAGCTTCCTCTGTGCTGATTGCGCCCACGTGGGCGAATATGTCCGCCCTGTCCTTGTACTCAGAAGCCAGCTCAAAGGAACGGACTCTCTCTTCCCTTGTCAGCAGAAAACACTCTCCTGAGCTTCCCCCGATGAAGAAGCCGTCAGCTCCCTGGGAAATGTTCTTTTCCCAAAGCTGCCTGGCTGCCTTCCCGTTAATCTTCCCTTCCTGATCGAAAGGAGTGATAGAAGCAACGTATAATTTTTTCATGGCAGTAACCCCCTTATGAAGTCCCCATAGTAATGAGCAAAGAAGCCGGCCCCAATCAGGAACCAGCCTCTCCTTATATCTGTTACCGGCTCTTGTCTTCTATTGCATGTATCGTTTCTACTACAAATTCATGGGTCGGAACCGGGATGCCGCATTTCTTTGCAGCCCTTACGACAGAACCGCTTATAGTCTCCACCTCGGTTCTTCTTCCGTTTTGTAAATCGGCCCGGATGGAGGTACAGCCGTTTGGAGAAGCTTCGGATGTTTTCCTCACCTTTTCCATAATGGCCTCTTCATCAGCTTCCAGCCCCAGACCTCTGGCAACTGCAACAGCCTCATGAATTAAACGGGCAGTCATGTTCCAGGCATGTTCATTGGCAGCAATGTAGCCTATATCCACCTGGAGGATACCTGTTACCACACTTAAGGAAACGTTGGTAAAAAGCTTGTCCCAGATCAACTGCTGGATGTTGGAATGGATGTTGAGCGTAAAGCCGCAGGATTCAAAAGCTTCCTTCAGCTTTGGAAGAAATCCGGCCTTGTCCTCCACCAGCATTCCTACATTGGTATTACCTTTTCCGCCTCTTTTGACGCAGCCAGGTGACAATACCGCGCCGTTGTCCTCTGTGGTTCCGATGATGATATGGTCTTTATCTACAAACCCCCCTAAAATATCCTCATGACCGGAACCGTTTTGCAGGGTCAGCACATAAGTATCTGGACCGATCAAACATTTATTTCCTGCCAGAGCGGCTTTGGAAAACAGGGACTTGACAAAAAGAATTACCAGGTCCACCGGTTCCATGCCTTCTGTGCAGGTCACTGCATGAGGGCGGTAAACATTTTCCGTACCATCCTCCTGAAGCTTAATGCCTTCTGCTTCAATGTGGTCCACAGTGACGGCAGACGTATCCACCATATATACTTCATTGTTCAAGGACAGGTGGGCTCCATAGATGGAACCCATAGCCCCTGCTCCGATTACAGCAATTTTCATAGATTTCCCCTTTATTATTTAGAAAACTCTGCCAGTCCTTCAATTGCATAAGCGCGGATTGGGCAAGAATCCAGTCCCTTGATCGGAAGGGGAGTGTAGGACATGAAGAAGGTGTCGGTAGTCAGTTCCTCTAAGTTCTTTAATACCTCCAGAAATACTACGTCCACTTCCATTAATACGTCATGAAATGCACTTACATCTTCGTTATTGCTTTCGATAGAAACGCCATCGCCGAAGCCAACGCATTTTACTTTCTTCTCTTTTAACCACTCAGCGGTTTCACGGCAGATGAAGAGACGTTTATCTTCTTCTGTGTTGGTAGCCGGTGTAAATGGAGGAAGCTTGAAGTCAGAATCCAGGATTACGATGTCGCCTTCCTTGATACGGTCTCCGCAGGCTTTCTCTAAATCTTCGCCCTTGATCTTTCCGTTAGGCTCCATATGAGTGATGTTTACATGGATGGCACGTCCCATAAATGTGCTGATCGGAAGACCCTGTACATCGGTCCAGTTGTCGTTATGATGGTAAGGACACTCAACATGGGTTCCTAAATGGCTGGTTAAGTCCATGATGGTATGGAAATCAGGAATAGGACCGCCTGTATTGAAACGGAATAACCGGCATCTTCTGGACTCTGTCTCAGGATCCAGCACCTTTGTTAAATCAATTACCCTTAAACCATTTCCTAAATCAAATGCATTCATTGTATAATACCTCCTATATATAATTATTTTAAATATTCTTCCTTCATTATACCCGTATACCGGTATACCGGTCAATGCTTTTTTTGTTGACTTCATAAATTTTCTGGGGTATGATATTTTCCATAATATTAAGATAGGAGTTTTCCATGAACGACATCGGTTCCCTGCAATATCAGGCTTATCATACCATAAAAGAACAGATACTTTCCAAGGCTCTTGATTCAGAGGTTCTCTATTCTGAAACCAGACTGGCCAAGGAGCTGGGCATTTCCCGGACTCCTTTAAGGGAGGCCCTTCAATATCTTTCCCAGGAAGGCTACATCACCATCATTCCCAGCCGCGGGTTTAAAATCCGCCGGCTGGATAAGGAAACCATGAGGGAATCCATTGAGGCCCGCTGCGCCATCGAGGGCTTTTGCGTCCACCTGGCAACCCAGTGCCCGGAGGAAGATCAGTATCACAAGCTGCTGGCTGATATGAAGGAATCCTTAAAGCTTCAAAAGGCAGCCCTTTCCTCCGGAAGCTTTTATACTTCCTTTACAGAGGCTGACCACCAGTTTCATCTGCTTCTGGTTCACTTTGCCCAGAACAGCGAATTTGACCACCTCTTCCAGCGGCTTTTGTACACCATTCACCTAACTACTTCCAATGCCCTTGCCATTACCGGGCGGGCTCAGAAAACTTATGAAGAACATCTGGAATTTTACAAGCATCTGGAAAACAGGGACAGCCTCCAGGCTTACCAGACTCTCATTGCCCATCTGATGATGCCTCTGAAACTGAACCTGATTTAACCGAATTAAGTAAGTAGCGAAGCGGATTGCAAATATCCGCTTGACTGCCTGTAGGGCTGCCGCAAAAAAGCTTTTCGCTTTGCAGCAGCCTTTTTTATTATAAAATAACCTATTAAACAGCCACCTTTACAACTACCTTCTTCACCTCACATGGCTCTCCTGCCACGCAGCGGGGCTTATGAGCATCCTCAGGGGCTACGACGATTAAATCGCCTTCCTCCAGGATCACATAACCGGAAAACTCTGGCTCCTCATAAAAGATCAGGTCATTTTCTTCTATGCGCTCCTTCTCCTTTAAGATGTCACGCTTACATACTCCGAACTGCTCTCTTCCCGTAACCACATACTGGATATCAAAATATTTCTCATGGGTCTCAAAAGAACCCTGTTCTGCCGGAAATGTAGTATATTCCTGAATATTGGCTATTACGGTGTCTCCCATAATGGGATAGCTTCCAACTGGAAGAGCCTTAATATCTGTCTCTTTCAGCCATTTGTAAGCTGCCTGGAATTTATCCTCCAGATAATCGTATTTCTCTGCAATTGAACTGTTAGCAAAAAGCATAGGTTTTCTCCTTTTTATTATTTGCTTGCAATGTCTTTTGTATCCAGATTTCCTTCAGAAATAGCAACCACCTGAGCCCATATCTGCTCATCGACGGATACGCCATCCTTCATGCTCTTTTCTCTGGTGGCAATGGTGCGCTCACCGGGGCAAGTAACCTGGCCGCCTTCTTGTTCCGGATGTGTGGCATCTGCCGCAGCAACCCTGCGGTTGAGCATTGCCTGAATCTCTTCCTTTGATCCGAACAGGTAGGGATCGTAAGCAATGAAAATCTGGCTGCATCCGGTACAGCTTCCGTTATCAGCCTCATCAATGTCAGAGCCACATTTTCCGTTTGACATGAGAGCTGCGGCTAAATCCAGAGCAATAGCCATGCCGCTGCCCTTCCAATAGCCTGTAGGCAGAATTCTTCTGCTCTCCTCAATGGCTCCCGGATCATCGGTCAGGTTGCCGTCTTTGTCAAATCCTCCGGGGAAGGGAAGCTTTTTGCCTGCCAGACGGTAAACACCCAGTTTTCCGTAAGCATACTGGCTCATAGCCATATCAAGGACAATGGGGCCATCTTCACGGGGAATGGCGATGCAGAAAGGATTGTTGCCCACTCCCGGCTCATCACTGCCCCACAAAGGCATACAGCTTTCTGTATTGATCCAGCTTATTCCCATAAAACCTGCCTCTGCCATTTTCCATGCATAGGTGCCGCCTCTCATCCAGTGAGTGGTGTTTTTTAAGGCAACACATCCGATTCCATGTTCTTTGGCAAGAGCCATGGCCCGGTCAGCACAGAAAAGAGCATTGGTGATACCAATTCCCAAGTGTCCGTCATAATTCTCGACTGCACCTTTTCCTCCAACAAGCTCCGGATCACCATTTGGGTTAACCCAGCCCTTCTGAACATATTCCACAAAACGGGGAACCCTGTTCAGTCCATGGCTTTCTACTCCGTCTGCACTGGACTGAGCGTGAATAGAAGCGCATACCTTTGCCTTTTCCTCAGAAAGTCCAGTGTTCAATAATGCTTTTTCCACTGTTTCTAAAACAGTGCTGTAAGGGATTTTTAAACTCATAAGGTTTCCTTCTTTCTTAAATTCTTGTCTTTATACATCTTTTTCTTCACCGGTTTCGATAGGGGGAACCGGTCTGTGAGCCAGTTCCATCATTTCCTCATATAGGCCGCTGGCTTCTTCCGGTGAGTAGCCATATACCAAAAATACATCCATTAAATAGGGGGAATAGCTGATTCCCATAATTTCCTGGGCAAAGCCCATGGCAGCAATCTCGCTGAGGGCGATGATGTTGGAATCATTGTGAAGAAATCCCAGGGACCAAAGCCTGATCTTTTCAGTTTTCGTAAATATCTCCTCATGATACTCCTCTTCCACACAGTGAAACAGTTCATGGGACAGAAGGAGCCGGCTGACATCCAGCTTTCTGGTGAGAACTTCCGAAACTCCCGGTCTGTCAAACAGCTTTTCCGCTTTTTTTACTGCATCCATGTAAATGCAGATATTATTAGGCATCCGAAACTCAGCAAAGAGCACCCGGTCCGTCTTTTCCGGAAATTCAGGAAAAGAGACATCCATTCCCATAGCCTTTGCCAGCGCCTTGGGATCTTTGGTCTGATACTTGTGGCAGATCTTTTTTGCATACTCCCTGCCGCAGGACAGACTCTTTTCCATCCACTCCCTGCGCTGTTCATCCTGAAACTTTCCGTTTAAGGGTTCTCTGGAAAACGCATATCCATACCATTCTTCCGGAGGAATATCTGCTAAGTCCATCAGCATGTCCCCTAACGGCCGCACATCAAAATGAGGACGTTCATATCTCCTCCCCCCCTGCTTTCCGAAAAGTCCGTCTGCAATGGGCTTAAAAGCTGTTTGAAATTCTTCTTTTGTCATGATTCTTAAATCTCCCTGTTGGAGGCGATGATCAGGATATCTTCATCTGGTTCCCTGTCTCCTAAATCCAAATTCATAAGAAGCAGTACCTGCTCTAAGTCAATGGCACTGTAATCCGTAACTCTCGGCCCAAAGCACACAAAGAAGTCGGGGCGGAGAACAGAGTCAGTCTTGAATACGGCATTTTCCTTCCAAAGCTTTTCTACTACCTCTTTATAATCCTTTACTTTACATTTTTCTACGGCACCGTCTGAACACTGTACCTTGATAAAGCCCTTGGTATCCACAATTCGCAGCGGTGATTTTTCGTCTTTTTCACCTTTATAAACGTAGAATTTATCAGTCTGCTCTGCCAGCTTCACATTGGAAATCTTAGGACCAAAGTCTTGTAAAGCCAGTTCGCAGGCTTCCGGCTCTTCGCAGGCCTTTAACAAGTCTGTGGTCTTTACCTCTGTAGAACCTGTAGCAATGGCTGTTACCTTACCGGTCTGGTTGTCGATCTCGATGTGGATTTCAATGGTATCCGGGGAAGCTCCTGAACTGACTGCCAAGTCTGCCGCCTCTTTCTTCAACTCCCTGATATCTTCCTGAGTCGGATTGGGGATAACACGCTCTACCACGTCACGAACCATGGCAAGAGCCACGCCGATGGAGGAAATAACCTCTGCATTTTCTGGAATGCTGTACTGAAGTCCCATTTTTCCTGCACAGTAGGGAACCAGGGAAGCAGCTCCGCCGCCGCAGCCTACCAGCCTCATGCTGTCGTGATCCAGTCCGTACTTTTCTGCCAGCGTGTTGATGGTGGCATTGACCTTTTCAAAGTCCTTATCAAGAATCTGGGTTGCCAGCTCTTCTACGGTGATGCCAAGCTTGTCTGCAACCGGCTGCATGGCCTTTCTTGCGGAGTTGGCATTTCCGTAGGCAAAGTACTTCTTATCTACCAGTCCTAATACGTTGGCCGCACATGTATTGGTAAAGCAGATGCGCTTTCCGTTCTTTAACCGCAGGGTCACATAGTCGTTAGGATCACCCTGCTTGGGGCTTACCATTTCAATCTGGGGATCTACGATCTCCTCTTCCGCAGTAAAGCAGGCATATTCACATCCCGCAATATGAGCAGAACGGGGGCCTACGTCTGTTACGGACTTGCTTCCGATACGGACCATGGAACCGCCTGCACAGCCTAAAATACGCACGTCAAGGGAGTTGATATAGGTGTCGTGACCGCCGATTTTAGCGTAATCCACGCCAGGACGTCCGTTTTTGATGACACCGATGTTGGTGGTGGTTCCGCCTACCTCAAAGTAAATGGCATTGGAGGCACGAAGGTACATGAGGGAACCCATAACAGAAGCAGCCGGACCGGATAATGCGGTCAGAATAGGACGCTTTCTCATTTCTCCGATTTCCATAACACCGCCGTCGCCTCTCATGATCATCAGGGGCACGTGAACGCCTGCCGCATTGACAGAGGATTCCGTTGCATTAGCTGTGTTCATCATCTTGGGCAGAATGGAAGCGTTGATTGCTGCCGTACGGGTACGGCGGGTAAGTCCATACAGTTTCGTAATATCGGAAGCCATTGTTACAGGCACATTTTTCTTCTTTGCGCAGTCATGGATGGTCACTTCCTCCTCCATGCTGTCTACACCAAAGGCCATAGAAGCCACGATTACCTGAGCGCCCTGGTTCAGCAGCTCATCGATGCTTTTGTTGATCACATCTTCTGTCAGCATTTTCTTCTTAATAAAGGTGTTGTACACCTTGATCATACGGCCTACTTTTTCATCCAGAATAATATCCTTTAATGCCAACTGGCGTTTTGCCAGAAAGCCCTCTAAGCCTCCCCCGGCCATGCCCACTACTCCGACGTTTGCTACGTCTCCCTCAATAAATGCATTGGTCGCCTGAGTTGTGGAATGAGCTACGAAAACCACGTCCTCCGGTGCAATATTATTTTCCTGCATACAGTACTGAAAACTCTGTACAACACCGGCAGCAACGCCGTCTTTATGATCATGAGTTGTCTTTACCTGCTTTTTCCCAATAATTTCATGGGAGTCGTTGTCCATAGCAACGCACTTGGTATAAGTGCCGCCTACGTCAATTCCCATACGGACTGCTCTATGTTCTGCCATCTTTTTCATTCCTTTCTTTTTTCCTGACATGATTTTCCCATTCAGATTCATGTTGAAAAGCGTCCGGCGCGCAGGGGCGCCCCGGACTTATGGGTTAATACCTTGGATTTTGAGAGTATAAATAAATTTGTTTTCTAGGTTTTAGCCAAGGAACCATGCAGCTCCAAGCCCTCCAAGTAAGATAAAGGTTGCCACATACTGAATCACACCGGTAAGGTATGCATTTGGAATGGAGAGCTTTAAGAATTCTCTTGACTCTACCTTTGTGTAAGCAAGTCCCCAGGCAACCCAGGACTGAGTGATACAGCATCCAATATTTACAGTGATTGTCGGAATTGCAAATACTGCATAAAGGAAGGGAACAGAGAAAGAAGCAACATTGGAAAGTACTCCAAGGGTAGCAGCTCCGCTTCCAACCAGAGTCATCGGCCCGCGGAACAGACCCATGCAAAGCAGGACAGCAAATACGATACATACAACAATTTCACTCTTTGGCATTACATTGCCTAAGATCACCTTAAAGTAAGGAGAAGCGTAGGCTGCCACCTGGTTGAACATAGGCAGAGTGAGAAGGAAACCTACGAGAGGAGCGGTATCAACCACACCGTCGTAATACAGCTTATTTACAAGCTGGCAGTTCTCTTTGAAGCTTCCGTTCATTCTTCCGCAAAGGAAGAGAGCCAGGAATCCTGCAATTACAAAGCCTCCGATAACGGAGAAATCAAGCCAGATCTTAAGGACTACAGGAACCACTGGAAGGAGCAGAGTATAAAACGGAGCGTTCTTCTGCTCAGATGCAGCGCCTCTTGTCTGTGCTGCCCAGGAGTGAACAGTCTTTGATTTCCTTAAGTAAACTGCAGACAGAACAGTGGTGGCTACCAGCATGATAATCAGAGCGGCAAAGCCCCAGTGTGATGCATACCAGCCAAGTGTGAACTCAGGCAGTTCTTCCGGCTTGATGAAGAAAGCGCGGTACTGTGCAAAGTTTACAGGATTTAAGTAAATACCCGCTGCAACGGAGCCCATAAAGGAAAACAGTGCAACAGATTTCGGAATTCCCAGAGACATAAGGATAGGAAGCACGATAACGCCGATTGCGATAACCGGGCCTGCACCTGTCATAGCGGTAAAGATCAAAGCTGTAACAATGTTTAACAGGGTAACGGTAATGAATGGCTTATCTCCGCCCAGTTCAACTGTCTTACGGATCAGAGTGGAAGCGATTCCTGTATCCATCAGGACACGGCCAAACCACGCACCCCAGCATACGTTTACTAAAGTGGTTCCCCAGCCTTCAGGAGCGGACTGGAATATCTTGTTCAGAGCAGCAATCATGGTGTTGTCTGCGCCGAAATTTAAAATAGGATTGGACTCTAAGAATGCCTCACTTGCAAAAAGTGTTCCGCCAAAAGGTAAAATGGTCCAAAGAATTGTGATCAGTAAAAATCCGATCATCAGGTTATGACCCTTGACACAGTAGTATGCCAGGCCAAAGAAAGAAATCAATAAAATTATACCAATGATAAACTCCACAATTAATACCTCCATAACTTTTTATTCTTCATACATGTAAATACTCTGTCCGCTTTTTACGCGGTCTCTCAAATCCCGGGTTTTTAACTCCTTTCCTCTTTTCCGCCCTGCACTTTGGGCATGATGGGATACCCGCAGGGTGCTTCCTCTTTCCTGTCCCGCATTTAGGGCATCATGGTGTGCCCGCAGGGTGCTTCATAACAGATATAGTGAAAAATCTATTTCTATCAGGTCCGGCATCAGGCCATTCCTGAAAAGAACTGTGGATAAATTTCCCGAAGAGTCCCTGCATTCCAGAGAATGGTGTTGAAATGATTGGCACAAATCAAACACGCAGCTTCGGCATCCCTCCGCCTTAAATGGTCAAGCAGAAGGCGTCCTTCCACCTGAGCATGCTCCCGGCTGGTCAGGGAAGACATATCAATCTTATAGTTAAAAGTCGTATACTGCAGATAGTTTAAACGAAGCAGGTCGCAGTCCATGGTCCGGAAAACCTCCCAGGCATATTCCCTGCCGCAAAATGTGGAAAGCAGATAATGAACCTGCTGCTCCGTAACCAGAAAATCAACCGGGCTTTCTTCATCCATCTCAGATCTCTGCCGGTTGAGAACAGCTTCCAACTGCTCTTCCTGCTGTCTTGTCAGCCCATGGCGGCAGATATCATCAATCATGGCCTGCTCCAAAACAATATGGGCGAACACAGCCTGTCTGATCCGTTCCACGTCTAATAAGGTAACTTCGGTTCCCCGCTGAGGGTACACCACCATATATCCCTCTTCCACCAATCGGGAAAGAGCTTCCCTCACCATAGTCCGGCTGGCACTCATCTGGCTGGACAAGTTATTTTCGCTGAGCCGCTCTCCTGGCGGGATATCAAGGCTCAGTATGTGGCGGCGAAGCTGATTGTAAATATTGTTCTTTTGGTTTCCTTTTTCTGTTTCTGCCATTTCCTGTTCCTCCTCGTTGTATCTCTCTTTACAAAGACGGTTCTCAGATTGCACATCAGTATCCCGCCAAATGCATATCAGTCTGTCCAAATATGTATTTCATCTCTATCTGCTTTGTAAAATATATCACATCCAGTTATGAAAATCAATTATTTTGTTATCATTTTTTCTATATTTTTTTTATTATACCTGAATATTCTGGCTGGTTTCACAAATAACAGGAGAATGTTCCCATAAAAAACCAATATAAGAATTGCATACAAGTTAAAAAGCAACCTGACGTTCCTTCAGAATCTTTTCTATGGTAACCCTTCTCCGGTTCTTCAGAAACAGGCTGACCCGCCTGGTACTTTCCAACGTTTCCGGCATTGTTCAGACCAATGCTGCCACAGCAAAAAAACATCTTCTCAAGTGAGGAGATGCCCCCCTATGCTGCCATATTAAGGGATGAAGCCGGGAAGTTTCAGTTGAAATCAGATATAAGATAAAAGATAGAGGACACGCCTGACCATTCAGGGGATGACAAAAACCGGAAAGTCTTTACAAAGACTCTCCGGTTTTTCATGAAAAGCGGGTGATGGGAATCGAACCCACGTATCTAGCTTGGAAGGCTAGTGTTCTACCATTGAACTACACCCGCACGGAACTTCAAAACATTTCAAAAGTGCTTAAGGGAAGCACAATGCCCAAAGCCGGAATCGAACCAGCGACACGTGGATTTTCAGTCCACTGCTCTACCAACTGAGCTATCTGGGCGCAATCACTTGCAACATGTGTAATTTTACAAGATTTCCTTTCTCTTGTCAAGCGAGTTTTCTAATTTTAATGAAAAAAACAAATATCTTGCCAAACTTAGAGAAACATATTATAATATGAGAAACAGGGAATGAGGTTCTCCCTTGGGTCAGTCCCTAAACCGCTTTCAAAGCTGATGACTTCTGTGATTATAAAATCGCAGACTCATCAGCTTTTTTTGACGGTCTGCGTAGATTGGAGAGATTAATATGCTATTATCCCTTGCCCTTGTATTCCTTTGCGGAATGACCTTGGGAAAACTGTTTGAAATGCTGAAACTTCCGAGACTTCTTGGCATGATCATGACAGGAATCATACTGGGGCCCTATGCCCTGAACCTGCTGGATGGTTCTATCCTGAACATATCAGCAGAGCTGCGCCAGATCGCCCTGATCATTATTCTGACCAGAGCCGGGCTGAATCTGGACGTGGACGACTTAAAAAGGGCAGGACGCCCTGCTATTCTCATGTGCTTTGTGCCTGCCTGCTTTGAAATCGCCGGAATGGTCCTTCTGGCTCCTTCCTTTCTGGGAGTCACACGCCTGGAGGCCGCCATTATGGGAACCGTGATCGCCGCTGTTTCTCCGGCCGTGGTTGTTCCCCGGATGTTAAAGCTCATAGAAAAAGGTTACGGAACAGAAAAATCAATTCCCCAGATCATTATGGCAGGAGCTTCTGTAGACGATGTATTTGTCATCGTGCTGTTTACCGCCTTTACCGGACTGGCGGAGGGCGGAACCATCAGCGCATTAAGCTTTGTTTCCATACCCATATCCATCCTTTCAGGTCTGGCTGTGGGAGTTCTGACAGGCATTCTTATGTCCGTCTTCTTTACCAAATTCCACATCCGGGACAGCGGCAAGGTGATTCTGATTTTATCCGTTTCCTTTCTGCTGGTTACGGCAGAACACAATATAAAGGGAATTATGGGCTTTTCCGGCCTTCTGGCAGTTATGGCCCTGGGAGCTTCCCTCCGCCTGAGAAAATATGAGCTTTCCAGGCGCTTGTCCGAAAAGTTCTCAAAGCTTTGGGTAGGGGCCGAGGTGTGGCTGTTCGTTTTTGTAGGCGCTACGGTAAATATCAGCTATGCTTTAAATGCAGGACTTATGGCGGTTGCCCTTATACTTTGCGTTCTGGTATTCCGGATGCTGGGCGTTTCTGTCTGCCTCATCAGAACCCGTCTCAACAAAAAGGAACGGATATTCACTGCCATTGCCTATATTCCAAAAGCCACAGTTCAGGCGGCCATCGGAGGCATTCCCCTGGCTATGGGACTGGCCTGTGGAGATATTGTGCTGACTGCGGCCGTTTTGTCCATACTGGTTACGGCACCTCTGGGAGCATCCCTTGTGGATGCTACCTATAAGAAGCTTCTGTAAAAAGGTTTGATATTTTTATGATGGAAAAACATGGTATAATGGTTCCGCCTTCATTGGGGAAATCTGATAAGGAAATGAAAACAGCTTTATATTTATATATAGAAGCTTTTATGATCGGAGGACCTCATGAAACATGAACCTGTATTTTTGACTGACAAAAACCGCAATGTTATTCTGGAAGTAATCTTAGGAACCCCCAATGCAGCCCTTCCCGACAGCTTAAAGCCCTTTGAAGTGATGGAACCCAACACTTCCGACGGCGCTTCAGAAAAGCATGTTCCGCTCATTGAAACAGACGGAGAACACGTGACCGTAAAGGTGGGAAGCGTATTCCACCCCATGTCCGAGGAGCACAATATCACCTGGGTCTGTCTTCAGACCGAGGCCGGAGGCATTATGAGGGTAAACTTAACCCCCGACTGCGAGCCCAAAGCCTGCTTTACCCTGGAAAAGGGAGACTCTCCAAAGGCCGCTTTCGCTTACTGCAACCTTCATGGCTTTTGGAAGGCAGAGGCTTAAAAAACGTGGGAAGCCGGTTCAGTTTTTGCTGAACCGGCTTTTTATATTGAAATTATCATTGACCCTTGACAAACAGAATGCTAAAGCGTATAGTTAGTCTGAGCTAACCATTTAATAATGCATAATATATGCGGGGAGGTATGAATATGGCGGTAAAACTCGACGGCGTCATGGAGACGCTTCTGATCACTCTTTACATACGGGCAAAAGACGCGGCAGGTACTGCTCCTGTCCTTAACGACCAAAAGGCAGCGGAGATGGTGGCAGAAATAGACTACGATTTCTCTAAGTTTGACAGCGGCATTATGTCCTATTACGGTGTTCTGGCCCGGGCCAAGATGATGGACAATCAGGCGAGGGCATTTATCAGGCGGCATCCCGAATGCACCGTGGTATCGGTTGGCTGCGGGCTGGATACCCGTTTTTCCCGGGTAGATAATGGAAAAATAATGTGGTATAACCTGGATTTCCCTGAGGTGATTGAGCAGCGCAAACTGTTTTTTGAAGATCACCCCCGCGTGAAAGACATTTCCAAATCCGCCCTGGACCCCAGCTGGACACAGGAAGTGGAAACAAACAGCAAGCACCTTCTGATTATTTCCGAGGGCATGCTGATGTATCTCCACGAAAGGGAAGTCGCCCAGCTCCTTGAAATATTGACCAGAGGCTTTGACCGGTTTGAAGCCCACTTTGATCTGCTGTACAAGGGACTGGTGAACAAAGGAGGCGTTCATGATACGGTTCGAAAGACCGGGGCTCAGTTTCATTGGGGCGTTAAGGATGGCAGTGAAGTGACACACCTCTGCCCTGGAATCAGGCAGATCGGCCTCATCAACTTCACCGATGAGATGCGTCATCTGCTTCCCGGAGTGAAAAAACTGCTGGTTCCGGTTATGTATATGACCAATAACCGGCTGGGCATGTATGCCTATAAGAAAAACTCATAATTATTTAAGCGGAGAGATAATCTTCCATGGTACAGCAAAAAACATCCTTTTCCCCCGGCTTCCATGCCGTTTTAAAAGGATGTTTTTTATGATTCCAATTCCTATGAACTGGGCGGAGAAGGATTCGAACCTTCGAAGTCGTCGACAACAGATTTACAGTCTGCCCCCTTTGGCCGCTCGGGAATCCGCCCATGCTTTTTTGTCAAGCAAGCGTAATTTTACCATAGGGACATGAAAAAATCAAGGTTTTTTTGAAAAAAATCCAAGTTCCAAATTCAGGATTTTATTCCCGGTCCGCCACCAGAAGAACAGAGCTGATTGCCGGCATGTCAACGGTGATCTGACCCTTCTCCACTTCATAAGTAACCTTACCCACATTGTAACCATTTTCATAAGTCAGCATATAGCGGGACATGGTCTCTCCATCCTTTAAGCCAAGCTGCCAGACGGGAATAGTCACGGTCCGGTCTTTATCAAGGCTGTTGACCGCTACAGCACAGATGTTATCTCCGTAAAACCTGCCGTAGGCAATCAGATGGTATCCTGCCAGAAGCTGCTTTAAGGACCCCAGCCGCAAAGCAGACAGACTGTGGTGAAGCTCTGTCATATACCGGTGGAATTCCACCAGCTCCAAGTCCTCTTTGCCCCAAGGGTAGGTTCTGCGGTTGTCAGGGTCGGTCCAGCCGCAGACTCCGGCCTCGTCTCCGTAGTAAATGGTGGGAGCGCCGGGCCAGGTCATCTGGATCATGACCGCTTCCCTGAATATGCCGTAGTTAATGCCTTCAGAAGCCGCCTCAGGTCCGAGGGTGGAGATTCTGCCCACCTGGCCATTGGTTCTGGTCAGAAAACGGGAATGGTCGTGGTTTGACAGTTCATTCATGGCCACCAGAATGGAACCTCCCATCATACGGCTCATGTGGTACTTCATGGACATGAAAAAGCTTTCCCCGTCACCGAAAAGCTGGGGGTTGCTTTCATCGCTGTGCTTTTCCAAGCCCGTTAAAAACCAGGTGACAGGCTCCATAAAGGCATCGTAATTCATGACTGTATCCCACTGGTCTCCCTGGAGCCAGCCGGAAGGGTCACCGTAATGCTCTGCCAGCACAATGGCCTCCGGGTTGGCTTCCTTCACCACCCGGCGGAAATCTCTCCAGAATTTGTGATTGTATTCGCTGCTGTGGCCCAGGTCAGCCGCCACATCAAGGCGCCAGCCATCCACGTTATAGGGTGCAGAAACCCATTTCCGGGCAATGCACATGGTGTAATCATAAAGAATAGGAGAATCCTCATAGTTGAGTTTGGGCAGGGTAGAATGGCCCCACCAGCCGTCATAGGAGCTGTTGTACGGCCACGCCTCTTCATTGTAAAACTTAAAAAAGGTTCGGTAAGGGCTATCCTTTGACACGTAAGCTCCCGGCTCATAATTCCCGGACATCTCATAAATCCGCTCTCCATCCAGCCACTTATTAAAGGAACCGCAGTGATTGAACACACCGTCTAAAATCACTTTCATCCCCCGGTTATGTACCTCTTCTACAAACCGGGCAAAAAATGCATTGCTTCCCTCTAAATTCTCTTTGTCCGTGGTCCGTATCATGTATTTTTCCGCACGGCTGTTATCCATGGTCCCCGGCTCCACAGTCCGGCCTCCGTCCTTTACGATAACGCCGTAGTGGGGATCAATGTAATCGTAGTCCTGGCAGTCATATTTATGGTTGGAAGGCGACACGAAAATGGGGTTAAAGTAAATCACATCCACACCCAGATTTTTCAAGTAATCCAGCTTATCCCACACTCCCTGTAAATCTCCGCCGTAAAAATACCCCACATCCATCTGATTGGGATACTTTTCCCAGTCCTCTACCCTGGTCACCGGCCTGCCGATGTAGATATACTCTCCATCCACCACGTCATTGCTCTCGTCTCCGTTGCAGAACCGGTCCACATAGATCTGGTACATGACAGCCCCTTTGGCCCAATCCGGCGTGGAAAAGCCGGGCACAATGCGGAATTGAAAGCCTGCCGTATTCTGATCGGAAGGTCCAAGCCTGTTGTAATAACAGACCTCTCCGCCCTTTACCACCTTAAAGCTGTAGCTGATTTTGTCGTTTACTGCCGTTAATCTATATTCATAATAATCAAACAATTCATCGGAATCTGTCTTTTCCATGGCAAGCTCTTCCGCCTTACCCTCCTGCATGTAACAGACCAGGTCCGCACCATCCTTTGCGGTTCGGAAAAGCAGGATTACATCGTCTCCCTCATTAGGCTCTGCCGGAAATCGGAAACTTTCTGTTTCGTCAGTGAATAATGCATCTCTATCTATGGTCTCAGCCTGGAAGCACATATATTTTATATTTCCTTTCTCGTCATCTATACGTTCTATTCTATCCGATTCAATCCAAATATACAACCCCGCCTTTTTCACAAAAAATTAGAAAAAACGGCCAGCGGGGGAGCTGACCGTTTTTTCGGAGAAGGTATTTCGTTTCTTATGGGGTGTAGCAAAAACTATATAATGTATTGGGGGGGGGTTACATTTATTAATATACCACGGTCTTCAAAATAAGTGTGCACAAACATACGTTTTTTTCATAATTATTTTTATGCATTTTTGCAATCCCTTTCTCCCCTATCAAAAAAAGCGCAGACCAGGTCATAAAAATTAGAGATTTTACCGGGTCTGCGCTGGTTTTGTTAAAATTATGCTATTTCGGATGCTGGAAATAAGGCTTCAAATTCCTTCTGTCCGATCTTTTCTTTCTCGATCAGAAGCTTGCTGCATTCGTGGAGAACATCCTCATGCTTTAAGATGAGCTCTCTGGCCTTTTCATAGCATTCGTCAATAATCCGCTTCACTTCGTTGTCAATGGTATTTGCCACCTGGCTGCCGTAGTTCTTGGTATGGGCCAGATCACGGCCGATGAAGACTTCGTCTCCGTCATTGTCGTAATTGATCATGCCCACCTTGTCGGACATGCCGTACTGGGTCACCATGGCACGGGCCAGGGCGGTTGCCTGCTTGATATCCTGGGAGGCTCCGGTGGTAATATCGCCGAAAATGATTTCCTCTGCGATTCTTCCGCCAAGTCCCACCATAATATCCTGAAGCATCTTTCCCCTGGTGTTAAACATATGGTCAGTTTCCGGCAGGGGCATGGTGTATCCGGCGGCTCCGATTCCCGTAGGAATGATGGAAACGGTGTGCACCGGTCCCACATCAGGAAGCACGTGGAATAAGATTGCGTGGCCTGCCTCGTGGTAAGCCGTGATCTTCTTTTCCTTTTCCGTAACCACCTTGCTCTTTTTCTCTGCTCCGATTCCAACCTTTATAAACGCCTTCTCAATATCAGCCTGATTGATGTATTTCTTTCCCTGTTTGGCCGCATAGATAGCCGCTTCATTCATCAGGTTTTCCAGATCCGCGCCGGTAAATCCGGAAGTGGTCTGGGCGACTCTCTTTAAATCCACATCCTCTGCCAAAGGCTTTTCTTTTGAATGGATCTTTAAAATCTCTTCTCTTCCCTTTACATCGGGCCTTCCAACGCCCACCTTACGGTCAAAGCGTCCGGGCCTCAAAATAGCAGGGTCCAGAATATCCACCCGGTTGGTGGCAGCCATTACGATGATTCCTTCGTTAACTCCGAAACCATCCATCTCCACAAGGAGCTGGTTTAAGGTCTGTTCCCTTTCGTCATGGCCTCCGCCCATGCCCGTACCTCTGCGCCGGGCAACGGCATCGATCTCATCGATAAATATAATACAGGGGGCATGTTTTTTTCCTTCTTCAAAGAGATCCCTGACTCTGGAAGCTCCCACACCCACAAACATTTCCACAAAATCAGAACCGGAAATGGAGAAAAACGGAACTCCGGCTTCTCCTGCCACTGCCTTTCCAAGAAGGGTCTTACCCGTTCCGGGAGGTCCTACAAGCAGGATTCCCTTGGGAATACGGGCTCCCACTCCGGTGTACTTCTGGGGATTTTTTAAGAAATCCACCACCTCTTCCAGTTCTTCCTTTTCCTCTTCAAGGCCTGCCACCTTGCCGAAGTTGACCTTATTGGCATCCTTTGCCAGATGGGCCCTGCTGCGCCCGAAGTTCATCATCCTGTTATTGGCGCTTCCTGCCCCTGCCCTGGCGTTCATCATCATGAACAGGAACACCAAAGCCGTTGCCGTGAGAATCAGCGGCAGGGCAATGCTTAAGAATAAGTTTTCCTTCTGTACTGCTTCAAAAGTATAATCAATTCCATTGCGGTCCAAACGGTCCTGAATATCAATGACATTGGGCACATTGGCCTCCATCGCATTGCCATCTGCGTTCAACACCACCCGTCCCGTGGGAGGGGGATCGTTCATATAGATGGTCACTTTTTCTATGGTTCCCTGGTCAATGGCCAGCATGAGTTCCTGATTGGTAATGCTGCTGCCTGTTTTAGTCTGGCTGACGGCAAATATGAAAATGACGGCCAGCAGGAGCAAAAAACCCAAACTTCTGAATGGTTGCTGTTGTTTCAACACGCTGCCTCCTTATTGCTGTTCTATAATTCCAATATATGGTAAATTCCGGTAGTTCTGATTGTAATCAAGGCCATAGCCTACAATAAATTCATCAGGTACAGTGAAACAGGTATATTTTACCTTCACCTGCTGCTTTACCCGGCGCTCCGGCTTATCCAAAAGAGTACACAGCTCAATGCTGTTTGGATTCCTCTGCTTTAACACCTCGATCAAATAGGATAAGGTATTGCCGGAATCGATAATGTCTTCTACAATCAATACATCTTTTCCTTCTATGGTCTCATCAAGATCCTTGACAATCCTTACGATTCCGCTGGATACCGTTCCGGCTCCGTAGCTGGACACGGACATAAAGTCCATGGTAATGGGAATGCTGATTCTCTTGGCAAGCTCACAGGTAAAGAAAACGCCTCCCTTTAAGATACAGATTAAGTGAAGGGGCTTTCCTTCATAATCCCTGCTGATTATCTCAGCGATTTCCTTTGTTCTCTGTGCAACCTCTTCCTCTGAAAGCAGTGTGCGTATCTTATCATCCATTGTGTTTTCCTCTTTCCTGCCCCGCATTTGGGGCATAATGGTATGCCCGGAGGGCGCTTCCTCTTTCCTGCCCTGTATTCTGGGCATAATAGTATGCCCGGAGGGTGTTCCCTCCGTCTATCTGCATTTGTATGACTGTATGGGTATCGTCTGTAATCTTATAATATTCACTGATCCGGTATCCGATTACCCAGAGGACATGGGAGCCGTCTGCTACCATGGGTATTTTACCCCGTTCCTCCCTGGGAACCTTTTCATCAATCATAAAGGACTTGACGGACTTTCTTCCGCCTCCGGCCAGCGTGATGTAATCTCCGGTTTCCCGATACCTTACAGAAAGCGTACTATTGATTTTATCATAATCAAACCATTTCGTATACCCGTTTTTGGGAATTTCCTGGCCTTTTTTGTAGGAAAATACCTTAAAATCCACTTCAGGAAGCAAAACTTCTCCTTCCTTTTCCCCAAAAGCCTTCCGACTCTTCCCTTTTATCCACAATTCCTCCGGGTTACGCACTGCCGTCAGGCCCCCGGGAAGGTCCACGCGCTTGCCTGTCTGCGTAAAAAGAAGCGCTGCTGCGCTTTCCACATGGTTCATGGTAATATCCTTCATAGAGTCCCGGACAGACCGGATCATGGCACGGATGACATAGCTTCTGATGATTTCCTCTTCCTCTGAAAGAGCTTTTGCCGAAATCCCGCAGCCTGTCACTTTGCCGTCTTCATCCGATTCCCAGGCTCCCAGGCAGTCCAAAAGCTTCTTTGCCTGCTTTTCTAAGTAAGCATCGGCCTTTGCCGCCATTTCTCCCGCATGGAGAATATTTTCATCCGCACGGCTGTTGATCTGCTCCCTGATCTGGGGCAGAATCCTGCTGCGGATGCGGTTTCTGGCATAGTCCTCCAAAGCATTGGTAGAGTCCTCACAATAAGATATCCCATTTTCTTTTAGATATGCAAGAATCTCCTCTTTGCTGACACACAAAAGAGGGCGGACAATATGATCCCTTACAGGACGCATTCCCCCAAGCCCCTTTAACCCGGTTCCCCGGAACAGATTGTAAAGAATGGTCTCCGCCTGGTCATCTGCATGGTGGGCCACTGCAATCTTCATCCCCCCAAAGTCCAGCCGTTCCTTTTCAAAAATTTCATAGCGCAGGTGGCGTCCGGCTTCCTCTACCGACATTCCGTTTTCCCTGGCATAGCGTGCCGCATCCACCTGGATGCAGGAAAAATCCACCCCCAGCTTTTTGGCAAGGTCCCGGGAAAATTCACTGTCCCGGTCTGCTTCCTCCCCCCGCAGGCCATGGTGGACATGGATGGCCTTCAGCGTAAGCCCCAGTTCCTCTTTTAACTCATTTAGGACCATAAGAAGAAAGACCGAATCGGCGCCCCCGGAGAGGGCCGCAATGACCCGGTCTCCGGTCGCAAACAGCCGGTTCCGTCTGATATAGTCGGATATCCTTTTGTACATGGAACCACCTTTCTTTGCACATTTTCCTAGCTGTGCCATGAATCATTTGGCTGATAAAACACTGCTGAAAAGTTATCATATTACGATAAGTATACCTGCAAAGCATGTCCCTTGCAATTACTATTTTCGTTTCCATATGCCGGCTGTTAAAACCGTCATATCGTCATTGGCCCTCTCTGTAAAGGACCTGGCAAAGAGGAGAATCCGGTCCGCCATGTCCTGGGGATTTTTTATGGGCATTCCTGCAATGAACTCCTGAAGCATTAGCTCCTTATTCTCTGCCGGAAGTGCATCTAAAACACCGTCGCTGACCATGATGACCCGGTTGTCCTCCCACAGCTTTTTAGACAGTAAAACAGGCTCCACGCCGTTTAAAACGCCCATGGGCACCTCTCCCGCCTCTAACAGCTCCACGCCCTTGTCACTGAGGATGTAGGTGGCTGCTGCCCCCAGCTTCATGGCCTCTAAGATTCCTGTTTTCAAATCAATGCAGCATAAATCCAGGGTGGCCGGGTGTTGGGACATTCCGGTCAGAAGCAAAACCGTATTGACCAGCTTAAGGGCTGCCCTGGCCGAAAAGCCGGCTTCCAAAAGCCTCTGGGTCAGCTCGATCACCTGCCTGCTCTCTTCCTCAGCGGCCTTGCCGCTTCCCATCCCATCCGACAGGCTCATCATGGCTTGTCCGGGCTGGATCTGGCCAAAGGTATAGTTATCTCCGGATACCTCTTCCCCGGTCTTGGTAGCCTTGGCAGCGCCGTAAACCACCTGATACTGCCCCCGCTCCACAAACCGTATGGTATCAGCCTGCTTTGTCACCAGATTTCTGCCGTCAGGGGGTACGGTCCACTCCCCTTCCTCCACAGCATCTCCCAGGATTTCCGCCGCTTCCTTTACGGTCACGCACCTCCCGTTTACAGTCCTCATCGTTATATATGCTTCCCTCTGACGGTTTTCATATTCCAGAAAAAGCACTTTTTCTACGGAAATGTGGTGGCGCCGGAATGCCCGCTTTACAGCGTCCTCCCATTTAGGAGTTATGTCAACGGAATTTTCCACTTGATAGGAAAATTCCTCTAAAATCACCGCCAGTTCTTTAAACTGGGCCACAACCGCATCCCGGCTCTCTAAAAAACGGTTCTTCCAGGCCAGATTCATGGTGGCCCTTCCAAGGCCCCGGTTCAGCTGGACTATGTATTCATCCTTGTGTTTGCAGGTTTCCAGAAAAAAACGGGGCATGTCCCCGTAGTCCACGCTCCCCTTTTGTTCAAATGCACGAATCAGATAGTGAAGGTAATACTGATTATCCTGTTCCTGTCCCGGATATACGATACATTTGGTGCATCCTGCGCATACCATGGACGCCGCAGTCTGAAGCGCTGCCTCGCCGTCCTCCTTTGTAAGTCCCTGCTGTGAGGATAAATCATCTGTAAATGCCCTGGCAAGCTCTCCCAACGAATTTGCCATGTCATTTAATTTCTTTGCAGTATATACATTCACATCAGCCATATGGTGATGTCCCGCCTTACGTCTGAACACAAAAATCCCTCCTGCCCGTTTCATGGTTTAGACCCCATTATATACAGGCAGGAGGGAAATATTTGTCAAAATGGCTGACTCTGTTTTTAAAATTATACGACAATGTTCTGCTTTTTCACCGCCTCTTGGAAGGCTTTAAAAGAATCTCATCGGGCTTTACAAGTCCAAGCTTCTGCTTTGCCACTTCCTCCACATACTGCTTGGTCTGGACGTATACCCGGTACTCCTCCAGCTCTCCGGAGCGCTCCTTTTCCCTGGACACCTGGGCTTCTAAGTTTTCCAGGCGGATCTGGTACGCCCGGTCCTTTTCCCTTAGGCTCTCCCCTTTTATCGTAACAATGGCAGCAAGGCTGATGACAACAAAAGTGGTCCCTATGATGGTCATACGGTTGCCCCATTTATCTTTTCTTTTTCTTCTCGATTTCCCCATACTGCTCATACAATCACCAGTCATCTTTTACTCTGCTTTTTCCGGTTACATCTATCTATCCTTATTGTAAGATATTTTTGAAAATGTTTCAAGAGTTTTAAAAAATGTTTGCTTATTATTTTATCATATAAAACCATTCCTATAAATACCCCGGCTATGGCATATCCTCTCAGGCTTCCGTCATTTTGCTCATACAACAGGGAAAATGTGGCCAGTGCAGCATAAACCCAGTACACCATGTCCTCTATTCCCGTAAAAATATAGGAGTGGGGTACAAAAATGCGGAAAATACGAAGCAGGTCATACGTCATCATAAGCCCCGCGCCCGTCAGGAAGCTGTAGAGCAGAAGCTTGACTTCATACACAATATGAACGCTCATGGGACTCCCTCCGGTTCTTTATTTGAACAGCCTGGAAAACAGGGATTCTCCTGACCTTCGAAGGGCTTCATTGGAAGAATAGACAATACTCTCAATATTGCCGTTTAAATCCACTTCCCCCTTTTCCAGGGTCAGCCGGCTAACGTGAAGCTCTTTTCCCTTTAAGGTCAGAAGTCCCATATCCGTATCCAGAACCACCTGTCCCTCATCAAAGGACACTACCTCCCGGACCCCTGTGATCGTACCGGAAGCTCTGTTTTCGATTTGCAGCCTGTGAGGGCGGATACTCATTCTTTCTTCCATAAGAAAACCTCCTAATATACCTGTATAAAGTATATTAGGAGGTTCCCTGTAATATTCCTGAATATTAAGATCAATGGGTTAAAGATAGCGGTAAAGATCCTTAGCCTCATCCTTTTTTACAGTTTCCGCCACATCGAGAACCTCCACCTTAACGGAGCTGGTTCCAAAGCGAATCTCAATAGTATCACCGGTCTTTACGCTTAAGGAAGCCTTTGCAGGCTTGTCATTGACAAGTACCCGGCCTGCGTCACAGGCTTCGTTGGCTATGGTTCTTCTTTTAATGAGGCGGGAAACCTTAAGGAACTTATCGAGTCTCATAAATTATTCGTTTATCAGATCCTTTAAAGCTTTTCCGGCTTTAAACTTAGGTGTTCTGGAAGCTGGGATATTCATAACTTCGCCGCTTCTTGGGTTTCTTCCCTCTCTTGCTGCTCTCTCAGACACCTCAAATGTACCGAAACCAACTAACTGGATCTTCTCACCCTTAACCAGCTCTTCAGATATTACATCTGTTAAAGCCTTAACCGCCTTCTCTGCATCTTTTTTTTGCAGATCTGCTTTCTCTGCTACTGCTGCGATTAACTCTGCTTTGTTCATTGATATCTTCCTCCTAGAATGTAGCCCGGGCTACGATTTTTCGCGTTAACACGATTACTATATCATTTATAGCTGTTTCTCCAGTATTTGTCAAGGTTTTTTGCGCTTTTGACAAGCCATTAACCTGCATTTCCGACTTATGGAAACCACCTGACTTTCTGAAGTTTTTCTGACGATTGCTTTTCCCCTCTGTTAAAAAATAGCCTCTTCCTATATAATAGGGGATAGTTTAATGAACCTGGAGGTAATTTATGAAACATTTTAACATCTGGAAAAAAATAGCAGTGTTTCTGCTGATGCTTAACATTGTACTTCCTTCCCTCTTATCCGGCTTTTCTCCTTCTATAAAAACCCAGGGAGATCCGGCTTTAAAGGGGATGAGCTTTGGCCCCTCCCTCACCATAGGACCGGGAGCTAAAATCTTTGACGGGGGAAGCTTATCCCTTTTAGCCAACTCCGATAACCGGCAGATGCTTTCCATGGTTTTGCAGGATAAGGATGGAACTCTTGTGGTCATCGACGGAGGCTGGGACATGGATGCCGCCCATCTGACCGATGTTATCCGCTCCAAAGGAGGACGGGTATCAGGCTGGTTCATCACCCATCCCCATTCAGACCATGTGGGTGCCCTTGTGGAAATCCTCAATAACCCTGACAGCCAGATCACCATTGATCATGTATATCATTCCATGGCAGACCCGGCCTGGTATGAGGCTGTTGAGCCTTCCCGCTCTGACTTAATTCCCCGCCTGATCTCTGCTCTGGCAACCCTTCCTAAGGAAAGCGTTCACCAGGTCCGTAAGAACCAGGAAATCCAGATCGGACAGATCAAGGTTAAAGTGTTAAATGACCCTTATCTTCTGGAGACGGCTGCCGTCAATAACAGCTCTGTTGTTTATAAGTTCTTCTTAAATAACGTGAGCATTCTGGCTCTTGGAGATTTAGGTCCTGACGGCGGCGATGCCTTAGCTAAGGACTGCAGCGCGGAGGACTTAAAAAGCGATATCGTCCAGATGTCCCACCACGGCCAATACGGCGTCAACAAAGATGTCTATGCCCTCATCAAGCCCCAGATCGCCCTCTGGCCCTGCCCCCTCTGGCTTTGGAATAATGACAGCGGCGGCGGCATCGGAAGCGGGGACTGGAAGACCTTGGAAACCAGACAGTGGATGGAAGAGCTGAACGTAAAAGTAAATTACTCCATCAAGGACGGAGATCAGATTATCTATTAAAGATGTTAAAAAGAAACGGCCCAGGCCGTTTCTTTTTTATCTCCGGCTGTCTTTAGTTTCCTCCGGGGCCGTCTCTTCTGGGTCGTTCTGATTCCGGCAAGGGTTCTACATAGAATCCGTCTTCATAGGTCTCCGTATCAATTTCCGGGATGTCGCCATCTCCGTAGTAATCTTCTTCCGGCAAATAAGCCTTCATATTTTTTCACCTCCTTACTGTTTCCAGCGGTTAACAGGTCAGCCCTCCATCTGGCGTCCCAGGAAACCGGCGGCTGTTGTAGCCAGCTTTGCCTCCATTTCTCCGAAGCGGGCTCTTGGCTCTCTGCTTAAAAGAGTAACAGAGCCGATGGCATCGCCTTCGCAGATGATGGGAGCTATCACCTGGGCGGTCACACCTTCCAAGGTCTCATCTGTCAGGGAAATAAAGCCCTTTTCATCCTTTCCTGCCGTCACAACAGCCCGTTCGGTGATCAGAGCTTCCAGCGCCTTGCTGATGGTCTTTTGGAGAAGCTCCTTTTTGGATCCTCCCGCTACCGCAATAATCTGGTCTCTGTCGCTGATGCATACAGTAAGCCCGGTGGTCTGGGCCATGGCCTCTGCGTATTGGACGGCAAAGGAAGTCAGCTCCACCATGGGAGAATACTTCTTTAAAATAATCTCTCCTTCTCTATCGGTAAATATCTCAAGAGGCGTTCCCTCTCTCAGCCTGAGAGTCCTTCGGATTTCCTTTGGTATTACTACCCGTCCCAGGTCGTCAATTCTTCTCACAATGCCTGTTGCTTTCATAATTAAAATTCCTCCATCTTGTACAATTTAGTGTCAGGTAAATCATGTCTGGTATTATTTTGCTACGAATACAAAAGATTATACTTAAGTCTGCCATATTTCCCAAATTTTAAAATCAGGGCCTGCTTTTTTATAAAAGCAGGCCCTGACTGTCTGGATTATGATCCTAAGGTTAATTCGCAGATCTCTTTTAAAATCACCTGAGTCTGTTCTACCATCACATCAATGGAATTATTTTTTCGTCTGTCCAAATACTTAAATACCGGTTCATCTCCAGTCTGAAGCTTTAAATCTCCCTTGTACCGGCTGATCAGCTCCGGAATCTTTTCCGCATTGAGTTTTGCGTTTTTATACATGGTAAGGCGGATTTCCTGGCGGTTGATATTGACCTCCGTCACATAGGCACTGTGGGCCAATGCCTTTAAGGCTGCCACCTTCAAAAGATTTTCCAGCGGCCTTGGAATATCGCCGAAACGGTCCATCAGCTCATCCTGCATATCCATGTATTCTTCTTCATTTTCAATGCCGGAAATCCGCTTGTAAATATCCAGCTTCTGATATTCATTCTTAATATAAGAAGAGGGAATATAGGCATCAATGCTGCAGTCCACCACCGTTTCATAGGCATCCTCTTCCTTCCGCTCTCCTTTAAGCTCCAAAACTGCCTGGTTTAAAAGCTTGCAGTAAAGGTCGTATCCCACCGCTTCCATATGGCCGTGCTGTTCGGATCCCAGCACATTTCCTGCTCCCCGGATTTCTAAATCCCGCATGGCGATTTTGATGCCCGAGCCCAGCTCCGTAAATTCCCGGATGGCCTGGAGACGTTTTTCCGCCTCTTCCTTTAAAAGCTTATCCCGCTTATACATCATAAAAGCATAGGAGGTCCGGTTGGAACGCCCCACCCGTCCCCGAAGCTGGTATAGCTGGGAAAGTCCCATGCGGTCTGCATCCTGGATGATGATGGTGTTGGCATTTGGAATGTCAAGTCCTGTTTCAATGATGGTGGTGCAGACTAAAACGTCGATATCTCCGGCCACAAAGTCCAGCATAATCCGCTCCAGCTCATGTTCATGCATCTGTCCATGGGCAAAAGTGACGGCTGCATCGGGAACCAGTTTTGCGATATGGTTTGCCACTTCATCGATATTTCCCACCCGGTTGTATACATAATACACCTGACCGCCTCTGGAAAGTTCTCTGTGAATGGCTTCCCGGACCATTTCATCGTTGTATTCCATCACATAGGTCTGGATAGGAACCCGGTCCACCGGAGGCTCCTCCAGCACGCTCATGTCCCGGATTCCCACCAGGCTCATGTGCAGGGTTCGGGGAATAGGGGTTGCGGTCAGAGTCAGAACATCCACATTTTCCTTTAACTGCTTGATCTTTTCCTTATGAGTCACCCCAAAGCGCTGCTCTTCGTCAATAATGAGAAGTCCCAAATCCTTAAACTTCACATCCTTTGACAAAAGCCGGTGGGTGCCAATAACAATATCCACGGTGCCCCGCTTCAAATCCTCCAAAGTCTTCTTCACCTGGGACGGAGTCCTGAACCGGGACAAAAGGTCTACCCGGACGGGAAAGTCCTTCATCCTCTGGGCAAAGGTATTGTAATGCTGCTGGGCCAGAATGGTGGTGGGAACCAGATAGACCACCTGCTTTTCCTCCTGAACGGCCTTAAATGCCGCTCTTAAAGCAATTTCTGTCTTGCCGTAGCCCACGTCCCCGCAGATCAGACGGTCCATGACCTTGCGGCTTTCCATATCCTCCTTAGTGGCTTCAATGGCATCCCACTGGTCCTCCGTCTCCTCGTAGGGAAACATCTCTTCAAACTCCTTCTGCCAGACCGTATCCTCTCCGTACCGGAAGCCCTCGGTCTGCTGTCTGGCGGCATAAAGCTGGATCAGATCCTTTGCAATTTCCTTTACCGCGCCCTTGACCTTTGCCTTGGTCTTATTCCAGCGGTCTCCTCCCAGGCGGTTCAGCTTAGGCTTCTTGGCCTCGGCTCCCGCATATTTCTGAATTCCATCCAGTCTGGTGGCGGGCAGATAAAGGCTTCCGTTTTCCGCATATTCCACCTTTAAGTAGTCTCTGGTGATTCCATCCTGGTCTATTTTCTCAATGCCCCGATAGACTCCAAGGCCATGGCTTTCATGAACCACGTAATCTCCCACGGAAAGATCTGAAAAATTGCGGATTTTGGTCCCTTCATAGACCGTCTTTTTTCTCTTCCGCTTCTTTTTGTCCACTCCGAACATATCGCCTTCTGTGATGACGATAAATTTCAGCAGAGAGTATTCAAAGCCCCGCCGCAGGTTTCCATGGGTCACCAGAATTTCCCCCGGCTTTACCTCGCTGCTCTCCTCGTTTTCATCGGGGCAGTAAGCCCTTAAATCGTATTCCCTCAAATCCCCTGCCAGACGGCTGGCTCTGGTTCTGGAGGCGGACAAAAGGATAATCCGGTAACCTTCCTTTTTCCATCTGGTCAAATCCTTAATCAAAAGCTCAAAGCCGTTTTGGTAGGCATTTACATTCTTCACCTGGAAGCTGTAACGGTTTTTTACCAAAAAGCCGGACATCTTCTGCTCCAGGCCGGTTAAATAAACAGTGGTCTTTGTCTGAATCCTGGCAAGCATTTCTTTTGCAGAAAAGAGAAGTCCTGTCTGGCCGGGCAGCAGATAGCCGCTTTCCAGACGGTGTATCATGCTTTCCCGAAATTCTGTTTCAACGGTTTCTCCCTTTTCCTTAAGCCGGTCCGGTTCATCTAAAAACAATACCCTGTGCTCCTGTGGAAAATAATCCAGAAAGGAAACACTTTCCCGGCAGAAGTAGTGGACATAGCCGTCTAAGCCTTTCTGCTTCCACCCTTCCCGGATTCCTTCTAAAAGTTCGGAAACAAGGCGGCGGATTCTGGCAGCCTCTTCGATTTTAGACTGTTTTTTCAGCTCTTTTTCATAGGTCTGGGCTTCTTTTTCCAGGATGCCGATTCCATCCTGAATCTGTTCCTCTGTCAGCACCATTTCCGTGGCAGGGTAAATCCGGATGCCTTCTAAAGTTTCTACGGACCTCTGGCTTTCCAAGTCAAAGGTACGGATGGAATTCACTTCATCATCCCACAGCTCAATGCGGACCGGAAGTTCCTCTGTCAGAGGGAATATGTCAATAATACCGCCCCGGATGGAGAACTGGCCCATGCCATCCACCTGGCCCATGCGCTCGTATCCCAGCTCCAAGAGGCGTTTCTTCCACTGCTCCACATCGATGATGTGTCCTTCCTCTACGTAAAGCACCTGTTCTTTTAAGTATTCAAGAGGAAGCAAATGGTCCATCAGTCCGTCCATGGTGGTCACCACCCAGCCGGAGTCACCCTCCATCAGATGACGGAACACCTCCATACGCTGCTTGGTCAGCAGATTCCCATGGATATCCGCATTGAAGAAAAGCAAGTCCCTGGCAGGATAAAGCCAGACATTGGGGTCAAAAAAACGCAGATCCTCATAGATTTCCCTGGCTCTGATATCGTCATAAGTTACCACCAGCTTAAACCCTGCTTCCTTGGCCGCCTCGTACATCAGATGGACCTTCTGGGAATCCATACAGCCGCTTGCCGCAGCCGGTCCGGCTCCCTTTGCCAAATCATTTACCAGGTCCTCAAAATCCTTCAGCTCCCGCAATGGTTTTTCAAATAGATCGCTCATGAAATCTCCTTATTTCTTCCTGTTGAAATAGTTCATTGCCATATCCGCCCCGTCTGTGACCATCATGATGGCTGCCTTTGCAGCATCCTCATAGGCCTGGGCCATAAGCTCTGCCTGGGCCTTCGGAAACCGTCCCAGAACGTAGTCTGCCAGATCCATTTCCTTAGGCTTTTCTCCCACTCCCACCCGGATTCTCAAGAATTCCTGGGTTCCCAGGTGGCTGATGATATTTTTCAAACCGTTGTGCCCGCCTGCACTTCCCTTTTCCCTGATCCTCAGCTGTCCTTCTGCTAAATTGATGTCGTCGCAGATAACGATGATCTGCCCTGGCTCCACCTTGTAAAAATCAGCCATGGAACGGATGCTTTCGCCGCTTAAATTCATAAAGGTCTGGGGCTTTGATAGTATGACCTTTTCCCCGTCTATCATTCCCTGGCCGCAGTAAGCCCGGTGCTTTTTTTCCGTCACACGGATTCCCAGCCTGTCCGCCAGTATGTCTATTACCTCAAAACCTACGTTGTGTCTGGTTTTTTCATATTCTCTTGTTGGATTTCCAAGTCCTGCTATGATATACATGATGATTCACCTCACTATATTAACTGCCGTCCCGATTCATGACATTTTTAAAGCATTTCACGCCTGAAAAGCGTTAGATTTCCCTTGCCGGGGGTCTAACGCCGTCTCTTCATTTTAACAGCAACATTTTCAGATGTAAAGGCAAAAGGACTTTCTTATTTAATTTTATCATTTCTTAATATGATTTTTCTTGTCATCCTCATCCCTCTATGGTAAAATAGAGCCGCTGTGCCTGATTCAGCATAGAAAAAGCAGGCAGATTAAATTTCCATGTAACAGTTGTCTCAGGATTTGATAGAAAAGGAGTAATGTTCATGAAGAATGTTTCCAAGAATTACGACGTAATCATCATCGGTGCAGGCCCATCCGGTATCTTTTGTGCTTATGAACTGATTGAAAAAAGACCAGACCTTAAAATTTTAATGATAGAAAAGGGCCGTCCCATTGAAAAACGGGCCTGTCCCAAGAGAATAACCAAGATGTGCGTAGGCTGCAAGCCCTGCTCCATCACCACCGGTTTTGCAGGAGCCGGAGCATTTTCTGACGGAAAGCTGTCCTTATCCCCTGACGTAGGCGGGAATCTTCCTGAAATCCTGGGATACGATAAAACTTCAGAGCTGTTAAAGGAATCTGACAATATTTACTTGAAATTCGGAGCCGACACCAATGTTTACGGCGTGGACAAGCAGAAGGAAATCCAGGAGATCAGACGCAAGGCCATTAATGCCAACTTAAAACTGATCGAATGTCCCATCCGCCACTTGGGAACAGAGGAAGGCTATAAGATTTATACCCGCCTCCAGGAACATTTGCTGGAACAGGGCGTTGAAATGGCGTTTAACACCATGGTAAAGGACATCATCATCGAGGACAATGTGGCAAAGGCAGTCATTACCGATAAGGATGAAACCCTCTATGCACCGGAAATCGTTTCCGCCATCGGACGGGAAGGCTCTGACTGGTTCAGCCATATCTGCGACAACCACGGCATTGAAACCCTGGTGGGAACCGTGGACATCGGCGTCCGTGTGGAAGTCCGTGATGAGGTCATGGAATTCTTAAATAAGAACCTTTATGAAGCAAAGCTGGTTTATTACACACCAACCTTTGACGATAAGGTCCGCACCTTCTGTACCAATCCCTCCGGAGAGGTTGCCACGGAATATTATGAAAACGGACTGGCAGTTGTCAACGGCCATGCTTATAAGTCTCAGGAGTATAAGACCAACAACACCAACTTCGCTATCCTGGTATCAAAAAACTTTACAAAGCCCTTTAAGACTCCCATTGAGTACGGCAAGCACATCGCCCAGCTGAGCAACATGCTCTGTGACGGAAGGATTCTGGTTCAGACCTTCGGTGATTTCCAGAGAGGCAGACGTACCACGGAAGAGAGATTGTGCCGTAACAACATAATCCCCACCTTAAAGGATGCGGTTCCTGGAGATTTATCCCTGGTATTCCCTCACCGCATCATGGTTGCCATCAAGGAAATGCTCCTTGCCCTTGACAAAGTAACTCCCGGCATTGCCAGCGATGAGACTCTGTTATATGGTGTGGAAGTGAAATTCTACTCCAATAAGGTTGTGGTTAATCAGGACTTTGAAACCAGCGTAAAAGGCTTACGGGCCATCGGTGACGGTGCTTCTGTAACCAGAGGTCTTCAGCAGGCATCTGCAAACGGACTGAGCGTAGCCAGAAGTATTCTTGCAAAAATGAACTGATAATAAGTTTAAGGGGATGCCGCGGCATCCCCTATTTTTAACTCTTATTCATCATCTTTTTGGCCTTCAATCCATGCCTCTGGCTGTGTCTGTTTTTTATATCCAAAATCCGGAATCCCGGTCCAGCGTTCTTTCAGATAATGAGCCGCCAGCTTGGGTTTTCTGTCTCTCGTAAAAATCCCTTTCTTGTTGCCCTGTACCCGCATAATCCCCTGGCTGGTGGCAAAGTCAGCAAAATTCCACACCTGCTCACCTACAAAATTTTCCAGCTCATCCACGACCTTATGATTGACCTTATAATAATCCACCTGATATTCTTCTGTAAACATGACCGGAACCGTATCACGAAGCCCGCTTACAGTATCGGCTCCGTACTCGGTAAGTAGAAAAGGCTTTCCCAAAGAATTCCAGAAGGACATTTCTTCCCGCAGCATTTCTTCCGCTGCGTCCAAATCTCCGCCGCAGGAATACCAACCGTAATACCGGTTCAGGCAATATACATCACTGAGCGGAATGGTGCAATCCTGTTTGTAATTCTCCATCTGAACACTGACAATGGTACAGGGGCGATGCTGGGGGTCTGCGTTTCGTGCAATGTCATACAATGGCTTAAAATATTCATATGCACCCGGTCCGCCGGAATCTGACTCATTGGCAATGCTCCACATCACCACGCAGGCATGATTTTTGTCCCGTTCTATCATGTCCTTCACCACATCCTTATGATGTTCCAGGGTGTTGATTCCCCCTTGTTCAACAGGATCAAAGGTCTCTACCTTCCTGCCATCTTTGAAATTCGCACCGCCTCCAAAATTCAAATGTACCCCCACTGCCGGAGTTTCGTCAATTACCACGATTCCCTCTTCATCACACAAACGCATCATCTCTTCACTGTAGGGATAATGGCTGGTCCGGAAGCTGTTGGCTCCCTGCCATTTCATCAGACTGATATCTTTCACATTCATTGGCATATTCAGACCACGGCCGGCTGGGTAAGTATCCTCGTGTTTCCCATATCCTTTAAAATAAAAGGCTTTTCCATTAATGAAAAACGTTCCGCCTTCCACCTTTACCGTACGGACTCCATAGGGAAGTGTATAACAATCAGTTCCAAAAGTCACTTTCACATCATACAGATAAGGCTTTAATGGCTCCCACAAAACTACATCCGGAATTTCCAGACAGCCGTCTGCTCCTGCTGCCTCTGCAACCTTTTCTCCATCTTTTGTAAAAACAGCAATTTGCACCTGTCCCTCTCCCACAGTTTCTACCCGGTACCGGATACGGCCCATGGTCCCCTCTGCTTCCGGAACCAGAGTCAGGTCGGCTATGTAGTTTTCCGGTGTGGTATAAATTTTTACAGGACGTGTAATACCACAATAGTTAAAAAAATCAAAATTGGGGTAATTTCTCTTCTTACTTGCCCTTGACGGCATCAATCCGCCGTTCAGTATCCCTGTGCCCGTTTCGTTTCCAACCGGTAAAGTGGAATGGTCAATGGTATTATCTGCTGCTATGGTCAGTAAATTCTCACCTTCCCTGAGCCAGTTATTTAACTGTACTTCAAATGGCAGAAAACCACCCTTATGCTCACAGATTAAAACTCCATTTAAATATACCCTGGCCTTGTGGGTAACTGCTGCCATCCGAAGCATAATACGTTCTTTCCTCAAAAAACGGGGAATTAAAATTGTCCGCTGGTAAAAAACCCATCCATAATGATCCCGGAATTCCGTTCCATCTTTTAAGTCATTATAGGAGGACGGTACCGCCATTGTCATTGGATTCTCCAATGCTGCTGCCGGCCAGTTTTCCTCAAACCCCTGGCCATGATCCAGTTTAAAATTCCAAATACCACTTAAGTCAATTAAAGCTCTTGATTCCGTTAAAATCGGATATAACATCTTCCTATCTCCTTCCACACTATAAAGTAATTGTTCCCGCTTCACCGGATTCCATGGGAATGACAATCATAAGATCGATTATGGTCATAGCAAAGGGAATTCCGGTCCAGCAAAACAGCAGGTAAAGCAGTCCTCTTCCTGCCTGTCCCGCATAGAAGCAATGGGCTCCGCAGATCCACCCACAGGTGAGCCCCAGACGGATATATGTCTTTCTGTCCACTCTCCTTTGTACTCTTTCAGAGCGTTCTGCGATCCAGTTTCCTATTTTGATCCACCAACGTTCTTTCTCTGTAATTCCATAATCCTGTTTCAGAGCTGCCAGCTCTTCCTCCAGTGCTATCATCTCTTTGGGATCTACAAAATCATGTTTCTTCATAGTCACTCCTCATCACGGTTTCTATTATTCTATTGCAGATTCTTCCTTGATTCTTGCAATCTCTATTCGGATTTCTTCCATTTTTTCTTTTGTCAGCGGGTAAAACTTCATAGCCACCAGATTACAGATCAGACCAATAATAAGCAGTCCATACATACAGAAAATGCCGACAAATTTAAGCTCCGGGCTAAAAGGAGTATTGATTTCCGGAAGCTGTTCTGTAAACCCAATGGCCGCACACATCAATCCTACAATTGTAGCTGCCAGGGAAGAAATCATTTTATCTACACTGCTAAACAACGTTCCCATCAGACCCGGAACGTAACGTCCGCTGCGATACACTTCATAATCGGCACAGTCCGCCGTCATGGGGATTACAATATTTCCTGAAATCCCGGTAAATCCCTTCATACAAAACCACAATACCATAAAGGCTGCTGTAAAAAATGTCCACCCCTGAAAGCCTTCCATTCCCGGAAAACTCAGAGCAGCGGGGTCTCCCATATAAAACAGCATCACGGAAAGAATACAGCTTACCAGACCGCCGATGGTGCCAAACAGCATGGCTTTCCTCTGTCCCAGTCTTGTGGCAATATATCCCGCACCAAACAGCAAAAACAGAAATGTTGGAATCGTTGCGTATCCTGCAACAATACCGTTTAGCGCATAATTCCCACAGATAATGGCGTAAATCAAAACCCCTACCGTAGCATTGCTCTGAGTAATAAGAGCCAGCTTATCCGTACTTGCCGACACCACCAGCATCTGGATGGCCCGGTTATGCTTCAACACATCCCAGTAATCACGGAATTTGATTTTTACCGGTTCTCCTGTACCAAAATATTCCTTTCTGTCCTTGGGTGCAATACAGAAAATGGAAATACAGGTAAACAGAAAGGAAATCGGTGCTACAATCAGCCACGTCTCATGGAAAAATTCTGCCGTAAATCCACCGTACTTTGGCACCAGTACTCCAGAAAATAAAATGGGCATTGCAGCAAACAAAATTGCATTATATGTACCGTCAAAAACCATAAACAGGGGACGCTGCCTGGGATCATTGGTCAGACAGGACTGTGCCGACTTGGTCACAACACACTGGAACGTATAGCCAATAATATAAATCATATAAAAAATCATAAAGAACAGGAAACGGCCTGCGGTTGGAAGTTTGTGGGTCACGTGAAGCATAATAAAGCTTGCTGCTGCCAAAATAAGATTTCCAATCAGCATAAAGGGACGGTTTTTTCCGAACCTTCCGTCAGTCCGGTCCACCAGAAATCCAATGAATGGATCCGTAACCCCATCCCAGATTCTCATTGCTGTTATAAATGTGGAGGCAACCACCACCCCAACTCCCACAAAACCGGTCATATAATATGCAATAAAATTCATAAAAAACAGCCACATATTGGTTGCTGTGTTATTTAAGGCAAATCCTCCGATCTGCCATATCTTTGCACGATGAATTCCCTTATTATTTGTCATCTGATCCATCTTCTATCTCCTCGTTCTCTTCTTCCTAGAACCTGGTCTCCCAGCGTTCACAAAATACATTGTCATTGTATCTTCCTTTAAATTCCGACCTGCCCATCATTTTCTCCAACGCTCCGCGGACCGCTTCCGGATGATTCATATAAGAATTAATATAACAGCGCGCCATAGGCACATCAATCAGCATATTGGGAAATGTCACCGACAGCACAATGGTTGGGACTTCACTCATGTACCAGGGCTGTTTTACCGGCAGATCCCATTTCACTCTCATGGTATTATACTGGGCAAATCCGTCTACGCTCAATACCAGCAGGACCGCATCATACCGCTTTTTAAATTCCTCCATCTTTCCCTTTTGGGGCATATCTTCTGCGTCTGCCTCAAAACCGGCTTCCTTCAGCTGGCGCAGGATTTCGGTTTTCACTTCCTCGTCATTTCCCTTTAAAAGCTGCCCGGCTACCACACGCCCTTCTCCGCCCATAAATACCAGCTTCAGACGGGGATAACGCTGCGGTGTCATAGGAAGATACTGCTCTCTGTCCTTTACCAGAGTTACATACTGATCAGCCAGCTTTGCCGCTGCTTCCTTATGTTCCCTGCATCCTATGATTTTCAGATTTTCTTTCGGCGGCACAAGCTTTTTTTCGGCCTGCAGCGTATGCAGGTTTAATGCAGCCTTTACTCCAAGAATTCTGTGCAGGGCATCATTTAAACGTTCTTCCGTAATGGTTCCATTTTTATAACCTTCCATCATGTAGCCGAAATCTTCTTCCCGGTCATTGAAAAACAGGAACATGTCACAGCCTGCGGCAATTGCTCCCGGCACCTGTTCCTTTCTGGGCACCGTTGCACCGAACATTCCAATCATATGGGAGGCATCGGTAACCACCATGCCATTGAACCCAAGCCGGCCTTTCAGCAAACCGGTAATCAGCTCTGGAGCCAGAGTAGCCGGACGGATTTCTGTATCCTTAATCCCCGGACACATCCTTCGGGAATATTGAGGAAGTGCAATATGGCCGGCCATAATGGTCATGACCCCTTCATCAATCAATTCCTTATATACCTTTCCAAAAGCTGCATCCCATTCCTCGCAGGACATTTCATTGACACCCATAATCAGATGCTGGTCATTTTCCTCGGTTCCATCTCCTGGAAAATGCTTCATACAGGTGGCCATATTCTGGGTTCTGATTCCTTTAAAAAACCCTTTTGCATATCGAATTACATCATCCGGGTTATCGTTAAAGGCCCGCAGTTGAACAATGGTATTTCTCCAGTTACAGGTCAAATCAACAATCGGAGCAAAATTCCAATTGCAGCCAACGGCACTGCCTTCCGCTGCACTGACTCTTGCCACTTCATACGCAGCCTCTTCCCGGTCAATAGCCGCAACTGCCGCACCATTTGCCATAGGGGTACCGCCTTCGATTCCTCCGTTTCCTCCCATCTCACAATTGGAGGCAATAAGCAGCGGAATCTTTGCCTCTTCCTGCAGAACACGGTTCTGCTCATAAAGGACCTCTGCCAGTGCATTCTGATAACGAATGGCTCCCGGACGGTAGGTATTAATAACTTCTCTTAAGGCTTCTGGAGACCGGTCTGTCACCATATTGACAAACAACTGGCCTATTTTTTCTTCAATGGTCATGGTGAGGATAGTTTTCTCCACCCACTGAATCTGTTCTTCTGACAAATAATACGGTTTTGCTTTTAAATCTACCATGGTGCACACTCCTTTTCCCGGTTTCTCTTACCATAGAAGAAGCTCTCCTCAGGAGAGGTTTTCTTCAAACTCTTGTTTCCGCTCCTCCTCATATCTCCCTTGATATATCCCTTTCAGAAAATAAGGCAAGGCTTCTCCAATAAACCGATGCCAGGATTCTGCCTCGCGGCGAACCAGAATCGGATAATACAAGACCCCGTTTTCTTCAGCCGCCAGCCGGTCTCCCGGCGCATCTCCGATCATCAGCACACGGTCTCTGGCATATCCCTTTTCCATCATCTTTCCAATACAATAAGCTTTGCTTCCTTCGCTTTGTGTCAGGCAAATATCCACGGAATCCATCAGACCATAACGGTTCCATTCTCTTTTAACAGCTTCTTCATTGGCAGAGGATACAATTGCCACATCTGCATTCTGATATGCCTTCCTGATTCCTTCCGGCGCCCCGTCAAAAGGGCAAATCTGCTCCTCATTCAGTCCGGCAATGGCTTTATTGACAGCTTTCGACCAGTGCAATGCCTTTTGGAAAACTTGTTGTCCACAGTCCTGGTACTTTTTCTCAACGCTTTGATTTGACAACTCATCTGTCTGTCCGCACCATTCGGAAAATTCCCGGATTCCCTGAATCCTGATGAAATTTTGGTCTGCTTCTTTCAAGGTCTCCGCCAAAGCCAGAAAACGGTTGATTCCCCGGGTCTTGCTGTAAAGATTGATTTTGTTCCATCGCTCCAGTATGGCCTCTTCCCATCCTTCCAGCTCCCATTCCCTGACCATGCAGGGGCCGAAGCACTGCACATGCTTGATATTCATGGAATCAATGGCACAACCGTCAGAATCAATGCAAATCAGGAAGTCCTTCCTTTTTTGAAATTGCTCCAATACACTCATTGTTTTCCTCCTATGTACCCTCATCATAATAAAAAAACATGGAATCCCATAGGATAATTTTTATATGTTTCAGGATAATTTTGTGTTTAGATTGATTTCACAACAATTTTGTGCTATTATTTGAAAAAATTGTGCGAAATGCTTTTGATAACCTTTTGTGATTGGATTTAAGAAGGAGAGGTTTTGATATGCAAGTAGATTTACTGGAAGTCATGTGCGGAATGTTTCGGGCTAATGGAATTCAGGTGATTCTCCATACAGGACAACAAAAATCCGCAGTAATTGATTATGGTTTTCGTTCTAAGATTTTTCCAGACTACACCTATGCCACCCTGACGCAGCAGATTGAACGTCTCATCACGCCCGGAACCCTTTATCAATTTCAGGACGATTTATATTTGCACTATTCCATATACTGTTTTTCGGATAAAGCAGTTTCTCAGGCTGGTAATCAGGGCTGTACCAATATTCAAAAGCAGTATCTGGTTATCGGTCCTGTTCTCTTTCAGCCAATCAGCACCGGCCAGTTTCGTACCCTGATGGAGCGCCTTAAGCTTCCGCAGAAACTGGAATCAGATGTAATGGAGTTTTTCAATCGCATTCCTATTGCACCGCCCTTTGACAATTGGAATAATATTCTCATATATTTTTTATCCCAACTCAATCAGGATCCATTGGAATACCGTTTTATTGCGGACAATCATCTGGAGCTGTTTCAGGCTTCTTATACCGACTATCAATTTACATCAGAATCTGATGTGGCACTGGAAACCATAGAGCAGCGTTATTTCTGTGAAGCTGAAATGATAAATGCTGTTTCCGCCGGCAGGCTGGAGCAGGCCATTAAGGCACATAATCAGTTCATGCAGTTCAAGCTGCTGCCCCGGACTCCTGATTCCCTGCGCAATCAAAAAAATATGAGCATCGTGCTGAACACCCTGTTACGCAAAGCTGTCCAGTCCGGTGCCGTCCATCCCCTTCATATTGACAATTTATCCAGGCAGTTTGCCATTCAGATTGAATCCGCTTCCTCCTGCAGTCAACTGAATGCCCTATCCAGCACAATGATCCGGAAATACTGTATGCTGGTAAAAAACTTTTCCAGAAAATCTTACTCTTCTCTTGTACGGACTTGCATGAACTATATTGATTTTCATTACACAGAAGATTTATCCCTTACTTCTTTGGCTGAATTGTGCAGCCTGTCCAGCAGTTATCTCTCTGCCTCCTTCAGAAAGGAAACTGGTATGACTCTGACCGACTACATCAACAATACCCGTATCAGCCAGTCTCTGATTCTGTTAAATACCACCAGCCTGTCCATCCAGGAAATCGCTTCCCGCTGTGGTTTTGCAGATTCTAATTACTATACAAGAACATTTAAAAGGCTTCAGGGAATCTCACCCAAAGGGTACCGGGAAAGTATTCGGCGGTAACAAGTAAAATTTTCCTAAAAAAGGAGACTGCCGCACTGGTGCGGCAATCTCCTTTTTTCATATCCTATGTTCAATTTATAATTTTTATATTGAAACAATCATTTCTAAACGGTTCAGCCGGCAACAGCTTTTCTTACATAATTGCTGAAAAAACCATCAAAAAACTGTACCACACATCCAAGGCCAAAGGTAATCACAATGGTTCCCCAGCCAATCTCACCGCCTAAAAGAAAAGCCAGAACAGCACATACCGCATCAAAACTAATCTTAGCCATTCCGATAGGCATTCCCTTTTCCCTCAGTGCCAAAACCAGATCATCATTGGTATTGGGCGGCAGTCCCGAGGCAATATAAGAGGCGACGCCGAAGCCCAGTATAATCATTCCCACTATGAGCAGAACTGCTGAGGAAATAAGTCCTGTTCCCTCCACGCCCTCCAGCATGTTCTTGCTGATATCAATAAAAAATCCAATCAGAAAAGATGACACAAAGGTGACCATTCTGGGATAGGTTCTTCGGATTCCTGCTGTAATGAGTACAATCAAAAATGAAGTTACGTAAATCACATACGAAGTATTGATACCCAGGTATTTTGCCAGAACAAAGTTCATGGCATCAAATCCTCCCGCTCCTGCATGGGAATTGACGGTGAAAACAACACCCACCGGAATGATCAAAACACCGAGAAGATACATGATGATCTGCCTTTTCTCTATTTTCTTCCTGCTTTTCATCAAATTAACCCCAGCTTCTCCATGGCATAAGCCACCCCGTCATCCTCCACATTTTTGGTGTAAAAGGTGGCATAAGGCTCCAGTTCCACATCGTGATGCCCCATAAGAATACAGTTTTTCGCATATTCAAACATGGACAGATCATTGGTGCTGTCTCCAAACACGTAGGCATCTTCCAGAGAAATTCCGTAATGCTTTAAGACCACTTCCATGGCTGTCGCCTTGGAATATCCGGTTGGAACACATTCATAAAAACCGTTCCCCCTGTTTATGATATCAAAGTCCAGCCCTATGGCACGGGCAAAGCCCTTTAAATCACTTTTCTCATCAGTAAAGACACAGAATTTATCAAAATCGTAACAATCTGTTTCCCAGCCAAAGGGAGAGAGCACACTGCCCTCCTTCTTCAGCTTTTCTTTCAGACTTTCGATTGCAGGAATGCGGGAGGTCCCTTCCCGGAAATAACAGTCTTGTGTCCCCTCCAGAATCCCATCCATGTCATGATCCACAATGATCTTTTTAATCTCAGCGCCTCTTTCACGGGGAATGGTGGCGGAGAAAAGAACTTCTTCCTCTGCCACAATCCTGGTTCCGCAGCCGCAGCAGTAACCATCCACCTCAATCATTTCCTTAATAGGCCCTATAAGACAATATGGACGGCCCGAATTGATAAATACCAGATGCCCCTTTTCACGGGCCTTAGCAACCGCTTTTTTGGCACTTTCCGGCATATTCCGGTTCACCTCAGAATAAAGAGTTCCGTCAATATCAAAAAACAATACCTTTCTCTTGCCAGCCATCATTCCCCCCGAAAACGTATGGTACCCGCTTTTTCATCCATGCTTTCAACGATAGCCAGGGATTCTACCTTAATTCCCTGTTCCCTTAAATGATCTCCTCCGGGCTGAAATCCTTTTTCAATGACAATTCCCGCTCCTACCAGCTCTGCACCGGAGTTTTTTACAATATCAGACAGACCTTCCAAGGCTTTTCCATTGGCTAAAAAATCATCAATGAGAAGTACCTTGTCACCGGCTCCCAAAAATTCCTTGGCAACCATAATATCATAGGTCCTGCCATGGGTGAAGGATTCCACCTGGGTGGTATAAATATCGCCTGCAATATTCTTGGTCTTGGATTTTTTTGCAAAAACCACAGGCACCTCGAAATACTGGGCCACAATACAAGCAATGCCGATACCGGACGCTTCTATAGTCAATATCTTATTGATCTCACAATCGGCAAAACGTCTCTTAAACTCTTTTCCGATCTCAACAAACAGCTTAATATCCATCTGGTGATTTAAGAAGCTGTCAACTTTTAACACATTACCGGCCTTGATTTTTCCATCCCTGCGGATTCGGTCCATTAAAAGCTGCATGAAAGGTTCCTCCCTGTGTAATTTATTTGTTATTTAACTACTGCGTTCTCTGTTAGAAAATCCATTACTTTATTGGTCATAATATAATCGTCAAGGTCAAACTGGCTTGCGATTTCAAGCAGCTTTTCCACGCTTTCATAGCCCATTTCGTCTGCGACCTCCTGGCGGTCCTCATCAGAAATGGTGATTCCTTCTGCTTCTGCAACGGCGTTAATCACCAGTCTCTGGGTTACCATTCCCTCTGCCTGGGGCTTTAACACGGATTCCTTAAAGGTTTCCACATCCATTCCTGCAAGAGCGCCTGCAAAGGTGGCCAGATCCATGCCGTAGGCTGCAGCCTGATTGGTGTAGGTAGCCAGCACATTGTTATAGTTGGCATCAATAGCTTCCTGCTTCGGTTCAACGGTAGAGCCTTCCAGTACTGCATTGAAAATATCGCCCTTTACCTTCTGCTCTGCCTGCTCATTTTTCTCTAACAGCAGGGTCTGCATCTTATCTTCCTTGTATTCATCCACTGTCTTGAATTCAGATTTTTCCTGAACAAAGGCATCGTTTAACTCAGGAACCTTTTTCTCTTTTACGGCATTGACAGTCACTTCGAATACCACTGCCTGACCTGCCAGCTCGGCACTCTGATAGCCTTCCGGGAAGGTGAGATCCAGGCTGACCTTATCGCCCTTTTTAGCACCTACAAGGCCCTCTTCAAAGCCTTCGATAAACTGTCCGGAGCCAATGGTCAGGTCATAGCCCTGAGCTGTTCCGCCTTCAAAGGCAACTCCATCCTTGGTTCCTACGTAGTCGATGTTAACCTGGTCGCCGTCCTGGACAACCCGGTCCACTTCTTCATATGTTGCGCTGCCTTCCAGCTCACCCTGAATGATCTGGTTCACTTCATCTTCTGTCACTTCCACAGCATCTTTGGTCACTTCCACTCCCTTGTACTGTCCAAGGGTGATGGTTCCGTTATCCACACCGGATAAATCCACAGTTTCCACTGTCTCCTGGGCGGAGGACTCGGTTGCCGCCTCTGTTGTTTCTTCTGCTGCCTTCTTTCCACAGCCTGAAATAAGAGCTGCAGCCACAAGGCCGCACATACATACTTTAAAAATTTTTTTCATCATATAATCCTTTTCCTTCTATTAAATTAATTCTGACAAAACTGTCTCCTGACAGTTATACCATATCAGGCAAAGTAAAAAAAGCCTTTTCCTGAAATTGGCATATATTTCTTAATGAAACCGTAACTTACTTCAGTTAAATTTTATTATTTGTAAAAAGCCTGAAACGCCCTGTATGTATTGTACACATCCAGCTTAGAGGAAAGTTCAAAAGGAGAATGCATGGAAAGAATGGGAACTCCCAAATCAACTACGTCCACATCCATATGGGCCACATATTTGGCAATGGTGCCGCCGCCTCCCTGATCCACGGCGCCAAGTTCTCCTGCCTGCCAGTAAACTCCCTCCTGCTCCAGCATGGCAATTACCTTTGCCATCACCTCTGCGCTGGCATCGCTGGTGCCAACTTTTCCCCGCACTCCGGTGTACTTGGTCAGGACACATCCCTTGTTTAAGAAACAGGTATTCCGCTCGTCGCATACCTGAGGGAAGTTGGGGTCATAGGCCACATTCACATCAGAGGACAGACAGATGGAATTTCTCAGCACTGTTCTGGCATGAACTCCTGCCATCTGGGCCAGGTCCTCGATGTAGTGACGCACATAATCGGAGCTGAGCCCCGTGTTTCCGTCAGAACCGGTTTCTTCCTTATCCGTCAGAATAGTCACTGTGGTATACTTCGGTTCTTTGGCTTCGATTTCCGCCATCAAGGCCGTGTAGGCACAGACCCTGTCATCCTGTCCGTAGGCTCCGATCATGCTGTTATCCAGTCCCACGTCACGGGCCTTTCCTGCCGGAACCATCTCGATTTCCGCCCGGAAAAAGTCAGCCTCCACAATGCCGTAGCGCTCATGAAGAAGCTTAAGAGCCAAAAGCTTGACTCCCTCTTTAATTTCCGCCTGGTCGAGATATGGAATGGAACCTACAAGCACATTAAGCTCCTCTCCCTTTAAGCCGTCCTTCAGCTTTCTCTCATTCTGATCTGCAGCTAAATGGGGAAGAAGGTCTGTCACGCAGAATACAGGATCACCCTCCTTCTCTCCGATGTTCACTTCAACGGTTTCCCCGTTCTTCTTGATGATAACGCCGTGCATGGCAAGAGGGGTGGCGCCCCACTGGTATTTGCGGATTCCGCCGTAATAATGAGTCTTAAAGAAAGCCAGCTCGCTTTTTTCATAAAGGGGATTAGGCTTTAAATCCAGCCTTGGGGAATCGATGTGGGCACCGTTGATGCGCACGCCCTTATCCAGGCTCTCCTTTCCAAAGGTGGTTGCCAGAATGGCTTTGTTTCTGTTTACCAGATAGACCTTATCCCCGGTCTTATAAGCCTTTCCCTCTTCAAAGGGCACATAGCCCTGCATCTCAAGCATTGCCAATGCTTCTCTAACGCATTCCCGCTCTGTCTTGCCGTTGTCTAAAAATCGTTTATAGCCCTGGCAGAACTCTTCTGCCTCCGCCCTCTGCTCAGGTGCCGCCTTTGCAATGTGGGGAAATGTGAATGTCAGCTCCTCCTGGAGCTTTTGTCCTATTGTTTTTTCCATTTTAGTAAACCTCCGATGATATTGACAGGTATTTTATCCTGCTAAGTCAAGCAGATATTCGCAATCCGCTTCGCTGCTTGATTTGGTTAAATTGTTCCGCATATCTCCTGGCTGTCAAGAACCAGGGTGAAGGGGCCGTCATTGACAAGCTCCACCTTCATATCAGCTCCGAAGCTGCCGTGTTCCACCTTGTTTCCCCGGGCCTTTAACTGCTCTACCATATATTCGTAAAGCTCCTCCGCAAGAGCGGGGCTGCCTGCCCTGATAAAGCTGGGCCGGTTGCCCTTTTTGCAGTCCGCATAAAGGGTAAACTGGCTGACCACCAAAATCTCTCCTCCCACATCGGCCAGAGAGAGGTTGGTCTTCCCGTTTTCATCCTGGAAAATTCTAAGCTTGCAGATCTTATCCGCCAGCTTTTCCGTGATTTCCCTTGTATCCGTATCACACACTCCAAGGAGAAGCAAAAATCCCTTTCCAATAGAACCAATCTGTGTGCCCTCCACCGTAACGCCGGCGCTGGTCACGCGCTGCAATACAACTTTCATGTCATGTTCTCCTGTCTATCTTAAAACCAGTCTCAAGTACTCCAAAAGTGTTTCCGTAGCCTCTTCACGGTATACGATCTCCCTTGCCAGAACCGGATAGTCGGTTATAATATTATCCACTCCCAGCATCTTCATCCGTTCCAGCTCGCTTTTGCTGTTTACCGTCCAGGCGTGGACGGCCTTGCCCTTTTCATGGGCCGCCTCCACCAGCCTTTCTGTCACAAAGCTGGAACGAAGGCTGATAAAGTCAATGGTATCGCTGGAATAGTAATTTCCATAGGCCGCTGAAACAATATATCCCGTCCGGATATCCGGAGCCAGTTCGCGGATGCGGACCAGATAGGAAAACCGGCTGGAGGTGACCACACACTGTTCCTTCATCTGGTATTTTCCGATCAGCTCCACCACCTTATCGGGAAGCAGACTTTCACTGCCCAGATTCTTAAGCTCAATATTAATATTAATCCGGCCCTTGCAGTATTCCATAACCTGCTCCAGGGAGGGAATGGGCTCTCCCTTAAATTCACCGGAAAACCAGCTTCCCGCCTCCAGCTTCTTCAATTCTTCAAAGGTATAGGAGCTTATGGGGCGGTTTACACCGGAAACCCGTTTTAAGGTGGTGTCGTGTCCTAAAACCACCACGCCATCCTTTGTCTCCTGAACATCAATTTCCACAAAATCCGCTAATTCCTCCACTGCCTTTGCCATGGCGGCCAGAGTATTTTCCGGTGCGGCCTTAGAACTTCCTCTATGGGCAGTGATCTGGATTTCCTTTAAAATATCTCCCGTGATCACCGAACCGTTGCGCACCGCATAAAAAAGGGAAAACAAACTGATTCCCACGGAAGCCGCCATAACCACAACCGCCATCCGCCGGTTTGCATACTTTCTATGAGCCTGATAAAAGCCCTTTTCCTTCCTCTTATATCCGCTGCCAAACTGCAGATACTGAAGGCTGAGGGCGCCGAAATTTCCAATGGTCATGAGCATGCTGGTGAAAAATATGAGCACCAGCTCGATCCTGTCACAGGCGGCCGGGAGAATTGCCAGAGCCAGCCTGTTGTCCGGAAGCAGAGTCATGGCCGCAGCCGTGATCAGAACGCAGAACCAGTAAACCAGCCGAAGGCCTATGATGGCAGCCCCGTAATAAATAAGCATTAAGCAGACCACCTTGAACAGCCTGCGTCTTACAAAGCACCAGCTTTTTATATACCCGTCCCAGAAGCTTTTCTGCTCGATCATACAGGCGTGAAACGCATAAAGCCCCGGCACCACCGTCACCAGAAGAAGGATAAGAAAAAGAACCAGAGCCGCCCTCCACCATGGCTGGCGAATCATTTCAGTCAGGACAAAATTAAGGGGCTTTACATGGGTCAGAAGCCGGTACATCAGGTATAAATTGGAAAAAGCATAATTAGCCAGGATCAAAAGTCCCAGCCGCCAGTTTCCCTTCTGGACCTCATCAGCCAGCTTGGAAAAACCTCCTGCCAGGATCTCCCATGGCCTCATCCTCCAGGAATAAAAAGATCCCTGATAAAGAGTGAGAAAGCAGCCTGTTTCTAAAGTCAGGATGAGGATGCCCATAACAGCCATCACAAGCAATAAAATAAGGGTCCATGGCTTTACCAGAAAAGCACCGATATTCGCCGCGGTTAAATAGCTGTAGCCCGCCATGCGCAGAGCAAATAAAATGCCTTTGTTTAAGATAGTCAGATACAGGATGGTGGTGACCACCCGGAACAAAAATCCAAACACAAACGCATTTTTCTGGTTGAACTTAAAAATCCTCCATGTATCCTTGATTAACGTGCTCATTTCCTTATAACCTTCTTCTTTACCGAATCAAAAGCAGCCCCGGCGAATGGAATCGTCAAGGCTGCGCTTTTATGTCAGATCTTCCTCTTCCGTCTTTTCTCCCTCCAGGGCCTTTCTCTGCTGGGCCTCACTCAGCTCCAGAATGGCCTGGTTTAAGGAAAACATCTTGGCATCCAGCACATTGACCACATCCGCACAGGCCTTTAACTCCTGCTGCAAATAGGCCGGTGCATTGCCTTCAAACTTATAGTAAATCTTATGCTCCAAGCTGGCCCAAAAGTCCATGGCAATGGTTCTGATCTGAACCTCCACCTTGGTATCCACAGGCCCGTCTGCCAGATAAATGGGTATGGTAAGGACCAGATGGTAACTTTTATAGCCGTTTGGCTTAGGATATTTGATATAATCCTTTACAAAAAGGACCGTAACATCGCTCTGCCTGGTTATCATCTCCGCAATCTGGTAAATATCCGACGTAAAGGAACAGATAATCCGGATTCCGGCGATGTCGTTTAACTGCTCCACCATGTTGTTGATGGTCACCTCGTAACCATACCGCTTCAGCTTCTTTACGATGCTGTCCGGCGTCTTAAGTCTTGACTTAATGTGTTCAATTGGATTGTAATTATAGATATGAATAAACTCATTGTTGAGTATCTCGATCTTTGTGTTGATTTCCTTTAGTGCCGAGTCATACAAAAACATGACTGATTTCCACTGGTCCACCTGATCAAATGATTTGGGAATATTCATTCTTCATACCCCCTCCCCTCTTTCATAAGACAGGGGCAGCCCCACAATTCGGCAGCCCCCCAGTCTTTATAATAGTATACCATAGAAACCTGGCAATTTATATTCTTTTCCTTGAGTTTCTAAAATTTTAATCCTTTTAATAAAGAGGAAAGACCTGTGGAGGCAGACCCCTCCTCCTGGTAGTCAAATACCTCTGCTGTGGCTTCCTCATCCTCTAAAACAGCCTTCATGCTCAAGCTGATTTTGTTGTCTGCTGTGGAGATGATTTTCACCTTCACAGTCTGTCCTGCTTTTAAAACAACGCCCGGATGCTTGATTCTCTGGGTGCTGATCTGAGAGATGTGAAGAAGGCCGGAAAGACCATTTTCCAGGTTGATGAATGCACCGTAGTCCTTTAAGCTGTCCACAGTTCCTTCCATAACAGCTCCCACCTGGCATTTGGCGATCTTTTTGCTCTTTTCTTCATTCATCTTCAAAAGAGCCGGCTCCTTGCCTGACAGTACCAGCTTGTTGTTTTCCTCATCTGCCGTAATGACGGTGACTTCGATGGTCTTACCATTGTATTCCTCTAAGTCCTCCACATATTCCGCAGAAAGCCTGGAAGCCGGAATAAATCCCCGGACACCCTCTAAAAATGCCACTGCTCCGCCTTTTACGATCTCTCCGATCTTGACGGTTGTTACGGTCCTGTCCTCCAGCATGGCCTTTAGCTTATCCCATGCCTGGCGGTCGTTGGCCATCTTTCTGGAAAGGAGGATGTTTCCCTCTCCGTCATCGTTCCTTATAACCTCTGCAGTGATCTCATCTCCGGGGTGAACCTCCAGGTTTAAGTTAAAGTCCGGATCGTTGCTCATATTCTCTTTATAGATGATTCCTTGTGCATAATACTTTAAATCCAGAATCACCTTGTCCTCGCTGACGCTGACAACAGTTCCGGTAAGCTGGTCGCCCTCTCTCACCCTCTTAAAGGATGCCTCCAGCTCCGCCGCATAATCCTCCATGGTTTCTACCGGTTCTTCGGTGAGAAGAGGGGCTTTGTTTTCTTCGCTCATTTGCATTTCCTCCATTTCTGTGAACTTAATACTTTACATAAAATCTAATTATATTTTTATCATATTTGGGGGGATATTTCCATACTTTTGTATAATATTAAAAAACTTGTATAAAAATCCATATTTAAAATTATTCCGTATTGGCTGAAACAGAAGAAAAAAATACAATTATGCTCTTTACTTTTTTGTGATGATGTAGTATAATTCGCCATAATCAGCGGACGATGAGGTCGGTTGGGTTGGTTCTTAATGTACCTGCCCGGCATCGGCCTTTTTTTATTCCGCAAAACAAAAAATGAATTTTAATTCATTTTTTTCGATTTTTTAGTTCACCCGGTTACTAATAAAAATTAAAATAGGAGGATTATTATGAAAAAAATGCTTACTTCAACACTCGCTCTATTACTTGCTGCTTCGTTAACAGCCTGCGGCGGAACCTCTTCTGCACCCGCTGAGGTATCTTCCGCTCCCTCTGAGGCATCTTCCGCTCCCGCAGCTGCCGGTGCTGCCTCCACACTGGATAGAAGCAAAGAATTCATCACCGTGCTCACCGGCCCTACCAGCGGTATTTATTTCCCCATCGGAGGTGCTTTCTCTAAAGTGCTCAGCGATATGGGATACAAGACCTCCGCTACGGCCACAGGAGCCACCGCTGAGAATATTAACGCACTCTTAACCGGACAGGGCGAACTGGCCATTGCCATGAGTGATTCCGTCATTCAGGCTGTGGAGGCATACGGAGCATATGAGGGAAAAGAGCCTGCCACTGATCTGCGTGCCATGATGGGTTTATGGCCCAACGTCTGCCAGATCGTTACCACCGCTGATTCCGGCATTAAAACATTTGAAGACATGAAGGGGAAGAAAGTCGGTATCGGCGCACCCAACTCCGGTGTTGAGCTCAATGCCCGGATGATGTTTGAAGCCCACGGCATGACCTATGATGACTGCAAGGTCGACTATCTCTCCTACGGAGAAGCCATTGACCAGATGAAAAACGGCCAATGTGACGTCGCATTCGTTACTTCAGGCCTAGGCAACGCTACCATCAAGGAACTGGGCGTGTCCAAGGAACTGGTTTTCATCCCTGTTGAAGGAGAGCCTCTTAAGAATCTGGTTGAGAAATATCCTTTCTATGTCGAATGGACTATCCCCGGAGATACCTACGGCACCCCGGAGGATACCACCACTGTTGCGGTTATGAATATTATGCTGGTTTCAAAGGATCTGTCTGATGAAGTCGTTTATGATATGCTGGAAGGCTTTTATTCGGAGGAAGGGCTGGCTGCCATCGGTGCATCCCACGCCACTGCAAAAAAAGAAATTGTAATTGAAAATGCACTGCGCGGCCTGGAGGGCACTTCCATTGATCTGCATCCCGGCGCAGTTAAGTTCTATACCGATAAGGGTATTTTAGGCAGCTAAAGGCATAGATATGAACGATATGAAAACAGGGAATTCCTGTTCCAATACACGGAGAAAACGCTGCGGTGTTTTCTCCTCTGCATTCATTATCTTCTTATTAATTGGTGCTTTTATCTGGTACCGCCGGACATCTGAAACTGTTTTGCGGATATCTGATTGGAAAACCGGAGAAATTTACGTCGAAGTTCCTGCAAAAGCAGGTGACGATCTGTTCTTTGGGTGGATGCATTCCCTTGAAAAGATACCCTGGAACGAATATTACCACATTGCGCCTGATAATACTTTGGTTTTGGATACCATCAGCTTCCCCGCATTTGGCGCAGGCATTCCTGAAAACAAGGGGAATATCTGCCGCACTGAAAACGGGCTGATTTATATGGACGAAATTGAACAGGAATTTGACGAATTTGTCTGGATCAATTCCCACTATGCCGTCCGCGACATCAAGCTTGACGGAACATTAATTACAAGCGGCCGGCTCCTGCCGGAGCATACCCGTCTCAGACTCATAATCGAAAGGAGAGTTATCCATGACAAATAAAATCCCTCTTAATGTACTTACCGATATCCAGACCGATGGACAGCTAAACGAGGAACAACAGGCCCTTCTTGAATCAATTGATAAGGAATCCGCAACCAGAACACTGGGCAGCAGCATGGGAAAACTTCTTTATATATTGGCGGTGCTTGTTTCCCTTTATCATCTTTATACAGCGGCCTTTGGTCCGCCTCTTACCCTTAAGCACCGCTCTCTTCATGTAGCCATGATGCTGGCACTGACTTTCATTATGTATCCTTTTTCCGGAAAGTCAAAGTCCAAAAAGACCATTGCCTGGTACGACTGGGGTCTGGCTGCTCTCTCATTGACAGCTCCAATCTATATCTGGACTCAATTCACCGGCGTCGTTGAGCGGGCAGGCAATCCCAACCAAATGGACCTGATCATGGCAACCTTGCTGGTAATTCTGGTTCTGGAAGCCGCCCGGCGCTGCGGAGGCTGGGCTCTGCCGGTTTTAAGCCTTATTTTTATCTCTTACGGCCTGTGGGGACGCAATCTGCCGGGTATGTTTACACATCGCGGGTATACATGGGAAGTACTTTCCAACCACTTCTTTGCCAATACCGAGGGTATTTACGGCACATCAGTCAGTGTTGCTTCAAGCTACATATTCCTGTTTATCCTCTTCGGCTCCGTTATGCAGAAGTCGGGCATGGGCAAATTTTTTAATGATATTTCTCTGGCACTGGCCGGACACACAAAAGGCGGCCCGGCTAAAGTATCGGTCATTGCGTCGGGACTGCTGGGCTCTATCAACGGATCGGCGGTTGCCAACGTAGTGACTACCGGCGCATTTACCATTCCACTGATGAAAAAGACCGGATATTCAGCTGAGTTTGCCGGTGCCGTTGAATCATCGGCTTCCGTGGGCGGCCAGTTGCTCCCTCCGGTTATGGGTGCCGCTGCCTTTATCATGGCGGAAATGCTGGGAGTTAAATACTCTGAGATTATTGTTTGTGCCACTGTTCCGGCGCTGCTTTATTACATCGGCATTCTGGTACAGGTCCAACTGCGCGCCTCCAAAAATGGCCTCGTAGGGTTGCCAAAGGACCGGTTGCCTGAAGTGAAAGAAATTATGAAAGAACGGGGACATTTGCTGATTCCAATCGTTTTCCTGCTTTACATGCTGTTCTTTTCCGGCACCACCGTTATTTATTCGGCATTCTTCACCATCATTGTCACCATCCTTGTTTCCATGCTTAGAAAGTCAACCCGTATGAGCGCCAAGGATATTATAGATTCTCTTGCAGAGGGTGCCAAAGCAACTGTTTCTGTTGCCATAGCCTGTGCCTGTGTCGGAATGATTATTGGTGTTTCCTCCAAAACCGGCTTTGGCTTAAACATGGCCAATGCAATCATTGCGCTGGGCGGCAAGAGCCTGTTCGCTACACTGGTCTTTTCCATGGTTACCTGCATGATTCTCGGTATGGGGCTCCCTTCCATTCCGGCATATATCATTACCGCAGCCATTGCAGCACCGGCTCTGGCTCAGCTTGGAATCCCGGAGATTGCAGCACACATGTTCTCCTTTTATTTTGCTATGTTTGCAAACATTACACCTCCCGTAGCATTAGCTGCATTTGCCGCATCAGGAATTTCGGGCGGCAATGCAGTTAAAACCGGCTTGCAGTCCGTGAAGCTTTCCATAGCCGGCTTCATTGTTCCGTATATGTTTGTTTATTCTCCTGAGCTGCTGCTTATAGACACAACCTTTGCAGAAGGCCTTTGGGTGGCAATCGCAGCATGTATCGGCGTTTTTATGATCGGCGCTGCGGCAGAGGGATATTTCCTTACAAAAATCAATCCCATACTGCGCATTGCATTATTTATAGGCGCACTGCTCCTTATTAACAGCAGCCTTGTGACTGATATGATTGGTTTTATCATACTGATTGGTGTGCTGATGGTTCAGAAGGTTGTTTCACAGCGTATGGCTATGGCCGGAGATTTGTTGGAAAGCTAAAGAGATCAGGGTCTAAATGCTGTTGTATAATCAAGTTAGAAAGAGTTTCAGATACAAAATCTGATGCCCTCGGTTTCTAAATGCAAAAATAGCATCCTCAAACTTTAGGCGGTTTGGGGGATGCTATTTTTTGTTGTGTTTATTGTCTATGTATGACAATGCCGCAAATATTACAGGCAATAACGTCAATATTTCCGCTCTTTGCCTTTTGCAGGTAGTATCTACATCTCCTTGTCCCCATTATAAGATATGGCCTTTACTGGACATGATTTTATTACGTTTTCCAATCTATCCATATCCAATTCTTCATACGATTTTACAAAAGCCTTTTTATTTCCCATCTCGAATACTTCGGAGTAATTTTTTGCACAGAGAGTACAACCCATACAGGCATCCCGATTGATGTGAAGCCCGGCTTGTGTCAGCACTTCGCCCGGCAAGTCCTTATCTTTTATGGTTTTGTATGTTATCCATGAAAAAATGATAATAGAAACAATAGTAAGCATCCATCGTATAACCATGAATTTTGGACCTAGAAACTTTGCTTCATTAATGAGCATGGGAACCTTAATAACAGCCCATGAACTTAATATAATGACAATGTTCCGAATAGAGGCTCCCTTTTTGTGAAGCATAACACACATTGGAAACGCTGCATAAACCGGGCCTGCCGATATGCTTCCAACTACGAAAGAGAGAAATACACCTTTCGTCTTTGCATCCTTGCCCAAGTACTGCATGATTTTTTCCTTTGGAACCCATATGTCCAAAAGCGCCGTCAGAATGAAGATAACCGGCATAATCATGAGCATTTCTTTGATATAATACCCGCTGCCTTTTACTGACTCAATTGCCATTGCTGGGTTTGCAATGAATATGATGATATAGGATAATGCTACAGCTATCAGGAACAGATTTTCCTTTATCTTCTTTCTCATTGTCATATCATCACCCCCATTACAATTGCAATTACAATAGCAAAAAGAAAGCTAAGACCATTTCGGACTGCGGTAAATTTCATACCAAAGGCTTTCTTTTCAAGAGGGAATGTGACTACCCCCACCATTGTCAGTGTAGTCAGAAAAGCGACAGACGGCACCACGCTAACCCCTGCATGGATTAGCGTACCTACTAAGGGGAACGCAATAAAAGCAGGAACCAGTGTAATTGTACCAAGCAATGCTCCCCCAACTGTTGCCAACAGGGCAGGTTGAGTACTCAGGAATGCAGCAACTTCTGTAGGCGGTATCAATGTTAAAATCAATCCGATTGCAAAAATAATGGAAAGGATACTTACAACCATTCCTTTTCCCATTCCGAGTGCCATTTTAAGTGCCTGTTTTGTTTTCACTTTGTCTTTGGCAATGGAAATTCCGAGGAAAATCAATGTACCAACCCATATTGCCAGTGTGAAAATATCCATATAAACCCTCCCTTCATAATCAAGTTATTTTCCCGGTGCTGGCACTTTTATGACAATTAACTCTAAGGTTTCATCGTGCTGATTTTTTACATTCATTTTAATTCCCTTGGGGATTTTCAAGACAGTTCCCATTGGGTATTCATGAATCTCCTGTTCGTCCAAACCAATAGACAGCAATCCTCTAATTACCGCCATGTAGACATTGGAGTTTGAAAAATGTTCGGGAAGTCCCTCACTTTTGCCGAGAATCATGTGATTAAAATGCACGTTTTCATCGGCGATCACTTTTTCAATCGTGGGGTTGTTATTCTGTACCATTTGATAGATCTGTTCAATCATTAATAGTTCCTCCTTTCACCTTATAGAGATACAGGTATTATAGCGTTTCGATTTAGATACAGATAGACACTTATGTTTCCTTTTGCTATAATGTTTTCAGAACAGGAGTGATGTTATTATGATGGAAATAATCAGGCCTATACCACTGTTTGCACAATTACCATCGGATAAATTGAAGGCACTGATTGCCGATAAGCAATTATACTTAAAGAACTATTCAAAAGACACAACCGTTTATAATCAAAAGGACTGCTGTGATACATTTGATATTGTTATATCGGGCAGCCTTGTCGTCCACTCTCTTTTAGAAAATGGTTCGGCAATGACGGTGTTTGAATTTACCCAAGGACATATGCTGGGGGCAAATTTACTGTTTGGTGATACTCACACATACCCATTCACAATTTACTGCCTGTCCGATGCACAGCTTTTACATACCACCAAGAAAGCGGTATCGGATTTTTTACACGATTATGATTTTACGATGCAGTTTATCAAAATGTTATCGCTTAATTCCCAGAAACTTAATCAGAAGGTTACCATGGCAACACAAAAGACCTTGAGAGAAAATCTTTTAGAATACTTTAGACAGCAATCTATGCTGCAGCATTCTAACAGCATCGTATTACCAATCAGTAAAAAGCAACTTGCTGATTATCTTGGTGTGCAACGTCCATCTTTATTTCGGGAATTGAAGAATCTTAAAGATGAAGGCTTGATAGATGTTTCTAATCGAATGATCCAGCTAAACTTTATTCATAGTTTAGTCTAAAGGTTAATTGTGGCAATCGTGGTTATCCCGACTTTTTTTCACTTCAATTCATACAGTGGCTTTCCATAATTATTCTCCTAAAATATCAATGCCTTTTCTATCACTTTTTGAAACCACTCTTTTTCCAAAATCTTTTGAGCTTTCTTTGATAATTCGTTTCGTGTTCTCTTGGGTATCAAAAAACCTCCAAACTGCCGTAATCATTACATCAATTTGGAGGCTTACACAATCTTTGGGGTACTCTCGGTATGTGAAGATTTCAATTTACATAATCGTCTTCACATACTCAAGCTTTCTATTACTGACTACTTATAACAACGTAGGATCTGCTGCAAACCACGTAAAGATATCTTCATCTTCTTCATCTTGCATTGTTAACCATGCAACATAAAATTCAACGTTATTCATATCTGCGTTATTACTAATGATTACATTAATACCATTATCAAGATATTCACAAACGGTTCCAGGTCTTCCTTCCTCTACGCCTATGCTTAACTTTGTTTTTTTTAAATAGAAACTAATTAACGCCAGCCCTTCACCTGATTCAATAATTTTACTAATCTTTTGAGATGGTTGACTATTTAAAGTACATGTAACCGATACATTATCCACCGTTTTAGGTAAATCAACAATAATTTTATAGCGACCGTCAACTATATATCTTTTATTAACATTGTCTAATTTATTAGCCTCAACCTGCTGTTGTATGCCACCTATCAGGTACACCTTGAACCGCCACCTATTATGCGTATTATTCGTTTCCACTACCTTTGAGACTTACCCGGCAAAACCAAGCAAGTAAAACACTATTTTACTAAATAAACTAGCATTTTTTTGGTTTCCCCACCAACTACACAATCAATAACTTCCGATTCCCACCAAGGCAAAATCACCTGGGTAAAATCTTCAAGAATTGCTTCTTTGGAGGTGACATCCTTTTGTAAAAATTCTTGAAAATTATTAATTATAATTATAATTTGTTTTTTATTTAACCATGATAAATCTCTCATCCAATCATTATAACCATCCAATCCTTTGGCTTTTATCGGAAAGCGAAAAAAACTAGACATTAAATTTAAGTAATCTTTTAAATATAAACATTGTTCTCCTTCAATTTCAACAATATAAGTTTCATTACTGCGCCCTAACTTACTTTTTACTTCTTTCATTTCCTGAGTAGAAGTATAAATAATTTTATTTATCATCGCTTTTACCTCTAATTAATTTTTACAAATGGGGGCAATCCTGTTGGACTACTTCCTTCTCCATAATGGCTGTCTGTATAATAGGTAGATCCATCCGATCCCGTAACAAATCTTTCTCCATCTCTAGTTGCTCCCGGTTGTTTATTATTTACATCCCATTCCTTATACGTAATCGAATTACCATCTGAATCCGTTTTTGGAAGCTTTCCATCTCTATTTTGATACTTACCTCCTGCTGCAGTTCCCTGGGTCTGACCTGGGACATTTCCTTTCCATCCGGATTTATCATATTGATCATATGCCTCTTGAGCATTTTCCGGTAACTCATCTAAATCCTTTTCTGGAATATCAGCCTCAGAATCCCCCTTAGCCTTCGTAGC
>DGRE01000025.1 GCA_002389905.1 Hungatella sp. UBA4396 | reverse complement strand
GTTTTCCTCCTTGTGATATAATGGTAAAAATTGAGAGACAAGGAGGCAGAAGTATGAATAGTCAGATATCTGGTCAAATGAAACGGATGATCCGGCTTTACCGGTGGGCGATACCGGTTACGTTGGTGTACTGCATGGCTTTTTCCTTCCTGTTTGCAGGCGCGGCTTTCAGGCTTTTAGGAAGCGGGAAACCGGAGGCTGCTCCGGAAAAGTTCAATGTATATGGCGGCGGGAATATTTACAGCAGCCTGGAAGCCAGAATGATGACCTTTGAATTTGCATCAGACTTTAAAGAAACCAATCATTACTATTTTGTTTATGATCAGGAATCTCTGCCTTACATAATTCAGGTTCATGGAAACCTTTCTGAGGATGCCTTAAAAGTCCAGTCTTATTTGTACGAGGATTCTGAGGAAGAGCCCGAGCCGGTGATCTTTTACGGGCTGGCAGCTCCCATTGAAGAGGATATCAGGGGATATGCCATAGAAAGCTATAATGAGATGTGGGAGGAAGATCTTGTAACAGAAGATAATTTTTCGGACTATTTTGGTGAATACTATCTGGATACAACCAGAAAACCGGAGTCTCCTGTCTCAAAGAATGCTGCTCTGTTTTTTTCCTGGTCTGCAATGCTTGCTTTGGCCGCAACGATATATCTTGCGGTGAAATTAATGGATCCAAGGCTGAAAAAGAGCCGTGCCACATTGAAGGCGTGGCCGGAGGAAAAGCTTCTTTCCGTGGACAGGCAGTTGACTCAGTCAAACACATCTGCCTATGAAAAAGAAAAGCTTTATCTGACCAATGATTATATCGTCACCAATGCCGAGGGTTTTGAAATCATCCCTTACGGAAGCATTGAACGGGTTTTTCAAACCGTTTCCGGGCCGAATATGCGGCTTACGGCAGAAAGCCACGGTCAGAAGTATCACACCCTCATCCTTTCCAAAGGAAACGGTTCTAAAAAGAAAGAAGCATTTCAGGAACTGGCAAATCAGGTAAAAAGAAAGATTGAGGATAAGAAAGAGGAGCATTTGAGTACTGCCCTCACTTCCGAAATACCCTTAGACCCTCAGACAGAGGACTGGAGGGCACAGGCTGCAGCTTCTTTGGAGGTAAAGCGGGTCAAGCTGCTTCCGGGAATTGTCGGCGCTTTTGCCGGAGCTCTTATAGGAGCGGGCTTATGGGTCCTTATCGGCCAGATCGGATTTATCGCAGGAATTGCAGGCTTTGTCATGCTTAAGCTTTCGCTGAGCGGTTTTGAAAAGCTGGGCGGAAGGCTGGACAAAAGAGGGGCGGTTATCTGTCTTTTCATGACAGCGGTCATGATATTGGGGGCCAATTTGCTGGATTATGGGGTTTCCATGACACGGGCATACTTTGAATTCGAAGCCAGCTTTGAAACCCTGGGTTACGTTTTCTCCAATTTCAGAAAGCTGATGTCTGATATGGACATGTGGAAAGGGTTTTTCGTTGATCTTGCCATAGGCTACGGCCTGTCAGTCTGGTCCAGTCTGGGAGCAATCAGGGCTATTATGAGTATGCCGGTTTCAGAATAAAAATATAAAAAGAAAGGTAGTTATATGATGTCAGAAGTATTAAACCGTTTTTTTAAGTATATATCCTTTGACACCCAGTCTAAGGATAATGCGGAGGAATTTCCCAGTACAGAGAAGCAGCGGGTGCTGGCAAAAGAGCTGGCGGCTGAGCTTCAGGCTATGAAGGCGGAGGATGTGACCGTAGATGAATACGGTTATGTCTATGCCACCATACCAGCCACCATGGAAAAAAATGTTCCGGTTCTTGGCTTTATTGCCCATATGGACACGGCTCCGGCCTATTCAGGAACAGGAATAAAGCCCAGGATCGTAAAAAATTATGACGGCGGCGATATTGTTTTGAATGAAGAAACCGGAGTGACCATGAGAGTCAGTGATTTTCCGGATTTGCTGGATTATAAGGGACAGGATATTGTCACTACAGACGGAACCACGCTTTTGGGTGCAGATGACAAGGCCGGAGTGTCAGAAATCATGACCATGGCAGACTATCTGCTGTCCCATCCCGAGATTCCCCACGGAAAACTGCGCATCGGCTTTACGCCGGATGAAGAGGTGGGCCGGGGAGCTGACTTTTTTGATGTGAAAGGTTTTGGGGCTGATGTGGCCTATACCGTAGACGGAGGAGCCTTAGGAGAGCTGGAATATGAGAATTTCAATGCGGCTTCTGCCAGGGTGATCATTCACGGCTCCAACATTCACCCAGGGTCTTCTAAAGGAAAGATGAGAAATGCTCTTTTGATGGCAATGGAGTTTCACGGTATGCTTCCGGTTCATGAAAATCCCATGTATACGGAAGGGTATGAAGGTTTTTACCACTTAGATTCCATGGGCGGAACTGTGGAGGAAGCACGTCTGGAATACATTATCCGGGACCATAACAAAGAAAAATTTGAAGCAAAAAAGGAATTTATAAAAGACGCCGCAGAATATCTGAATAAACGCTATCCTGCAGGCACTGTGGAATTAATATTAAAGGACAGTTACTACAATATGAGAGAAATGGTAGAGCCTCACATGTATCTTATTGATATTGCAAGGACTGCCATGGAGGAAACGGGAATTAAGCCTTTAATCCATCCCATTAGGGGCGGCACAGACGGTGCCCGCTTATCTTATATGGGGCTTCCATGTCCCAACCTTTGTACGGGAGGCCATAACTTCCATGGGAAATTTGAATTCATACCGGTTCAGTCCATGGAAAAGGTTGTGGAGCTGCTTCTTAAAATCGTAGAAAAATTTGCAGAAAGATAAATGGTAAATGCCCGCCTTTTGGCGGGTGTTTTTTTATGTTACAGAAGAAAATGAGAAAGATTCGTCTTTAACACTACTTGTATTTCCAGGGTCAAAATGGTATACTGTCAAAAAGTTAGTTATAACTAACAAAAGAAAAACACAGTAATTCAAATAAAATAAAAAGCGAGGTAAGATATTATGAGCAAAACAGCAGTGGTTTTTTGGAGCGGAACAGGCAACACAGAGGCAATGGCAGCAAAGGTTGTAGAAGGAGCCAAAGAAGCAGGTGCAGAAGTATCCTTATTTACAGCATCAGAATTCAACGCCGACAAAATGGACCAGTTTGATGCAATTGCATTCGGATGCCCATCTATGGGAGGCGAGCAGTTGGAGGAAGATGAATTTGAACCTATGTTTTCAAGCTGTGAAGCAAAGCTTCAGGGTAAGAAGATCGCCTTATTCGGCTCCTACGGCTGGGGAGACGGCGAGTGGATGAGAGAATGGGAAGAGACCTGCAAAAAAGACGGCGCCGTATTTGCCTGTGATTATGTGATCTGCAACGAAGCCCCTGATGATGATGCTCAGGCTCAGTGCATAGAACTGGGAAAAGCCCTGGCTTAAACTTACAGAAACCAGAACAAGAGGGAGGAACATGAAATGAGTGTAGTAATCGTTGGCGGCCATGACCGTATGGTCGGGCAGTATAAAAAGATATGCAAGGATTTTAAATGCAAAGCAAAAGTTTTCACACAAATGAGTGCGGATATGGACAAAAAAATCGGTTGCCCTGATTTGCTTGTTTTATTTACCAATACTGTTTCCCATAAGATGGCAAAATGCGCTTTGGATGGCGTCAACGGAGAGATTACCCGTGTGGTGCGCTGTCATACCAGCAGCGGCACCGCCCTCCTGGGAATATTGGAAGAAAGCTGTACTTGCTAAAAAAATTGATCCCTTCAGGAAAATTTTTCCTTGAAGGGATTTTGTTTTGCCAAATCCCTTGCTTAATCCCATAAATTGCCCTATAATTATTCCATGTAATGACATACAGGGAAGGTGAATATGGAAACAATTAACAAGATGCAGGCCAATGAATATACAACCAATGTACTGAGGAAGGAGATTCTTTTCAACCGGTTTAAGGATGGCGAGGAGCTGGTCCAGGAGATTGTCTCAAAACAACTGGGAGTATCCAGAATGCCTGTGAGAGAGGCCTTTAAGGTTCTGGAGCTGGAGGGATTTCTCATTCGGCTGCCTAACCGCCATGTGATTGTCAAAGGAATGACGGAAAAGAGTATACATGAAATTTTTCTCTTCCTCCATTCCATACAAGTCAACTTCATCAACCGTCTGCTTTCCGGAGGGGAAGAGTGGTATGAAGATTTTCAGAAGATTTATGAAAGCTTTTTAAGACATGAAACGGATGAAATCAGGCTTCACGGTTTTTTCAGCCAAAGTCTGGACAATCTGTATATTCACCAGCTTCATAAAAATTTATTGAAAACATATGCGGCCTTTGTTCTTGACGATCTGGGAGAATCGGGAGCAGGGGAATTAAATATATGGGACAAGGTTAATGATGCTTTACACCGGAGGGACGAAGAAGAAGTCGGCCGGTTATTTCGGACATATTTTTTATATTTAGCGAAAGCAATGACAGAAAAGGTGCTGACAAAATGAATCTCAATAAAATAAAATTATTACCGGCCAGGGAACAGGCGGCCTCCAGCTTAAGAAAAGCCATTTTAACAAGAGAGCTGGAAACAGGCTCTGCCATCACTCTGGACGAAATTTCAAAGCTGCTGGGAATATCCATCACCCCCGTAAGAGAGGCGTTTCAGATTTTAGCAGGCGAGGGACTGATCAAGCTAAGGCCCAATAAAGGAGCCATTGTTCTGGGAATCAATGAAAAAGCTATCCGGGACCACTATGAAACCAGATGGATACTGGAAAGTGAAGTGGTGTATAAGGTTTGTGAAACCAATGCGGACATATCCAAGGTTTTGGAATCATTTGAGCGGGCGGAAGAAGCTCTTAAGATTAATGACTACAGTGAATATTCCAAATACAACCAGTCCTTTCACTACGAGCTATGGACGGCTGCGAATAATGAAAAAATACGGGCCCTTCTTTCCTCCATGTGGAACGGTTTATCCACGGGAAGTAATGTAGGGGAAGAGGAGTATGCTCAGATTTCCATGGGAGAACATACCCAGCTCATGGAAGCCTTAAAGAAGAGAGACGCAGAGCTTTCAAAAAGACTGATGAAAGAACACATTATGAGAAGCATGGAAAATATGCTGACTCATTACAATATATAGTAGGAGAGAAGGGATATCCTTCTCTTTTTTTTTGTGATTATATACAAAAAAGAAAGAGTAAATTTGTACACTTATTCTATTGTGTATAAGACGGATTCATTATATGATAAGAGCGATAAATGGATACATTATAAAATATTAAATATCATATAAGCAAGAAGTGTTTTAAATGGTCCATTGATAAACAAAAAGGAGGATAAAGCAATGGCAAAACAAGAATCTCTGGAACTGTTGAAAAATCAGATTGCAAACTTTGTGGATCTGGTTGGGAAAAAACTTCCCGAAGATGTAACAGCAAAGCTGAAGGAACTCAGCGAGGAAGAAGAAATGCCCATGGCTAAGATGATCTACGAGGCTATGGAGAAGAATCAGAAGGAGGCCATGGAATTAAACCGTCCATCCTGCCAGGATACCGGACTGATCCAGATGTTTGTAAGGGTCGGAACAAAATTTCCTTACGCCGATGATTTAAAAACCATTTTAAAAGAAGCGGTTGCCAAAGCAACACAGCAGGCCCCATTGCGTCACAACACAGTAGAAACCTTTGATGAAGTAAATACCGGAACCAATGTGGGAACTGATTCTCCATGGGTTTACTGGGATATCATTCCTGAGAGCGATAAACTGGAACTGGATGTTTACATGGCCGGAGGCGGCTGTTCCCTTCCCGGACAGGGCAAGACCTTAATGCCAGGTGAAGGCTATGAAGGAGTTGTTAAATTTGTTCTCGATGTAATGACCTCTTACGGCCTCAATGCATGTCCTCCCCTTTTGGTAGGAATCGGAATCGGCACCTCCATTGACTCTGCAGCTTACATGGCAAAGAAGGCTCTGATGCGTCCCGTAGGCAGCCACAATGAGAATCCAAAGGCAGCCCAGTTAGAAGAAGAGCTTGTAAAAGCCATTGACTCCATTGGCCTTGGCCCTCAGGGACTGACAGGAAGCAAGTCTGTTATGGGCGTGAACATTGTGAATTCAGCCCGCCACCCATCGGTAATTTCCTGCGCCGTAAACGTAGGCTGCTGGGCACACCGTCGTGGAACCATTGTTTTCCACAGTGATTTAAGCTATGACTCTATTACACATAAGGGGGTACAATTATGAAAAAAATATTAACCACACCCATCTCCGATGAAGATTTGAAGGATATAAAAATTGGTGACGTAATTTACTTAAACGGCCATATCGTAACCTGCAGGGACATAGCCCACAGAAGACTGATTGAACTTGGAAGAGAGCTTCCTGTGGATATTAAAGGCGGAGCCATTTTCCATGCAGGCCCCATTGTCCGCAGAAAAGAAGGAGAAGACAATAAATTCGAGATGGTTTCCATCGGACCGACCACCAGCATGAGAATGGAGAAGTTCGAAAAGGAATTCATCGAGCAGACAGGCGTGAAGCTGATCGTTGGAAAGGGCGGAATGGGCCCCAACACAGAGGCAGGATGCAAGGAGCATAAAGCTCTGCACTGCGTATTTCCGGCAGGCTGTGCAGTGATTGCAGCCACTTGTGTGGAAGAAATTGAGGAGTACCACTGGGAGGATTTAGGAATGCCTGAGACTCTCTGGGTATGCCGTGTAAAGGAATTCGGGCCTCTTATTGTATCCATTGATGCAGAAGGCAATAATATCTTTGAGCAGAACAAGGTGGAGTTCAACAAGCGCAAGGATGCGGCTTTGGAGGATCTGTATACAAAGGTACATTACATCAAATAAACGCTTTACTGTAAAAAGTCAATAATAAAAGGCAGATACATTGGAGGAGACTATGCTGACTTGCTTTTTCATTTCCCTGTCTGAAAATAAATTCTCCATTGGGCAACAGGGCTTTGGACCCCAGCCCCTGACCTTCCATAATAGTCAGGCTGACCAGGCTTTTATTTTTATCAGCATTATTTGATATTTATTTAAAAACAAAAGGAGGATATATATGAGTCCAATAACAATTACCCTGGCTTTACTGTTATTTGCAATCGTGATGTTTGTATGGGAGAAGATTCCCCTGGCCCTTACGTCAATGATTGTATGTATTGCCCTCGTCCTGACAGGCGTTTTAGACATGAAAACAGCTTTTGCAGGATTTGTGGATTCCAACGTTATTTTGTTTGTGGCCATGTTTATTGTAGGCGGTGCATTTTTTGAGACCGGCATGGCCAATCAGGTAGGAGGAATTGTAACCAAGTTTGCAAAGACAGAGAGACAGCTGATCGTGGCAATTATGGTGGTAACCGGCCTGATGTCAGGAGTTTTATCCAATACGGGAACGGCTGCTGTTTTGATTCCTGTAGTAATCGGAATCGCAGCAAAATCAGGATTTTCCCGTTCGAAACTTTTGCTTCCCCTGGTATTTGCCGCAGCTATGGGCGGTAACCTTTCCCTGATTGGTGCACCGGGAAATTTAATTGCACAGGCACAGTTACAGGAACTGGGAGGAAAATTTGGCTTTTTTGAGTACGCAAAGATTGGACTTCCTATGCTGGCATGTGGTATAATATTTTATGCCACCATTGGTTATCGGTTTTTGCCTGATATTCAGAACAATGATTCAGGTGCATTTGATGTGACAAAAGACTTTGATCAGGTACCTTCCTGGAAAAAGAAGATGTCTCTGATCGTTTTGATCCTGACCATTCTTGGAATGATTTTTGAGGATAAAATTGGTATTAAGCTCAGCATTACAGGCTGTGTGGGAGCACTGGTGCTGGTGCTGACCGGAGTAATTTCAGAGAAACAGGCTTATGCTTCCATTGATTTACAGACTATTTTTCTGTTTGGAGGAACCTTATCTCTGGCAAAGGCTCTGGATACCACAGGAGCCGGTTCAGCTATTGCAGATTTTGTTATGGGAGCGCTTGGAAAGAATGCATCTCCTTTTGTTCTTTTGGTAGCTGTATTTATGCTGTCCTGCGTTATGACAAACTTTATGAGTAACACCGCAACTACAGCCCTTCTGGTGCCTATCAGCGTATCCATTGCAACTGGAATGGGAGCAGATCCAAGAGCAGTATTAATGGCAACTGTAATCGGTGGTTCCTGTGCATATGCTACTCCTATTGGAATGCCGGCAAATACCATGGTTATATCTCCTGGCGGATATAAATTCAGGGATTATGTAAAGGCTGGTTTACCCTTGATTTTAGTATCCACAGTTGTAGGTCTTGTACTCTTACCTATATTCTTCCCATTTTATCCGTAAATTTGAGAAGAAATATTCATAAGTTTGTTTATTCATAGTAATCACTTATTTGTAGAATCAATTGAAAAATCTGCAAAGAAGTAAGCTTTATCAAAATAAAATGGTGGCAGGCCGGTAAATGAAAGTTTACCGGCCTTGCTTTAAGGGCACGAATTTTTGAAAGAAAGGAGGGAGAAAAATGGGCGAGGTGTCTAATCTGCAAGTGGTATTAATGGGAATGATAACTGTGTTTATATGTCTTGTGATCCTTATTTTCATGATTATAATCATGAGCAAAGCTGTAAATGCTTTTTCAGAAAAGAACAAAAAAAGTATTGCAGTGAACGAAGAACAAAAAGGCCCTGATAAAGAGGAAAACCAGCGGATTGTTGCGGCAATTTCTGTGGCCATTGCAGAGAATTTAAACAAAGATGTATCCCAGATAAGAATTCATTCCATAAAGAGACTGGAAAATAATAGATGAGAGGATGAAATGACATGAAAAAATATTACGTTGAAGTGAACCATATCCCATATGAAGTTGTTATCAGTGAAATAACCGGAGATATGCCTGTTCCCAAACAGGCTCCTGCCCAGCCTGCACCTGAAAAATCAGCCGGGGAAGAGACCATTGTCTCCCCCATGCCGGGCACGATTTTAAAGGTGAATGTTGCAGCAGGACAGGCGGTGAAATCCGGAGATGTGCTCATGATTCTGGAAGCAATGAAAATGGAAAATGAGATTATGGCTCCCAAGGACGGCACCATTGTTTCTGTAAGTGTTCAGGCTGGTTCCAGTGTGGAAAATGGTACTCTGCTTTGTTCCATATCATAAAAAACGAATTCATGTGAACAAAAGGAGAGTGATAAAATGGAAGCTGTAATTAATTTTTTAAGTCAGAGTGGTTTTTCCCTCATTGTAAATAGTCCCATGAATCTGGTCATGATTGCCATATCCTTTGTATTGCTGTATTTGGCAATTGTCAAACAATTTGAACCTCTTTTATTACTGCCCATTGCATTTGGTATGTTTTTAACAAATCTTCCGGGCGCCGGTATGTATCACGCTGAATTCTTTTCAGGAGGGCATATTGACTGGGCTGCATTTGGAGAGGGAAATGCAGGTCTTCTGGATATTCTTTATCTGGGAGTAAAGTTAGGAATCTATCCTTCCCTGATTTTCATTGGCGTGGGAGCCATGACGGATTTTGGTCCCCTGATAGCCAATCCCAAAAGTCTTTTGCTTGGTGCCGCAGCCCAGTTGGGCATATTTTTAACCTTCATGGGAGCACGTTATCTTGGTTTTACGGGAGCAGAAGCCGGTTCCATCGGAATCATTGGCGGTGCAGACGGGCCTACGGCCATTTATGTAACTTCTAAACTGTCACCTCATTTGTTAGGGCCTATTGCTGTTGCAGCTTATTCTTACATGGCACTGGTACCTGTAATCCAGCCGCCTATTATGAAGCTTTTAACCACAGAAGAAGAGCGGAAGATTAAAATGCGCCAGCTGAGAACAGTGACAAAGACAGAAAAGCTGTTGTTCCCTGTTCTTGTATCAGCTTTGGTTGCTTTTATTGTTCCGTCAGCAGCGCCTCTGGTTGGAAGTCTTATGCTTGGAAACCTTATGCGTGAAAGCGGAGTAACAGAGCGGTTGTCAAAGACGGTTCAAAATGAACTGATGAACATTGTAACTGTTTTTCTGGGTGTTTCTGTAGGAGCTACGGCAACTGCGGCCAATTTCCTTAACCTGGGCACACTGAAGATCATTGTCTTAGGTGTGTGTGCATTTGGAGTAGGAACTGCAGGTGGGGTTCTGCTGGCAAAGTTTATGAACCTTTTCGTCAGCAAAGAAAACAGAATCAATCCTTTGATTGGTTCCGCAGGAGTATCAGCCGTTCCCATGGCAGCCAGGGTTTCCCAGGTGGAAGGACAAAAAGCAGACCCTTCCAACTTCTTGCTTATGCATGCAATGGGACCCAATGTTGCAGGCGTAATCGGCTCTGCCGTTGCTGCCGGTGTATTGCTGGCACTGTTCTTATAACATGACAAGATAAAATTTCAGAAAGGAGTATTATGGAGACAAAAAAGAATCCCCTTAGAATTACGGACACTATATTAAGAGATGCCCATCAGTCTCAGGCTGCAACCCGTATGAGATTAGAGGATATGCTGCCCATATGCCCAACTCTTGACGAGATTGGTTACTGGTCACTGGAATGCTGGGGCGGCGCAACCTTTGATGTATGCATGAGATACTTAAATGAAGATCCATGGGAGAGGCTGCGCAGACTGAAGGCTGCCATGCCAAAGACCAAGCTTCAGATGCTTTTAAGAGGGCAGAACTTAGTGGGATACCGTCATTATTCTGATGATGTGGTCCATGAATTTTGTAAGAAATCCATTGAAAACGGAATTGATGTGGTCCGCATTTTTGATGCCCTTAATGATATCCGCAATATGGAAGCAGCTATGAAGTATGTAAAGGAATATGGGGGCCACTGTGAGGCTTCCATCAGTTATACAAAGAGTCCGGTTCACAATATGGATTACTTTGTAAAGATGGCATCTGAACTGGAAAAAAGAGGTGCGGACAGTATCTGTATCAAGGATATGGCAAATCTTCTGCTTCCTTATGAGGCATATGACTTTGTGAAGAAGTTAAAGGAGCATGTAGGAGTTCCCGTTCACCTTCACACCCATAACACAACAGGAACAGGAGATATGACCTATATTCTGGCTGCTCAGGCAGGCGTTGATATTGTGGACTGTGCTCTTTCTCCTCTGGCAAATGGAACCTCCCAGCCTGCTACAGAATCCCTGGTTGCTTCTTTGAAAGGAACGGATCGTGATACCGGCCTGGACATGGGAAAACTCAACAAGGCAGCTGAATACTTCAGAACCATTGCAGATTCTCTGAATATTGATTCCAAGGTATTGCGGGTGGATACCAATACATTGATTTACCAGGTGCCTGGCGGTATGTTGTCCAACCTTTTGTCACAATTAAAACAGGCGAATGCAGAAGCAAAATTTGAAGAGGTTCTGGCTGAAGTGCCCAGAGTGAGGGAGGACTTTGGTTATCCGCCTCTTGTTACTCCCACCAGTCAGATTGTGGGAACTCAGGCTGTTTTGAATGTTCTTTCCGGCGAACGCTATAAGATGTTTCCCAAGGAGTCAAAAGAACTGCTTCGTGGCGGATATGGTCAGCTTCCCGGGCAGGTCAATGAAGCTGTCAGGAAGAAAGCTATTGGAGATCAGGAAATTATAACAGCCCGTCCGGCTGATTTTATAGAGCCTGAGATGGAACGAATGAGAGAAGAATCCAAGTCTTTTGCAAGGTGTGAGGAGGATGTCTTAAGCTATGTAATGCTGCCTCAGGTTGCAAAAACATTTTTAATGAGCCTCCAGGAGCCTGAAAAGCCTTCTGTTCAGGAGCAGGTTTTACCGTCTGAGAGTGAAGCGGTAAAGACCTTAATTGTTGAAGACCTGACAAACGGAAATTTTTAAAATGAGTAAATGTCTGTATCTTGGCAGTGTCCGGGAGCAGACATTTTTTTGTTCAAAAGCGAAAAGATTTGCCCATCCCGAATCTGGATTTTTGCGGCACAGCCACAGCCATCGACATGGGCAAGGTGCTGGAGACCGGCATTCTGGCCATTATTAATACCGCTATGGCCCATAAGATTGGAATTTATCAAATTTTAAATACTGTTGCTTAATGCAGAAAAATACTCTATAATTATGTGTAATGTTGAATGTACTTGTTTTGTGCGCAGAAAAAATTGCAGCCGTTTGTATTTGGGCAGCTTTTCCGCTAAAAACGGTTTCAACATTTTTGTTCAATTCAAACAAATATAAGGAAGAAAGACATGAGAAAATTAGCTTTAAGCGATGAAATTTTATTGAAGATCCAGCAGCCTGCCCGCTACATCGGCGGTGAGGTCAACATGGCGGTGAAAGACCCGAAAAAGGTGGACATCCGCTTTGCCATGTGTTTTCCTGACGTCTATGAGATCGGAATGTCCCACTTGGGGATGCAGATTTTATGTGATATGTTTAACCGCAGAGAGGATATTTACTGCGAGCGCATTTTCTCACCCTGGACAGACTTGGACCAGATTATGCGGGAAGAAAATATTCCTCTGTTTGCCCTGGAGTCCCAGGACCCCATTAAGGAGTTTGACTTTATAGGAATTACCCTTCAATATGAAATGTGCTATACCAACATCCTCCAGGTTTTGGATTTGGGGCAGATTCCTCTCCATCAGAAGGACCGGACAGAAGAGGACCCCATTATCATAGGCGGCGGCCCCTGCGCCTACAATCCGGAACCCCTGGCGGAATTTTTTGATATGTTCTATATCGGAGAAGGAGAGACCGTTTATTTTCAGCTTATGGACATCTGGAAAGAAAATAAGAAAAATGGCGGAACCCGCAAAAGCTTTTTGGAAATGGCCGCAGAAATTGACGGAATCTATGTTCCTTCTTTTTATGATGTGACTTACAAAGAAGACGGTACCGTAGAAGCCATGAAGCCAAACAACCCCCATGCAAAGGAAACCGTGGTAAAGCAGATGGTTGCTGACATGGATGACGTTTATTATATCGAAAATCCGGTGGTTCCTTTTATTAAGGTGACTCAGGACAGAGTAGTGCTGGAAGTGATGAGAGGCTGCATCCGCGGCTGTCGTTTCTGTCAGGCAGGAAATGTTTACCGGCCTTTAAGAGAACACAGCCTGGAATATTTAAAGGCTTATGCTTCCAAACTGTTAAAGAGCACAGGTCATGAGGAAATTTCCTTAAGCTCTTTAAGCTCCAGTGATTACACTCATTTAGAAGGAATTGTAAACTTTCTGATTGATGAATTCAAGGGCAAAGGGGTCAATATTTCCCTGCCTTCTCTCAGAATTGATGCCTTTTCTCTGGATGTTATGAGCAAGGTTCAGGATATCCGCAAAAGCAGTCTGACCTTTGCGCCAGAGGCTGGTTCCCAAAGACTTCGTGACGTAATTAACAAAGGCTTGTCAGAGGAGATCATTTTAAAAGGGGCAGGCGAAGCCTTCCGGGGCGGCTGGAACCGGGTCAAGCTTTACTTTATGCTGGGCCTGCCTACGGAAACCGTAGAGGATATGGAAGGCATTGCAGAGCTGTCGGAAAAGGTGGCTGAGGCTTACTACGAGATACCAAAGGACCAGAGAAACGGAAAGGTGCAGGTGGTAGCAAGTTCCTCCTTCTTTGTTCCAAAGCCATTTACCCCCTTCCAATGGGCTAAGATGTGTACAAATGAAGAATTTCTGCAGAGAGCCCACTTGGTTAAGGACAAGTTCCGGAAGATGCTGAACCAAAAGAGTTTAAAATACAACTATCACGAAGCGGACTTAACCATTCTGGAAGGCGTTTTAGCCAGAGGTGACAGGAAAACTTCAGCGTTAGTTGAAGAAGCCTATAAAAACGGAGCCATCTATGATTCCTGGTCCGAGCATTTTAAAAATCATATCTGGATGAAAGCCTTTGAAACCTGCGGCCTGGATGCGGACTTTTATACCACCAGGGAACGGGATTTGGATGAGGTGTTTCCATGGGATTTCATTGATTCCGGCGTGTCAAAGGAGTTTTTAAAAAGAGAGTGGCAGAATGCCATAAACGAAAGTGTTACTCCAAACTGCCGTCAGCATTGTACGGGGTGCGGGGCCATGAAGTTCAAAGGAGGCGTCTGCTATGAAGCTAAGAATTAAATTTTCCAAACAGGGCCCGGTGAAATTCGTGGGACATCTGGATATTATGCGTTATTTCCAGAAGGCTATAAGAAGGGCTGACATTGATATCAAATACAGCGAGGGCTTCAGCCCTCATCAGGTCATGTCCTTTGCAGCGCCTTTAGGCGTAGGACTTACAAGCAACGGGGAGTATATGGACATTGAAGTAAACTCCATGGCAGACTGTCAGACTTTGATGGACCAGTTAAACGGGACTATGGCAGAAGGAATTAAGGTCACAGACTGCCGCATCCTGGATGACAAGGCGAAAAATGCCATGTCTTTGGTTGCCGCCGCAGATTATACCCTGACCTTCCGGGAAGGGAAAGAGCCTGAAGATGTAGAAGGCTTTTTTAAAGGCCTTTTGGAATTTATCTCCCAGGATCAGATCCTTACTATCAAAAAGACGAAAAAGGGCGAAAGAGAGGTTGATTTAAAAGCCTCTATCTATAAGCTTTCCGTAAAGGATGGGACCATTTTCATGAAGGTATCTGCCGGAAGTGCGGATAACTTAAAGCCTGAGCTGGTAATGGAAACGTACTGCCGGTGGAGGGGACAGGAATGTCCTGAATTCGCTTTTCATATTCAAAGGGAAGAGGTCTACGGAAACACCGGAGATGAAGAAAATCCGGTTCTGGTGCCTCTGGGCCTTATAGGAGAACTCCAGTGAATAAGCTGATCATAACCAGGTGGAAGGGAGCCATCCTCACCCTGCTTCAGTCTGAAAGGGAAACCCTTCAGATTGACGTGGAGCCGGATGGGGAGCAATCCATCTTAGGAAATATCTATATAGGAAAAGTGAGCAACATCGTTAAAAATATCAATTCAGCTTTTGTGGATATAGGCGGCGGTCAGACCGGGTACTTAAGCCTGTCAGATGACTTTCTTCACTATGCAGGAAACCGTTCCTCTGACGGAAAGCTGCGCCAGGGAGACGAGATCGTAGTTCAGGTGGAACGGGATGCCGTAAAGACGAAGGCTCCGGTCCTGACGGGGAATTTGAATTTCACAGGCCGTTATTTTGTTCTGACTTCAGGAAAAAAGCAAATCGGATTTTCTTCCAAGATCACAGATTCCGGCTGGAAACAGGAGATCAAGCCTTATCTGGAAGGGTTAAAGGATGAGGACTTTGGAATCATCGTCCGGACCAACGCCCCCGGCGCATCAAAGAAAGAGCTGGAACAGGAACTGACACAGCTTAAGGAAGCCTTCCGGAGGGTGATGGATAATGCCAAAAACAGGACGTGTTACAGCCTTCTCTACCGCTCTGATCCCTCTTACCTGACCGGACTGAGGGACAGTCTGAAAGCCTCTCTGGAAGAGATTATTACCGATGAACCGGATATTTATGAAGCTGTAAAGTCCTATCTGGCCTGCTATCAGCCAGAAGATTTAAAGCGTCTTACCTTGTATGAAGACAGCCTTCTTCCGTTGGGAAAGCTGTACCGGATCGAAAAGACCATGGAGGAAGCCCTGGGCAAGAGGGTTTGGCTGAAATCGGGAGGATATCTGGTTATCGAACCTACAGAGGCCCTTTCTGTAATCGATGTAAATACAGGAAAGTATACCGGAAAAAAGACACTGCGTGATACCATTATGAAAATAAACCTGGAAGCTGCCCAGGAGATCGGACATCAGCTTCGGCTGAGAAACTTATCCGGCATCATCATTATCGATTTTATAGATATGGAAGCAGAAGAGGACAAAAAGGCCCTTATGGAGCGCCTGAAAGAAATCTTTTCCAAGGACCCTGTCAAAACAACGGTGGTTGAAATGACGAAATTAAATCTTATGGAAGTTACCAGAAAAAAAATACGCAAACCCCTTTATGAACAGGTATCGCAGATTTAAGGAGAAGGTTTATTATGAAAATTATTATTGTAGGCTGCGGAAAAGTAGGAACCACCCTGGCAGAGCAGCTAAACAAAGAAAATCATGACATTATGCTGATTGACAAAAATGCCAGTGTCATAAATTCCGTTACGGAAAAATTTGACGTGATGGGAATTGTGGGAAACGGAGCGGTTTATCAGGTACAGATAGAGGCTGGGATTAAGGACACGGACCTGTTGATTGCCACCACAAATTCCGATGAGCTTAATATGCTTTGCTGCCTGATTGCAAAAAAGGCTGGAAACTGCCATACCATTGCAAGAATCCGGAATCCGGAATACGATTCTGAAGTCCGCTATATCAGGGAAGAGCTTGGCCTGTCCCTGGCTATTAATCCGGAAATGGCCGCTGCCCTTGAAATATCAAGGCTCCTGCGTTTCCCTTCGGCAATTAAAGTCGATACCTTTGCAAAAGGACGAGTTGAGATTATGAAATTCCTAGTACCGGAGGATTCAGTTCTTCATAATATGCCGGTGCGGGAGGTTTTCAGAAAGCTTGACTGCCACGTCCTGATCTGCGCCATTGAACATGAAAATGATGTCATCATTCCCAACGGAAATTCTATCATAACGGCGGGAGATAAGATTTCATTTATCGCCTCTCCTGCAGAAGCCAATCACTTCTTTAAACATGTAGGAATCGATAATAATGCTGTTAAAACAGTTATTCTGGCAGGAGGCGGCAGAATCACCTATTACATTGCCAAGATTCTGGAGCATACCAAGATCAAGGTAAAGATTCTGGAGAACCGCATAGAGCGATGCAATGAATTGAGCGAGCTGCTTCCAAGAGCCATGGTTATCTATGGCGACGCCACCAGCCAGGAACTGCTGCTTCAGGAAGGAATCCAGCAGACCGATGCCTTTGCTTCTCTGACTGGTTTTGATGAAGAGAACATTATGCTTTCCCTGTATGCTGCAAGCCAGTCAAAGGCGAAGCTTATCACCAAGATAAACAGGATTGCATTTGAAAATGTCATTAATTCCATGAATTTAGGCAGCGTGATCTATCCCAAACTGATCACGGCTGAAATCATTCTCCGGTATGTCCGGGCCATGCAGAATTCTATGGGAAGTAATGTGGAAACCCTTTATAGAATCGTGGCAGACCGGGCAGAAGCCTTGGAATTCCGCGTGGCAAATGAACCCTCCATTGTAGGAATACCTCTGGAAAAGCTGGAACTCAAGAAAAATCTTCTGGTAGCCTGTATCAACCGGAAAGGGCGCATTATCAGTCCCCGGGGAAAAGACACCATAGAAGAGGGAGACCGCGTAGTTGTGGTTACCACTGTAACCGGCCTCAATGATCTGAAGGATATACTAAGGTAGAAAAGGCGGCAGATTATGAATAAAAAAATAATTGTTTATCTTTTAGGCTGGATATTGATCATAGAGGCTGTCTTCATGCTGCTTCCATGTATTGTTGCTTTGATTTACAGGGAAGCCAGCGGCATTTGGTTTGTCGTTGTCATGGCTCTTTGTGGAACTATCGGGTTTATCTGCATTCATAAAAAACCTGAAAATCTGGTTTTCTTTGCAAAGGAAGGCTTTGTATCCGTATCCTTAAGCTGGATTGTCCTAAGTTTTTTTGGCGCACTGCCATTTTATTTAAGCGGGGAGATTCCCCTGTTTGAGGATGCCATGTTCGAGATCATTTCTGGGTTTACCACCACAGGAGCCAGCATACTGACGGATGTGGAATCTCTTTCAAAGTGTATGATCATGTGGAGAAGCGTTACTCATTGGATCGGAGGAATGGGAGTTTTAGTATTTATTCTATCCATCCTTCCTCTTGCCGGCGGCTACAACATGTATATCATGAAAGCAGAAAGTCCGGGGCCTTCTGTAGGAAAACTGGTTCCCAAGGTGCGTACAACGGCTAAAATTCTTTATAAAATATATTTATTCATGACGGTGCTTCAAATAGTTCTTTTACTGATAGGGGGAATGCCGCTGTTTGACTCCCTGGCAATCAGTTTCGGAACGGCAGGCACCGGAGGCTTCGGTATTAAAAATGACAGTATGGCTTTCTATAACAGCTATTACCTTCAGGGTGTTGTCACAGTATTTATGATTTTATTCGGTATAAACTTTAATGTATACTATCTTTTTTTGATCCGCCATCCCAAAGATGCATTCCGATGTGAAGAAGCCAGGGCTTATCTTGGTATTATTGCCGCCTCCATCTTGCTCATTACCTTAAATATCAGGGGAAGCTTTGAAAATATTTTTTCTGCCTTTCATCATGCGGCATTTCAGGTCGGATCCATTATCACTACGACAGGATTTTCTACCGTTGATTTTGATTTGTGGCCTGAATTCTCAAAAGGAATCCTGGTAGTGCTTATGTTTATTGGTGCATGTGCAGGCAGTACGGGCGGAGGATTTAAAGTGTCCCGTGTGATTATTCTGTTAAAGGCGATAAAAAAAGAATTGGAATCACTGATCCATCCGAGAAGCGTTAAGATATTAAAACTGGAGGGAAAGCCGATTGAACACAATGTGATGCGGTCCATTAACACTTTTCTGGGCGCATACATCCTGATTTTTACCTCATCGGTCCTGGTCGTAAGCCTGGATAATTTTGATCTGACCACAAACTTTACTGCAGTTGCCGCAACGTTTAACAACATAGGGCCGGGGCTTGGAGGCGCAGGGCCACTTCAGAATTTTTCACATTTTTCACCGTTATCCAAAATTGTTATGATGTTTGATATGCTGGCGGGACGTCTGGAGGTATTCCCCATGCTGATTCTTTTTGCTCCCTCCACCTGGAAGAACGGCTAAACAGGCAGGTGAAATTTTCCTTTTTTATAAAAAAGTATTGACACGGCTATTGAGGAGTGCTATATTAATATGGTATGCCGCACAATGAGGTCAAAAAGTCTCTTTTTTAAGGAGCACCGAAGTTGGCGAGTAATGATAATAGGAGGTGCCATATGTACGCAATTATTGCAACAGGTGGTAAGCAGTACAAAGTAGCGGAAGGCGATATCATTAAAGTAGAAAAGCTTGGTGTTGACGCTGGCGATGCTGTCACATTTGACCAGGTACTTGTTGTAAACAATGGAGAATTGTCCGTTGGCTGCCCAACCGTAGCAGGTGCTACCGTAACAGGTACAGTTGTGAAAGAAGGCAAGGCTAAAAAGGTTATTGTTTACAAGTATAAGAGCAAAACTGGATACCATAAGAAAAATGGTCACAGACAGTCTTATACACAGGTTAAGATCGAAAAGATCAACGCTTAATTATGATAAGAGTAACCGTATTTGCTGATTCCAGACAGCATTACACAGGAATCCGGATGCTGGGACATGCAGGCCTGGCGGATGATCCCCAGGATGGACAGGAACTGGTTTGTGCCGCAGTGTCGGCTCTTACCTTTAATATGGCCAACAGTGTGGAGCAGTTTACAGAAGATTCCTTTGAAGTGGAAGAAGAGGAAACAACAGGTTCCTTTCAATTCCGTTTTACTTCAGATGCCGGTTCAGAATCACAGCTCCTTATGAATTCTCTTGTATTCGGATTGCAGAATATAGAGGAAGAGTATGGAGAACCATATATTAAAATCCTATTTGAGGAGGTGTAAGCAATGTTAAAGATGAACCTTCAATTTTTCGCTCATAAAAAGGGTGTTGGTTCCACAAAGAACGGCAGAGATTCCGAGTCCAAGAGATTAGGCGCCAAGAGAGCTGACGGTCAGTTTGTATTAGCTGGCAATATCCTTTACAGACAGCGCGGAACTCACATTCACCCAGGCAATAACGTAGGCCGCGGAGGCGATGATACTTTATTCGCATTAGTGAATGGCGTTGTAAGATTTGAGAGAAAAGGCAGAGACAAAAAGCAGGTTTCTGTTTATCCGAAAGTAATCAACGAATAATTGGACCGGCTTCATACCTTGACGTATGGAGCCGTTTTTTGCGATAAAAGAAGTATCCTGCGGGTATACCATTATGCCCAAAGAGCGTGGGCAATAATAAAGAAGCACCCTGCGGGTATACCATTATGCCCAGAAAGCGTGGGCAATAATAAAGAAAGGAAATAGGTGAATGAATGTTTGCCGATAGAGCAAAAATATTTATCAGATCCGGAAAGGGCGGCGATGGCCATGTCAGCTTCCGGAAGGAACTGTTTGTTCCCTGTGGCGGCCCTGACGGCGGTGACGGAGGAAGAGGCGGTAACCTTATATTTGAGGTGGATGAAGGCTTAAATACCTTAACTGATTTCCGCCATATCCACAAATATGCCGCAAAAGACGGAGAGTCAGGCGGAAAGCGCCGCTGTCATGGAAAAGACGGAGAAAGCCTGATCATCAAGGTTCCGGAAGGAACGGTAATTAAAGACTTTGAATCAGGAAAAGTCATTGCCGATATGTCCGGAGAAAACCGCAGAGAAGTCATATTAAAAGGCGGAAGAGGCGGACAAGGTAATATGCACTTTGCAACGCCCACCATGCAGGCGCCTAAGTATGCCCAGCCGGGACAATCGGCCCAGGAGCTTTGGGTTCAGCTGGAACTGAAAGTCATTGCGGATGTGGGACTGGTTGGATTCCCCAATGTAGGAAAATCCACCCTTCTTTCCAGAGTCAGCAATGCAAAGCCTAAAATAGCCAACTATCATTTCACCACCTTAAATCCACACTTGGGTGTGGTGGACCTGGAGGGAGGAAAGGGCTTTGTTATGGCCGATATCCCAGGATTGATTGAGGGAGCCTCAGAAGGTGTAGGTCTGGGACACGATTTCCTCCGTCACATTGAGCGTACCAGAGTCCTGGTTCATGTAGTAGATGCTGCGTCCACAGAAGGCAGAGATCCCATTGCAGATATTCATGCTATCAATAAGGAACTTGGGTCCTATAATTCCGAGCTGTTAAAGCGTCCTCAGATCATTGCAGCCAATAAGATGGATGCCATTTATGAAGAGGATGAAAACCCCATTGAGAAGCTTAAAGCAGAATTTGAGCCCCAGGGAATCAAGGTTTTCCCCATATCCGCAGTCAGCGGACAAGGAGTCAAAGAACTTCTCTACGCTGTCTCTGAACTGCTCCAGACCGTAAACTTAAGCCCAATTATTTTTGATAAAGAGTTCGACTTACGCAGCCTGGTTGAAAAACAGCTTCCCTATACGGTTGAAGTGACAGAAGATGGAGTATATGTGGTGGAAGGTCCCCGCATTGAAAAGATGCTGGGCTATACCAATATTGAATCTGAAAAAGGCTTCCGTTTCTTTCAGAATTTTTTAAAGGACAATGGAATTTTAGAAGAGCTGGAGCAGGCCGGAATCCAGGAAGGTGACACGGTCCGCATGTATGGCCTTGAATTCGATTATTATAAGTAGAAAGGAAGTTCGATTTTCTTTAAGAAAATCATGTCAGGGAGAATATTATGACAAGTAAGCAGAGATCCTATTTAAAAGGATTGGCGATGAATATAGATCCGGTCTTTCAGATCGGAAAATCCAGCCTGACTCCAGAAATAACCGCTGCCATTGCAGAAGCGCTGGAGGCCAGGGAATTAATAAAAATCACGGTACTGAAAAATTGTCTGGATGATGGAAGCAGCATAGCCTCTGTATTGTCTGAGCGCACCCATTCTGAGGTTGTTCAGGTGATCGGAAGGCGGATCGTCCTTTATAAGCAGGCAAAAGAGGAAAGCAAGAGAAAGATTGTACTTCCCAAATAATCCTGCTTCCCTTTGAAACAGGGAGTGGAATATTATGAGTAAAATAGGCATTATGGGCGGTACATTTGACCCAATCCACAATGGACACCTGATGCTGGGAGAGCAGGCGTACAGGGAATTTGAACTGGATGAGGTCTGGTATATGCCCTCAGGAACTCCTCCTCACAAAAGAAGCCACCATGTGACAGAAGGTGCCATACGTCTGGCCATGACAGAACTTGCTGTAGATGGCCATAAAGGATTTGTCTGCTCTGATTTTGAACTGAGCCGGAACGGGAATACCTATACGGCCCAGACCCTTGGCCTGCTTAATAAAGAATACCCGGAATACACCTTTTATTTTATTATTGGGGCAGATTCCCTGTATGAAATAGAGAGCTGGTATGAACCGGCCAAGGTGTTGGCGCAAGCAGTCATACTGGTGGCAAGCCGGGAATATGAGAATGCAGACCGCTCCATGGACAGCCAAATTGCCCATCTCTCCTCTATATACGAATCTGATATCCGTATCCTGCATTGTAAGGAAATGGATATTTCATCTGCCCAATTGCGACAGATGATTGCAAGAGGGCAGTCCATTGAAGAGTTTGTGCCTCAGAAGGTTGCGGCTTATATTCAGGCACATGGCCTGTATCAGGAGGCGGAAGTATGAAAGAGAATATTTTTAATCTGCGGAATGATTTGAGAGGGAAATTAAATCCTTTCCGCTATGAACATACAATCAGTGTGTCTTTTACCTCGGCAGCTTTAGCAATGTGTTATGGAGCCGACTTGGCCAAGGCGGAATTAGCAGGACTGCTCCACGACTGCGCCAAGCATTACAGGGATGAAGAGATTATAAAAAAGTGTACCAGGGAATCTATTTTGCTGACCGATGATGAACGGAAAGCACCGGCAGTGCTTCATGCCAAATATGGAGCGTGGCTGGCAGCCCATAAGTATCATGTAAAAGACGAGGAAGTAATAAACGCCATCCGCTGGCATACCACCGGAAGGCCCAAGATGACCCTGCTGGAAAAAATTGTTTTTACAGCTGATTATATTGAACCCAGAAGAGACCGGGCAGAAGATCTGCCTTTTGTGCGCTCCCTGGCGTTTAAAGACCTGGATGAATGTGTTTATCAGATTCTGAAAGGAACCCTGAAATATTTGGAAGGGAAAGGAAGCTTTGTGGACTCTGTGTCAAAAGAGGCATATGCTTATTATAAGCAGGTTCACGATGAAAAGAAGGGAGAGCAAGAATGAATCAGTCAATTGAAATGGTGAAAGCCGCCTATGAGGCTTTATCAGATAAAAAGGGTGAGGATATCAGCGTAATCGATATCCGCAAAGTATCCGTAATGGCGGACTACTTTATTATTGCCAGCGGTATGAATGTCAATCAGGTTCAGGCCATGGTTGACAATGTGGAAGAGGAACTGGGAAAAAGAGGATTTATCTGTAAGCAAATGGAAGGTTATCAGACTGCAAACTGGATTCTTATGGATTACGGCGATATCATTGTCCACGTCTTTGATCGGGAAAACCGCTTATTCTATGATCTGGAAAGAATTTGGAGAGACGGAAAGACAATTGCGGTTGAGGAACTGGAAGGATTGAACTAAACAGATAAAACTTGAAATTTTGAAGCGTGAAATCAGATGATGAGACAGTTTATAGCTGCCTGATTTTAACCTTCGGTAGAAGAAAACGGTTTAATCAAATAAACCGTTTTTCAATTTGTTTGGAGATAAGTTTACATAAAATAATTATGTAAACTTATCTCTTTTTTATATGCCTGCCATATGTATGGCGCATCAATGAATTCCCAGACGGAACAGGCCGATTACTTTTCCCAGGATTTTGATTTGGTCCACAATAATCGGTTCCATGGAATCATTCTCCGGCTGCAGGCGGTAGCGGCCGTTTTCCTTAAAAAATCTCTTTACAGTAGCTGAATCATCCACCAATGCAACAACAATTTCTCCGTTATGAGCTGTATGGCACTGTTCGACAATAATCTGATCACCTTCCAGAATGCCGGCATTAACCATGCTGTTTCCTTTTATCTTCAGCATGAAGGTTTCTGCATTAGGAAGCAGTTCTGCGGGAATAGGATAGTAGTTTTCAATGTTTTCCTCTGCATAAAGAGGCACTCCGGCTGCCACAGTTCCCAGAACCGGCACGTTCACAACCTCCCGGCGGGTCAGATTAAAGCAGTCATCAATGATCTCAATGGTCCGGGGCTTTGTGGGATCTCGTCTTATATATCCCTTATCCTCCAGGGTTTCCAGATGGGAATGAACGGAAGAAGTTGATTTTAAATGAACTGCTTCACAGATCTCCCTTACTGCCGGGGGATATCCTTTCTTTAATATCGTTTCTTTTATATATTCTAAAATTTCCTGCTGTTTAGGTGTAATTTTGTCCTGAGCCATAACACCGCCTCCTCAATCCTTTATGATTAAAACTATAGTAACATATGTTCGGAGAAAAAGCAAACCTTTGTTCGAAAAAAGCAAAAAAACATTTGACAAACATACGTTCGTAATGATATGATGGGAACATAGTAAAAGGAACGTATGTTCTTGATCGGATTATCATACAGGAGGTATACGCATGATGAAGCAGTTAATTACATTATCAATTATTGTTTTGCTGGGGGCAGGTTTTTTGGGAAATTCCATTATGAATACCATGGCAGGGGAAATGGAAGAAGTAACAGAGAAGTATTATACCAGTATTCAAATACAAAAAGGCGACAGCCTGTGGAGTATCTCAGAAATGTATAGGGAAAACAGCGGTCTGACTACAGCCCAATATATGAAAGAGTTAAAAAATATGAACGGATTAAAGGAAGATATCATTCACAGCGGTCAGTATCTGACGGTCATGTATTTTATAACAGACTCTGATTGATTATTTCAAAACCGTTGATTTTATGGGGATAATAACTTAGAATAGTGGTAGTGCTAACCATCTGGGAGAGTTCAGGCTTCCCATTATTTTATAGTTAAAGGATCAGACATAATATGAAGTTGACTTTTGGAATTCTGGCTCACGTGGATGCCGGAAAAACCACGTTTTCAGAACAGATCTTATATAAAGAACATATCATCCGAACCCTTGGAAGGGTGGATGCAAAAAATTCCTGTATGGATCATGACGACATAGAAAAAGCCAGAGGGATTACCATTTTTTCGGATATGGCGTCCTTTTCCCATGGTGACCATACCTATTATCTGATTGATACTCCGGGGCATATGGATTTTTCTGCTGAAATGGAGCGTGTTTTAGAAGTGATGGATTACGCGGTCCTGATTATTAACGGAACTGATGGAATCCAGGGCCATACGGAAACCATCTGGAATTTGCTGGACCATTACAAAATACCTGTTTTTTTATTTGTCAATAAACTGGATATTCCTTCTGCCTCTTATGAAAGAACCTTAACAGAGGTTCGGGAGCGCTTTTCTGAAGATGTACTGGATTTTAGCAGCATTTGTCTTGAGAATGGAAAGGAAGCTACCTTCACAGAGGATCTCATTAATAATGCCTCTGAATGGGATGAGAGCTTGCTTGATCAGTGGTTGGAAGGAACTTTAACCTTCGACTCCTTTAAACCGGCTCTGATTTCCCAGATTAAAAACCGCTGTATCATTCCCTGCTTTGGCGGAAGTGCCTTGTCAGGGGAGGGGATAGATCAGTTTTTGCATGCTTTTTACTGCCTGACGGAAACTCTTTATCAGGAGGACGCTCCTTTTAAGGGAAAGGCGTTTAAGATTCGCTATGATGACCAGAAGGAGAGAATGACCTATATAAAAGTTTTGAGCGGAAAGCTGAGAGTCCGGGAGCCCTTGTCAGAAGGTGAGAAGATTCATCAGATAAGGGTATTTCAGGGAGAACGCTTTCATACTGTTTCAGAGGCTTTTGCCGGAGATGTGGTGGCTGTTACAGGCATAAGGAGCAGCAAGGCGGGCCAGGGGCTTGGAGAATGCCATGAAGGGGCTGTACTCACCCATCAGCCTGCGCTTCAAGCCAAGGTCATATATCCCCCTGAGATTCCTGACAGAACGGTGCTGCAGGCGTTTTCCATTTTGGAGGAAGAAGACCCTGCCCTCAGTGTGGCATGGGAAGATGCTTTAAGGCAGTTAAAAGTAAATATTATGGGTAAAATCCAGCTTGAAGTCTTAGAACAGACTGTTTTAAGACGGTTTCACATACCTGTATCCTTTGATCAGCCTGAGGTTGTATATAAAGAAACTGTGGCAGAGCCGGTAACGGGATATGGACACTTTGAACCCCTTCGCCATTATGCTGAGGCAGCGCTGCAGATAGAGCCTGGGGCCAGGGGAGAAGGCATTTCCTTTGACAGCCGGTGCCATGTGGACAGGTTGGGAATTAATTATCAGAATCTGGTACGGACTCATGTCTTCGAAACCATTCATAAGGGAGTATTAACGGGTTCAGAATTGACGGATGTGAAAATTATTCTCATTGATGGACTTTCTCATATTAAGCATACGGAGGGCGGAGACTTCCGCCAGGCTGTTTACCGGGCAATACGCCAGGGGCTTATGAAGGCAAAAAGCCTTCTTCTGGAGCCTTATTACAGCTTTTCCATATCTGTTCCCGATTCTCTGACAGGGAGAGTTTTAAATGACATTGCAAAGTATTACGGCCGTGCTGAGACTCCTGTTCAGGCGGGAAACCGGAAAACTATCATTACCGGGCTGGCTCCAGTGGCTTCCTTTATGAATTACGGTGAAGAATTGATGGCTTTGTCGGGGGGAAAAGGAAGTATTTCACTGTCATTTTCCCATTATGATGTGTGTCACAATGAAGATGAGACAATAGCCCGGTATCAATATGATCCTGATGGGGATACTGCAAATCCTTCTTGCTCTGTTTTCTGTCAAAAAGGAACCTCTTTTGTCGTTAATTGGGATGAGGCGGAAGAATATATGCATACCCTTTCATAAACTCATAAAATGAAGGTATTTTGCATAAAAAAGGAGAGAAGAGATCGGTACTGCTTGACATAAGCCAGATTAGCGATATAATACAACCATGGATTGTGTCGAAATATGGTTTCAGTCCCTGCCCGCTGATCAAATTAACGGCGGTCTTATATCCATTGCAGATTCCTGCAAATATTCAGAACCGGAAAGGTATCCTAGTTTATGAGTTTAGAAAAACAAAAAGCGTTCATAATCCATTGTGTATTTGGGGCTATTTTATTGATCATTGTGTATGCCGGAATTAAATATGTCTTTCCGTTGCTGATGCCATTTGTTATCGGACTGGTGATTGCCATGTCATTTCGCAACGTTATCGATTTATTAAAGGAAAAAACAAGGATAAACAGGACTGTTTTATGTATTTTTGTCCTTCTCATATTTTACAGTCTGGTGACTTTAGTAATCACCTTGATCGGCGCCAGATTCTTTGGCTTTATCAGCACGCTGTTTAACGGCCTTCCGGCTCTTTACAAGGGAACCCTTTTGCCGGCGCTTCAAAATCTAACAGAAAATTTGACTGAACGCTTTCCAAGTATCAGATTTGATCTGGATGTCTTTATCAATCAAATCGGACAGTCTATTTTTTCCTATATCTCCAATATTTCTGCCAAAGCAGTCGGTATGGTGACCGGGCTGGCCAGCCAGGTTCCAACTTTGTTGATAAAGGTTATTTTTACCATTGTCTCATCTTTTTTCTTCACAATTGATTATTATAAGATTGGTAATTTCATTATAAGCCAGTTCAGTGAAGATCGAAGGGATATTATAATCAATGTGAAGGACAATGTGATTGGTTCATTAGGCAAGTTCGTAAGGGCTTATGCATTAATTATTTCCATCACGTTTATTGAATTATCTCTCGGATTCCGGCTTCTGGGAGTTCCCACGCCGTTTCTGCTGGGCGGAATCGTAGCTCTGATTGATGTTATGCCGATTCTGGGTACCGGAGCCATTCTTTTACCCTGGTCCATCATTGCTTTTTCCTTGGGTGATACAAAAACCGGCTTAGGGATGTTGATACTCTATATCTTTATAACTGTAGTCAGGCAGATATTGGAACCTAAGATTATTGGCCAGCAAATAGGGCTGCACCCCATTGTAACTCTTATTCTTATGTTTATCGGTGCGCAGATGATGGGAGTCTTAGGACTATTAATATTGCCTGTTATAGCTACGATTCTTGTTAAGCTTAATAAAGAGGGCAGTATTCATATATTCAGAACTGAAGGTTAAAGATGAACTTAAAGTTATTAAGGTTATAGGAAAAGCGGACCCTTATAGTGGTGTTCGCTTTTAGCTTTCCCTCAGCTTCACTTTATTTCTGGCACTTCTCCGGCGTTCATCCTCCAGAGCGGCATAATGCTTCTTTGTTGTATTTACATCAGAGTGGCCTAAAACATCTGCTACCAGATAAATATCACCTGTTTCCTGATAGAGGCTGGTTCCATAGGTGCTGCGCAGCTTATGAGGGGTGATCTTTTTTAAGGGAGTCACCAATCTGGAATATTTTTTAACCAGGTTTTCGATGCTTCTTACAGCGATACGTCTGTTCTGCATGGAAAGGAAGAGGGCTCTTTCATGGCCTTCCTGCGGAATAATGCGGTCCCGTTCTTCCAGATAATCAAGAAGCGCATCCTCGACCTCAGAGCCAAAGTATACGGTAACTTCTTTTCCGCCTTTTCTATGTATGCGAATCCCTCCGTTTTTAAAATCAATATCATCAATATCTAAGCCCACACACTCTGATACACGGATACCAGTTCCCAGCATCAGGGTCAGCAGGGCCAGATCGCGAACCTTTGTTTTAGCATGGTAGGATTTCTGTTTTTCAGTCAAGGCTTCCCCACTTTCCACCTCATCCAGCAGAAGAGCTACTTCATCGACATCCAAACGGATGATTTCTTTTTCGTGAAGCTTTGGGAGCTGTATTAAAGAAGCGGGATTGTTTTTAAGCCGTTCATTTCGGTAATAATAATTATAAAAGCTTTTTAAAGAGGATATTTTCCTCATGATGCCCCGTTCTTTATTGGTGACTTCCTGATTTCTGTCATTAAAACGGTATTTTAAATATTCCATGTATTCCTCAATATCTACAACATGAAGCTCATCTAAGTAATCCAGGGTAATATCCTGAATCTCAAGCTTACTCATTGCGGGATTTTCCTTCAACAGGAAATCAAAGAATACTTTCAGATCGTATGCATAAGCGATTCTGGTCCGGGAAGATGTGCGTGGCTCTATTCCACGGAAAAAATCTCCGCAAAAACGAGGGAGTTCTTTTACTAACTGACGCAGGTGCTTTACATTTTCAATATCTTTTTGCTGATGGTAGGAGAGAGAAGAACTCATAATCTGGCCTCATTTCTGGTGAATTTTAATGTCTGATTTTGATTTATAAATTCAATGGTGTTGATTAAATTGATTTTGTTATAGATAGTAATTAAGCCGGATCAGCCGGATAGTGCGTTTTGGGGTATGGGGTGCTGTAAGCAATAAAAGGATACGAGGGTCGGATAGTTGCAGCACACAATATCAGTTTATTTGATAAATCAACGGTATTTAGGCATATACAGGAAAAATGCTTATAGAAAGGGATTTCTTCTGCAACTATTCGTTAAAGTGTTGTTTCGCGAATAGTTGAATGCCTCTGCCTCTATCATTGTACCGGCAATAAAGAAAAGGCATCAATCATTTCTGACCGATGCTCTTAACGTTTCCGTTTGTTAATCTTCTCTTATTTAAGAAGAACATCTTTCTTCTCAAGAATTGCTGCTGCAGCTGCACAAGCCGGGCAATCACAATAGTTCGCTCCGGCAGATTTAATGTCCTTTGCGTGTGATGCAATATGCTTAGCAGTTTCTGCTCCAAAAACCTGGATTCCGGTATCTGATTCTGCAAAACCGATTAAACCGTCAATGGGCATAATATCTGCTTCCAGCTCATCAATATATTTTTTTGTTTCTGTGGCTTCTTTTTCAGTTCCAATTGCATCCAACCAGGTCTGAGCTGCTGTTTTTGCCTCTTTGCTGCATGATGGAGCATTCATTAATTCGTGTGTTTTTTCAACAGTATAATTTAATATTTCTTTATCCATAATTGATATTCCTTCTTTCTTTTGGAATTTATCTATATTTTACCATAATCATTCAGGCTTTGCAATTTAAAGATTCTGAGCTTACCAGGTTCTCTTTTACCCACTCTGTTCTTCTCTCCCACTGAATCACTTTTTTCCGTGGTCTAAGTACACAGGTCTTGAGTATTCCCTATCTCCCAATGATAAAATGCTAAGTCCTGTTATTGATTATCCGCATCCAAAAAGATTTTAGAAGACGTCGCTCCCCTTTGACCCTGATATTTTCCCCGATAAGGATTTAAAGCATGGTCGTCCAATTGAGCAAATACCAACTGCCCCACCCGGCGTCCGGCACATAGTTCAATGGCGCACCGGTTGGCATTAAAAAGTTCCAGAGTAATCTCTCCCTCAAATCCGGGATCAACCCAGCCGGCATTCTGAATGAAGAGCCCCAGCCTTCCAAGGGAGCTTCTTCCTTCCACAAATGCGGTCAGGTTGTCAGGAAGACAGAAATATTCCATAGTGGTAGCCAGTACAAACTGGCCTGGAAGGAGTAAATAATGATCTGTCACCATGGTTTTGTATTTAATTTCGTCATTGAGGGAAATAATTCCATTGCTTGTATCTTCCACGATACAGAATGTATTTCCCAGCCGGATGTCTACACTGGCCGGCTGAATCTGGTGTTCTTCAATAGGGGAAATGGTCAGTGTCTTTTCTTTGATCATTTCAAGGATAGTTTTATCAGATAATATCACAAATAATCTCCTTTTCTTTTTGCTTATGATACTCCTGGTCCCGCTTCTTCTGTTTCCGGCTCCTCCTGGGACTCTGTTTCCGGTTTGGATTCCGGTAAGTTGGCGCCTGGGCCTACCAGACCTCCATCTTCCTTGGTGGGAGCCTCGCTCTCCTCTTCCGTTGTTTCGGAAATCACTTCTTCCGTGCTTTCAGCAGTGGTTTCCTCTGTACTTGGCTCAACAGACGGTTCCGTCTGAGGAGGCTCTGTCTCCTTTGGAGTATTGCCCTTTTTCTTTCCTCCTGAACCGCCGCCGGAGGGAGCGTTTTCTCCAGGCTCTGAAAGACCGCTGTCCTGAGAAATCTTGGCGCTGATGTTTTTAACGGTTGAAGACGGAGAATAATTTTCCTGGTCATAAAGGAACTGGTGGAGCTGAATTACATTGCTTTCCAAGGTGGTAGGAATGACACAGTCCATTTTTCCGATCTTCATAGCAGTCCTGGAAAACGGAAAACCGGCCGTTTCTCCAATATGGTATTTACTGATTCCTTTTGCCATTGGCAGAACATCATCAATGCCCACGCTGGTGGAAATCTGAGGAAGTACGGCAGTAGCCAGGGTCTTTAAGGTGGCAAAATCGGCACTCTTCGCCTTTTCCATAGCCAGGGACACGATCTTCCTCTGACGCTCCGTACGGTTGTAATCCGTATCCATGAGACGAAGTCTGGCATAGGATACAGCTTGTACCCCATCCAGGTGGTTCATCCCTGCACTTTTTAAATGGTGTGAGCCTACGCCGGTGGAATTGACGGTTTCCGTAATAAAACCATTAATATAGGCAAATTCTGAATCTGTAATTTCCACATCTACTCCGCCTAAGATATTAATGGCATCGGCAACGGCCTTCCAGTTAAATGTGGCATAATCATCGATCTTAAGGTCCAGATTCTCGTTTAAAGCTTCAAGAGCTTGTTTATGGCCGCCTTTGAAATATGCTTCGTTGATTTTATGATAAGTCCCTTTGCTGTTGATCTTTAAATATGTATCTCTGTAAACGGACACCAGCTTGATCTCTCCGGTAGCCTTGTTGATGTTGCAGATCATTTCCACATCAGATAAGGCACCCTTTCCCATATTGCCGTCTCTGGAATCTACGCCAAAGACGGCAATGGTCCAATAGCCCTTCTGCCCTGTACGCTGCTTTAACATGAAAAATGCACCCAACAGCACCAGTGCCAGAACCGTAAGTTTTATGAGATTGGCCTTCCTTCTATATCTTCTCTTTCTTTTCTTGTCAGCTTTCAGCTTTGCGCTGTTTTGCTGCTCATTGCGGCGGACTCTGGGGTTTCTTCCATCTCCTGCATTGTAATAGGTCCTGTCCCCTCTTACTGTATGCTCACGCTGTCTTCTTTCAGCTTTCTGCTTTCTATCCGGATTCCTGTCTGCATGTCCTGATTCTTTGCCGCTTCTTCTCTTTTTACGGGCTTTCATGCGGTCTAATTCGTCCTCATAATTCATAACTGAACCATTGTCCTTTCTTATTTACAGCCCTGATTATCCGGGCCTTCCAATCAATTCTCTGGCAGATCCTATCCATTTTACCAGAAAAGATTTTATCAGTCAATCGGCTTTCTGTAATGGGGTCAGTCCCCTCTTGCAACAGAAATAATCACATTGCTGGTCAATGTGATTGATCTTTATGACTGAATATATTTTTCTAAGATAGTACTATAGCATAATATAAGGGCAAAATACAGAAAGAAAGGTTTAATAGTTTATTAAGATTAACAAAGAATCAGCCTGCTGCGGCTGCATCAGAAAGGATCAGGGCTTCTATGGCTGCGGCAACCCCATCTGCATTGTTGCTTCTGGTCATAAGACGTGCTCTCCGCTTTACTGCTTCTGAAGCATTTGCCATGGCAACGGTATATCCCAAAGGCAGCTTCAGCATGGAGAGATCATTTTCACTATCTCCTATTGCCAGGATTTCTTTTGGCTGAATTCCGGTATTTTTTGCATACTCCAAAAGAGCCGTACCCTTTTGCGCCCCTGCATGGGTCAGTTCCAGGTTGGAGGAATCAGAGGAGGCAACAGACAGCTCTTCTTCCTGTTCCAGAAAGAGACGAAGGTGTTTTAAAACCTGGGGATTTCCGTGAACCACAGACATCTTATAAATATCAAAGGGGGAATTGAGAAGGACTTCCTCCGTAGTGAATTGAAATCTCTGTGCTATGGTCTCATAAGTGTGCTCTTTGGAAACCATGGGGAGAAATATCCCATCCTCAAAGCTTTTCCGGAATGTTTCCGTGTCCGATGTGGTATAGCTTCCGCTTTCGGCCATAAAATCATAAAGAACCGGGAATGAACGGCAGATGTCCAGAATACGGCTGATCTGCTTCTTGGACATAGGTTGTTTCCGAAGCTGCTTTCCGAAGCTGTCAAAAACGGCGGCACCATTCATACAGATAATATCGCAGGAAACTCCGGCTTCTTTTAAAGGCAAGGAAGCGTCTGCAAAACCTCTGCCTGTACATACCACAAAATTGATGTTTTTCCGTCTGAGAGCCTCAATGGCGGCAATATTTAATGGGGATATTTTCCCCCATGGATTTAACAAGGTTCCATCCATGTCAGATGCTACTAATCGTATCATATATATTTTCTCTCCTATCGATTACTTTTCTTGCAATATCGGGGCAATTGGTGATAATAGCTCCAATCCCCAGTTCTATAAGATATTCCATCATGTTTTTATCATCTACGGTCCAGGTGTGAATAGGAAGTTTTCTCTTTTTTGCTTCCTTTATCAGTTTTTTAGAACGCAGAAGGTGAAAAGAGGGATGAAGAGCATCCGCCCCTATTAACTTTGCATAGTAAGGGACATTAATAAAACCCTCTGAGTAAAGGAGACCTGTCAAAGCATCAGTATTTAATTCCTTTATTTTTATAATACTGGGGTGATGGAAGGAGGAATAAATAACCCGCTCCTCCATCCCAATCTTTTTTACCAGTTTCAATACAGCTTTTTCAATTCCTCTATAACGGAAAATGTTTGTTTTCAGTTCGATATTAACAGTGAGTTTAGAAGGTTTCATAAGTTCTAAAACTTCCTGAAGCTCAGGAATAGCAGCCTCCGGAAACTCCGGCCAGTCCTTGATGCACCGCAGCTGCTTCAGTTCTTCCATGGTATAATCCTTTACAAAACCGGAAGAATTCCAGACTCGGTCAAGGGTTTCATCATGAATTACGGCTAATTTTCCGTCCTTTGTCCTCTGCACATCGAGTTCAATTCCATCGGCTTTTTGCCGGACTGCCAATGCAAAAGCCTCCAATGTGTTTTCCGGTGCATAGGCAGAAGCGCCTCTGTGAGCCCAAACCTTTGTTTTCATCTATTCATATCCTTTCCGAAATATATTTAATTATTAATGACATTATAATCCTCAATGGATTTATTAATTTTTTCTGCCATTTTGGAAACTGCATCCTCAGGAGTGCCGTTGTTATTAATCATATTCTCAATCTCTGTCTCTACAATCTGCCGTGCCTCAGGAAATACACTTAAGAGTGCTCCTGCAGACTGAGGAGAAGAATCATGAAGCTGGTCAATGGCTGTTTGGAACTGAGGATATTTTTCAATGTTGTCTTTAAATACCTTTTCTTCATGAGCAGCAACGGTAATAGGGAAATAACCGGTCTGAGAATTCCAGTAGGCCTGACTTTCCGGGGAAACCAGGAATTTCACAAATTCCCAGACAGCCTTTTGCTTTGCTTCATCTTCATTGTTTAATGCCCATAAGGAACCTCCTCCTATGGAAACACCGCCTTTGTCATCATCGTTCACTTTAGGGAAATATGCAGTTCCTACTTCAAACTTGCCGTTGACATCATTTAATATCTGCTTCAGGGAAGCAGTAGAGCCAAGAGTCATAGCTGCCTTGCCTGCACTGAAATCTGCAAGACCTGCATCACCGCCTCTTCCTACATTGGGAGCATAACCCTTATGGGATAATTCTTTCCATGAAGTTAAGGTTTTTATGCCTGCCCCATTTTTGTCGAAATCCACAGCACCTGCCGCCTCTTCTCTCCCATTTCCGTTATCAGCGTAATAGGCCTGCTGTTTACAGGTAAACTGCTCGAAGAACCAGCCATATATACCTAAAGAAATCACTTCTCCTGCCCCGCCCTTGCTCATTAAATCGTCTCCTATTCTTCCAATTCCAGGAAGGCTGTCAGGAATTTCTGTAATGCCGGCCTTATCAAAGATGTCCTTGTTATAATAAAGAATTGGTGTGGAAGAATTAAATGGCATAGAATAAAGCTGGTCATTTACCGTATAATAGGCTGCAATGTTGGGCTCAACCTCACTTAGATCCCATCCGTCTGCATCGATGAGCTCCTGCATGGGAATAACCCAGCCGGAATCAATCATGAAACGGGTGCCAATATCATAAATCTGCACCAAGTCAGCTCCCAAATTGCCGATCTGGGCACTTTTCAACTTGTTGATGGCATCATCATAGCTGCCCTGATACTGAGCTTCTACGGTAATTCCGGAAGTGTTTTCCTGATTGAACTTAGCCGCCAATGCATCAATTGCTTCTCCGTTAACGCCTCCCATGGAATGCCAGAAGGTTATGTCAGTGGCCTGAGAAGCTTCTGTTGTTTCGGCTGTCTGGACCGCAGAAGACTGTGTTTCTGAAGAAGAAACAGCCTCAGTAGTTCCGGTCTGTCCGGCACAGCCTGCCAGACCGGTTGCTGCCATCATAACTGCCATGCTCATGGCAAGTACTTTCTTTCTCATTTTCTTTCCTCCAAATTTTTGTTTTTTATACTTCTGAACCAGGTCAGCCTTTGACTGCACCTGAGAACATTCCTCGGATTAACTGTCTCTGTCCTGCGATGAAAACAGAAATGGATGGAACTATAATCATAACAACGCCGGCGATCATCATGGATATAGACTGGGAATCCACGCTGTCCAGCATACCGATTCCGATTTGAACCGTTCTCATCTGGTTGGAGCCCGTAACCAGCAAAGGCCACATATACATATTCCAGGCATTGATAAACGTGTAAACTGCCATAGCTCCGATTGCAGATTTCGTAAGGGGAATTAGGATGCTGAAAATAAATCTCAAGTTGGAACATCCGTCAATCTTTGCCGATTCATACAGGGAAGCCGGAAAAGATTTATAAAATTGCCGGAAGAGAAAAATACCCATGGCTGAGGTCAGATAAGGGATAATCAGCACCTGATAACTGTCCAGCCATTTTAACCCGCTTACAGTCAGATAATTTGAAATAATAGTGGCCTCTCCCGGAATCATCATGGTAGACATAACCACCATAAACAGGAAATTCTTTCCTTTGAAATCCAAAAAGGAGAAAGAAAATGCTGCCAGAGAACAGGAAATGATCTGTCCCAGTGTGATACAGCCTGCCACTATAAAGGAGTTAAAAATGAATCGGCCTAAAGGGATTTTAACCATTGCTTGACGAAAGTTCTCAAAAGTAGGACTTTCAGGGATTAAATTCATTTCCATAGTGAACAGCTCACTGGAAGGCATGAAGGCAATGCTCACCGCATACAAAAGAGGAAGCAGGATAAAAATAGTCATAATCAGATTTACGGTGACCAGTGCGGCTTTTTTCATCTTTCTGCGAAAGACAGCCTTCCGGCTGGCTTCATCACGGTTGGTATCCCTGTCAACTGATATAAGAATAGATTCCATCAATAGCTTACCCCTTTCTTTTCCAGGCGGAACATACATAAGGTGAGGATCATGATTATAATGAATAACAACACTGACTGAGCTGCCGCACTTCCGAAACGGTAATTAAAAAATGCATCCCGGTAAATGGAATATACGATTAAATTTGTGGATTCTCCAGGTCCCCCCTGGGTTAATACTTTCACCTGTCCAAAGGATTGGAATGCCTGAATGATGTTGACAACCAGGGTATAAAACATAATAGGACTTAAGCCCGGAAGGGTCAGACGGAAAAACTGCTGTACAGCACCCGCCCCATCTACAGAGGCTCTTTCATAAATGGTTTCATCAATGCTGCTGAGTCCTGCACTGAAATAGAGAAAATTGATTCCACTGTTTAACCAGGCCGTCAATAAGGCCACACAGATCAAGGCATACTTAGAATCGCTGATCCAGTTAATATCCAGTCTCAGGATCTTGTTTACAATTCCAATGGAAGGATGAAGCATGATTTTAAATATCATGGCGGCGGAACTGGAAGCAATGGCCATTGGAAGGGCGTATGCAGTGCTGAAAATCCTGATTCCCGGAAATGTCTTGTTGCAGAGAACTGCGGCAATGAGCCCTAAAAGCATGCTTACAGATACCACAATGAGAACAAATATCCCTGTCACCGCCAGACTGTTAAAAAAAGACTGGGATTTCAGCAAATCGATGTAATTTGAAAAACCTGTAAAAATCTTGGCCTGCCCCATTTTATTGGTCTTATAAAGGCTTAAGTATATGGTTTTGAAAAATGGAAAAAACAGGAACACTGCAAATACTGCCATAGCGGGAACTGTATAGGCATAAGGCCCTGCCTTCCTCATAACCGATTTTATGTTCATAAAAACTCCTTAAATATATAAAATATTTTGCTCTGTATCTATGTCAAAAAGCTTGATTCTATTTATATCCGCATAGACAGAAAGGCTTTCTCCAGCTTCTGCCTTGATATCCGGTTTTAACCTCACACATACCCCCGTACTTCCAAGATGACCATAAAGAAGAATCTCAGCACCTAAAACCTCCTTCATTTCTATTTCTAAAAGAAGCTCCTGTTCTTTTGGACCTGCTTCATGTAAATCCTCAGGCCGGATTCCCAGCCAGACATGTTTTCCCATATAGCTGCCCTCTGCAAGCCGCTTTGCGCTTCTTTCGTTGACAAAGAGCCTGTTTTTACCGAATTCCAGACATATCCGGCTATTTTCCTGAGCCACCCGGACCAGTAGGAAGTTCATAGAAGGAGAGCCGATAAAACCTGCTACAAATTTATTGACAGGATTCTCATAAATATCGTTTGGAGCCGCAGCCTGCTGAATGACTCCCCGATCCATAACCACAATCCTTGTACCAAGTGTCATGGCCTCTACCTGATCGTGGGTGACATAAATGACAGTTGTTCCCAGCTTTTTATGAATTTTTGCAAGCTCCACCCGCATCTGTGTTCTAAGACTGGCATCTAAATTGGATAAAGGCTCATCCATCAGATAAGCTTTTGGCTGACGGACAATAACACTTCCGATGGCAACTCTCTGCTTCTGCCCTCCTGATAATACATAAGGCTTTCTCTCCAATAAGTGGCTGATATGAAGAATTTCTGCTGCACTGCGGACTCTCCGGTCTGTTTCTTCCTTTGAAACCTTATGCACCCTTAAGCTAAAAGCCATATTCTGATAGACTGTCATATGAGGATAAAGGGCATAAGACTGAAACACCATGGATAAGTCCCTGCTTTGGGGGCTGGTCATATTCATAAGCTGCCCGTCTATCCACAGTTCACCGGAAGAAATCTCTTCAAGTCCTGCCGCCATGCGCAGCGTTGTAGACTTACCGCATCCTGATGGTCCTACTAAAACCAAAAACTCCTGGTTTTTGATATCAAGATTAAAGTCTTTTACAACGGTTTGGCCGTTTTTATAGGTTTTACATATATTGACAAAAGACAAGCCTGCCATAGATTTCTGCTCCTTTCTGCATATTCTAAATTAATTTTAAAAGACGAATGTAAAATGAAAAAGAGGCTTACGGTAAAATCAATGTAAATCATGGTATTGACTCACAAACCAACAGAGGCTATAATAAACTAGGTTTATGAAGGAGGCATAAATATTAATAGCAAAGCTAAGCGCCATGCACCCGCTGATGCGGTCGTGAACGTTTTCTAAGGAAAACGGTATCAGGGGTTAACGAGGTGAAGGGTTTATCGAATATTCGGCGGATGCCCTTCCATGCCGTTCCGGGCGTGTATCCAGTGTGAAATATGCAGGTAACTGCAAAACAAACACGCTGGAACCAGAACCTGTTTTTTGTGTACCTTTTTTCGAAAAAAAGGGCAGACATCATGTGAAAATTTAAGGAGAACGTAAATTATGTGTGGAATTATTGGTTATACAGGTCCTCTGGACTCAAAAAGAATTCTGTTAGAAGGCTTGTCCCAGTTAGAATACAGGGGATATGACAGTGCAGGGGTTGCCCTGTGCATGGAGAACTCCCGCATCCGCCTCATCAGGCATACCGGGAAGGTTTCTAATTTAAAAGAAGGCTGCAGGAAAATTGCCGAGACTTCCCACTGCGGACTGGGACATACCAGGTGGGCGACTCACGGAGGCGTGACCACGGAAAACACCCATCCCCACCAGGCCGGAAGGATTACCCTTGTCCACAACGGTATCATTGAGAATTATCATCAGCTCACCCTTGACTTTCATTTGGAAGGAAAGCTTCAGTCTGAGACTGACAGTGAAGTAGCTGCATGGGTTCTGGAAAGTCTTTATGAAGGAAGACCTTTAGAAGCCATAAGTAAATTTGTATCTTATCTCAAGGGCTCATACAGCTTCTGTATGATGTTTGAAGACCATCCCGGAGAAATCTATGCCATCCGAAGCATAAGCCCTCTGGTTGCGGCCTATACCCGCTCCGGCTCCTTTGTGGCCTCAGACTTAACCGCCCTCATCCCTTATACAAAACAGTATTTCGTGGTTCCTGAAAACCACATCGTAAGGCTTACCTCCTATAAGGTTCATCTTTATGACCTTCATCAGAAGGAAACCATTCCTGAGATGATGGAGGTGAGCTGGAATACAGATGCCGCCATGAAAAACGGCTTCCCTCACTTTATGCTGAAGGAGATTCATGAACAGCCTGAAGCCCTGAAAAACACCATACTGCCCCGCATGGTACGGGGGCTTCCTGATTTTACCGATGACCAGATTCCGGATTCCATCTTAGAGCAGTGCAGCCAGATCCACATTGTGGCATGCGGCACTGCCATGCATGCAGGAATGGTGGCAAGAGCCCTTATGGAGCCTCTTCTGCGGATTCCTGTCACAGTCTCCATTGCGTCTGAATTCCGGTATGAGGAACCGCTCATTGACAGCAAAACTTTGGTCATCGTCATATCCCAGTCAGGAGAAACCATCGATACCCTGGCAGCCTTAAGGCTTGCGAAAAGCTATGGGGCTTCCACCTTGTCCGTGGTTAATGTGAAGGGTTCTACCATTGCCAGAGAAAGTGATTACGTTCTTTTCACCCATGCAGGCCCGGAAATCGCCGTTGCCAGCACAAAAGCTTATTCTGTCCAGTTGGCGGCCCTTTACATGGTATGCTGCAGAATGGCCCTGGTAAGGGGAGCATACGGGCATGAGGAAGCAGAGAATTTCATGAAGGAGCTTTTAGATGCCATTCCTGCCATGGAAGCCATGATTGAAAAGAGGGATTCCGTGAAAGCTTTGGTTACTCACCTGATCAATGAGCCTGATGCATTCTTCATCGGACGGGGGCTGGATTACGCCTTTTCTCTGGAAGGGGCTTTAAAATTAAAGGAAATCTCCTATATCCATGCCGAAGCCTATGCTGCCGGAGAATTAAAGCACGGAACCATTGCCCTCATAACAGATCAGGTTCCTGTCATTGCCATCGGAACCCAGAAAAAGGTTTTTGCAAAAACAATTTCAAATATCAGGGAAGTGAAGGCAAGAGGTGCCTTCATAATCCTGCTGGTTGGAGAAAACTCCCCGGTGGAGGACGGCATTGCAGATGTCATAATCCCCATCCCTGAGGTTGATGACAGATTTGCCGTATTTCCTGTTGTAGTTATCCTCCAGCTCATCGCTTATTACGCTTCCGTAGGGAAAAACCTGGATGTGGATCAGCCAAGAAATCTGGCAAAATCCGTAACAGTGGAATAATTGATGCAATAAAAGACGGGCACTTCCGGTAAAATGGAAATGTCCGTCTTTTATATGGATTATGACTTTGATTTCTTCTCTTCGTTCCACTTCATTTTTGCATCTGCAAAGCTGCGGATCATTCTTACCGCCCCTTCCACGCCTACTGCGCTTCTGTTGATGCATAGATCATAACTCTTCACATCTCCCCACTTCTTGTCAGAATAATAATTATAGTAGCTGGAACGTTTTTTATCAGTCTTGATCATAATGTCCCTGGCTTTTCCTTCATCAATTTGATAAAGCTCCTTTATAGAACTGATCCTATCCTCATCGCTGGCAGTGATAAAGACCGATACAAGATTGGGATTTTCTGCGAGAGCATAGTCCGCACATCGTCCCACAATCACGCAGGATTCTTCTTCTGCAAGCTGTTTGATGGTGTTGAACTGAGCCAAAAACAGCTTATGGTTAATGGGCATATCCAGGTGGCCGGAAGCGGCCATGCCCATGGGATATGTATCCATAACAAGGGAATACAAAAAACTGTTGGTGGGTCTTTCATCGTGAGTCTGAAACAGTTCTTCGCTCAACCCGCTTTTCTTAGCCGACAAAGCCAGCAATTCCTTATCATAACACTTGATCCCCAGCTCCTCCGCCAGCCTTTGACCAATGATTTTTCCTGAACTTCCGCATTGTCTTCCTATGGTAATCACTAAATTTCCGCTCATGAAAATCACTCCTTCCAATCATCTTATAGGTATATTATACATCAAAGTTTCAGAAAAATCCATATATATTCTGAACTTAACAGTTTTCTAAGAAAAAGGAGCCTTTTACAAGGCTCCCCGCAATTTTCTTAACAGGTCTTCAAAGTATTCAGGAAGAGGAGCCGTAAATTCCATGTAAGCTCCGCTTTTCGGATGGACAATGCCCAGAACCCCCGCATGAAGGGTCTGTCCGTTTAACCGGAAAGAGGATTTGGCAGGGCCATAAACCTGATCTCCTAATATTGGATGGCCGGTGCTGGCCATGTGAACCCTGATCTGATGGGTCCGCCCTGTTTCAAGCTGGCATTCCACATAGGTAAATTGCTTAAACCGCTCCAAAACCCGGTAATGGGTGATAGCTTCTCTTCCGTTTTTCTCATTAATGCTCATTTTTTTGCGATCCACAGGATGGCGGCCAATGGGAGCGTTTATGATGCCCTCATCTTCCTTTAAAACCCCGTGTACCACAGCATAATACTTTCTGGTAATAGAATGCTCCTTAAGCTGCTCTGCAATGGAATTATGAGCCATGTCGTTCTTGCATACAATAATGACTCCGGTGGTGTCCATATCGATTCTGTGAACGATTCCGGGGCGCATAACGCCGTTGATGCCTGATAGACTGTCCCGGCAGTGTGCCATAAGGCCGTTGACCAGGGTTCCGCTGTAATGTCCGGCAGCCGGATGGACGACCATTCCTTTCGGTTTGTTAATGAGGATGATATCCTCATCTTCATACAGAATATCCAGGTCCATTTCCTCAGCTTCAATTTCCGGTTCCACTGCCTCAGGAAGGGATAGCTGAACTACTTCTCCCGGACTCACCTTATAATTGCTTTTAACTGCCTTTTCATTGACCAGAACCTCCTGTTCCTTTAAAAGCTTCTGCAAATAAGAACGGGATAATTCTTCGCAACACATTGACAAATACTTATCAATTCGTATTCCACCATCTTCCGCTGCCACTGTAAATTGCTGCTTCAAGCCTGCCCCTCCTTTTGTTTCAGGGAAAGACAGGATAAATCCTCTTCCTTGTAGTAAAACAGGAACAGAATCATGAAAACAAACATGGAAACCGTAACATAGCAGTCAGCCACATTGAAAATAGGAAAATCAATAAGCTTGAAATACAGAAAATCCACCACATATCCCTGGGTAAAGCGGTCAATCATATTTCCCACCGCTCCGGCGGACAGAAACATGGCGATCAGGTGCAGGGGCAGGTATTTTCTGGTTGCAGGCATACGGAACACCCCATAGACGGTAAAGGATAAAACCACAACAGCGATCAACAGGAAAAAGGTCTGTTTCCCCTGAAGCATTCCAAAGGCTGCCCCTCTGTTTTCGTGATAAAAAAATTCAAATACCCCTTCCCAGATCTGGTAAGGCGGACGGTTCATAAGATGCTGTACTGCAAGGCGTTTGGTCCACTGGTCCAGACCTATGGCGATAAAAAAGCCGGCAATCAGCCCCAGGGTAAGTTTTATTTTCTGGTTCATGTAAATCTCCTTATGCTAAGGTTAAAATGTAGTTAAGCCCTTCTGCCATCTCATCTGCTGTGACGGTTTTATCCACAAAGGCTTTTCCTATCTGTTCTAAGAGAATAAAACGGATGGTGCCGGAATCCATTTTCTTATCACTTTTCGTAGTTTCAATAATATCATCTGTCAAAAGCCCGCCGACAGTCACAGGCATGTGAAACTGTTTCATAACAGATATGAGGCGGGAAAGCTCTCCCTCTTCTATCATACCCCTTTTTACGGAAATTGCCATGGCGGCAATGCAGCCAAGACCTACGCAGTGGCCGTGAACCAGTTGAAAATCAGAAAGCTTCTCAATGGCATGTCCCAGGGTATGTCCCAGGTTTAAAAGCGCCCGTTCTCCCTGTTCTGTAGGGTCCTGTTCCACCACATCCTTTTTGATCTGATTGCTTATGCGCACCGTTTCCTCCAGAATGTTTAAATCCCTGCTCTGAATTTCTTCTGCATGATCAATCAGCCAGTCATAATAAGAAGAGTCCTTAATTAATCCATGCTTAAGAACCTCTCCCATACCGGAAGAAAACTGCTCATCAGAAAGGGTCTTTAAGGTTCCGATATTAGTATAAACCAGTTTTGGCATATGAAATGCACCCACCATGTTTTTATAGGCATCAAAATCCACCCCGGTCTTTCCGCCTATGCTGGAATCCACCTGGGACAGAAGGGTTGTCGGCACCTGAACAAATGAAATTCCCCTTAAATAAGTGGCCGCTGTAAAGCCGCATAAATCGCCCACCACTCCTCCGCCTAAGGCTAAAAGCCAGTCATGGCGGTCAAACTGCATGTTAATCAGAGCTTCATATAAGCTGCGGACAGTGTCTAAGTTCTTGTTCTCTTCTCCCGCCGGAAAGATAAAACGTTCTGTCTGCTTACAGCAGCCGGCGGCAATGCTCTCCACCTCATCCAGATAAAGAGATGCAACGTTTGAATCCGTAACAATGCATACCTTTCTTCCGTCCAGCTTCAGCTTCTTTAACTCCTCTGCCAATCCCTCAAACGAGGTCTCCATAACAATATCATAAATCGGGGTTCCGTCTTTGTGTACGGTCATTGGATTTCCCACGGCGCCATTCCTCCTTGTATTATTGTATCTTTTTCCTCCATGACGGAAGAAAGCAAACAACTACGCCCCCAAAGCAGAATGTGCCTGGGATATGGGAAGTTGTCTGCTTGTACCATTCAAATAAATTCGTTATTCCTTCCAGATCAATCTGTTACAGGCGAAGACTCATTCCGCCCATATCCAGACCTCCGCTGTTTAACAGATCCTGAAAATCACCGGACAGTTCCACAGATTCCGGAGTTGCTATAAATATGTAGTTTGATATTTTCTGCAAATTTCCATTCATGGAGTATGTAGCACCGGAAGTAAAATCAATAATTCGCTGGGCTACCTCAGTATGGATTCCCTCCATATTAAGAACAACGGCTTTTCCTGCCAGCATATAATCGCAGATTTCCTTTGCATCCTCAATGGACGTAGGTTTTATCATGGATACTTCCATAGTACGCTGCTGCTTCATGGGAACTACCTTCGGAGAACGGGACAGAAAACGGGGCTTCTGATCATATTCTTCTTCCTCATCGTAATAGTCTTCTTCCGCCTTCTTTGAAAAGAGAGGCTTTCTGACAGGTCTGTCACCTTCATCCTCGTAGTCGTCATCTAAGTAGTAATCGTCATCTTCATCCGTATCATTCAAGCGCATGCTATCCATCAGTTTGCCTAAAATGCTCATACCTCATTCTCTCCAATCTTATACCACGTCGGCTAAATTCATTGTCAGCCAGCCTCCAGGTATATATTCTCACCGGATCGATGCCTGTACTGCTGCATCCATCAGGTGTTCATATAATATCTTGTACCAAAAATGCCGGTACCGACCCTTACCAGAGTAGCGCCCTCTTCGATTGCCACTTCATAATCTCCGGTCATGCCCATTGAGAGCGCGGTCATATTAACATTATCAATGTTTTTCCTTTGCATGTCAACATAAAATTTACTTAATTTTTTAAATACAGGCCGATTTTCCTCAGAATTTTCTACAAAAGGAGCAATCGTCATGAGACCTTTTATCTTAACGTGAGGAAACGTGGCGATTTCACGAATTGCCGTTTCTGTGTCCTCCAGCTTAAAGCCAAATTTACTTTCTTCTTCCGCCACGTTGACCTCTAAAAGAATATCTGCAGTCATATTTTTTTTGGCCGCTTCCTCCTCAATCTGCTCTGCCAGCCGTATGGAATCCACGCTGTGAATTAAGGCCGCCTTATCAACAACCTGTTTCACCTTATTGCGCTGTAAATGGCCGATCATGTGCCACCGGATATCCTCAGGCAGAATCAGGCATTTTTCCGTCAGCTCCTGCACCTTGTTTTCGCCGAAGTCCCGGACACCGCTGCTGTATGCTTCTGTAATCATGTCAGCCGGCTTTGTCTTGCTGACCGCTATGAGAGTCACTTCCTCCGGATTCCTTCCCGCTCTTTTGCAGGCATCTAAAATCCGTTTCCTCACTTCTTCCAGATTTTCTTTTACCAAGTTAATCACCTCTTATTTATAAATTAGCTGTCCCTCGCTGACTGTTGCCGCTTCCAAAACAATGTGGTCATATACAGCCAGGCCATAAGTCATATTTTTTTTCACAGTGTAGTATTCGTCATTGGAGGCCAGTACATCGATCTGCTTAAATATGGCATATCCTTTGTTTATGTTATACACACCCTGGAGAGAGGCGCTTGCCCCGATCTGATACCGTTCCTGGGAATCAGGCTTTAAAATGTAATCTCCTGCTTTAAAGCCATCCTCCCCGCCCATTTCAATATAGTAATTATCCCCTTCTGAATAATAAATATCCGCAGGGACAAATACAACGGAGGTTCCGGATTCAGAATACACTTCTTTATTAAAGCCGCTTACTGTGCTGTCGCCGCCCTGGGTCATGTAATCCATGGGAACCAGATAAAATTCCTTTGTGGTCACTGCTGTAACAGGAATCTTAAGACCCTCCGCCCGGTCGGAAATGATTTCAAAATCAACGTACCGGTCAGAAGCAAACTGAATCATATACTTGTCAAAATCCAGTTTTCCAAAGAACTTTCCGTCTGTTCCGTTAAACACGGAAAAGCTGCCGGAGGTTTTTAAATCCTGCTTGGTAAACTCCACCGTAAGACTTGTCTTATCCCCATAAGCCGCTTGTTCTTCCTCAGTAAGGGGAAATACCACAGACCATTGATCAGAAGTAATGATCTTATAGACAGGAGCCCCTTTTTCAATCAACTCTGAGTTTGCGGCTGCTCTTGTATAGCTGCTTAAGTCAAATACAGCCTCTGAAACCGCTGACGGCTGCAGCCCTTCATAAGAATCGATTCCGTAGGAGACGATTCCGGCCTGGTCTGACTTTATCTGCTGAAAGTTAATGCCGGCTTGGTCCATCATTCCTCCTAAGTTGTCCAGTACATTGAAATTCACACACTCCATGACCTCCGCCTCTAAAGAGTATTTGGTATCATAGGCAGTGCGGAACTGATTGCTGTCATAAGTAAGGCTGAATGCAGTCAGCTGCTTTTTTAATTCGGATAAATTTTCCGGTGTCAAAGAAACGCTTTCCTCTGCATTTTCTGCCAGAAAGGCCGCAATGCTTCCTGTTTCGTCAATGGAATAAACACGGGTTCCAGCAGAAGCCCGCTTTCCCTCTCTCACGTAATAATTGATATAGCCGGACCTGTCCGCGTGCTTTACCTCCTCCTGCCGGAGAATGATGCCTGTGTGATTTTTGTTATTTACAATACTGCCTTCTTGTACCTCGTAGAATCTGATTTTATCTCTGCGTACATAAGCGGATACACTGAACACCATATAAATAAAAATCAGGCCAAAGATAATCATACCTACATTGATATTCAGAGGCCGCCGGTAACGGATGATCTTCTTGCTCTTTCCTGGCTTCTTTGCTTTTTGTCTTGCCAACCTGACGCCTCCCTTCCCTTCTAGCTATTATAAAAGGAATTACCAAAAAATTCAAGTCAGAGGAGAAAAATTTCCTGACATGTAAAAAGGAGGCCGCCCTGCAGCCCCCTTTTGAGGAAAATTAATTTCTATGTATGATTATAATGAAACAACCACATGAGCCTTAACATCCTCAGGCATATTCTCTGCATCAATGGATACGCTGAGAACAAAGGTTACATGATATTTTTCACTGATTTTTTCCAAGGTCGCAATGGTCTCAGATATATCTTCGCCCTCCAGGCAGGCCAGCTTTAAAAAGCTGTCAAAAAACATGGTTTCCAAGTCATGATCCTGGGATATGACACCACAGATTAAACCAATAAATCCTTCGCTGGATGTGATAGGATACTCATTAACGTTAATGAGACGGATCTTGTTGCTTAATTCGTACATGTGCTTGGAACTTTTGTCCAGGTATACGATAGAGCCGGCGGACTCCTTTACAGCGGCGTTGGCTCTGTCCAACAAATGTTTTGTCTTACCTTTCCCCTTTTTACCTGCTATTATCTGCACCATAGCAATCTCCTCCTTGCGTTATATGATTTGTATAAAAAGTCTATTCGGATTAAAATAATTATAGTACAAATCTCTAAAAAACGCAATGCTATTCTACAATTTTATTTAATATATTTGACATGTTGTCATAGAGCCCGGGACGGCTTGGAGCTTTTAAAACCACAGAAATATATTCCATGCCCGAGGAATCAGAGCTTCCCATAATCAGGCAGTTTCCGGCTGCCTGGGTGGTGCCTGTCTTTCCGCCTGAGGCTGTAAGGCCGGAAGGCATAGTCTGCTCTCCCGTCATATACCAGTTGGTCGCCTTCCAGGTGGCACTGACCGGACTCCCTGCTTCATTTTTATAAGAAGAAGTAAATTCCTTTGCAGCAATGATCTCCCTGAATTTGGGATATTCCATAGCCTTGTTAAAAATCAGATACAGGTCATAGGCCGTAGTGTAATGGTTCTGATTGTGGAGGCCGTGAGGATTGACAAATTGAGTGCCTGTGGCTCCCAGTTTTAATGCCTCTTCGTTCATCATCCTGGAAAAAGCCTCCTCACTTCCAGCCATGTGTACGGCAATGGCTGCTCCGGCATCATTGCCCGATGGAAGCATAAGACCGTATAAAAGCTGTTCCATGGTCAGCTTATCGCCAGGCTTGATTCCGCATAAGGTGGCTCCTGCCTCCGTAATAATGGCATCCCTGGTCACTGTGACCTCATCGGTCAAGTCCCCGTATTCAAGGGCCACAAGGGCTGTCATGACCTTTGTGACACTGGCAGGATAAAGCCGTTCAAAGGGATTCTTTGCAAACAGAACCTCTTTGTCTTTGATATCAAAAACTGCCGCAGCCTCTGCAGTCACCTTGCCATCCGAAAAAGGGGTGTCTTGCGACACCACACAGAGATCGTTTGCAAAGGGTTCCGCCTTGCCGGCGGCTGTACCTGATTGGTAAAGGGCAGTCCTTTTCGAAAAAACATAGGGACTCTCAAGCTTTCCCAGACCGGCACAGCCTGTCAGAAACAGGGAACAGAAAAAAATGCACCCTGTTTTTATAAAAACTTTTTTATTCACTGGACTTACCTCTGCTATTTATACATTTCGCGCCATTCAAGATCCCCGCGCTCCAAGGACTTGATGAGAAGCTCTGCCGTAGCCAGGTTGGTTGCAAGAGGGATGTTGTGCATGTCACAGGTACTCATAATATTTACAATATCCGGTTCATGGGATTTTGGTGTCAGGGGATCCCTTAAAAAGATCACAAGGTCGATTTCATTGTGCTCGATCTGAGATCCTAACTGCTGTTCTCCGCCTAAGTGTCCCGCCAGATATTTGTGGACATTTAAATTGGTCACCTCTTCAATCAGGCGCCCTGTGGTGCCGGTGGCGTAAAGCATATGCTTGCTTAAAATTCCTCTGTAGGCGATGCAGAAGTTCTGCATCAGTTTTTTCTTTGAATCATGGGCAACTAAACCTATATTCATAACGATATACCTCCTTATTAATTACCGATTTTGCGCTGCAGTCCAACATTCAGAACAAATCCCATGCCAATAAATATACTGACAAGGGAACTGACTCCCGAGCTGATAAAGGGCAGAGGGAGACCAGTGTTGGGAAATATCTGTGTGGCCACGGCGATGTTGGCAAAGGCCTGAAAGCCGATTAAGGCTGCCATGCCGGTACATATCAGTTTCCCGGACATATCTTTGGCTTTTGAAGCCATATAAAGACACTCAAATACAATCAGGCCAAAAAGAATGATGACGATGACGCTGCCTTGGAATCCCATCTCTTCACCGATGATGGCGAAAATAAAGTCGGTTTCCCCGGCTGATAAAAAATTACCGTCTTTGACTGATGCAATGGTTGTATTAAAAAGTCCCTTGCCCTGAAGCTGTCCGGAACTGATTGCCATAATGGAGTTTTTTTGCTGATACAGGTTTTCCGCATACTGTTCTGCATGAGGATAAATCCAGGCCAGAATACGCCGGGCTTGATATCCGTGGATAAATGGGATCAATCCTTTGGTCAAAAGGAATATGAAAAGTACGCCTGCCGGAATTGCCACGGCAAGCACGCCTCCGATCCACTTGTAACTGATGCCTGCGGCAAACACCATGCATAAAATAATGACGGTGACCACAAGGCTGGTGGACAAATTGGGCTCTGCCAAAATAAGGCCGATGGGAACGGCCGCAAGTATGGCCGCAAGCCCTACCATGACCGGCGTATCTATCTTTTCCTCGTATTTGTTCCAGAACCAGGAGAAAAAAACAATCAAGCCTATTTTTACAAACTCAGAAGGCTGAATCCGGCCTATGCCGGGAATGTTGATCCATCTGGTGGCGCCTCCGGCCGTATGCCCCACGACTAAAACTGCACCCAGTAAAAGGATGCAGCTCCCATAGTCCAATGCATAAAGCCTGATTATTTTTCGATAATCAATAATGGAAAGCCCAATAGCCAGGGCAAAACCCACTATTACGCCTGTTATCTGTTTGGTCACTGTGGAGGAATCCTGGTTGGAGGCACTTGCCACCACCAGAATTCCGATAATGGACAGCGACAGCATGTATAAGACCAATCGGTAATTGTAGTATCTAAAGTTATAATCAGAAAACATAATTAGTATATCCCCTTGTCAGGTACATCGCGAATAGGGATGTTTGCATAAAGCACTGGTGTGAAACGTTCACAATCTTCCTGCTTCTGCTTTTTCATCTGTATCTCTATTCTGTCGGAATCTATATTTAAGTATCTTGAAACGACGCGGATCATATCGTCTTTTATCATCTGCATGATCTCAGGAGAACAATCAGCCTTGTCCGCAACCAGCAAAAGTTTCAGACGATTTCTTGCAATTTCTCCTGAATTCTTCTTACGGAATACAGGAAACAGGCTCATACTCTACCCTCCTATGCTCTCTTTAAGAGACTGGAGAGTTTAAAGAACAGGCCTCCACGCAGCGCGGGGGTATGAATGGGAATGTTTTCCCCCATAATCCTCCTGCATATGTCCATATAAGCTTGTCCGGCCGGAGTGCCCATACCTACCAGGGGCTCGCCCTGATTGGTGGAAATGACCACATCCTCGTCGTCAGGAATGGCGCCGATCATATCCACGGCCAGGATGTCCATGACATCGTCTAAGGACATCATATCTCCCCTCTTTACCATATCCGCCCGGATGCGGTTTACGACCAGCTCAATGATCCCCATGTCGGCGGCCTCCAAAAGCCCGATGATGCGGTCTGCATCCCGGATGGCCGAAACCTCAGGTGTGGTGACCACAATGGCTCTGTCAGCGCCTGCAATGGCATTTTGAAATCCCTGTTCAATTCCTGCCGGGCAGTCCAGCAGAATGTAATCAAAGTCTGCTCTTAAATCATCCACCAGCTTTACCATCTGTTCCGGATTAACAGCAGTCTTGTCCCTGGTCTGCGCCGAGGGAAGCAAAAACAGGTTCGGGTATCTTTTGTCTTTTATCAGGGCCTGCTTCATACGGCAGTTCCCTTCTGCCACGTCCACTAAATTGTAGACAATGCGGTTTTCCAGTCCCATGACAACATCTAAGTTGCGCAGTCCGATATCTGTATCAATCAGGACTACCTTTTTACCCAGAATTGCCAGGCCGGTACCTACATTGGCAGAGGTTGTCGTCTTGCCTACCCCGCCTTTTCCAGAAGTGATTACGATGACCTCGCTCATATCATATCCTCCTGAAACTTAAAATTACTTTGTTAGTGCTTTCACTCTCTATTCTACCTTAATTTTCGGAATATTTCCACACTTTTTTTCATTGGTTTAATAATAACTTTATTATTCTCCAGATATGCCTTCATTGGACCGTGTCCCAGGCGCTTTCCGCGCCCGTCAAGGCCGGAGGTGCAGTCTGCGATGCGAAGCTGGACAGGAGCCATATCAAGAGCCGTAATTAAGGCTTCTCCATTGCCTGCCACTCCTGCACATACGGTTCCGGCAAGTTTTCCAAGGACGATCACATTCCCTTTTGCCAGAACCCTTGCGCCCTTGCACACATCTCCGATGATGACTATGCTGGCCTCTGATTCCAGAGATTCTCCATTTTGTAAATTTCCCTTAAAGAACTGGCCTGTCTGGCAGGACAGCTCCATCAGTTTTTCATTCAGTGCTTTTTCGCAGCGCTCGATCCGGTTTAAATCCCTGTCCACAATGCAAACGATTTCCACGTTGCAGTTTTCCGTGATCCGGTTAATCACCGCAAATTCTTCTTCGGCCTTTAATTCTCTTCCCTCAAGGGTCAGGGTCATTTGTGCAGATCCCCAGAACTTTGCGTTATCCCCAAATTTTTTCCCTATGTCAGAAAGAAGCTGAGGGAAGGGGATGTCCGGATCCAGGATGACAGTCATACCTGCTCGGTTGCTTTTAATCACTACGGTATTGTGCATCATATCACCTCTTAATCCTAGTTAATCACCAATTTTGACCTGTGCTGCATCCAGGGCGCCTGCATTTACAATGGATTCCAAATCTGTGTACCCATAATAGTATTTATAGACGTTCTTCGCAATGTTGGCGGCGTTGGAGGATGAATATCCAAAAGGAATATTCACCGTAACACAGATTTCCGGATCATTATAGGGCGCAAAAGAAATAAAAAATGCGTGGTTCGGCTTATTTCTGGCCTCCTGGGCAGTACCCGTTTTTCCTGCAATTTCCACTTCAAGGTCTGCAAACAGCTTTTTTGAGGAACCGTTTGTTATCACCTCTCTCATCCCCTGTTGTACAGTATCCCACGTTAAGTCCGCCGCGTCAATATGAGAAGAAATCTCAGGGGTATAATCTTTAATCAGATTGCCTTCAGAATCCGTTGTTTTATCTAATAAGCTTAGTTCAAATACGGTTCCCCTGTTTGCAACAGCTGCCACATATCTGGAAAGCTGAACATTAGTATAAGCATGGCTTCCCTGTCCCATGGTAGAACGCTCCGGGTCCTCCTTGGATATCTGGGGTTCCAGCTCCGCTATTTCCACTCCGGACTTATGATCCAGCCCGAATTTGGATGCGTATTTTCTCAGGACCTCAAGTCCGCCATCCGGGGAATAATTCCCCGATGCATCTGTAGAAAGGCGGTGTCCTAACTCAGCAAAAAAGACGTTGCAGGAATTTGCAATACCTCCCACAAGGTTTAAATGACCGTGATATCCAGGATAAATCCAGCATTTAATAGGCATGGCTATCTCACTATACTCACCGGTACAATTGATGGTTTCTTCTGTGCCGACCACATGTTCTTCCAGAGCCGCTACGGCAGTAATGGGCTTAAAGGTAGAACCTGGCGCCTTTCTGGTCTGGGTTGCATTGTTATATAAAGGCAGGGATAAATCTGCCTGAAGCTGGCTGAAATAAGTGCCGTCACCGATCCGGTTGTTGTCATATCCCGGATAGGAAACGAGAGCCAGAACCTCCCCTGTCTTGTCATCAGTGACCACCACACCTGCATTGCTGGGAGATAGAGCCAGCTGAGCCGGGGTGATTTCCAGGGTGGAAAGCTTTTTCAGCAGGAAGGAATAAGCGTCGCCGGAAGCCCGGAGATCTGCGGCCTCCTGTCCTTTGTCAACCAGGACTCCCTGATCGTATAAGGCCAGACAAAGTTCCTGTCCTGTAATCACATCATCATTAATTAAATAACGGTAAATTCTCTTGGTGAAATTCCGGTCTTCTCCCAGGCTTTCTAAGGTATAGCGGACCAGAGCTTCAAAGGTATCGTCTGCATTGGAATACTTGGCTCCTGTTTCCAGCTTGGTGGTGTCCACCCAGCCGTTTGCAATTCCATAGTATAAATAATTTCTCAGACTGATTTCATCGGCCTTCCAGGCCTGGTATTCCTGACTGGAGGTGTCGATGGCATCTTCTTTGATCATTCCCACCGTAGGCCCTGCAAGGTAGGAGTAAATGTAAAACATATAAGCCTTCATATCCTCTGGCAGGTCTTTCATGGCCGTAGCGTGAGGACTCATCAGCTCATTGGTGAGATTTGTAAAGATCAGTTTTTGGGAGGATACGTATTTGCGGTATATCTCTTTCTCCGTATCGGAGGCATCCTCTTCCTCTATTCCTTTCAAGGAAAGCACGTTGTTGTTAATCAACTGATAATAAGCGTCCTTGACAGGTATCTTCATATTGGAACCGTCCGTCGTGCTGCCAACCTGATAATCCCCGTTGACAATGGTTTTTATGAGGACTCCGGCCAGGGACTGTTCGATCAGGTGGTAAATACCTTTCTGAAGGTCTGCATTTAAAGTTAAATATACGTCATCGCCTGCAGAGGAATCGGTTTCATCCTTTGTTTCTCTGATCCGCCCCATGCTGTCCTTGTAAATGGTCTTCTTCCCCTTAGTGCCCTGAAGGTCCTGCTCCATGGTGTATTCAATGCCTGTCCGGCCTACGATATCATTAATGTCATAGTCAGATTTTTTCTGCTGAAGCTCCTCCAGCTGGTCCTCAGGCATCTTGCCCGTATAACCGATGACAGGAGCAAAGGGAATGCTGTCGTTATAAGCCCGGATGGTGGTTTCCTCCACATTTACGCCCTGTAAATCTCCGGTGTGCTCTAAAATATCGGCAACGGTTTCATCGGAAACCTGGGTTGCCACAGTGGTTGCTTCATATTTACGAAAGGACATGAGACGAAGGGCGTACTTAATATTGATGATATCAAGGGCCTCCTGGTCTGTGAGAGAAACCTGATTTCCATCCTCGTCCGTTAATTTGTCAAAACCGTTATCCTCATAAGCCATCTGAAACAATTCTCTGGCGTTTAAATTGGAAGGATATTTTCCTTTTTCATCATCCAGGTCTTCCACCCTTTTCACACCGTAATAATCCCGGAGAAAACGCTTTCTTGCGCTTTCCGAAGAGGAGGTATAAACCATATCTCCATTAGGATCCAGGGCTACTTCGAATTTCCCCTGAACCTTTTCTCCGTGCTTCTGAAGGATTCTTACCAGCCTTAAATACATGCTGTTTTTTTCTTCTGCCTTTTTATAGGCTCCCGTATCCTGTACGGTTACGGAATAAGCCAGCTTATTGTAAGCCAGAAGCTTTCCGTTGCGGTCATAAATATTTCCTCTTGTTCCGGCAGTTGTGATGGTTTGCTCCGTAATCTGCATATATTCGTTAAGCGCTTCCTCTCCACGAATGATCTGCATATCAAAAAGAGTTCCCACCAATCCGGCAAACATGGCAAAGCAAATACACCCGAGGATAAAAAGCCTGGAAGAAATTGCTTTTTTAAAAAATTCTGTCAGTACATCTAATAAATCTCTAAACAATGGAAGAATCACCTCTTTTTTCAATTTCCTCCAGCCGGCGGTTTAAGATCAGGAAGAGACGGTAAAAAAGCAAAGTCGTCACCACCGTAAAAATGATCTCAGGCAGCACCAGGTTGGTGAAATAATACCCGATCCTGACCTTTTGACGGATCAGGAACCGGAAAACATAGATATACATGTTATAAGCCAGCTCATTCAAAATGCTTAAAATCAGGGGCAGAGTGATATAGTCCTCATAATAATATTTCCGGAAAATACCGTTGATATAGCCCACGTGAACAAAGATCAGGGTATAAAAACCAAAGGGGCCGCTGTAGAACAAATCCATCATAAGCCCTGATATAAGCCCGTAATACATTCCCGCCTCTGTTCCATAGATGAATCCAAAGGAAAAAGTCAGGATCAGAAGCAGGTTGGGAGCAGCCGTTAAAAACGGCAAAAGGGGAAATATGCAGTTTTGAATGGTAAATGCCAGAAGAATCAGCAATACGTTAATAAAAATCCGTCTCATTTTTCTCCTTTTTATTATTGGGAAGCGCTCTCTTCTTCAGAAGGCGCCTCTTCCTCCGATGATTCAGAAGACTCCTCTTCCTTCATCATGTCAGCCTTAAGCTCTGTAATGACTAAAACCTCCTGGAGGCTGTCAAACTCTGCCGCCGGAATTAAATATCCTGATTTGGTCACGTTGTTGGTATCATTGGTCACATCAGCGGCATAGCCGATCAAAATGCCCGGAAGAAACACAGAGCTGATGTTGGAGGTCACGATTTTGTCACCGTCTTTTACATCGCTTTCCTTTAATACATTAGTGATCCTGAGCCTGCCTTCCTTAAACAAAGTCAGATCTCCGGCCACAATACAGCTGTCACTGGACTGCATAGCCATTCCGCTGACCCGGCTGGAGTCGTCAATAATGGAGCGGACCGTGGCATAATTGGCTCCCACATCCGTCACAAGACCTACCAGGCCGCCTCCGGCCACCACATTCATGTCCACGGCAATTCCGTCTTTGGAGCCCTTGTCGATGCGGAATATCTGAAACCAGTTGCTGGAGTCATTGGCAATGACCCTTGCCCCCACCTTTTCATACTGGCCGTATTCCTGATCCAGGCTGTAAAGCTGGCGAAGCCGCTTTAATTCAAATTCCTCAGCCTGAAGCCTTGTATTCTGCTCCGTAAGCTGGGTAATGATCTCTTTCATCTCTTTATTTTCATTTAATGCATCCCGCAGCTTTGTATAATCCACGATCTGGTCGTAAATGGACGACCCCACCGCATTGACCCCTGACTGCACCGGAATCAGGAAATAGCCCACTCCGGTCCGGAGGGGTGTCAGCCATTCATCCCGAATGGATGTCAGCCCGATCAGCAGGACACAAAATACTGTTAAAGCGATAAGAACATATTTGCTGCGCTTTGATTCCATCTATAAAATTCCCCGTTCCTTCAAACTGATATAGGAATTATCTCCTATGATAATGTGATCCAGCAGCCGGATTCCCATTAATTCCCCGGCTTCCTTTACCCGGCGGGTAAGGCTGATATCCTCTTTGCTGGGAGAGGGATCTCCGCTGGGATGGTTGTGGACCAGCACCAGGCTCACAGCGTGGTATCTGGCGGCTTCTATAAAGATCTCCCTGGGGGAAACCACCGAAGCATTTACCGTTCCCTGGGAAATCAGGACTTCTTTGATTAAAGCTCCCTTTGTGTTGAGAAGGAGAATAAAAACCTGCTCCTGCTCTTTGTGGCGCATATCTTCCATGAAATAATTGACGATTTCAAGTGGATTGTGAAAGGAAACGGCCTCTGAAAGAGCGCTCCGCTTCCAGATACGCCTGGAAAGCTCTCCAATGCACATAAGCTGTGCTCCCTTGACCCTTCCGATTCCCTTGACAGCCATAAGCTCCGGAATGGAAAGATGCAAAAGCCCTAAAATACCCTCTTTCGGATAATTTAAGGCCAGTATCTTTTGTGACAGAGCCAGGGAATTATCCTCCCTGGAACCGGTGCGGATAATAATGGATAAGAGCTCCGCATCGCTTAAAGCCTCCGGCCCATCCGTCAAACATTTTTCATAGGGCCGCTCCTGTGCCGGAATGTGTTTCATTGTTATACGTTCCATATGCCTCCTGACCGTTACTCTCCAGGTACGAAAAAAAGGACATACGTTTTAAATAAACCGATATGTGATGAGGGCTGCTGCCACTCCTATGATGCCTGCCATGGTTATTTTAATGTTGATCCCAAAGGTAATGACCAGGATGCCTAAATTGACCACAAGCGGGGTGTCAAACCCAAAGGACTGTCCTGCATTCAGCCAGGACAGCCAGGATATCCCCTTAGCCAGATCTCCCATAAAACCTCCTAAGACAACACCGGCAAGCATAAGAAGAAGCAGTACCCAGCAGTTTTTGTACTTCATCTGCTCTGCTACCCCTTTTGGTATTATGGCAGGAATCTCCATGCCTATCAAAGTATTTTAGCATATATTTACAGTTGTGTATAGCCTTTTTTGAGGACTCCGGCTTCCAAAAGCTTTTGCATGGATTTAAGGATTCCCAGCTTTGCATGATACCATGTAAGCCCTCCCTGAAAATAAACGGCATAAGGCGGCTTTATGGGACCGTCCGCGCTCAGCTCAATAGAAGACCCCTGGACAAAGGCTCCCGCCGCCATAATGACAGGTGCATCGTAGCCGGGCATATCCCACGGCTCCGGGGTCACAAAGCTGTCCACAGGAGCTGCCGCCTGGATTCCCTGGCAGAATGCGACCACGCCTTCCGGGGTTCCCAAGGTAATAGCCTGAATGATATCATGGCGGGATTCCGAACCGTTTGGCACCACTGGAAAGCCCAGTTTTTCATAGACATTGGCTGCAAAAATGGCCCCTTTTAAGGCTCCCGCCACCACGGTCGGGGATAAAAACAATCCCTGGTAAAAGGACTGGTTAAGGCCTAAGCTGGCTCCCACCTCTTTTCCAAGGCCCGGAGCGCTTAAGCGGTAAGAAGCCCGTTCAATGCAGTCCGTCCGGCCTGCAATATACCCGCCAATAGGGGCAAGGCCGCCTCCCGGATTTTTGATGAGAGAACCGACCACCATATCCGCTCCCACGTCACTGGGTTCCATCTTTTCCACGAATTCCCCGTAGCAGTTATCCACCATGCAGATCACATCCGGCTTTATTTTTTTAATGAAAGCGATCAGTTCACCGATCTGGGCAACGGAAAATGTAGGCCGTGTATCATAGCCCTTGGAACGCTGGATGGTGACCAGCTTTGTCTTTTCATTGACAGCCCTTGCAATGGATTCATAGTCAAAGGTTCCGTCTGAAAGAAGATCCACCTGACGGTATACAACTCCGTATTCCTTTAAGGAACCAACGCTGTCCCGGATGCCGATGACTTCCTCCAGGGTGTCATAAGGCTTTCCCACCGGAGAAAGAAGCTCGTCTCCGGGACGGAGGTTTCCGGAAAGGGCGATGGAAAGAGCGTGGGTCCCGCTGATCAGGTTCGGTCTTACAAGGGCGCTTTCCGTGCGAAATACGCCGGCATAGACATCCTCTAAGGTATCCCTGCCCAAGTCATTGTAGCCATAGCCAGTCGTTGCCGCAAAATGGATATCACTGACCCTGTTATCCTGCATGGCCTTTATGACCTTCATCTGGTTGTATTCCGCAGTCTCGTCAATTTCCTTAAAACGGTCCTTTAAAGCTTCTTCGATCTCTTTTCCAAAATCCAGCACCTGGCGGCTGATTCCCAGAGTTTCGTACATTGCATTGATATCCATGATCTATTTTTTCTCCAATCCGTACATCTCATTTATGTCTTGTAATATCTTTTCCAACACCTTTTCCTGGTCATTTCCAAAGTCAGGAAGGTTCAGCCATCTCACATCCCGTTCCCGCTTAAACCAGGTAAGCTGGCGCTTGGCAAAATGTCTGGTATCCCGTTTCAGGATATAGACTGCCTCCTCAAGGGTGGCAGCTCCCTGTAAATAATCCAGAATCTCCTTATAACCCAGGCCCTGCATGGAAACCATATCTCTGGTGCAGCCCATGGCCTTTAACTGTTCCACCTCATTGACAAGGCCCTGCTGAACCATCAAATCCACCCGCCGGTCAATCCGCTCATAGAGAACATTCCGGTCGGTGTTCACCACATAATAGAGGAAATCGTAAGGGGACTGCTTCTGCCTTTCCCGCTTATTATGCTCTGAAATAGGCTCACCCGTCTGCCTGTAATATTCAATGGCACGGATCACCCGTTTCTGGTTATTGGCATGAATCTCCTTTGCTGCTTCCGGGTCAATGTCTTTTAACATATCGTGGAGAAACCCGGCTCCCTTTTCCTTTCCCAGGGCTTCCAGTTGGTCCCGGATGGAGGTATCCTCTCCATTTTCCGTGAAATCAATATCATAGAGAAGGGCCTGGATATAAAAACCAGTCCCCCCTGCCACAATGGGAATACGTCCCCTTGAATAAATCTCTTCCACAGCCTTTTTCGCCATCTGCTGAAAGGTTGTCACATTGAATTCCTCATCAGGATTTAACACGTCAATTAAATGGTGGGGAACCCCCTCCATCTCTTCCTTCGTAATCTTTGCGGAGCCGATGTCCATATGGCGGTAAACCTGCATGGAATCAGCACTGATGATTTCTCCTCCCACCGCTTTTGCAAGACGGATTGACAGGGCTGTTTTCCCCACTGCTGTCGGTCCGGTTAAAATAATAAGTGGTTCCATTATACGATCCTCTTGAATTTTTTCTCCAGCTCATACTTACTCATGGAGATGATGGTGGGCCTGCCATGGGGGCAGGCATAAGGGTTTTCCAGGCTTAAAAGCTGGTCGATCAGTTCATTTGCTTCTGCAGCAGACAGCTTGTGTCCTCCCTTTACGGCGGCCTTACAGGACATGGAGGCGACCTTCTCGTAAATCACATCAGGATTGTGGGAAAAACCTTCCTCCGATAATCCGTCGATCATTTCAATCAAAAGTTCCTTTTTTGCAATGGAAAATAAATTGGCCGGAACTCCCCTGACAGCGTACTCTCTTCCGCCGAAAGGCTCTATCTCAAATCCGATGTCAGTGAAATACTTTAAATGCTGGGTTAAAAGCACCTCTTCATTACGGTTTAAAGTGAGAATAATAGGAGGGCTTACCAACTGGGAGGAATACTCCCTGGTTTTCAGTGTTGCCATGGTTTTCTCATATAAAACCTTTTCATGGGCAGCATGCTGGTCAATAATATAAAGATGTCCGTTAAATTCCACCAGCCAGTAGGTATCAAAAAGCTGTCCGATCAGTTTGTGCATGGAACGGGCTTTTGGCTCTAACAGCTTTCCGTCAAATAAGTCCAGCTGCTCCGGCTTTTCTTCCTTCACTGTCGGATAGGGCTCTCCCCTATCTGGGGCCAGATTTACAGCTGGTTCAGAGCTTGGTTCTGAACTCAGTTCAACGCCCGGCATTACCGGCACAGATTCTGACAGTTTTTGAACGCCCACCTTTTCTGGAGACCCTGGTTTTGGTTTCAGCCAGTTTTCCAGAAGTCCATCCCCTTCTCTCACAAAAGACGGCTGAGACGGAACCAACCGTTTAGGAAAGATGGAACCTCCTTCCTGCTTCTCTACAGTGGCCGCCTGCTGCATGGCCATGATCCGCCGCTTTTCAAAGGGTTCCGGCGCAGGTTCGTGTTTTCTGGCTGCAAATACCGGTTTTTCTTCCTCCCGTTTAATCAGCTCCACCTCCGGTATCAGCTCTTTATGAGCCAAAGCCTCGGACACTGCCTGATATACCATTTGGTAAATCAGTTCTCCATCTCTGAAACGCAGCTCCATCTTGGTGGGATGGACGTTCACATCCAAAAGCTCCGGTTCAATAGAAAAATGAAGCATGGTAAAGGGATATTTATGCTGCATCATAAAGGGCTTATAAGCTTCCTCAATTGCCCTGGAAATAACACTGCTTTTAATATACCGCCCATTGATAAAATAATTCTCATAATTCCGGTTTCCTCTGGCAATAACCGGTTTTCCGATATGGCCTTCAATAGAAACTTCTTTCTTTTTTACTGAAACCGATAAAAGATTGGAAGCGATTTCCCTTCCAAAGACTGTGTATACAATATCCTTTAAATTGTGGTTTCCAGAGGTGTGAAGTTTATTCTGGTTGTTCTGGATAAAGCGGATGGATACCTCCGGATGAGACAGGGCCAGCTTTTCCACCAGATCAGCCACATGTGCCCCTTCGGTAGCCGGAGTCTTTAAAAACTTCTTCCTGGCCGGCGTATTGTAAAATAAATTTCTGGCAATAAAGGTGGTGCCCTCCGGCGCTCCGATCTCTTCTAAGGAGCGCTCTTCTCCCCCGTCAATCTGGTATCTGGTTCCGGTCAGGCCGGTGCTGGTCTTGGTGATCAGCTCCACCTGGGAAACCGCCGCAATACTGGCCAGAGCCTCCCCGCGAAAGCCCAGGGAAGCCACGGTAAACAAATCCTCTACGGTTTTGATCTTGCTTGTGGAATGGCGCAGGAAAGCCAGGGGAACCTCTTCCTTTGGAATCCCCCAGCCATTGTCGGTCACACGGATAAAAGTAGTGCCCCCATCCTTGATTTCCACAGTAACAGCCGTGGCTTTCGCATCAATGGCATTTTCTAAAAGCTCCTTGACCACTGAAGCAGGCCGCTCCACCACTTCTCCTGCGGCTATTTTATTAATAGTATTTTGATCCAGTACGGTTATATTCGGCATGGTATCAGCTCCTTTTTAAACATGCCCTACTGCCAGCGGTTTTTCAGTTTTGTCTGCAGGCGGTATAAGGTGTTGAGGGCATCGATGGGGGTCATGTTTCCAAGTTCTAACTCTCCCAGTTCCCTGATAATGTCGTCATCCTTTGCCGTATCAAAAAGAGTCATCTGCTGCAAATCCACCTCGTCAGGCTTTGGCACCGCTTTTCTGCGGGGAATGTTTCCATTTCCTTCTGCAATTTCCCTGGCTCTGGTGGCAATATCCGCATCGCTCAGTTCCTCTAAAAGCTCTCTGGCCCTGACAATGACCGAATCCGGCACTCCGGCCAGCTTGGCCACCTGGATGCCGTAGCTTTTGTCCGCTCCGCCTTTGATGATTTTTCTTAAAAATACAATATCCTCGCCCTGTTCTTTTACTGCAATGCAGTAATTGTTGACACCGCTCATGGTGCCTTCCAGCTCGGTCAGCTCATGGTAGTGGGTCGCAAACAAGGTCTTTGCTCCTAAAAGCTTTAAATTGCTGATGTGCTCTACTACAGCCCAGGCAATGCTGAGCCCGTCAAAGGTACTGGTACCCCGTCCGATTTCATCTAAGACAATCAGACTGTTTTTGGTGGCATTGCGAAGGATGTTGGCAACCTCTGTCATTTCCACCATAAAGGTGCTCTGGCCGGAAGCCAAATCGTCAGAAGCGCCCACACGGGTGAAAATACGATCACAGATGCCGATATTGGCCTCCTGGGCAGGAACAAAGCTTCCGATCTGGGCCATTAAGACTATAAGGGCGGTCTGACGCATATAGGTAGACTTTCCTGCCATGTTTGGTCCTGTAATAATGGAAAGCCGGTTTTTCCCGTTATCTAAGTAGGTATCATTGGAAACGAAGAGATCATCCCGCATCATTTTTTCCACAACCGGATGACGTCCGTTTTTAATGTCGATGATTCCCTTTTCATTGATGGCTGGTTTGACGTAATTATTTTTAGAGGCAACAGAAGAAAGGGAAGTCAGCACATCGATTCCTGCAATGGCTCTGGCTGTCTTCTGGATTCTTAAAACCTCTCCTGCAACGGAATCCCTCACCTGGCCGAATAAATCGTATTCCAGGGCATACAGCTTGTCCTCAGCGCCTACAATGACTTCTTCCAGTTCCTTCAGCTCATCAGTGGTATAGCGCTCTGCATTGGCAAGGGTCTGCTTGCGGATAAAGTAATCCGGCACAAGGTCCTTAAAGGAATTGGTCACTTCAAAATAGTAGCCAAAGACCTTGTTGAATTTCACTTTCAGGTTTTTGATTCCCGTCTTTTCCTTTTCCTTTGATTCCAGCTCAGCCAGCCAGGTCTTTCCCTCTGTCTTGGCACCTCTCAGCTTATCCGCTTCCTCATGAAAGCCTTCCCGGATAATTCCGCCTTCCCGGACTGTAATGGGCGGGTCTTCAATAACGGCCCGGTCAATCAAATCCTTGACATCCTCCAGGGCATCCAGTTCCTCCCACAATTCTTTCAACAAGTCGCTGGTAAACTCCTTTAAAATGTCCTTGATGTAAGGGAGCATTTCCAGAGAGTTCTTAAAGGCGATCAAATCCCTGGGATTGGCAGTTTTATAGCTGATCCGGCCAATGAGCCGCTCCAGGTCGTAAATGGGGTTTAAATACTCGCAGATCTCTTCCCTGGATATGTAATTCATGTTCAGCTCTTCAATGGCATTCTGACGCTTTATGATTTCAGACTTATGAATTAAAGGCTGTTCAATATAGGTGCGAAGCATTCTGGCTCCCATGGCCGTTTTTGTCCGGTCCAGGACCCAGAGAAGGCTTCCCCTCTTCTGTTTTTCCCTCAGGGTTTCCAGAAGTTCCAAATTCCTTCTGGTAGAGGTGTCAATGATCATGAATTGCCCGGTGGAATAAGGGGTGATGGCGGTGATATGGGATAAGCTGTTTTTCTGGGTTTCATACATATACTCCATAACAGCGCCGGCAGCGATCACTCCTGTGTCGTAATCCTCCAGTCCCAGTCCGGCCAGAGTGCCCACCTTATAATGTTCTTTCAGAATTTTCCGACAAGCTTCATCGGAAAAGAAATGATGATCCAGAGATGAAATAACCGCGTGATAGCGGTTTTTGATTTCCTCTATATCCACTCCTGAAACGTAAAAGGCTTCGTTGCAGATGATTTCAGAAGGGGTGAATTTATTGATCTCATCAACCAGCTCCCGCTCGGATTCCACCTCAGTCACCAGGAAGTCTCCGGTGCTGATATCGGCAACTGCGATTCCAAAGGTTTCTCCAATGTAGACGATCCCCATGAGATAATTGTTTTTTGTTTCATCAAGAGCCTGGGCACTGGTTATGGTTCCGGGAGTCACTACCCGGATGACTTCCCGCCTTACCAGGCCCTTTGCCTGCTTGGGATCTTCCATCTGCTCGGCAATGGCCACCTTATAGCCCTTTTGCACAAGGCGGTTTAAATATGTATCAACGGCATGGTAAGGAACGCCGCACATGGGTGCCCGTTCCTCCAGTCCGCATTCTTTTCCTGTCAATGTAATTTCCAGTTCTCTGGACACGGTAACCGCATCTTCAAAGAACATTTCATAAAAGTCACCCAGCCTGTAAAACAGAACACAGTCCGGGTACTCTTTTTTTGTTTCCAGATAATGGGTCATCATTGGTGATAATCCGGCCATGGTTTGTACTTCCTCTTTTCTTATGCTTGCGTTTCCACGGTTTCTTAAGACAGGGTTCCCATATAATAAAACCCTTTGGATTCATCCAGATGTACATCCACGATTTTTCCAATAAGAGAAGGATCTCCTTTAAAATGCACGGTCGTATTGTTGCTCATGCGCCCGGTCAAAAGGCCCTTTTCATGGTCATTTACTTCCTCTGCCAGAACCTTCTGCACCGTATGCTCATCCCGTCCGCAGACCTCTGCCGATATCTTCTGAACCTCTGTAAGCAGGCGGTCAAACCGGTCCTTGACCACGTCTGCCGGAATCTCTTCCATATCCGCCGCCGGAGTTCCGGTGCGCTTGGAATAAATAAAGGTGAAGGCACTGTCAAAACGAACGTTTCTTACCACATCAAGAGTTTCCTGGAAATCTTCTTCCGTCTCTCCCGGAAAGCCTACAATAATGTCCGTAGTCAGGGAAATATTGGGCATGGCTGTCTTGATTTTCTCCACAAGCTCCAGATACCGTTCCTTGGTATATTTCCGGTTCATGATTTTTAAAACCCGGCTGCTTCCGGACTGGAGGGGCAGATGGAGATGGCTGCATATCTTTTTGGAATTTTTCATAGCTTCGATCAGCTCATCTGATAAATCCTTTGGATGGGAGGTCATAAAGCGAATCCTCTCTAATCCCTCCACCTGGTCGATCTGAGTCAGAAGCTCTGCAAAGCTGACTGGGGTTTCAAGGGATTTTCCATAAGAGTTGACGTTTTGCCCCAAAAGCATGATCTCCACAACGCCGTCTGCTGCAAGCTGCCTTACCTCTTCCACAATATCCTTGGGGCTTCTGCTTCTCTCTCTGCCCCTCACATAAGGCACAATGCAGTAGCTGCAGAAATTGTTGCAGCCAAACATAATATTGACACCGGATTTGAATGGGTATTTCCGTTCCGTCGGGAGATCCTCCACAATGCGGTCCGTACCTTCCCAGATATCCACAACCATCTTTTTCGCTTCCAGGCGTTCATGGATCAGCTCTGCCAGTTTAAAAATATTGTGAGTGCCGAAAATAATGTCCACAAAACGGTAGCTTTTCTTAATCTTGGCAACTACCTTCTCTTCCTGCATCATGCAGCCGCATAAAGCGATCATCATGTGGGGATTTTTCTTTTTTAAGCTGTTTAAATAGCCCAGACGGCCGTAAACCCTGTCATTGGCATTTTCCCTGACTGTGCAGGTGTTATAAAGAACGAAGTCCGCTTCCTCCGTATCGGTTTCCACAAAGCCGATTGCTTCCAAAATACCCTGAAGCTTTTCAGAATCCCTGGAATTCATCTGACAGCCGAATGTGGCGATGTGAAAGGTAAATTCTTCTTTTCCTGAGGACTCCTTTAATTTTTCCAGCATATCCTGGCAGCGCTCTATAAAAAAATACTGTCTTGCCGGTTCTTCGTTTGGAGCGTGGCTGAGGGCTTCTTCATAAGTCATATTTATATCATTCATTTACATAACCTCTTAAATTTTTATTGTAGCATATATCCGCAGTGAACAGTATATCATAAATCCCTTTTATTGCAAATACCAAAAAAGTCACTGATCAAGCTCCTTCATTTTTCTGATAGCAAATACAATATACAGCACGGAAAGACCGAAATTGATGATTCCGAACATGGGCATGGGAAAGGGCAAAAAGGATAGAAGCGCCTTAGTCATTAAAGGCAATGTTCTGGTATAGATACCCATTTGATACAGTTGTCCGAAGGTCAGCCGGTAGTTCATAACGGAGGCAGCGATCATACCAAGAAGGGCAACGATCAGCACGCCAAAGAAAAACATCGCCGTCATAAAGATAAATGCAAGGACCATAAAAGCCGCTATAATCAGGTAAGCCCGGGGCACCAGCTGCTGAAGTCTGTCCCGGTTGAATTCTATATTAAGATCCGAAAAATACTCTCCTAATATTTCACCGCGGTTCTTTGTAATAATCTTTTCCGAATCCATCAGCAGAACCTGATAATAATCTGAAATATATTCCCCAATTTCATCCACATCATAAAAAGAGCTGCCCGGGTCCGTATTAATATTCAGATAGATGCCGCCGTCTTCATACTCAACAGGTCTTTCCACCCAAAGCTTTCCGCCGCTTAAATTAAAGTCAGGTATATAATCCTCTATAACCTTTACAAACCCTCCTGTCTGGACCTGGAATCTTATAAAGGGAAAAATCATGGTCAAAGCAAAATATATGACCATAAGAACAAGCCCTGCTAAAAAAGCTTTCCTGCGTTTGTTTTTCAAAAATTCTCGATAGCTTTCATACTTATAAACCGATAATATAAGTTCCTTGAATACATTCATGTTTACCCTCTGCTCTCCTTCATCAGCTTTTTCATTCCATACTTCGCCCATTTGCACATATCCTTTCTCTTAAGTGTTTTAATACTTAATAATCTTATCATATGGCTCTATGGAAGTAAAATAGTATTTCTCATCCCAAATCCATCTGAATCTGCACCACTTGGTCTGCCACCTTTCCCGTAAAAGCATCATCATGCTCCACAAGCACCATGGAGGGCTGGAATTTGAGAATCAGGTCTTCAATCTGGATTCTGGAATACACATCAATAAAGTTAAGGGGTTCATCCCATATATAGACATGGGCTTGCTGGCAAAGGCTGCTGGCAATGAGAACCTTTTTCTTTTGTCCCTCACTGTAGGATTCCATGGGCTTTTCAAACTGCTCCCTGGAAAAGTCCAGCTTGCGCAAAAGGGCCTTAAAAAGAAAGTCCTCCACTCCGCTTTCCCTGGCATACTCTGTTAAGCTGCCTTTTAAAAACGAAGTATCCTGGGACACATAGGAGATTTTCAGGCCGGAGGCAAGTTCCACCGTTCCCTTATGCGAAGGGCCGTCAGCCATTTCATTTCCAAGAATCAGCTTTAATATGCTGGATTTTCCGCAGCCGTTTTTTCCCTGGAGGGAAATGCGCTGTCCCTGTTCTAAGACAAGGCTTACAGGCTCACAGACCGGGCCGTCGTAATAAGGGACCACATCTTTTAAGGAAATAAGCCTTTGGGAATGGTGCCTTAATGGATAAAGCTTTAGGCTTTCCGCATCTTCTATATTGGTAAGCAGTCCTTTTTTCTCTTCCAAGGCGCGGTCCTGCCTTCTCTCCAGATTTTTTCTCCTCATCTGCATACGCCTGGACTTTTCTCCGATATAAGCCCGTCTGTCAATGGATTTTTCCTGGCCTGCGGATTTCTTTCCGATTTTCGTGGACTCCACCTGATCCGCCCATTGGCCGGACCGTCTGGCAGATTCCTCTAAATGGCGGATATCCTTTTTCAGCCTTTCATTTTCCGACATCTCATTCTGGTCCTGTCTCTGCTTATTCTCATACCAGGAGGTGAAGTTCCCTTTCTGTACCTCAATATCCCTTTTATTGATGGATAAAATGTGGTCCACCGAAGCGTCTAAAAACTTCCTGTCATGGGATACCAGAATAAAGCCCTTTTTGCCGCTTAAATATTGGCTCACCAGACTTCTTCCCTCCCGGTCCAGATGGTTGGTAGGCTCGTCAATCAGGAGAAAATGGCCTTCCCGCAGGAAAAGAGCCGCCAAAAGGACCTTGGTTCTCTCCCCGTTTGATAAGGTGTAAAACGGCCGGTACATTACATCCTCTGAAACCTGCAGCTTATTTAACTCTCTTTTTAACTCCCAGTATTCATAATCCCCAAGCAGGGAATCTAAAATCTCCTGAGTGTCCCTCTCCTGGTCCGGCACCGGAAAAGGGAAATAATCAAATATCACACTGGAAGAAATGGTCCCTGAATATTCAAACCGGTTCATCAAAAGGTTTAAAAAGGTGGTTTTCCCCCTTCCGTTTCTTCCCGTAAATCCCAGCTTCCAGTCCGTATCAATCTGGAACGAAACGTGTTCAAACACCGGATCATAGCTTCCTTCATAGGTAAATGATAAATCTGTAACCTGTATTAACGACATAGACAATCCTCCATTCAAGCAGAAAATCTCTGTTCCTGCATATAAAAACGGCTGCAAGAATGTTTTTCTCACAGCCGCATTGCATAAAAAACTACCTGTGAAGGCAGTCTGAATGTTTTCCATGTCCAGTTATGACACGAAAAAAAGGGTGTGGGAATGAAGTGATATTCTTGCAAAACAGGCACAACAAAAAGAGGAGATAACTCCTTTTTCATTATGCAGTTACTTAAGCAAGAATTATTACTTCATCCTTTCACCCCTTTCTTTTAATCTTCTGACATTCTATCACAAACACAAAGCATTGTCAAATCATAGCCCCTTCATTCAAATTACATTTTATAATTGAGAATCGTATCTTTTCTCTTAACAGCCAGCTTTGGCACAAGCCAGAAGAACAGAGCTGCACAGATCACACCTAATATATAAGAGATGGCATAGCTGGTGGCAGGAATGTTAAAAATACCGCCTATTCTGGCTTCCAGACCAAAACCGATCTTCTCATGGAATATGTAGCTGAATACAATAAAGGTGTAGAACGTTCCCGGCAAAAGGGAAATCAGGTGGTTTTTCCCGGCTGTTTTTAAGTATACTGTAATCATTGCCAACGCGAACACAGCAACCAGCTGATTTGTAAATCCAAAGTATCTCCACAGTAAGTTAAATCCGCCTGGAGAAAGTTTTGCATAAGCCAGAATCGCAACAGCAGGAATAAAGATAATTAAAGACAGTATAACACGCTTTGGCGCAGCTTTCTGGTCAATATTGAACTGTTCCGCAATCATTAGACGCAGTGCACGGAATGCGGTATCACCGGAGGTAATCGGAAGAACAATAACGCCGATAATGGCGAACAATCCTCCCACATTTCCCATAAACTCCCTGGAAATGATACCGACCATCTTGGTCGCTCCGGTATCCATGCCGGTTCCTCTTCCGAATAAAACCATAGCTCCTGCCGCCCATGCCATAGCAATAGCACCTTCCACCAGCATCATGGTGTAGAAGGTATGGCGTCCTTCCTTTTCATGGCGTACTGTTCTGGAAATCAGGGTAGCCTGGCTTCCATGAAAACCTGACATAATGCCGCAGGCAACAGTGATAAAGAATACCGGAATAAAGGATTGTCCGGTGGGGTGCTGCATTAATAAGCCGGTTCCAAACGCTGCCATGCTGACGCCGCCATCCATGATGACTCCTACTAAGACTCCAATAGCGGATATAATTAATACCGCACCGAATATTGGATAAACGCGTCCTATGATCTGGTCAATAGGGAAAATTGTAGAAATGACATAATAAAGCAGAATAACCGCATACACAAGCCATATGACATTGCTCTTTACATCCAGTCCCAGCACATCGCCCACAATTAAGTCTCCCGGAGTGTAAATAAATACCACACCTGTGAGCAGCATCAAAATCCAGATAATAATGGTATAGACCCCTGTTGCACTCTTGCCCATAAACTTCTTCATCATCTTTGGCACCTGGGCTCCGCCGTTCCGCATGGAGATCATACCTACAAAATAATCATGAAGAGATCCTGCAATAACACATCCAATGGGAATAGTAAGAAACGCAACAGGCCCAAATAAGATTCCCTGAATGGGGCCCAGAATCGGCCCTGTTCCCGCAATATTCAAGAGCTCGATCAATTTATTCTTCCAGGGCTTCATAGCAACATAATCCACGCCATCTGCCAGTGCCACTGCCGGAGTTTCCCTGTCATCCGGTCCAAAAACTTTTTCACAGAACTTTCCGTAAAAGGCCCCTCCAACGATTAAGATCGCAATACCAACTAAAAATGTAATCATGACTACCTCCTAAAGTATATGAATATTCTTTCGTACATCTTATCATACATTTTAATCATGCATTCCATTTTTTGTACATCTTGTCTAATTTTGGGGATGATATGTAAAAAAACATGTATTAAATGCAAACTATATTTTTCAGCTTCTTGATTTGATTCCGGCTTATTGGTAAAATTGCATCTTCAAAGCCCTTCATCTTTACACAATATGCATTATTAAACCAAGGATATAATTCCACCACATAGTTTAAATTGATCAGATAGCTTTTCTGTATCCGAAAAAATCCATTTTCCCCCAGCCGTTCCTCAAAATGGCTCAGAGGGTTGCTGTCCCTATAGCTTTTTTCTTTTGTATGGACAATACAGACCCTGTTCTGGGATTCAATATAAACAATAGAAGAAATTTCAAGCAAAACAATCTTTTTGTCCACGTACAAGGAAATCTTGGAAAGAAGGGGCTTGGTGTCATGACTTCTCTTTTCCCTCTTACGAGCATATTTTTCAAGCATCTGCCTTACTTTTTCCTCTGAAAACGGCTTTAGGAGATAGTACATGGCATCTACTTCAAATGCTTTATCTGCATAATTATTATAAGCCGTTGCAAATACGATTTCTGTTTCCGGCATTAATTTCCTGGCTGCTGATGCAAGAGAGATGCCGCTGATATCACCCAGGTTAATGTCAATGCAAAGCAAGTCAAAAGGTTCTGCTGAAACAGCTTCCAGCCCTTCTTCTCCGCTTGCGAACTCAGATATGGACACGTCAGGCTTTACTTCTTTGATCAGATATGCCAGTTCATTTCTTGACGGCTTTTCATCATCAATAATAGCAATTTTCATAATCCCATCTCCGTTTCTCCTGATTTCAGGCGGCTCATTTCCATTCTCCTGGAAATATTTTGGGGAAGGCGGAAATTAACGGTCGTGCCATTTCCTGAAGTTTCAATGTCCAGACCGTTTTCTTCTCCATAAACGTAACGCAGTCTTTTCTGCACATTGATCAGCCCGATCCTGCCATTTTCTGCAGTATTATGCTTTAACCCTTCCACCACACATTCCGGGATTCCGAATCCATTGTCCATGACAGCGATATTCACTGAATCCGCTTCCTCCCGAATCAGAATATTCACTTCCCCATGCCGCTTCTTCATGGCACCATGCTTTACCGCATTCTCCACAATCGGCTGTAAAATCAGACAGGGAATTCTGCATTCCATATTTTCAGGAATGTCAAAAGTGATGTTCAGACGCTCATCGAACCTGGCTTTTTCAAGCTGGAGATAGGCCTTTACATAATCAATCTCATCGTAAATGCTCACCACCCCATCCTTTGTTTCAATGGAATTTCTGAAATAAGTGGAGAGGGCAATTAAAAGCTCCCTGGCCTTATCAGGCTTTTCCCTGCAAAAAGAGCTGATGGTATTTAAGCAATTGAATATGAAATGGGGATTGATCTGAGACTGAAGAGCCTTAAATTCGGCTTTTTGCAGAAGTACCTGCTGCTTTTCCGCTTCTTCCAGCTCAAATTCTACGGAAAACAATCTGCTTAAACCTTCTGTCAGCAGAACATCTGAATGATAAGAAACTCTGAATTTATTTACAAAGATAATGAGACAGCCAATGGGCATGCCGTATTTCATCAGGGGAGCACCGATTGCCACATTCTTTTCCAGTGTCTTATGTAAAATATCTCCCGCAGGAGCATATTCTTCAATGCATACCTCTCTCCTGTCCAGTACCTTTTTGGCCATCTCCGGCAAAGCCCGGTTTCCTTCCAGACCTTTTAATCTTTTTCCTTTTACACAGATGGTATTTTCCTTATCAGTGAAAATAATGGACAGATCCTTTGAATATTCCAGAATGACATCTCCGATCTTACTGCAGATTTCCTCATTATAGACGCCGGACTGCAGAAAAGGCAGAGATTTTTTAGATATTTCAAAGATCAGGCCCATCTTATGCCCCACTTCGTATTCTATTTCCTGGAGCATATGCTTAAACACTCCTGTGAATAAAACCATACCCATAGGGTTAAGAAATGTCATGGGAATTGCAATGATATTTACCAGTTCAACTGCTTGTTCATAAGGCTTTGCAAAGACCAAAATAATGCCCATCTGCAAGAACTCCGCAGCAAAGGTAAAAAGAAACAGATCCCAGCCCCTGTATTTGTTCTTTTTAACATACTTTCCGACAACGGCACTGATCGCTCCCCCTGCAATGGTGGAAATAGTACATGCGGCAGCGGCAAATCCCCCTATGTCGATCAAATATCTGTGAATGCCTCCAATGATGGCAGCTCCGATTCCAACTGCCGGGCCGCCTATGATCCCTCCTGCCATAACACCGAGAATCCTGGTATTGGCAATAGCTCCGTTTACCCCGTATCCGATATAGGTGGAAAATATGCTGAAAGCACCAAAAATAAGAATCAGCACAATGACCTCTTTTGCTTCATGCTTCTCTCTGACAATACACCGCCTGACCAGATTCATCCTAGCTAATATCTGAGCCAGGATGACCAGCAGACTAATATTCATCACAATGCTTTTTATAACTTCTACATTCATTTCTTTCCTCCAACTGCCTATAGGAAGAAGCCGGCTTATGGACGCACCTGTCCGCTTCCATAAATGATATATTTTGTGGTAGTCAGTTCCTTAAGTCCCATAGGACCTCTGGCATGAAGCTTCTGAGTGCTGATGCCGATTTCAGCACCGAAACCAAATTCATATCCGTCAGTAAACCGGGTGGAAGCATTGACATAAACGGCGGCAGAATTGATTTCATTTAAAAATTTCTGGGCATTCTCATAATCCGAGGTGATGATGGCTTCCGAATGTCCTGTGCTGTAGCGGTTGATATGGGCAATGGCTTCATCCAGGGAATCCACAAGCTTTAAGGATAAAATATAATTCAGATATTCCTGTCCCCAGTCCTCCTCCGAAGCAGGAACCAGACCCTCTACTATGGCACAGGCAGCCTCATCAGCCCGTATTTCAACGGATTTAGAGGAAAGCCGCTCTTTTAAAAGAGGCAGAAAGGCAGGGGCAATGCGACTGTGGATGACCAGAGCCTCACAGGCATTGCACACTCCGATTCTCTGGGTTTTTGCATTGAATATAATATCCAGCGCCATGTTAAAATCAGCGGATTCATCCACAAAGATATGGCAGTTTCCAGTTCCTGTTTCAATGACAGGAATGGTGCTGTGATCCACCACGCTCTTAATAAGCCCTGCCCCGCCTCTTGGAATCAGAACATCCACGTATTCTCTCATGCGCATAAACTCTTTTGTCACTTCCCGGTCTGTATCGGTGATCAGTTGGATGGCATCCTCCGGCAGGCCGGCGTTTTTAAGCCCCAGGCGCAGCCATTTCACGATGGCCTTATTGGACTCCAGGGCATCGCTTCCGCCTTTTAAGATCACTGCATTGCCGGATTTAAAGCAAAGGCCGAAGGCATCTGCAGTCACGTTGGGTCTGGCCTCATAGATGATGCCTACCACACCCATGGGAACCCGCTTCTGACCGATGGTAAGACCGTTTGGACGGACCTTCATGGAAAGCACTTCGCCTACCGGGTCTTCCAAAGCCGCCACAGATATAAGGCCGTCAGCCATGGCTTCGACTCTTCCCGGAGTCAGCTCCAGCCGGTCCACCAGACCGGGATTCATGCCGGCTGCAACGGCTTTGATCACATCATCCTGGTTTGCAGCAAGGATTTCTGCCTCACCTTCCAAAAGGGCAGCCGCAGCCGCTTTCAGTCCTTCATTCTTTCTCTCAGTGCCCAGAATTCCAATGAGTGATGTCACTTCTTTTGCCTTTTTTCCAATTTCTGTAATCGTCATAATGAAGTCCTCCAATCTTTCTTCCTCTCCCTAAGGAGTGATGATCCGGTTCATGGGTATGTCATGAGGTTCCGCCGGAATCCGCTCAAACAACTGGAAGCCATAGCCGATGGCAAGGCGGAAATGATCGGGCTCCTGCTTGAAAAAACGGTCATAATAACCTCCGCCGTACCCGATCCTGTTTCCTGATTTGTCAAAAGCAAGGCCGGGAACCACTACCGGTGCTCCCTCATCCCAGATTCTTAAACAGGTGGGCTTTGGCTCCATAATTCCCATAACCCCTTCTTCCAGATCCCTTTTTCCGGAAATGGCATAAAACTCCAGATCCTTTCCAGAAACTTTAGGTAACGCTATGTATTTTCCCTGGTTCCATAGGGCCTCCATAAGCTTCCAGGTCCCTGCCTCCTTACCAAAGGAGGCGTAACAGAACACGCAGAAAGCCCGCCGGATTGCGGGTGTATTTAAAACCTGGCGGCAGATGGACTCATCCCACAAGGTCTGGGTGGCCGCATCCAGGGCTTCCCTCTGCTCCTTTACCCATTTACGGATTTCATTCTTTTCCCACATCTCCATACTTCTTACCCAGGTCCGTAACGGAACCGTCTGCTTCCTGAATTGATATATTGTTTAAGTTTCCTCTCAGGCTGTTGCGGATTGAAAGAATGTATTCCTGGCGGAGAGCCTGCTGCTCTGCCTTTTCCTCCTCCGTAAGCCCTACGGATTTTGACTTGTGATAAAGTGTATTGATTCTGTCTATTCTCTCTTGATTCATAACTTCTCCTTAATATTCCTTGTTTAGATAATCCATTAAATCAAAATCGTGGTTCTGGTGGGCCAGGAACAAGGTTCCTTTTTCCTCTCCCGACACGATCTGCCAGATTCCGTCTATGTCCTCTCCATTGTAAATGACCATGTCAGAACCGCTGTCTGTGGCGATTCTGGCTGCAGCCAGCTTGGCCGCCATGCCTCCGGTGCCCACATCGCTTCCGGAAGTGGATTTTCCCATTTCAAGAAGCTCCGGTGTGATCTCCCTTACCAGGCCGATAAATTCTGCATCAGGATTCTGCCTGGGGTCGTCGGAATAAAGCCCGTCAATGTCCGACAAAAGAATCAGAAGGTCTGCTCCTATAAGAGCTGCCACAATGGCGGAAAGCCTGTCGTTGTCTCCGAAATTGTCCACAAAGGGGATTTCAGAGGTGGACACGGTATCGTTTTCATTGACAATGGGGATGGTTCCCAGCTTTAACAGCTCGTCAAAGGTGTTCTGGGCATTGTATCGTGTGCTGTCATCCACCATATTATTCTTGGTCAAAAGCACCTGTGCTGCGATCTGGTTGTATTCTGCAAAGAGCTTCTGATACACCATCATAAGCCTGGCCTGGCCTACAGCGGCAAATGCCTGCTTTTCCGCCAGGGTTCCCGGCCTGGTGTGATGTCCTAAGGCCTGCCGCCCTGCTGCAATGGCACCCGAGGATACCAGCACCACTTCTTTTCCCTGACCCTTTAAATCACTGATCACCCGGACCAGCTTTTCAATCTTCATCAGGTTTAAGTCTCCTGTATAGGTATGGGTTAAAGAAGAAGACCCGATCTTAATGACAATCCTCTTCTTATCCATTAGTTTCTTTCGTTCCTCAACGTTCATGATAATTTTCATCTGCTTTCTGGTGTTCTTTTTGTCTCATATCTTACATCATTTTCCCGTATTCGTCAAATTTATAATCCCTGCATCTGAAACCTGGAGGCGACGGCCTCTGCCACCTTCAATCCATCCATGGCAGCAGAGGTAATTCCTCCCGCATACCCGGCCCCTTCACCGCAGGGGTATATTCCTTTTACACTGCTTTCCAAAGCCTCATCCCGGAATATGCGGACCGGAGATGAGGTACGGCTTTCTATCCCCGCCAAAACAGCGTCAGGCCTTGCAAAGCCGCGAATCCGCCGGTCAAAGGCCTCTACGCCCTCCACAATGGATTCCGTCATATATGCCGGAAGGATCTCCCTTAAATCAGCAAATCCGTACAAGCCCTTAAATGCCGGTTCCACCCCGCCCAGTGCCTGGCTTTTTCTGCCCTTCTTAAAATCTTCGTAAAGCTGAACCGGAATCTTCCCGCTGCTCTGTAAAAATGCAGCTTCCTCCAGTCTTCTCTGATAAGCGATTCCGGAAAGAGGTCCTTTTCCTTCGAAATCCTCAGGCGTTATGGTGACAATCAGAGCGCTGTTGGCGTTTTTTCCATCCCGCTTGTGATAGCTCATCCCATTGACAGCCAGCCGTCCCTCTTCTGAAGAAGCATTGACCACGTATCCGCCGGGGCACATGCAGAAGGTATAAATTCCTCTTCCGTTTGTGCAGGAATGAGTCAGCTTGTAATCCGCCGCCCCAAGGAGGGACTGGTCCTTCGTCCCGTACTGGGAAAGGTCAATGGTTTCCTGGGGATGCTGGATTCTCAGCCCCATGGCAAAAGCCTTTGCCTCCATGGGAATCCCTCTCTTTTCCAGAACCTCAAAGGTATCCCTTGCGCTGTGCCCGATGGCAAGGATCAGAACATTGGTCAAAATCCTCTCTCCGTCTCCCACAACGATTTCCTTCAGTCTTCCGTCTTCTGCTATAAAGTCGGTCACATGACTTTGAAAGCGGACTTCTCCTCCAAGTCTTATGATCTCCTCCCTCATATTTTTTACAATGCCGCTTAAAACATCGGTTCCGATATGAGGCTTATTGATATAGAGAATGGAAGGATCTGCACCGAACTCCACAAACAGCTCCAGCACCTTCCTGTTTCTCATAAAAGGATCTTTCACAAGGGTATTCAGCTTTCCGTCGGAAAAGGTTCCTGCTCCTCCTTCTCCAAACTGCACGTTGCTGTCCGGATTCAGCTTTCCCCCTTCCCAAAACCGGTCCACGCTTTCCCTGCGCCGGTCCACATCCTCTCCCCGCTCTAAAAGCAGGGGCTTGTATCCGTTTCTTGCCAGCATGATACCGCAAAACAGCCCCGCCGGGCCTGTCCCAATGATGACCGGACGGTGTGCCAGCGTTTCCTTTCCCGGCTTTGGAAACACGTATTCTCTCTTTTCTGCAATGCTTACATTGACATTTTTAGCTTTATGTACAACAGCCTCTTCTCTTAAGACTTCCACCTCCACGCAGTAGGTAAAATGAATTTCTTCTTTTTTTCTGGCATCAATGGACTGTTTTATTATTGTAAGGGAGCGTATTTCGCCCGCCCGGATTTTTAATGTCTTTGCTGCCTTATTCCATAAATCCTCTTCCGTATGGTTCACCGACAGCTTTAATTGATTGATTCGGATCATATATTCTCTCTTCCTGCATAAGTGCCTGCTAAAATCCCGCTGGACCAGGCCCACTGCAGATTGTAGCCTCCGCAGATGCCGTCCACATCAAGGATTTCTCCGGCAAAGTAAAGCCGTTTTACCAGTTTCGATTCCATGGTACAAGGGTCGATCTCCCTTGTATCCACTCCCCCGCTGCATATCTGGGCCTGGTCAAAGGAATTGGCAGCAATGACTGCTGTTTCAAGTCCCTTTATAGCTGCGGTAAGTCTTTTTATCTGAGCAGGTTTGATTTCCCCGGTTTTGGCCGTTTTGGTGATTCTTGTTTCATTTAACAATATCCGGGCCAGCTTCTGATTCAGGACTCCGTTTAAGAATTCCTCAGCCGGACGGTAAGCAAAGCGCTTTACCCGGTCCGTCAAAAGCTCCTCTGCAGCCTTTCCATCCATGGAAGGCAGTAAATCCAGCTCCGCTGTCACAGTCTGCCCTTCATCAAGAGCCCTGGAGGCAAACCGGCTGACCTGGAATACGGGGATTCCGGATATTCCATAATCCGTAAACTGAAGCTCCCCCTGGTCCTCTGCGGCTGTTTTTCCGTTTATTTTCAAAGTTACCAAAGCCTCTGTTCTCACTCCGGCGGCCTGCTTATACCACTTTTCCCTGCACCTAAGCTGAACCAGGGCGGGAAGGGGCTTAATAATGGTATGGCCCAGGGCGGCCGCAAGTTCATATCCGCTTCCGTCAGAGCCTGTTTTGGGCGCTGCCATGGAACCTGCAGCTAAAATCACAGCATCCCCTTTCATGTTCCCTTTTGAGGTCATAAGAGTCAGGTCCTTTTTAATCCCCCGGACCCGGCAGTCACAGATCAGGGTAACTCCCAGATGGTCCAGCTCAAATATAAGAGCATCTGAAATGGAGGAAGCCTGCCCCGTGTTGGGATATACATATCCGTTCCGGTCCGTGAGCACGACGCCCAAGCCTTTAAAAAAGTCCAGAGTCCGGGATACGGTTACCCTTTCCAGAACCATCTTTGCAAAGTCAGGATTCTCGCCCCGGTAAGAGCCGGGAGGAGAGGCCAGATTGGTCAGGTTGCACTTTCCGTTTCCAGTGGAAAGAAGCTTTTTCCCAGGCCTGGCCGTATGTTCTAAAATGGTGACGGACGCCCCAAGTCTGGCTGCCTGGATTCCTGCCGCCAGACCGGAGGCGCCCCCTCCCACAATGATTACCTTTGGTTTCATAGATTCCTCCTGTGTATTCAGACAAATCTATTGTATCCAGTTTGTCCTTTTATTTCAAGTAATACTTTCCTTAACTCGTATAGGATTCCAGATAATTAAATACTTCAATCATGGAGGAAAACCATATGCCCTCCATCAGCTTTCCCCGTTCCTCCTCCGGAAAATCCACAATGGGCATATGGGTGTAAAGACAGATGGTGGTCTTGTCCTGGTAAAGGACCAGAAGATATCCGTCTTCTGCAACGAGATAAAATTTTTCTTTGCCCTTGGCATTGACCGGTTCAACTTCTTCCTGGTTAATGACGATCTGTGCTTCCGTCACTGTTTCCGTTTCTATGGTAGCCCCGGGAAGAGCCTCCTCAGGCCGTACGCTGTCTTTTGTAATAGCAAAACCGATTCCTAAGCAGACGGCCGATGCCGCCACAAACAAAAGAAAGCAGAACATATACTTCTTCATGAGTTGATACCTCCTTCAAGTAAGTATAGTATCTGCTTTCTTTTACCATTTTAATCACAATAAATGGAATTTTACTGCTATACGGGCCAGTTTCCTTCCTCCCGGCAGGCTTAAAAGCTCAGTTTCATCCACACAGCCTAATTTTAAAAGCAGGATGCCGTAGACAACAGCCGCCGCCCCGATTGCAGTCAGAACCCCTAAAGCATTGTGCTTTAAGGTGATATGAACCAGGAAGTAAACGCCGTAGGCCAGACCGCCCATAATACCTGCGGCCAGAGTGGGCAGGATAAAGGTCTTTTTCATCTCCTGCCTGTATTTTAAAAATCTTCTGATGGAAGCTCCATTTAAGAGACACATGGTAAGTGCAAACAGGATGTTGGAATATACCACGCTGTAAATTCCCATCCGGAACACGTAAAGCATGATCAGCAAAATGACCACGTGAAGCCCAAGAGAAATGACCGCATTCTTAAGGGGCGTCTGGATTCGGTTGATTCCCTGAAGCACCGCATTGGTGACTGTAGAAAGGGAAAAGAAAGCCACTGCTGTGGAGCCGTACATGATCATTTCTATGAGAGCCGCATTGTCCCTTCCTCTGAAAAGCAGATTACAGATAGGCCCTGCCAGGACGGTCAGTCCTACGGTAGATGGAATGGCAATGATCATGGAAAAACGGATTACCATGGCAACCCTGCTTATAATCTGTCCCCGGTTTTTCTCGGCCACCGCTCTTGACAAGGCCGGAATCAGGGCTGAGGACAGAGAGTTTGCAATAGCCACCGGAATATTGAACAACAGATGGTATCTGCCGGAATAAACGCCCCAGTTGGACGCAATTACAGAATCCTCCATTCCCATGGAAGCCATGACATTTCCATAAATGCTGTTATCAATGACTGTGCTGATGTTATAAGCCACACTGCTCAATACAATGGGAAGAACCGTCATAACCAGGATGCTGGAAATTTCCCCGTAGGATTCCCGGTGCCTGCTCATGTCCCTTCTCCTCTGCCGCCTCATAACCGGGCGGTAGCTGAGAAAAATAAACAGCAGGAATAAGAGGGCGGACACTGCCCCAATTCCGGTTCCTATGGTTCCTCCTGCCGCTCCAAAAGCAAAGGAATATTTCGATGAACCATAGACCAGATTGGAATGAAGTCCAGCCTGAAAAAGCCTGGAAGCAGCATAAATACTGATCACTGCATTGACAATCTGCTCCAAAATCTGGGATATGGCTGTAGGAAGCATGGTGCCGATCCCCTGGAAATACCCCCGGAACACGCCTAAGTAAGCGATAATCCAGATGGTCGGAGCCAGGGTTTTCAGCGCATAGCTGGTATAGGGCATCTTTAAAAAATGGTTTGCAAAAATATCGGCCCCAAACCAGAGCACAGCGGCTCCGATTGCTCCAACCACGGTTCCGTAGATCAGAGACACGCGAAGAACCCGGAAGGAATTGGTGTATTCCTTTCGGGCCAGTCTGGTGGCAATCATCTTGGATACTGCGGTAGGCAGGCTGTAAGAGGATACAATCAAAAGGATGGAATAAATGGAAAAGGCAGAACTGTAATAGCCGTTTCCTTCATCACCTAAAATATCCGCCAGAGGAATGCGGTAAAACATTCCGATTACCCGGACAATAATGCCCGCCGCCGCAAGGATAACTCCCTGGATAAGAAAATTTGAGGAGTTTTTTTTCTTCGTACTTCTTCGTAACCTATTGTTTTCCATAAAATTCTACATTAGGAGAATCCTGTGCAGAAATAATGCAAACCCAGGTCTTTCCCTGGTTCAGGATGATCTCGTTATTCTCCATGTCGTAATAATGTGTGGGCCCGCCTTCTCCATCCCTGGTCCACTTAACAGGAATGGCCCGGCCCTCTGTCACGTAGCAGCCATAGGAATCATCCACCACATTGATGTTTAAATACTCTGTGGAAGCGTAATGGCCGGAAGGACAGTATTGCAGGAGGATGTTTTTGATCTTGACCTGCCCCTCATCCCCCATGTGGGCCTTTCCATACTGATACCGGTAATAAAGCCCGTCATCCTCATGGTACTCAAACCAGGGCTTATTAATGGCATAGGCCGGATAGACCTTATAGGCATCTAAAACGCCCGGGGCGCCTTCTAAAGTGACTTCACGTCCTGTTCTTGCAAAACGGTAATGCCCCTGATAGGAGAAGTCATAGGCACCGGAATAGCCCAGCTTTTCAATGGACTCATTAAGACGGCTTCCGCTTGTGTAAGCATTGTGGGGAGCTTTCTTGTCCTTGGTACGGAAGTAGGCCACAGAGCCGATGGCATCCAGACCATTGATGTTGTTTAACTTGGATAAGTAAGGTTTTGCAAAGGTACTTTGCCCAAAGTGGGCATAGATTGCATCGAATTCCCGGGCAAAGTATGTATAATAGGTGCGGCAGCTTCTGACGGAACCGATCCGGTCTAAATCATCGTAGTTTTCCATAATCGCCATATAGCGGTTCATGCCGCCTTCAGCAGGCGCTTCATAAACCACGTCGGCCCGGTTGATTCCGTACTGGGGAAGTGCCTCCTTGTCGTTGCTCATCATAACGGCAACCGGCCTGCGGTTTCCTTTGGAAATGTCCACCAGCTCTCCTGTCAGATAGCTGCGGATCTTTCCATCCTTTTCCTTGCGGTCTTCAAAGGCATAGTAATCACCGGAACCCTCATCTTCAGAGCTTTCCGCCTCTGTTTCGCTGTCAATTTTGATTTCCTTTGTTTCCTGGGAAAGGCTGGTTTCCGTCACTGCCTCACTGGCAGACACTTCCTGATATTTTTTGCCGCAGCCCGACAGCAAAAGGGCACACAGCATCACGCCTGCAAACCAAAACCACGCTTTTTTTATCATCTTTCGAATCCTCCCCTGGCCAGTATCTCTTCCTGCTTTTTCTCCATCAGAATCCGCTCTTCCTCCTCCATATGGTCGTAGCCGAAGAGATGAAGCATGCTGTGAGCCGTGAGAAAGGCCAGTTCCCTGGTCTGGGAATGGCCGTATTTCTCCGCCTGCTCCTCCACCTTGTCCACGGATATGACGATATCTCCAAGCATAAGCTCTCCTGTTTCAGGATTAAACCAGTCTCCTCCCTCTTCCTCCAGAAAGTCGAAATCAGAGGGAGTCTCGTATTCTACCATGGGAAAGGACAGGACATCGGTAGGGTTATCTATGCTGCGGAATTCCCGGTTGATCTGCCTGATCTCCTGGTTGTCCGTAATCAGTACATTGACCTCTGCTTCATAAGGACAGTCCTCATAATCCAGGGATTCCTCCACCACCTTGGTGATAATATCTTCATAAGGGATATCCAGCTTTTTTTCCGCCTCGTACTCAATATTAATTGTCATTGCGCGCCTTTCTGCCTCCCACGGTCTTTGTCTTTCGTTCTTCCGGCTTTCTCTTAGACTCCTTGGACTCATAAGATTCGTATGCCTGTACGATTTTCTGGACAAGAGGATGACGGACCACGTCGCTGCTGCTCAAATAGCAGAAACCGATATCGTCAATTCTCTTTAACACCCGTACGGCCATATCAAGGCCTGATACAGCGCCTGCAGGCAGGTCCTTCTGGGTCTGGTCTCCGGTGACGATCACCTTTGAGCCAAAGCCGATTCTGGTCAGGAACATCTTCATCTGGGCCGGTGTGGTATTCTGGGCTTCATCCAGGATAATATAGGCATTATCCAGGGTCCGGCCTCTCATATAGGCCAGGGGGGCTACCTCAATCAGACCCTTCTCTGAATTGTGAAGGTAGCTTTCCGCTCCCATGATCTGATAAAGAGCATCGTATAAGGGCCTTAAATAAGGATCGATCTTGCTCTGTAAATCTCCCGGAAGAAAGCCCAGCTTCTCTCCTGCTTCAATGGCAGGTCTGGTCAGGATAATCCGGTTCACCTCTCCGTTTTTAAAAGCCTGGATGGCCATGGCCATAGCCAGGTAGGTCTTTCCGGTTCCTGCAGGGCCAATGCCGAAAACGATCATCTTTTTGCGGATCTGGTCCACGTAATGCTTCTGTCCCATAGTCTTTGGCTTTACCGGCTTTCCCGCAACGGTCCTGCAGATAATATCCTTGTCAATTTCCAGAATCTGGCCTTCACTGTCTGAAAATGACAGGGAAAGGGCATAGTCCACGTTTTGCTCTGTAATGGCATTTCCACGTTTGGAAAGCTCGATTAAGTTGTTAAATACGCTTTTTGCTTTCTGGACCATCTGCTCCGGTCCTATGATCTTAAGAGCACCATCCCGTCCGATCATGGTGACGTGGAGAGTTTTCTCGATCTTCTTTAAATAGCTGTCGAATTGTCCGCAGACATTTTTTTCGTGTTCCACCGGAATATCTATGATTGTCTCAATTACGCTCATCTATTGACTGGTCTCCTTTGGCTCCTCTGTTCTTTGTATCTCAAGCCCTTCCCGCCTGCCTATAGGCTCCTCTGCCACAAAATCTATGGCAGCCTGGCATAGAGATTCATTATCTAGTATTCTAACATGATTTTCCAGAATTTGTACCCCTTTTTCCAATAATTTTTTTTTCAGTCTTTCGTTTATCTCATCCGCCAGCTGCTTTTTTTCTTCCTCTGTGTAAGGACGCTCATAGGAAATGTATTCTTTCCCTGTTATTGTTCCAAAATAAACGGGAAGATAAAAGTTCTGGAACAAGTGAAGCTGCTCCTCTTCCATGGTGATCTTCCAGAAGGTCCCCTCCGGCCTTGGGCGGATAATGAGAAGGGAATAGCTGAAAAGCTTTCCATACAAGCCCCTTCTGGTCTTTCCTGTTTCCACATCAATTTTCTGCAGAAGCGGGATCTGTTTTGTAAAATGATATTCTGTTCTGGCTGTAATGTCCGCATCGGACCGGATGTAGTGAACATTCATGATCTCTTCGCTGTCTCCGATAACGGGAAGGACGCCGCTGACCAGCACCTGACCTTTTACCACCTGATCCCCGATGGAAGCCTTTGGCACGCCGCTGCGCACGATCATGGAGGTGATCACCCCGTCTTTTTCTGCCACAATGTTGCAGGGAGTCTCATCCCTTGCAGGAATCTCAGACAGAACCTCATTTTCCTTTATCTTAACCAAAAGCCTGGTTCCTGATACCCTGGCCGATACCCAGGTTATTTCCGGAAAATTAGTCCGGAGAGCCTCTTCCAGGGCATCACAGTCAATGTTCGACTTTCTCATTCCGTAATGGATTTCTTCTGACTCAAAATATTTCAAAAGTGTATCGTAAGTATACATCCGGTTTCCTTCAAATTCAATGTCCCAGATAAAAAGGGAGAGGCAGTAAAGGAGGATAAAAAAACAGGCAAAACCTGCTCCGTATGCCTTCCTCTTCCGGTTTCGGTATAAAAAAAAAGGAAGTCCAAACTTTTTCAGTATCCTAAGTCTGACCTTCGATTTACGTACCAGGGGCTTGATCCTGCGAAATCCTTTCACTGACATGAAAAAACGGTAGGATGTCCCTGTATTTACAATCTTCCACAATTCAACTTCATGAACGCTGCATATATTGAAAAAACGTTCCGGAGAAAATCCGGTCAGTTCTACGAAAAGGTAGCCAAATATGTAACGGTTCAGCCATATGATCATTCGCCTCACCTCCTTTTGCCTGTTATTCAAACTCCAGGGATTTTATGTAACCGGTAATCTTCATTTCCTCCCCGGTGTAATATTCGATCATCAGCCTGTTTCCGGAAATAATCACCCGGCAGTTTTTGGCCTGAAGCTTGATAGAACAATCCGTGTAGAGGATGATGCTCCGGTAGTTTTCGATGACAACGCTTCGGCGTCCTAAAAAGGATATGAGCACCTCTCCTAAAACCACATCCTTGGGGAGTCTTAAAGCGGAAGCTGCCTTTTCCTTTGATTCCTCCAACATATCCATACGCCTTTCCATTCTGCTTCCCTACACTATATGCAGACAAAAGCCGGAAAATTCTATCGCCCTCTAAAAGTCGAAAAAACCCCTGGTCATGCCGAAACAAGACCAGGGATTCATCTTTTAACAATTAGTTATATTTACGTTTTCTTGCAGCTTCAGACTTTTTCTTACGTCTCACGCTTGGTTTCTCGTAATGCTCTCTCTTACGAATTTCCTGCTGGATACCTGCTTTTGCACAGTTTCTTTTGAATCTGCGTAAAGCACTATCTAAGGTCTCGTTATCTTTAACGATTACATTTGACATAGCTCACACCTAACCTCCCTCCAGTTGTGTACTTGTGCATAATACAACTGTTTGGGTATTTTATAGCACTGATATGATTATAGCATAATTTTGCCATTCGTCAAGAAAAAATTTATTATTTTTTCAATTATCGTCACAGAACCGGTTATTTCACCTGTTCCGCAACTACTTCGTAAACCTTTTCAAGACATGTGTCAACTCCTGCCGGATTCTTGCCGCCGGCCTGAGCCATATTGGGCCGTCCGCCGCCGCCGCCGCCCACGAAAGAGGCAATGGCTTTGATTAAGTTTCCTGCATGAGCGCCCTTTTTCTGAGCTTCTTCTGTTGCAGAAGCCATTAAGTTTACTTTGCCATCCTGAACGGAGGCAATGACAACCACGCCTTCTCCCAACTGATCCTTTAACTGGTCTCCAAGGTTGCGAAGACCATTCATATCCACATCCATAACCTTTGTAGCAAGGACCTTGACTCCGTTTACTTCCTTGATCTGATCTGTGACATTGCCAAGAGAATCGTTTGCCAGCTTGCTCTTTAATTTCTCATTTTCAGAATGAAGGGCTTTGATTTCTTCCATAAGGGATTCGATCTTTGCTGTCAGGCCGGAAGGAGTTGTCTTAGCTGCCTTTGCAGCTTCGTGAAGTTCTCTTTCTGTATCCTGATAATAACGTGTCAGACCGTCTCCTGTCAGAGCCTCGATTCTGCGGACACCGGCTGCGATTCCTGTTTCTGAAAGAATCTTAAATGCGCCGATGACCCCTGTATTGGAAATATGGGTTCCGCCGCAAAGCTCGGTGGAGAAATCTCCCATCCGTACCACGCGGACTGTCTCGCCGTACTTCTCTCCAAAAAGAGCCATAGCGCCGGCTTTTTTTGCCTCGTCTAAAGTCATGACCTCAGTCTTTACAGCAAGACTTTCCTTGATCTTCTCGTTGACAAGTACCTCTACCTGAGTAATTTCTTCCGGTGTCAGGGCTGAAAAATGGGTAAAGTCAAAACGCAGCTTGTCTCCATCTACGAAAGAACCTGCCTGCTCTACATGGTTGCCCAGTACGGTTCTTAAAGCCTTCTGAAGAAGGTGGGTAGCACTGTGGTTCTTTCCGGTGTTCTGGCGGTTTTCTTCGCTCACCCTCAGGGTTACTTTATCTCCGCTCTGGAGCATTCCACGCACCATCTTTCCCACATGGCCTACCTTGCCGCCCTGTAAGTGAATAGTATCTTCTACCTTGAATTCTCCCTTTTCACTTCCAATGTAGCCCACGTCGCCCTGCTGGCCGCCCATGGTGCCGTAAAATGGAGTCTTTTCCGTTATAATGGTTCCCAGTTCTCCGTCAGTTAATGCCTCCACAATTTCTGTCTCTGTAGTGAGGGCGGAAATAGCAGAATCCAGCACCAACGTATCATAACCTGCAAATTCCGTGGTAAGGGACGGGTCAAGGGACTGGTATACGGTCACATCAGCGCCCATGTAATTGGTGGTCTTTCTGGCATTTCTGGCAGTTTCTCTCTGCTTTTTCATGGCAGCCTGAAAGCCTTCTTTATCCACTCCGAAATTCTTTTCTTCCAGAATCTCTAAAGTCAGATCAAGGGGGAAACCATACGTATCATATAATTTAAAGGCATTTTCGCCGGAAAGGACTGTTTCGTTGTTCTTTACCATCTCCTCCTGCAAATCATTTAAGATGGAAAGTCCCTGGTCAATGGTCTTGTTGAACTTATCCTCTTCCTGGGTGAGAACCTTTAAGATCATGGCCTTTTTCTCTTCCAGTTCAGGATATCCGTCTTTGGATAGTGCAATGACGGTTTCAGATAGCTGAGCCAGGAATTTTTCTTCGATTCCCAAAAGTTTTCCATGGCGGGCTGCTCTTCTCAGCAAACGGCGGAGCACATAACCTCTTCCTTCGTTGGAAGGCATGATTCCGTCTGAAATCATAAACGTACAGGAACGGATGTGGTCTGTGATCAAACGCAGGGAAACATCCACCTGGTAATCCTCTTTGTAGTTCCTGCCTGCCAGTTCTCCAACCCTTGTTAAAAGAGCCTTTATGGTATCCACATCAAAAATGGAATCCACATCCTGAACCACCACTGCCAGACGCTCAAGGCCCATGCCTGTATCAATGTTTTTCTGCTTCAATTCCTCATAATTGCCCTTGCCGTCGCTTTCAAACTGGGTGAATACGTTATTCCACACCTCAATATAGCGGTCGCATTCACATCCGACGGTACATTCCGATTTTCCGCAGCCGTATTTTTCACCTCTGTCATAGTAAATCTCGGAACATGGGCCGCAGGGACCTGCGCCGTGCTCCCAGAAGTTGTCCTCCTTGCCAAAACGGAAGATCCGCTCAGGAGCAATTCCGATTTCCTTATTCCATATATCAAAGGCTTCGTCATCCTCCAGATATACGGACGGATAAAGCCTGTCCGCTTCCAGTCCTACCACCTGGGTCATAAATTCCCATGACCACTGGATGGCTTCTCTTTTAAAATAATCTCCAAAGGAGAAATTTCCAAGCATTTCAAAAAAAGTTCCGTGGCGGGCTGTCTTGCCTACATTTTCAATATCGCCTGTACGGATGCACTTCTGGCAGGTGGTCACTCTGGTTCTTGGGGGAATCTCCTGGCCTGTAAAGTATGGTTTAAGGGGAGCCATGCCTGAGTTGATCAGCAGCAGGCTGTTATCGTTATGGGGAACCAGGGAGAAGCTTTTCATCGCCAGATGTCCCTTGCTTTCAAAAAATTCAAGGAACATTTTCCTCAGTTCATTTACACCGTACTTCTTCACGTTACTGTCCTCCGTTTACTATTTTGTCTCTTTTGTCACATCGCCGGCCTTGCCTGCATCCTTGTGATCTCTGTATTTTTTTCCGCATACAATTCCGCCCAGGGCAATGGCCAGAAAAACCAGGAATTTAATTGCGGTTCCAAAAAAACTTCCAAATATTGCTGTCATATTTCTTCCTCCCGAAAGTTTATATAGTACGATTCATTTTACTATCCTATCACAAGGAATTTTATTTATCAAGATGTACCTTGGGAATTTTTTTCCTGCAAAGAAAAAAGCACGGCTTTCACCGCGCTTTTACTGGAAATTTTCAGGGGACAAGACCTTTTCGTACCGGACTGCCAGATCATATGCCCTGGTTCTTGTGGATTCCGCCAGGGAAGCCGTATATTCCAGCTCTTCCAGGCTTCCGCCGCTGTATTTGTCTGCGGCTTCTTCTGCTTTTCCGTCCCTGGACTTAATCCATTCCTGCTGGGAGGTCTCTAACTGAGTCTTCTCTTCCTCACCCAGCCTTTCTGAAACCGCATGATAAATGGCATTCAGTTCTATGGTCCACAGCTTTAACTCCTTATCCGCTAGCGCTTTCATGGAATAGGTATTGGAATCTCCTGATTCCTTCCACATCTTTTTGATCTGGGCATCCAGCTCTGATAAGTGCTTCTGGTAATCTGCGGTTTCCTCTCCCGGAGCGGCTAACATGGAAGACCTGGATTTTGTATCCGGACTGATGGGGGAAATGACAGCTTCTGTCTCAGCCTGGGGCGCAGGGGCCTCAAAGCTCTTGACTGAAAAGCTCATCTCTCCTGACTCCGGAGAACTGCCTTCCTCTTCCGTGGCGGGCCTTTCTTTTCCTGCTATGACCTGATCCCTGGAAACTTCCGGGGGGGCCTCAGCCTGTTCCATTGAAAACAGCTCCGGCTGGCCGCCGTAACTGCCGGACTCCTCCGCTTCCTGGGACAGGACAGCCGGCTGCCCTGCTCCTTTCCCGGAATCCGGAAGGTTTTCTTTACTTTTTACAAAATTGTTGGTAGCTAAGGTTATCAAGATTCCGATAACCAGAATGCTTCCGATTACAATCCAAATTCCTCTATTTTTATTCATGTATGATCACCTGACCTGACTTGATGAAATTACCATATCACAAATAAAAAAGAAAGAAAATAGCAATTCACATTTAGTAAGACATTGTAAGAGATATGTAAGTTTTATATCCCTTCGTCAACCAGCAGATCGTTCCCGTCAGCCGCTGTGGTGGCCAGTTTATCGCACCGTTCATTCTGGGGATGGCCTGCATGTCCCTTTACCCAGTGAAAGGTCACCTGATGGGGTTCCATTGCCCTTAAAATCCGCTCCCACAAGTCCACGTTTTTAACAGGACCGCTTTTTCCCCGCTGCCAGTTGTTTTTCACCCAGTTGTCGATCCAGTGCTGGTTAAAGGCATCTGTCACATACTTGGAGTCAGAGTAAAGTTCCACCTGGCAGGGCCTGGTAAGGGCTTCCAGGCCTGCGATGGCTGCCATCAGCTCCATCCGGTTATTGGTGGTTTTTTTATAGCCTGCTGACATGGTCTTTTCATGGAGCTGCCCTTTGGAATCAGTAAACTGCAGAACCGTTCCGTATCCTCCCGGTCCGTCAGGGTTTCCTCTTGCAGCTCCGTCTGTAAACAACAGTACTTTGGTCATGTTCGGTAGTTCTCCTTATCTGTCCCATTTATCACATAATGAATTAATCTGATCTGCAAACTTGGCAAGATCCTTGTTGGCGCCTCCCTGATTGTTGCGGATAACCTGCAAAAGCCTTTCTCCGGCGGCAAAGAGCCTTCCGTATACGCCCACAGGTTTTTTGGCAGTTTCCATAGCTTTTGTAATAGGGATGCCTTCTGTTTCTTTTTCCCAGCGGCCAAGAGAAAGGTCATAAACCGAGCCTGAATAGGGGGCCTTTATGTTATGTCCGTACTCTCTCTCCATTTTTTCTGCAAAGAATTTGCAGACCTGGTCATCTCCGTGTACAAGAAATACCTGACGAGGTTTTCCTTCAAATGCGTTCAACCAGGTAATCAGTCCTTCCATATCTGCATGGGAGCTCATTCCATCCATCTGTTCAATATGGGCTTCCACCTGAATGGTTTCGCCAAACAGCTTTACCTCTTTGTTCCCATCCACCAGGCTTCTGCCTAAAGTCCCTACGGACTGGTAGCCGGTAAAGACCACAGTGCATTCCGGCCTCCACAGATTATGCTTTAAATGATGGCGGATACGGCCCGCGTCGCACATGCCTGCCGCTGATATAATTACTTTGGGTTTCGTGTTAAAATTGATGTTTTTGGACTCCTCGCTGGTAACAGACAGCTTAAGCCCTGGAAAAGAAATGGGGTTAATTCCCTTCATGACCAGTTCCCTGGTCTCCTCATCGTAGCAGTCTGCCAGATTGTCTTTAAACACCTGGGTGGCCTCAACAGCCAGAGGGCTGTCGACGTAAACCTCAAATCCATTGTGTCCGGTGATCCGGTGATCCGCCTTGATGTGGCGGAAAATGTAGAGAAGCTCCTGGGTTCTGCCTACGGCAAATGCCGGTATCACCACATTTCCTCCCCTGTCCAAAGTTCTTTGAACAATGTCCGCAAGAATGGAAACATGATCCGGAAGAGGGGCATGGAGACGGTCTCCATAGGTGCATTCCATAACCACATAATCTGCCTTGGTTATGTACTGGGGGTCCCGGATCAGGGGCTTATTTTTGTTTCCGATGTCTCCGGAAAAAACTATTTTTTTCGTATCTTCCTCTTCTGTAATCCAGACCTCAATGGAAGCGGAGCCAAGAAGGTGTCCTACATCGATGAAGCGGACCGTAAGGCCCTCTTCCAGTTCCACCTTTTCATCGTAACGATAGGGGCGGAACAGTTCCAATACACCCATGGCATCCTCGGTCCGGTAAAGGGGTTCTTCCTCCGCCTGTCCGGCACGTCTGGCCTTCCTGTTCTTCCACTCTGTTTCTGACTCCTGAATATGGGCGCTGTCTCTCAGCATAATGCTGCACAGATCAGCAGTGGCATCGGTGGAAATCACTTTTCCACGAAAGCCTCTGGCGTAGATAAAGGGAAGCATTCCTGCGTGATCGATATGGGCATGGGTCAGAAGAACGTAATCAATTTCTGCATAGCTGACTGGGATGACTACGTTTTCAAACTTGTCTATTCCCTGCTCCATACCGCAGTCTACAAGAATTTTAAGGCCGGCGGCCTCCAGATAATGGCAGCTTCCGGTAACTTCATGGGCTGCTCCGACAAACATCAGTTTCATAAAACCCCTCCTTTTGTATTTGTGATGTAACTCCGCAGTGCAAGCTCTCAAATCCTGCGGATCTGAGAGCTCACGGGCATTCGCCCTATGAAAGAAGCCACAAATATTTTTTCTTTTGTGCGGGCACAACGAAAAAATTTTCGCTTCCTCTTTCCCACTGCTCATCGCTGTCGTGAAGATAGTATACCACTCTTTTAAATGATAATGCAAATCATACCGCCATTACTGTCGTTAATAATTTTTTGAAGGGTTTCCTGAAGCTTGATCTGACAGTCTTCCGTAAGCTGGGAGACCTTGACCTGGATGCCGTCTTCTACGATCTGTTCAATGGATTTTCCGAAAATATTGGTGTTCCAGATGCCTTCCTCGCTGTTTCTTGCGCTTTCCTTGATATAGGCGATTAAATCCTCCGCCTGCTGTTCGCTTCCCACAATAGGGGCAATTTCCGTCTGGATGTGGGTTTTGATCAAATTGATGGAAGGAGCCTCTGCCCTCATCTTGACGCCGTATTTATTTCCGTGCTTGATCACCTCCGGTTCATCCAGCAAAATCTCGGACCGCTCAGGCGTCACCACTCCATAGCCCTTCATCCGAACCTGGTTCATGGCCTGGTTGACCTTTTCATACTCGGTCCGCATTTTCGCCAGTTCGCTTAAAATCTGCATCAGCTGGTATTCCCCTTCAATGGGGATTCCAACGTAATCGCTGAGAATCTGGTAATAATAGCTGTCATCCACATCCATGGTCATCTCAATGCTTCCGTTAGCCATATTCATGTTCTGCACCTTGACGGAACGGACATTTTCTGCCACTCCCTCCAAAAGACTGGAAGTCACATCCTTCATGTGGGAAACCTTTTTCACCATATCCTTTGCCACCTGGATAGCCTGGGCTTTCAGCCAGTGTGTGGCAGGCAGGATTTCAAGCCACTTGGGAATAAAAAAGTCCATTTCCGTCACCGGAAACTCCTTTAATACACGTTCCAGAATACTGTTCACATCCTCCTTTTTCAGCTGCTCACAGTTAACGGGCAGAACCGTTACCCCGTACTTTTCGCTCATATCCCTGGCAAGCTCCACTGTTTCATCAGAATATGGCCTGGCAGAGTTCAGCAGGATAATGAAAGGCTTTCCCAATGCCTTTAATTCGTCCACAGTACGCTCTTCGGCAGCTATGTAATTGGGGCGCTTTAATTCTCCGATGGAGCCGTCTGTGGTGATGACCACACCAATGGTGGAATGGTCATTAATGACCTTTCTGGTTCCGATTTCTGCCGCCTTGGTAAAAGGAATATCGTAATCGAACCAGGGGGTCTTTACCAGACGCTCTTCATCATTTTCAATATGACCGGCAGCTCCATCCACCATAAAGCCCACACAATCAATTAAGCGGACTTTAGCTTCGATCCCTTCCCCAAGGTGGAGGCTTGCTGCTTCCTTTGGGATAAACTTAGGCTCCGTGGTCATAACCGTCTTTCCTGCCGCACTCTGAGGCAGTTCGTCCCTTGTCTGGGTTTTCTGGTGCTCATCCTCCATAACAGGCAAAACCATCAATTCTATAAAGCGCTTGATAAAGGTTGATTTTCCCGTTCTTACCGGTCCCACTACTCCGATGTAAATTTCTCCGTTGGTCCTGGCTTTAATATCATTGTATACGTTATAATTGTCCATAAAGATTCCCCCTTCTGTGCTGTTACACTATATGCAGACGGGAAACAATTATGACAGAAAAAACCCTGCAGCCTCCTGTACACTTAAGGTTTTCAGGGAGACTGCAGGGCTTCTGTCATTCGCTTAAATATGCTTTTTTTACGGAATCATTGTTCATCAGTTCTTTTGCATCACCGCTTAAAACAATGGCTCCTGTTTCAAGAACATAGGCACGGTTAGCAATGGACAGGGCTTTTTTCGCATTCTGTTCCACCAGTAAAACCGTTGTTCCTGACTTGTTGATCTCCTGAATGATATCAAAGATCTCGTTAACGTAAATAGGAGAAAGTCCCATGGAGGGCTCATCCAGAACAATGACCTTCGGGTGGCTCATAAGAGCCCGCCCCATGGCTAACATCTGCTGTTCTCCGCCGCTTAAGGTTCCGGCCGGCTGGTTTTTCCGCTCCAAAAGTCTGGGGAACCGCTTGTAAATCATGTTCAGGGTCTCTTCTATCTCATCCTTATCCCGTCTGGTATAAGCTCCCAGCTTTAAATTTTCATAAACACTCAGGGAAGCGAATACACGCCGCCCTTCAGGCACATGGGCCATTCCCATGCCTACGATTTTATCTCCCCGGATCTTTGTAATATCCCGTCCGTCAAACTGTATACTGCCGGAGGAGGACTTTAAAAGTCCGGTTATGGTATGAAGGGTGGTGGTCTTGCCCGCTCCGTTTGCACCGATTAAGGCTACAATCTCCCCCTCCTTCACTTCAAAGGAAATACTCCTCAGCGCCTTGATAATGCCGTAATGTACTTCCAGATCTTTCACTTCAAGTATTGCCATGATTTAAGCCTCCCTATTCTCCCAGATATGCCTTGATGACTTCCGGATTGTTGAGTACATCCGCAGTCTTTCCCTGGACCAGAACCTGACCGAAGTTCAGTACGGTCAGACGCTCACATATGCCGGAAACAAGCTTCATGTCATGCTCAATCAACAGAATGGTCATATCAAAATTATCCCGTACAAAGCGGATGGTATCCATAAGCTCACTGGTTTCGTTGGGGTTCATGCCTGCCGCCGGCTCATCAAGGAGCAAAAGCCTGGGATTGGTGGCAAGAGCCCTGGCAATCTCCAGCTTCCTCTGTTTTCCATAGGGCAGATTTGCGGCAAGGGTATCCTTTTCCTGATCTAAGTCAAATACCTTTAAAAGTTCAAGGGCTTTTTCATCCATCTGCTTCTCCACCTTATAATACTTTGGAAGGCGTAAAATGCCTGCCGCCGTAGAGTAAGGATAACCGTTGTGAAGCCCTGTTTTTACGTTGTCAAGAACCGTCAGTTCTTTAAACAGGCGGATGTTCTGAAAAGTCCTTGCAATTCCGGACCGGTTGATATCCACCGTCTTTTTTCCTGTTATATTTTTTTCATCCAAAAAAATGGTGCCTGTGTTTGGCTTATATACGCCGGTTAAAAGGTTGAAGATGGTGGTTTTACCGGCTCCGTTAGGACCTATAAGACCATAGAGCTGCCCTTTTTCAATGGTGATGTTGAAATTATCAACAGCCCGCAGACCGCCAAAGGATATGCCCAGGTTTTTGATTTCCAATAATGCCATGATTATGCGCCTCCCTTTTCTGCCTTATTTTTGCCAAAATACCGTTTCAGAGAATGGCGTTTCCTGAAGTCAATCAGCTTAGGACTCCAGTTGAAAATCATCATGACAATCAGAACGATGGCATAAATCAGCATACGGTAGTTGTTAAGCCCTCTTAACAGCTCCGGAAGCAGAGTTAGCAGCACAGCTGATATAATGGAGCCCCGGATATTTCCGATGCCGCCGAGAACCACGAATACAAGAATCATAATGGACTGGTTGTAGCCGAAGTTTTTCTGGGTGGCTGTAAGGGCTGAAAGGTTATGGGAATATAACACTCCCGCTGCTCCTGCAAGGGAAGCGGAAATAGTAAAGGCCATAAGCTTGTATTTTGTAATGTTGATACCGATGGATTCCGCTGCAATCCGGTTGTCACGAACTGACATAATAGCGCGTCCGGACCTGGAGTGGATTAAATTCAGCACAATGAACAGGGTAATGAGAATCAGAACCACACCAATGGTAAAGGTGGAATTCTTAGGTGTTCCCGTAATTCCCTGGGCGCCGTTTAAGATAACCGTTCCGCCTTCTTCTAAATTAAGGGCGGCAGCATTTTTCATGGACATATGAAGACCCTGAGAATCCTTTCCAATGTAAAGCACATTGACCACGTTTTTGATGATCTCACCAAAGGCCAGAGTTACAATGGCAAGGTAGTCTCCACGAAGCCTTAAAACCGGAATTCCCACCACAATACCAGCCAGGGCGGCTCCTGCTGCTCCGATCAGGATTGCAAAAAAGAACCGGATTCCTGCATTGGGAATTGTCTCCAAGGTGGCGATGGAAAACAGGGAACTGGCAAATGCGCCCACGCACATAAAGCCTGCATGGCCCAGACTCAGTTCTCCGAGAATTCCTACAGTTAAGTTTAAAGACACTGCCAGAATGGTATAAATACACAGCGGAACTAAAAGTCCCTTCATCAGGCTGCTGACCTGACCTGCATTTACCAGAAGCTGTACTGCAAAATAAGCAGCAATCACAATCCCATAGGTTATGATGTTGCTTTTAGTCGTTTTGTTCAAACGGAATGTTGTTTTTGTGTTTTTTTCCATGTCGTCCACCTATTATACTTTCTCGCTGATCTTCTTGCCCAGAATTCCGGTGGGCTTTACAAGAAGGACCACAATGAGGACTCCAAATACGATGGCATCGGAAAGCTGGGAGGAAATATAAGCCTTGCTTAAGTTTTCAATGACACCCAGTAAAATTCCTCCGATAAAAGCTCCGGGAATGGAGCCGATTCCCCCAAATACAGCAGCCACAAACGCCTTGATTCCAGGCATGGCACCGGTATAGGGAGTAAGAGTCGGGTATGCGGAGCAAAGGAGAGCGCCGGCAATAGCAGCCAGGGCGGAGCCAATGGCAAAGGTAAGGGCAATGGTGCCATCTACGTTGATTCCCATTAACTGAGCAGCCCCCTTGTCCTCTGATACGGCCAGCATAGCCTGTCCTGCTTTGGTCTTCCTGATAAAAGAGGTCAAAACCACCATAATAATGATACAGCTGGTTATGGTCACCATAGTTTCACCGGAAATCGTCAGCTTGCCTCCTAACAGTTTAAGAGCCGGAATAGATACAACGGAAGTAAAGGATTTTGGATTGGAACCAAAAACAAGCAGTGCGATGTTCTGAAGCAGGTAGCTCACACCGATTGCTGTAATCAGAACTGCCAAAGGACTTGCCATACGCAAGGGACGGTAAGCCACGCCCTCAATGACCATGCCCAAAACAGTACATAAGATAACTGCAAGAAGTATGCCGGCAACTGGTCCTAAGCCCATTGTGCTGACAACTGTGAACACCACGTATCCCCCGATCATAATAACATCGCCATGAGCAAAGTTAAGCATCTTGGCAATGCCATATACCATGGTATAACCCAGAGCAATGATCGCATAAACACTGCCAAGACTTACACCATTAATAAAATAGGATATGAAACTCATCATATCAACGCACCTCATTCGTTTTTTGTAAGGAAAAGTAAGAGGGTCGTCCTCTGGACGACCCTCTGTTGGGTCATATTATATTACATAGCTGTATAAGCACCGTTTACGATCTTAACAGCCTTTGGAGCCTTCTCCGGTTCACCGTCTGCCGTCCACTTCATATTTTCACCGGTTAATCCGTTGATGGTGATTTCTGTCATAGCAGTCTTTAAAGCTTCACAGATAGCAGATGCATCCATATCTGGAGTGATGCCTGCTTTTTCAGCAGCAGCCTTAACCGCGTAAACAGCGTCATAGCCGTCTGCAGCAAACTGGTTGGGGATCTCGTTGTGCTTTGCCTTGTAAGCCTCCACAAAATTCTTTGTCAGCTCATCTTCTGCGTCTGCAGCAAATGGAGTAAGAAGCATAACGTTCTCAGCTAAAGCAATATCAAAGTTTTCTACAGTCAGAAGTCCATCCAGACCATCGCAGCCAAAGAACTGTGTTTCAAATCCCATCTGATCTGCCTGGGCAAGAATTAAAGCTGCCTGTGAATAGTAAATCGGAAGGAATACAAGCTCTGCGCCGGAATCCTGTGCCTTCTGAAGCTGTACGGAGAAGTTTGTGTTGTTATCTGCTGTAAACGCTTCATCAGAAACGATCTCAAGTCCCTGATTTGCTGCTTCAGATACAAACTTATCATGGATACCTGCTGAATAAACATCAGAGCTGTCATAGATAACGGCAACCTTGGTAGCCAGCTTGTTCTCGCCTATATACTGTGCAGATGCCACACCCTGGTTAGGGTCAGAGAAACATACACGGAACTGATTCTCAAATTTGGTACAGTCTGCTGCGGAACCGGAAGGAGTCAGCTGGAACATATTGTCGTTGCTGGACTCTGCACCTACTGCAATGGTAGGAGCGGAAGTAACAGCACCGACCAGCATCTGCATACCCCAGTCTTTTAAGGTGTTGTAAGCATTAACTGCTTTTTCCGTATCGTGCTCATCATCCTGGAAATTGTACTCAATCTGGGCTCCGTTGATACCGCCGTTTGCATTGATCTCACTTACTGCCAGGTCAATTCCGTTCATAACGGCCTGTCCATAGATAGCTGCACCTCCAGTAACAGGTCCGATACCGCCGATCTTAAAAGATCCTTCCCCTGATGCCGCCTTTGTCTCTGCTGCTGTTGTGCCGCTGGGTGAAGCATTGCCGCCGCAGGCAGTTAAGGATGCTGCCATAGCAACTGCCATACCAAGACTCAGCAGCTTTTTCATAGATTTTTTCATAAATCTTTCCTCCTTATAAAGCATTTTCAAATATATCGTCAAAATAACACCAAATTCTGTCCTATTGACGTATACATAGTCTTAATAATAAGGTGGCTTTATAAAAATGTCAACTGATTTTGATTCAATTATCAAAAAAATTCATCTATTCTACAGGTCTGTCCCATGGAATATCTGAGCTTTCTATGGTCTTGTCCCGCAGCATTAAATCCTTTACTGCCTCGGAAGCAGATTTCCCGTTGAATAAGACCTCATTCACCTGTTCCACAATGGGCATGGAAACTTCATGTTTTTCCGACAAAGCAAGGGCCGCCCTGGCGGAATAAATGCCTTCCACCACCATTTTCACTTCTTTTGTGGCTTCCTCCATGGTCTTTCCCTGGCCGATTAAAATGCCTGCCCTCCGATTGCGGCTGTGCATGCTGGCACAGGTTACGATTAAATCTCCAATTCCTGACAAGCCGTAAAAGGTCTGGAATTTTCCGCCCATAACAGTTCCAAGTCTGGAGATTTCAGCAATACCTCTTGTGATTAAGGCCGCCTTTGTATTGTCCCCGCAGCCTAAGCCGTCTGCAATTCCCGCGGCAAGGGCAATGACGTTCTTTAAAGAGCCTCCCAGCTCAATTCCCAGTATGTCCGGGCTTGTATAGACCCTGAAAACATCCTTCATGAAAATCCCCTGAAGGTATTCGGCTGTCTTTTGAGTGCGGGCGCCTGCCACACAGGTGGTGGGAAGTCCCCTGCTCACCTCTTCTGCATGACTGGGGCCGGAAAGAACCGCCACATCAGCCATGGGAAGCTCCTGCTCCAGAATCTCAGATAGAGTCATCAGTGTGGACTCTTCAATTCCCTTGGCAACGTTGACCACCACCTGCCCATAGCGGCAGAAAGGATTCATCCTTTTTGCAGTAGAACGCACGTATACCGAAGGAACTGCGGTTACCAGAACATCCCGGCCGGTCATAGCCTCTTCCATATCCTCCGTAAGCACAATATCCTCGGCCAGAATCAGGTCCGGGAGATTCTGATGCCTGTGTGTCTTTTTCATCTCTGAAATCTCTTCAGGAAGGGCAGACCAGACTGCCACCTCATGTCCGTTTCCATGCAAAAGGACTGCCAGGGCAATTCCCCAGGTTCCTGAACCGATTACTCCAACTTTAGCCATTTGCTTCACCTCATCTCTTTCAGCCTTTTTTTCCTGATCCAACAGAAAGCTTATTTTCCGTTCCGTGAATAAGCCGGCCTATATTGGCCCGATGGCGCCAATACGCCTGACCGCTTATAAGCCCTGCCATTATGTAAAATTCCGGCCGCAGGGCAGGGGGAACTTCATAGATCCCCATTGCCGCAAACAGAACCAGCCAGACAAAGAGTATGGCTGCAACCACCAGAGAGCCTAAAGACACGTATCTGGTTACGCCTACGATCAGCACAAAAACCACCAGACATAACAGCATAAGCCATAAATCCAGGGCCACAATCAGGCCTGCAGTGGCCGCAATGCCCTTTCCTCCCTTGAAACTCAAATAGAATGGATAATTGTGTCCTAAAATAACGCCAAAGCCCATATACAGAATCAGAAGATAAATCATATCCGGCTGCTCCCGGAAAATAAGCCGCATTGCCATACAAGGCAGAAAGGCTTTCAGAAAATCACCGAGAAAGACAACGGCTCCGGCCTTTGCTCCCATTACCCTCAAAGCGTTGGTAGTTCCGGAATTTCCGCTTCCATGGTTGCGGATATCGATTTTATGGGCTCTTCCGTAAAAATATCCGGATTGAATAAGGCCGAACAAGTAGCCGGCTAAAAGACAAATGATCCTCTCCATATTATGTTTCCTTTCCGCTCCGTTCTCTATATATAAATTTAAGGGAAGTGCCCCGGAAGCCAAATGCACTTCTGATCTTATTTTCAATATATCTGGTGTAAGAAAAATGGGTCAGTTCTTTATCATTTACAAAAATTACAAAGGTAGGCGGCTTTACGGCAACCTGGGTAATATAATATAGTCTCAGGCGCTTGCCTTTGTCAGAAGGGGGCTGCTGGAGGGCAACTGCTTCCGACATAATCTCATTGAGCACTCCGGTACCCACACGCAGGGTCTGGTTTTCCCGGACCATATCGATCAGCTCAAACATCTTATTCATCCTCTGCCCTGTTTTAGCGGAAATAAACACGAATTCCGCATAAGGCATAAAAGATAAGGTGTCTTTGATTTTATTAGTATATTCATAAATGGTCTTGTCATGCTTTTCAATGGCATCCCATTTATTTACCGCCACAATGATTCCTTTTCCCCTGTCATGGGCAATACCAGCTATTTTGGCATCCTGTTCGGTAACTCCCTCCTGGGCGTCAATGACCACAACCACCACATCGGCCCGTTCCACTGCCGTAACAGTACGGATGATGCTGTAGCGCTCCAGTTCCTCTTTGATCTTGCTCTTTCGCCTTAAGCCTGCCGTATCAATGAATACATATTCGGTTCCGTCATGGATCACCTCCGTATCCACCGCATCTCTGGTGGTTCCCGCAATATCGGAAACAATTACCCGGTTTTCTCCTAAAAGCTGGTTTATAATAGAAGATTTTCCTACATTGGGCTTTCCTACAATGGCAATTCTGGGTCTGTCATCCTCTGTATCCTCAACCTGGCTTAAGTCAAAATGCTTTGTTACTTCATCGAGAAGGTCTCCAAGCCCCAGTCTGGAAGCCGCTGATACGGGAACGGGATCGCCGATTCCCAGATTATAAAACTCATATACGTCATTTCCAAACTTCTGGAAGCTGTCCACTTTATTGACTGCAAGGACCACTGGCTTTTTGGACTTGCGCAGTATGTCCGCAACCTTGGAGTCCGCGTCTACAAGCCCCTGGCGCACATCCACAATAAAGATGATCACATCTGCAGTGGCAATGGCAATCTCCGCCTGCTCTCTCATCTGTGACAGAATGATATCTCCGCTGTCAGGCTCAATACCGCCTGTATCAATCAGTGTGAAATTCATATTAAGCCAGGTACAGTCGGCATAAATCCGGTCCCTGGTGACACCGGGAGTATCCTTTACAATGGAAATGGTCTCCCCGGCCAAAACATTAAACAACGTAGACTTTCCCACATTGGGGCGGCCCACGATGGCAACTACTGGTTTACTCATATTGTATCTCCTTTCCTCTTTCCTGCCCGTCTTCCCGGCATAGAGGTATACCCTCAAGGGTGTTTAATTCGTATCCTTCATAAGAAGCTTCATTCTCTCCTACCGGCTCCAAAACTGCCTGTACAAAATCCTGACCGCTTGATTTTACAATATCTACCTGTACTTGTAAAGCCTTTTGTACATCCTGACGGGTCAGATCATCAAGAAATACCTCTTCTCCGCTGCGGAACATGCATTCCGGAAGCAAAAGCCTCCCGCCCAGAGGTTTCCCTGAAAGCTGTTTGATCAGATCCTGTCCCGTAATCAATCCCGCCACCGTAATATGCTCACCGAAGAAAATATTATCAATGGTATATACATGAATGGTCAGGCCCGGAAACTTCCTGCGGACCAGCTGGCTGTGGTTTTCAATAAAGGGAGCGGCTAATTTTCCTGTTGCAATGGAAATCTCCTCCATGCGGTTGTCTCCTTCCAGCCCCTTTAAAGCAGTTTTTATTTCTTCCTCCAAAAGCCGCAGCATTCCCACTCCATTTTCAAGCTGAATGTATCCGTCATAGCGGCGCTCTTCCGGGATAGGCAGCCCGGCCAGAATATAAAATTCATCACTGGCATGGATGAAATGGCTTCCATGAGCCTTATACAGCTTTTCCTGCCACTGTTCTACAATCTTCAAACAATTCCTGGCATCTTCCCCTGTCATGGCCTCCAGAGGATATAAGCCCTCTCTGTGCTTGGATACGCCTACAGGCACCACGGAAACGCTTTCCATAAAGGGAATATACTCCGATAAGTCTCTGATGGTCCTCTCCAGCTCTTTTCCGTCATTGACTCCCTTGCACAGCACGATCTGCCCGTTCATGGGAATTTCCGCCTCATAAAGCCTGCGGATCTTTCCCAGGGCTTCTCCTGCAAACCGGTTGTGAAGCATCTGACATCTCAGTTCAGGGTTGGTGGTGTGGACCGATATATTGATGGGGGCCAGCTTAAATTTGATGATCCGCTCAATATCGTGGTCACTCATATTGGTCAGAGTCACATAATTTCCCTGTAAAAAAGAAAGTCTTGAATCATCATCTTTAAAGTAAAGGGTTTCCCTCATACCCGGCGGCATCTGGTCTATAAAACAGAAAATACATTTATTCCTGCAGGAACGGTATTCGCTCATCAGGCCGTTTTCAAAGGTGATTCCCAGGTCCTCGTATTGGTTCTCTATTTCCAGCTCCCATTCTTCTCCGTTTTGCTTTCGCACCACCATGAGAATGGCTTCGCTGTTCATATAGTATTCATAGTCAAAAATATCTTCCAGTTCATGCCCGTCTATGGACAGAACTTCATCTCCAGGCTCCAGCTCCAGCTGTTCCGCAATGGAACCGGGAGCGATTTCTTTTATGATGTGCCCTTTCTTGTTCATTATTTCTTTACCTTTCTGTAACTGCCAATCTATATAAAAGAATGGTATCATTCGCACTGGTATTATATAATAACACTCTATGGAAATGCAAACAAAAATTGCCATTCTCCTGTTTTTTGTTTTTTTCGCTAAAATGTGACAAAGGCTATTGACCCCTCTGTCAATCAATGGTATAAAGGGATGTAAGATTATAAACAGGCAGTCTTACGGCTGGCTGTTCATTTTTATGGAGGAATCTTTGTCATGGCAAATGATTATGTTTTTAACGACCGGCTTCCTGTAGGTCCTTTAAAGATCGCAGCGCTGGAAAGCTGCAGGGAGCTGGCCACAAAAGTGAATGACCACATTGTGGGTTTCCGCAGGAATGATTTGGAGGAGCTTACCCGCCGGGAAGCCGATCTTCATTACCGCGGATATGATGTTGACTCTTATCTTCTGAAATGTGAATGCCCCCGTTTTGGAAGTGGAGAGGCCAAGGGAATCATCAAGGAGTCAATCCGGGGTACGGATATCTTTGCAATGGTGGATGTGACTAATTACAGCATCTCCTATACGGTCAACGGTTATACAAACCACAAGTCTCCCGACGACCATTTTCAGGATTTAAAGCGGCTTCTCGGTGCATGCAGCGCCACTGCCCACAGGGTAAGCGTTATTATGCCATTTTTATATGAGAGCCGCCAGCACAAAAGATCAAAACGGGAATCCTTAGACTGCGCCATGGCTTTAGAGGAACTGGTAAATATGGGAGTAAGCAATATCATCACCTTTGATGCCCATGATCCCAGAGTCCAGAATGCCATTCCTTTAAGCGGCTTTGACAACTTCATGCCTACCTACCAGTTTGTTAAGGCAGTGCTGAAGCATTATCCCGATTTAAAGATTGACAAAGAGAACTTAATGGTCATCAGCCCTGATGAAGGCGCTATGGACCGGGCCGTATATCTGGCAAACAACTTAAGCATTGATATGGGTATGTTCTACAAGAGAAGGGATTATTCCCAGGTCATTGACGGACGCAACCCCATTGTTGCCCACGAATTTTTAGGCTCCTCCGTAGAAGGCAAGACCGTTCTCATTGTGGACGATATGATTTCCTCCGGTGAAAGCATGCTGGATACAGCAAGGGAATTAAAGGAAAGGAAAGCTGATAAGGTCATCGTCTGCTGTACCTTCGGACTGTTTACCAACGGACTGTCAAAGTTTGATGAATTCTACAACAAGGGCTATATCGATTGTGTGGTAACCACCAACTTAAACTACCGTCCTAAGGAACTGTTTGAAAAGGAATGGTATGTGGAGGCTGATGTCAGCAAATACATGGCTGCTGTTGTGAATTCCTTGAATCACGACGTATCCATCAGTACAGCCCTTTCTTCTACCGATAAAATACAGAAGCTTTTAAAGAAATACTCCGGGCGTTCATAGTACTTAAGAATGGGGCAGTTCCTATTGGGAACTGCCCCACTTTGCGTGCTAAGGAATCAAGCTTAAAAATGCTCCTAAGTTTCCCCTCTCATCCCCTGTAACACGGTGGGAAAACAGATAATCCGAATTGCATCGGGTACAGATATCCGTAACCTGGATGTGCTCTTTCTTTACTCCGGCTTCTTGCAGCACAATCTCATTTGCCCTCCAAAGATCCAGCAAATACTTTCCATTTCCCTGATCTTCCAGAATCTCTTCCCAGTACTTCCTGTCAAACCCGCTCATAAATTCTCCGGCCACTTCGCTTCCCACCTCATAGCAGTCTTTGCAGATGCTGGGACCGATACAAGCAATCATATCCTCCGGCTTTGATCCAAAGACTTCTCCCATTTTCTTTACAGTCACTTCTCCCATGCGGTTTACAGTACCCCTCCAGCCGGAATGGCTGAGTCCGACAGCCTTGTGAACCGGATCCAGAAAATAAAGGGGAACGCAGTCCGCATAAAAGGTAACTAAGGTAATCCCGGGAACATTGGTGATCAGGCCATCCACATCTTTATATTCCCGCTCCTTTGAAATTCCTTTCCCGGCATCATCCTCTGTCACCACCCTCACATTGGTGGTATGGGTCTGGTAGGATAAAACCATCCTTTCCGCATCAACGCCTAAGGCATCCGCCATTCGTTTATAATTTTCCAATACATGATCCGGGTTGTCTCCTCTGGTAAATGTCAGATTCATAGAGGCGAACTTCCCCTGGCTGACTCCGCCCAGCTTGGTTGAAAAGCCCTGCTTTACCAAGCCGGTCTCTTCCAGAATGGGAAAGGATAAGTAAGGGGCCTGACCTTCTGTCTTATAATCCAATATGTTTTTGCCCCTGCGTTTCCATATATCTTTCATCCGTCATACCTCCGTCTAAAATGCATCCTTAATAAGCCGGATCTCATGGCCCAATACAGCAACCACATCAAACCGGCAGGCAACATCTTCTCCCAGGCCATGGCGATACAAATATCCCCTGGCTCCGTTTCTTATCCTTTTCTGTTTCCGGCCATGGACAGCCTCTGCCGGATCTCCTTTTTCTGAATTTGCCCGGTATTTTACTTCCACGAAAACCAGATATCTTCCATCCTTTGCAACAATATCAATCTCTCCCAGTCGGTCTCTGTAATTCCGGTCCAGAATCTGATATCCTGCCTCCTGCAAATAGGAAGCGGCCATTTCTTCAAACTGACTTCCAACATGCCTTGAATTTTTCAAACTCATCCCCCATATTCAGCATAAATAATATTTCCACCACTTAATTTGTGAAATTTTTAATAAAGCTGCGCCTGTGAATAGGACAAGGGCCCGATTCCTTCAAAGCTGCAATATGAACCGCTGTTCCATATCCCTTATTCTTTGCAAATCCGTATTCCGGAAACAGTTTGTCATATTCCTCCATCATCCGGTCCCTGGTCACCTTTGCCAGAACGCTGGCAGCAGCAATGGAGACGCTCTTTGCATCTCCCTTGATAATGGGAACCTGGGGAATGGTGACTTGCGGAATGGTGACCGCATCATTTAAAAGGACCTCAGGCACTGTCTTTAAGCCTTTTATGGCCTGCCGCATGGCTTCATATGTGGCCTGTAAAATATTGATTTCATCAATGACATCTGGCCCCACCACTCCGACTGAAAAGGCAATTGCCTTCTCCTGGATTTCATCATATAAGGCTTCCCGCCGTTTCTCCGTCAGCTTCTTTGAGTCATTTAAAAACAGCAGCTCACAGTCCCTTGGCAGAATTACGGCTCCTGCCACTACAGGGCCTGCAAGAGGCCCCCGGCCCACTTCGTCGATACCGCAGACCGCAATATGCTCCTCATACTGGTATTCAAATTCCTTCATTTTCTCCAGACGTTCCCGTTCTGCCTGAAGCTTTTCTTCTGTTAATTTTCTCATGTGTACACTCCGTCTATAAAACAGGGCCCGCCCTTTCAAAGAGCCGGCCCATATGATCTTAAATGCCTATGGCTGAGGCGGAAGCTCCAAAGTGATCCTTCCCAGCTTTCCGCTTCGGAAGTCATCAATAAAAAGATTGGCCGCCCGGCCTAAATCCAGTTCCCCGCCTCTTACAAGACAGGATCTTGCTTTTGCAATCTCTCCTAATACCTCTATATCCCCGACCTCAGCAATCCCATACCGTTCAGAAAGCACTTGTGGATATTCCTTCTTTAAGAAACGGATCAGTTCCAAAGCAAGTTCATCCTTATTCAAGATCTCATCCTTGACAGATCCGATAAAAGCCAGACGCAACCCCACCTGCTGGTCCTCAAATCTGGGCCACAAAATTCCCGGAGTGTCCAGAAGTTCTAAATTCTTATTAAGCCTGATCCACTGGTTTCCCTTGGTCACTCCAGGCTTATTTCCTGTTTTGGCACTGGCCTTTCCTGCAATGGAATTGATAAAGGTGGATTTTCCCACATTTGGGATTCCAACCACCATAGCGCGGACCGGACGGTTTAAAATCCCTCTTTTGCGGTCCCTCTCTATCTTTTCTTTACAAGCCTCCTGAACCACACTGTTGATCTGCTTTAAGCCTGATCCTGTTCTGGAATTGACCTTGACTACGTGACAGCCCTGTTCCTCAAAATAAGCTGACCAGGCGTTATTATAGCGTTCATCCCCCAGATCAGATTTATTGAGCAGGACCATCCGGGCTTTCCCTTTTCCCAGTTCATCAATATCAGGATTACGGCTGCTTAAGGGGACCCTTGCATCCACCAGTTCTATAATCAAATCAATTAATTTGACATCTTCTTTCATTGCCCTTTTGGCTTTGGTCATATGACCTGGATACCATTGTATATTCATAACATTCCTCTATTTCGAACGAATTAATTCCATCCTTGAAAATGGCCTCATACGAAACCATACTTTTCCCTGTATCTGTCTGCCGCTCACGTTTCCTATGTTGGAAAAGCGGCTGTCTTCACTGCTGTCCCGGTTATCACCTAATAAAAAATACTCATCTTCTCCCAGTTTTACGGGTTTTTCCGCAAGCCCTGAAAGGGATACCCGACCCAAACCCTCCGGCTCTTTCAGCTTCTCACCGTCAATATAGATTTCATCGTTTTTTATCTGAACCGTTTCTCCCGGCAGGCCGATGACCCGTTTCACATTCATCTTCTGATCTTCCCGCTGAAACACCACCACATCAAACCGGATGGGACGGCCAAAATCATAAGATATCCTATCCATTAAAACCACATCTTCTGATTCCAGAAGAGGGGACATGGAATGGCCTGCAATTACGATCTGGGTTCCATAGGCATAAACCAGAAACCATGCAAATGCAATGACCACGATGATGTCAACAATCCAGTTGACCAGGTGGCGAAACTTGTTATTATCTTCACTATGATAAAAGTCCATCCTTTAAACACCCCACTTAAGGAAATACCATTTTCCTGCGGCGATTAAGCGGCAGATTTACTAAGTAAATCATGCCAAGAAAGGGACAATTTGCATTGTCCCTCTCAACTGTTCCGGAATTATTTAACCAATTCTTTTACCTTGGCAGCCTTACCTACTCTGTCTCTTAAGTAGTACAGTTTTGCTCTTCTTACTTTACCTCTTCTTACAACTTCGATGTTGTCTACAGAAGGGGAATGTAATGGCCAGGTCTTCTCAACGCCGATGCCGTTAGAATTCTTTCTTACGGTAAAGGTTTCTCTTGCGCCGCCGTTCTGTCTCTTGATAACAGTTCCTTCAAAAATCTGGATTCTTTCACGGGTTCCCTCTTTGATCTTGTTGTATACCTTAACGGTATCGCCAACGTGGAACTCCGGTACAGACTGCTTTAACTGTGCTGCTTCGATTTTCTTAATAATTTCGTTCATTGTGTGAACCTCCTTGATTTTATTTGATGTTCTTAATACTTCATACTGGAATCCGTAACAGAGGACCATCTCCTTTTCATCACAACATTTTGTATTCTAACATAAAGGCCTCTGGAATGCAAGTCCTTTCATGAATAAATTGTAACGGTTCAGTACGGTATCTTCTTGCCATTATTCCCGCCGTACTGAACTGTTATAGTAAATTATTCCCCGTTTTCCAGTTCTTTTTCCAGATTTTTTAAATATTCTGCTTCTTTTTTTGTCAGAACCGCATCCTTTAAAAGATCAGGCCGCCGTTCCAAGGTCCGCTTAATGGCTTGTTCCCGCCTCCAGGTATCGATGTTTTTATGATGGCCTGATAAGAGGACTTCAGGAACCCGCAGGCCCTTGTATTCCTCTGGTCTGGTATACTGGGGATATTCCAGCAGATTATCGTGAAAGGATTCAAACTCTGCAGAAACATCGTTATTTAAAACGCCGGGAATCAGTCTGGAAATGCAGTCAATCATCACCATGGCAGGAAGCTCTCCTCCTGTCAGCACATAATCACCGATAGAGAGATAATCCGTGGCAATCAGCTCCAAAGCCCTTTCGTCAATGCCTTCGTAATGGCCGCACAGGAAAACAAGGTCTTCCTCCTTGGAAAGCTCCTCTGCAATCTTCTGGTTAAAGACCTTTCCCTGAGGGGTCATATAGATGACACGAGGTCTTTTTTCCAACTTTTCGCACAAATCCTCATAGGCATCACAAATAGCCATAGGCTGCATCACCATTCCGGCTCCGCCTCCATATGGATAATCATCCACCCGGCGGTGCTTGTCAGTGGAATATTCCCGGATGTCAATGGCTTCAATAGAGAGAAGGCCCTTTTCCGCCGCTCTCCCGATAATACTGGTATTTAAGCCGTTTAAAACCATATCAGGAAATAAGGTTAATATATGGTAGTTCATTCTTTCATCCGCTCCCTATTTTAATCCAGAAGTCCGTCCATGATGTGGACTTTCACAATTCCTGTCTCTAAGTCCACACTTAATACGCATTCCTTAATGGCCGGAAGCAGGACTTCCTTCCCTGACTTGGTTTTCACCTCGTAAACATCGTTTGCTCCGGTCTTGATCACGTCTGTCAGGGTTCCGAATTCTTCCCCGTCCTCCGTAACCACCGTAAGCCCAATTAAGTCAGCAATGAAATTTTCATCCGGTCCCAGCTTTACAGCCTGGTCCCTGGTGACCAGCAAATCTTTTCCCTTGTATTTTTCAATGTCCTCGATGGAGTCATATCCCTTGAATTTAAGAATCGCCATGTTCTTAAAAAACTTTACATTCTGGATTTCCAGCTCCATATGCTCCCTGCCCGTATCAAGAATCACTTTTTTTAAAGTCTTAAAACGGTTTATATCATCAGTGGTAGAATAGACCTTGACCTCTCCCTTCACCCCGTGGGTGGAGGAAATCACACCGACTCTCAATAAATTTTCCATCTGTCTCTCCATATTGTATTAAAGAAGGAAAAGACCGCCTTCCCAACTGGCCGGCGGTCTTGACATTACTGGATTTCTACAGTAACCTTTTTATCTTCCTTGGAAGCTGCTGCTTTTACAACAGAGCGGATTGCCTTTGCAATACGGCCCTGCTTGCCGATGACCTTACCCATATCGGAAGGTGCTACTGTAAGCTCGAGAATGATTTCATCATCCTTTACAGTTTCAGCCACAACAACCTGATCCGGATTATCAACCAGTGCTCTTGCAATCACTTCTACTAATTCTTTCATACGCTTCACCTCTCACTACTGGATACCGGCGATCTTTAAAAGCTTGCTTACAACTTCTGTTGGCTGTGCACCTGTTGCTAACCATTTCTTAGCATTTTCCTCATCAAACTTGATTACGCTTGGTTCTGTGGTTGGATCATAGTAACCAATTTCTTCGATGAATCTGCCGTCTCTTGGAGATCTGGAATCTGCAACTACAATTCTATAGAAAGGAGCCTTTTTCTGACCCATTCTTTTTAATCTCATCTTTACTGCCATTGTGAAATTCACCTCCTTAAATCCTGGATTTCTGAAACTAATCTATAGCGAACGCAGGAACCTGCTTTGCTAACATCATAAGTTAAAACTAAAAGGGTAATTTCAGTTTGCCGAAGAGTCCGCCGCCGCGTTTTCCGCCGCCCATCATTCCGGGAAGCTGCTTCATCATCTTCTTCATCTGGTCAAACTGCTTGACTATACGGTTTACTTCGCTGATATCTACTCCAGCGCCCTTTGCAACCCGCTGTTTTCTGGAAACATTTTTCATCAGGTCAGGACTCATCCGCTCTTTCTTTGTCATGGAAAGAATGATAGCCTCCACCCGGTCCATGGCTTTTTCGTCAAAATCCATGTCCTTCATCTGTCCCATACCCGGCAGCATACCCATAATACTTGCCATACCGCCCATTTTTTTGATCTGGTTCATCTGCTCCAGGAAATCATTGTAATCGAATTCTGCTTTCCGCAGCTTTTGTGACAGTTCTTTTGCCTTCTGTTCGTCTACCTGGATTTCCGCTTTTTCTATGAGAGAAAGGATATCTCCCATGCCTAAGATTCTGGAAGCCATGCGGTCCGGATAAAACTGTTCCAGATCAGAAAGCTTTTCTCCCATACCCACGTAGAGAACCGGTTTTCCGGTCACTGCACGAATAGAAAGCGCTGCTCCGCCTCTGGTGTCGCCATCCAGCTTGGTAATGATAACACCGTCAATTCCGATCTTATCATTGAACATTCCAGCCACGTTTACGGCATCCTGTCCTGTCATGGCGTCTACCACCAAAACAGTCTGGTGAACCTCTACAGCCTCTTTAATTTCGATCAGCTCATTCATCATGTCCTCATCAATGTGAAGACGGCCCGCTGTATCCAGAATCACTACATTCTGGTCATTCTTCTGGGCACTTGCGATGGCGGCCTTTGCGATGTCCGCAGGCTTGTGGTTATCTCCCATGGTAAATACGGGGACTCCCTGTTTTTCGCCGTTGATCTGAAGCTGCTTGATAGCTGCCGGACGGTAAATGTCACATGCAACGAGAAGAGGATTTCTGCCCTTTGCCTTTAACTTTCCGGCAATCTTGGCAGTTGTGGTGGTCTTACCCGCACCCTGGAGACCAGCCATTAAAATGACAGTCATCTCTCCGGCAGGCTTTAACTGAATCTCAGTGGTCTCAGACCCCATCAGCTTGACCAGCTCTTCATTTACAATCTTAATTACCATCTGTCCCGGAGTCAGGCTGTTTTGCACATCCTGTCCGATAGCCCGTTCCTGTACGGCACTGATAAACTGCTTTACAACCTTAAAACTTACGTCGGCTTCCAATAAAGCCATCTTAACTTCTTTAAGAGCTGTTTTTACATCAGCTTCGGACAAGCGTCCCTTACCTCTTAAGTTCTTAAATACATTCTGTAATTTATCAGATAAGCTCTCAAAAGCCATTTAACGCCCTCCTAATGAGCTTCCAGCTCGATGATTTCGCCCGATATCTCTTCGATGCGGCGGATCAGATCCCTGTTTTCCGTAAGAGCAAATTCCTTTGTCAAACTCCGGATCTCTCTGGCCAGCTTCCTGGTCTGTTCAAACTTTTCCACCAGATGAAGCTTGTCTTCATAGTCCTCCAGGATTTTGTTGCACCGTTTGATTAAGTCGTGGACTCCCTGGCGGCTGATTCCCCGTTCCGCTGCGATTTCGCTTAAGGACAAGTCATAAAGCACAACGTCTTCATAAACATTCCTCTGATGCTCTGTCAGCAAAGCTCCGTAAAAATCATACAACAATCCTTGTCTTGCAATCTTTTCCATATCATCACCTGAGATATCATACAATATTTTTCATATGGTGTCAAGTGTTTTTTCTTTACACCAAAATTATTTTTCGAGAAACTTTTTCATGGCATAATAAAGCTTTCTGCTGTGGATAATATAGGTTCCATGTCCTTCTCCCGGAAGAATCTTAAGATAGCTGTTTTTTATCTTTAACGCCAGATCTCTGGTGTGGTCTTCCCGGATCACGTCCTTTTCTCCTGCAAGCACCAGAACCGGAATGGATATGCGGCTAAGCTGCTCTCCTGTAATATGAGGTTCTTTCAGCATCATGCTGGTCTTGGGATCGGGGCGGAACTTTTCCATCAGGGTGAAAAACAGGAACCAGAAGCCTTTTAATCCCTTAGGGTCAGCATTGGCACCGCAGATTACCAGCTTTGAAATAAGACCGGTGTATTTGATTGCAGCTAAAAGCCCGATGATTCCGCCGTCACTGAATCCGCAGTAAAGGGGGCGCTCCAGCTTTAAGGCTCTGATAAATGCCGCCACATCCTCTGCCATAATTTCATATCCCAAAACTTCTCCTCCGGAGCTTTTTCCATGGCCTCTGGAATCCAGGGCGTAGACCGTGTAATCCTGTTCCAGCAGCTTTGCTGTTTCATTAAAAATCCGGTGATCCTCCCCGTTTCCATGGACCAGAACAATGGCTGGACCATTTCCGGAGACTTTGTAAAACAGGCGGACGCCGTTTACTTCAATGTACACCTGGCTTCCCCTTATCTTTCCGGTACAATCTCAATCCAGTAGCCGTCAGGATCGCTGATGAAATAAATGCCCATGCCCGGATTTTCAAAACATATTATGCCCATTTCTTTATGCTTCTCGTGCCATGCATCATATTCATCGGTATGAAATGCCAGATGGAATTCACATTCTCCCAGATTATAAGGCTCTTTCCGGTCAGTGAGATAAGTCAGCTCCAGGGTGAATTCTGTTATTCCGTCCCCTAAATACACCAGCTTAAAGGAACCGTCTGATGCGGTTTTTTCCCTTACAGGAGTAAGCCCTAAGGCATCTTTATAAAACTTCAGGCTTTTTTCCAGATCAAGTACGTTAAAATTAAAATGGTTGAATTTAATCATAATGATATTCTCCTTTTCTCTTGACAGAACAGAGTGCTTCCCCTCCATCATAACATAAGCATAAGGCTGTTTGTCAATAGATTTTCTTCCCGTTCTCTATGATTGCCCCACAACTGGAGAGGGCCCGGTTTTTCACAAAACCGGACCTGCTGTTTAACGGATTATTTGGTCGGTATAAGAGCCTTTTTCCCGCCCATATATGGCTGCAGTGCTTCCGGAATCTTCACTGTTCCGTCTGCCTGTAAATTATTTTCCAGGAATGCGATCAGCATTCTTGGAGGTGCTGCCACAGTATTATTTAAGGTATGGGCAAAATACTTTTTGCCATCCTCACCGTTTACACGGATTTTCAGTCTTCTGGCCTGGGCATCTCCTAAGTTGGAGCAGCTTCCCACTTCAAAATACTTTTTCTGTCTCGGTGACCATGCTTCCACGTCCACAGATTTCACCTTTAAGTCAGCCAAATCTCCGGAACAGCATTCCAGGGTTCTGACAGGGATGTCCAGGGAGCAGAATAAGTCCACAGTGTTCTGCCATAACTTTTCATACCAGTCCATGCTTTCTTCCGGCTTGCAGACAACCACCATCTCCTGCTTCTCAAACTGGTGAATGCGGTACACGCCTCTCTCCTCCAGTCCATGAGCGCCTTTTTCCTTACGGAAACAGGGGGAATAACTGGTTAAAGTCTTAGGAAGAGCTGACTCAGGAAGGATGGTGTCAATGAACTTTCCGATCATGGAATGTTCACTGGTTCCGATTAAATATAAATCCTCTCCTTCTATCTTATACATCATGGCTTCCATTTCAGCAAAGCTCATAACTCCGGTTACCACTTCGCTTCGGATCATGAACGGAGGAATGCAGTAAGTGAATCCCCGGTCAATCATGAAGTCCCTTGCATAAGAAAGAACAGAAGAATGAAGTCTTGCAATATCTCCCATGAGATAATAAAAACCGTTTCCAGCCACTTTTCTTGCGCTGTCAAGGTCAATTCCGTCAAAGCTTTCCATAATATCCGTATGGTAAGGGATTTCAAAGTCAGGAACCACAGGTTCTCCGTAGCGCTGTACTTCTACGTTTTCACTGTCATCTTTTCCGACGGGTACGCTGGGATCAATGATATTGGGAATGGTCATCATGATCTTTTTGATTCTCTCTTCCAGATCCCGTTCCTTTTCCTCCAGTGCAGCCAGGTGATCGGAAGTGTCGGTCACTTTTTTCTTCATTTCCTCTGCTTCTTCCTTCTTTCCCTGTCCCATCAAAGCGCCTATCTGTTTGGAAAGTTTGTTGCGTTCAGCCCGCAGGTTATCTGCTTCCTGCTTTGCACTCCGGTTTTCTTCATCCAGCTTGATGACTTCATCTACCAGCGGCAGCTTCCCATCCTGAAACTTTTTCCTCATATTGTCCTTTACGATTTCAGGATTTTCTCTTACAAACTTTAAATCTAGCATGGTATTCCTCCTGGTTTCTCCTCAATATTCTCTGCGTAAATAGGCCGCAGCATAATCTGCCGTTGATTATACTACAAAAAAAGGGCAAAGAAAAGCCCTTTTGCGAAAATTCCCCCTCATACTCCGGCCTTACCGGCCAATGAGCAGGGAAAGAAGTTCCTCAAAACACACTCCGTTTTTTACCGGAACATTTAATTCATCTGATTTTACAATGCAGCTTTTAACAAAGCCTGCCGCTTTCTTTGCCGCCTCCCTTAAAGGAATCCCTTTTACGGTCTGGGCTGCAATGATGGAAGAAAACACATCTCCTGTGCCGGGGCGTTCGCATCCCACACGAAGAGTCCTGAGAAAACGGACGGTTCCATCCGCCTCTGCCGTCACATTGACTACATAGTTTCCTTCCCTTACGCCTGTGATCACCACTTCTTTGGGCCCCATGGCTCTTATCTCTTCTGCCATTTGGGAAAGCTCAGACCGGTTAAAGGCGGAACGGTATTCCCTCCCGGTCAGAATGCAGGCTTCTGTCAGATTTGGCGTCACAATGTCTCCAAAGCATACCAGTTCCTTCATCCGGCAGCACATTCTGGGCGTATAGGTCTGGTAAGGCTTTCCGTGATCTCCCATAATGGGATCAATGATCACCTTTGTGGAGGGCCCCTTAAATTCCTTTATCATATCAATGACAATGGTAATCTGCTCCTCTGACCCTAAAAATCCGCTGTATATCCCGTCAAACTCTAAATTCAGTTTTTTCCACTGCTCAATATAAAGAGGCATTTTCTCCGTATAATCATCAAAAAAATAAGTGGGAAATCCGGTGTGATTGGATAGAATGGAGGTTGGAACCGGACAGCACTGAACCTTTAAAGCTGAGATAATGGGGAGTGCCACTGTTAAGGAACAGCGGCCGTACCCGGACAAATCATTAATAACTGCAATTTTTTTCTGATGTTTTTCTGATGTCATAATTTTTCTTTTTCAATTCGCCCGGCTTATGAAACCCGGGGCTTTAGGCATATTCTGTCAAGTGTCAAAGACCGGCTGAAAACAATCCTGCCCTGGTCATAGCCCTCCTGAGAGGCATATAAAGAACAACGGAAACAATGGTGGAAGTCACCGCATTGATGGACGTGGAAGCCACATTCCATGCGAGGGCCAGTTCTGCCGCCGGTTTTCCCAGAATCAGCAGCTTATAATAATAACCGACCAGAGGATCGAAAATTACATTAAACAGCAATCCTCCCACCGCTCCGATCACGGTCCAGGTCATGATGTGTTTTCTGTCGCGGGATTCATTAATTCGTCCTAACTTATGTGCCAGAAACCCCGTTATCAGTCCAATACACAGTTTTAAAATAAAGGTTTTCGGGGCATAGAGAACATATTTAGGATCTAAAAGGTCCCCGATGGTCATTCCGATGGCTCCTCCCAGACCTCCATAAAGGCCGCCTAACATCAGAGCGCCTAAGACGCAGACTGCATTTCCCAAATGGATGGAGGTGGCATCGCCTCCCGGAAGATAAATTTTGAACTGCAAAAAAGTAAACACGACATAGGACATAGCTGCAAATAATCCGGTCAGTGCCAGCTTATAAACTTTCTGACTGCTGTGATTCATTGGTAATTCCTCCCTTGTGCTTTTGTGTTTCTTATCTTAGCACTTGGGTGGATTGATATAAATATCCAGTTTTAACATTTCAAACCATACCAGCTTAATCGTGGGATTCCACACAGATCAGGATTCCGAAATCAAAGTCTATGGTTCCCTCTGCCCCAACCAGTTCATTGCTGATGCAGAGGCTGGTCCCTAATTCAATGTCCTTTTTATAAAGAGGATACCGGAAACCGGTCAGAGTAATCCCTTTCACTTCCTCGCTTAAAGGCAGGAAGGAGATATATTTTCCCATGGCCTCGTCACGGGAAAAGGAACGCCCCTTGTCCAGTATGGTGATCCAGTTTTTTTCATCTGCAATGGCTGCTTCAACGCCCCTTTTTAGGCAATCATAAAGCAGGTGGAGATTGCCCAGAAAATGATCCAGCCTTCCTCCTGTCGCCCCTAAAAGCACCAGCTTTGTACAGCCCAAATTGATGGCAGCACTGATGGCAAGTTCTGTATCTGTGGCATCCTTTTCCGGCTTATGGACTTCCCAGATGACCTGGTCAGGACTGTTTTTATATTCTTCCAAGACCTTTGGATCTATGGTGTCAAAATCCCCGGCAATGACATCCGGTTTTAAATGAAGCTTATGGAGGGCTCCAAGCCCTCCATCCACTGCGATCACCTTATCAAATGTTCTTGTCTCTAAAAATCCGCAGGCAAACTCATAGTCTATGGTGCCTCCGGTCACGATCAAGCCTGTCATTTCCTTCTGCTTCTCCCTGCGATCCGGATATGAAGAATTAACCTTCATACTCCTTAAATATCTCCAAAAATGCCTTTGTATTGGCAGTTACATCTCCATTGAAAACAGCGGAACCGGCCACAAATATATTGGCACCTGCTTCAATCAATTCTCTCACATTGCCGCAGGTCACGCCTCCGTCCATCTGGATATCCGTCTCAAGGCCCCGTTCCCTGCACATGTTTCTTAAGGCTCTCACCTTTTCTGTTGCATAAGGGATGTACTTCTGCCCTCCAAAGCCCGGGTTGACAGACATGATCAAAACCATATCCACCTCACTGAGAATATGCTCCAGAACAGATATGGGAGTTGCCGGATTTAAAGCCACTCCTGCCTTTGCCCCTGTTTCCTTGATCTGGTTGATTGTACGATCCAAATGGGTACAGGCTTCCGCATGAACACAGATCAAGTCCGCTCCTGCTTTTCTGAAATCCCCGATATACCGTTCCGGCTTCTCCACCATCATATGAACGTCAAATACCAGATCCGTGCAGCTTCTTAAGCTGCTGATGACGGGCATTCCAAAGGAAATGCTGGGAACAAACAGTCCATCCATTACATCCAGATGGACATAGTGGGCTCCTGCCTCTACTGTTTCCATCACCTGTTTTCCCAGATTTTTAAAATCCGCCGCCAATATGGAAGGGGCTAGTTTAAGCATAATTAATATCTCCTTTTCTCTTTTAATTCCTGGTATAAAAGCCTGTAATTTTCGTACCGGCTGGGGCTGATCTCTCCGTCTTCCACTGCGGTCTTTACGCCGCAGGAGGTTTCCCCTATATGGACGCAGCCTAAAAATTTACACCCTTCCTCAAAAAGTTCAAATTCCGGAAAACAGTCCTTAAGTTTGAGGCAGTCCAAATCCTCCATGTACATGGAGCTGAAGCCCGGCGTATCCAACATATAGGTGCCGCATCCCATTTCAAACAGCTCTGAATGCCTTGTGGTATGCTTTCCTCTTTGAATTTTCTCACTGATGCTTCCGGTTTCCATCTCAGCCTGAGGACAGAGCAGGTTTGTAAGGGAAGACTTGCCCACCCCGGAAGGACCTGCCAGAACCGTGGTCTTTCCCTGTACCAGACGACCTATTTCCTCAATTCCCCGGTTTTCGCAGGCACTGATAAAATACAGAGGATACCCGGCCCTTTCGTAAATATCCCGCAGGGCCTCAATCTCCTTGCTTCCAATTAAATCTATTTTGTTGAAACAGATCTTTACAGGAACATCCTGAACCTCCATCATGACCAGAAACCGGTCCAGAAGATTTAAATTAGGCTCCGGCTGGGTAATGGAAAACAGGACCAGAGCCTGATCCACATTTGCCACGGCTGGGCGGACCAGGGCATTTTTCCGGGGGAGGATCTGGTCTACATTTCCTTTTTTTTCCACACTGTCAAGAATGGAAAATTCCACATTATCTCCCACCAGAGGCTTTACCTTTTTATTTCGGAAAATGCCTTTTGCCCTGCATTCATAAAGATTTCCGTCCGTACCGTGGACGTAATAAAATCCTGCGATTCCTTTCAAAATTTTTCCTGTCATATATTATTCCCTATGATAATTAGTTTCATATCCGAGTTTTATCAGCTTTGGGGAACCGGAATGAAGGTGACTGGATAAGAATTGATCACTTCATTGGTTTCCACATTTACGATTTCTACTGTGCCGCTTGTGACGCCGTAAGCGCCTTCTATGTTTTTAAAGGATACGGGCAGCATCTGGTCCCCTGTCATGGTGACAGGTCCCATCAGTTCCCTGACCTCATCCCTTCCGTTTACGTTTTGTCTCAGCTGTACCTTTAAGGTGAGCTGGGTGCTGCCGGAACCAGGGCCTATGATACTCTGTAAGGAATAGGACTTTTCAATGGAAGCCAGATATTTATACCTCGCCTGCTGGGTCGTACCGCTGCTTATTACAAAGCTGACTGCGGTGCCTGCTTCCACCTGCTTTCCTGCCTCCACGGACTGGCTGATTACATTCCCCCGCACTACCGTTTCAGAGATTTCTTCCGTAACAGCTCCTGCCAAAAGGCCCACATCAGCCAGCATTTCAGCCGCTACTTCTTCCGTATGTCCGGTAATTGTCGGAACAGTAACCGGGTTGACCAGGGCCGGGCCGCTGCTTGCTGCCAGGATCACCGTTTCCCCTTCTTTTGCCTGGGTTGGGCTGTAGCTGACCACATATCCGGCTGCCACTGTATCGCTTTCCTTCTGCTCCAAAGTCACTGTCAGGCCCTTTTCTTCCAGAAACTTCTTTGCAGCCTCACCTTCCATATTTTCCAGACCAAGTTGGGTCAAATCAATCGCTACCTGCTCCGGTCCTTTGCTGATTACCACAAAAACAGCCGTATATTTATCGGTGATCTCATCCTCCTCCGGCTTCTGGGATATAACCTCCCCTTCATCCACGGTTTCAGAAAAAGCATAATCGCTGATTTTCATATAGAGACCGCCGTTGTCCTTTAACTTCTGCTCTGCAATTTCTACTGCCAGGCCAAGCACGTCAGGCACCCTCACCTGCTTGTCGCTTAAGGTTTCTTCAGAAGAAACTTCGCTTGAGGTTTCCGTTTCCTCCGGGGAACCAGAGCGGAATAAGCCTCCTACCCTGGAGAACACAAAAATCAGCACTGCCACAATAATGACAGCGACCAGAACCCCTGCGGCTGTTAAAAGCTTTTCAATTCTGGGGCTGATATCTTCATCTTCCTGCTCCTGCCTTTTGACTCTTTTCCCGTCAGCAGACGGACGGTTTCCTCTTTCTCCGGACTGCTCCGCCCTGCGTATTGGACTTACATTCAAAGGCTGTTCCGGCTGGGTTCTTCTGCCTGACCGAATCTGCTCCAGCTCAGGCTTTCCAATGATTACGGTCTGGGAGTCACTTACCTGGGGAGGAGCCTGAACAAAGTCTCCATCCGGATTTACCAGAGCTTTCCGCAAATCCACAATCATCTCCTGCATGCTTTTGTAACGGTATTCCGGCTTTTTCTCCGTGCTCTTTAAGATGATGTTCTCAAGAGCTACGGGAATGTTCTCATTATAGAAGCTGGGCGGCGTAATAGGATCTTCCAAATGAGCCAGGGCAACCGTCACCGTGTTGTCTCCCTGGAAAGGGACCCTGCCTGCCACCATTTCATACATGGTGATGCCCAGGGAATAAATATCGCTTCTGACATCGCTGTAGCCGCCTCTTGCCTGTTCAGGCGATATGTAATGGACAGAACCAACAGCCGTAGCGTTCATGGTCTGGGAAGAAACGGCCCTGGCGATTCCGAAATCCGCCACCTTTACCTTTCCATCCCTGGCAATGATGATGTTCTGGGGCTTAATATCCCGGTGGATAATTCCCTGTTCATGAGCTGCCGCAAGTCCCTGGGCAACAGATATGCCGATGCCGATGGCTTCCTTGCTGTCCAGACAGCCTTTCTTGGAAATATAATTTTTTAAGGTAATTCCTTCGATCAGCTCCATGACAATGTAATGAAGATCTCCATCATCCACAACGTCATAGACATTGACGATATTGGGGTGGGAAAGACGGGCAGCCGCCTGGGCCTCCATTTTAAATTTGCTGACAAATCCGCTGTCCGAACTGAATTCCTCTTTTAACACCTTGATAGCAACAGGACGGTTTAATTTATGGCACAGGGCCTTATATACATCTGACATGCCGCCGGAACCGATCTGCTCCAGTATTTCATATCTATCCTGTAAAAATGCTCCTGGTCTTAAGATCATAAGCTTACCTCCCTGCCAATTTGAGGATCAATCAAAACAACCGCAATGTTGTCTTTTCCTCCATTGTCATTGGCCACTGTAATCAGTTTTTCTGCCTTTTCCGGCAGCTCCAGTTCTGAGCAGATAATTTCTTCCATCTCAGCAGCCTCAAGCATATTGCTGAGTCCGTCGGAGCACATGAGTACATAATCTCCAGGCTCCAGGCTGACTTCAAAAAAATCAATCTCCAGCTTATCTTCCGTACCAACCGCTCTTGTTATGATATTCTTTTTTTCCAGATAGTTCCTGCTTCCCCGCTCCAGCTGGCCCAGGGACACCATTTCCTCCACGAGAGAATGGTCTTTTGTAATCTGTTTTAAACGGTTTCCAACCACATATAAACGGCTGTCACCCACATTAGCCACATACATGGTGGTTCCATCTACTACTGCCGCCACCAGAGTCGTTCCCATTCCGGTCAGTTCCGCCTTTTTTACAGACTCCTGATACAGCATGGTATTGATCTTTTGTATCCCTTCTTTTAGAAGGGGAATCGTTCCCGGCTCTGTGGTCTTCTTTATGTGTTCCACCAGATTTTCAACAATGTATCTGGAAGCGTAATCTCCGGCCTGATGGCCGCCCATGCCGTCTGCGACTAAAAAAAGATTGGGCAGGGCCCCCACAGACTCTGTTGTGGCATAGACATAGTCCTGATTGGCCGTCCGGACTCTTCCGGTATCCGTCATAGCGCAAGCCTTCATCGTTTCATCTTCACTTTCTTTTTTTATTCAGCATTCAAAAAACTTTTTCTGAGCTGTCCACAGGCCCCATTAATATCCCGGCCCATTTCTCTTCTTATAGTAACATTAATTCCGTTTTTTTCAAGAAGATTTTTAAAAGCTTTTATTGCCTGGCCCTCTGACTGGACGTAATCCCGCTCCTTGATAGGGTTTACCGGAATCAGATTTACGTGTCCGTGATGATGTTTTAAAAGGGCTGCCAGGGCAGAAGCTTCCTCCAGGTTGTCGTTGACTCCCCTTACCAGACTGTATTCAAAGGTGAGGCGGCGCCCTGTCTTTTCAAAATAAGTCCTGCAGGCAGACAGCACCTCCTCTAAAGGATAACGGTTTGCCACAGGCATCAGGGATTTTCTCACCTGGTCATTTGGCGCATGAAGGGATAAGGCCAGAGTGATCTGAAAGTTTTCTTCTGCCAGCTTTAAAATTCCCGGGACAATGCCGCAGGTGGATACGGTGATATTGCGCTGGCTGATATTAAGTCCGTTTTCATCCGTAAGAAGCCGGATGAACTGAACCAGATTGTCATAATTGTCAAGAGGCTCTCCCGAACCCATGACCACCACATTGGAGACCCGCTCTCCCGTCATCTTCTGAATCCGGTAGATTTGATCCAGCATCTCAGAAGGGAGTAAGTTTCTCTCCAGTCCATCCAAAGTAGAGGCACAGAACCGGCAGCCCATGCGGCAGCCTATCTGGGAGGAAATACAGACTGAATTTCCGTGCTTATATTTCATCAGCACACTTTCAATCACATTTCCGTCGGAAAGGCCGAATAAGTATTTTCTCGTTCCGTCAATGGCGGAAATCTTTTCTTCCACAACGGTCAGAGATGTATATGCTGCTGATTGCTGGAGCTTTTCTTTCAAAGCCTTGGAAAGATTGGTCATTTCCTCAAAATCAGCCGCCAGCTTCTGGTGCATCCATTCATAAAGCTGCTTTGCCCGAAAGGGCTTTTCACCTATGGATACCATGTAGGATATCAGGTTTTCCATATCCAGAGATTTTATATCTGTTTTTTCCATTTAATTAAAGCCTGCCTTTTTTTGAAATGCCGCAATAAAGAATCCGTCACAGGGATGAATTCCCGGCAAAAGCTGTATATATCCATGCTTCATGGTGGGGGAATCCAGCTCCCTTCCCAGTTTGCCCTCCAGGTTTATGCTGTCAAAGGGAAACTGCTCCAAAAACCATTTCACATTATCTTCATTTTCCATTTTATCTATGGTACAGGTGCTGAAAATCAATTTTCCGCCAGGCTTTACATAGGACTGGACGACAGAAAGGATTTCCCGTTGGAGGGCTGCCAATGATTTCAACTCTTCCCATGTCATCCGGTATTTGATATCCGGCTTCCGCCCGATAATTCCAAGCCCGGAGCAAGGCAGGTCTGCAATTACAATATCCGCCTTTTCAATGGAATCCTGATCCAATACAAGAGCATCCTGTACCTTTGCCCGTATATTTTGAAATCCCGACCGCTCCATGTTTTCCTGTACCATGGCAATTTTCCGATCGTTTAAATCCCGGACCTCCACCATGCCGGTGCCCTGAAGCTTATCGGCTATGTGAAGGCTCTTTCCTCCCGGCGCACCGCAGACGTCAATGCAGAAATCTCCTTTTTTGGGGTCTGCGATTTCCCCGACAAAGCTGGAGCTTAAATCCTGGACCTGGATATATCCCTTCTGGAATGCTTCCAGGCTCTCCAGGTAATCATACTGCTCCAAATACAAAATCCCGTCCGAAATGCCGGATTGGGACACCTTTACACCCTGATGTTCCAGACTTTGAAGAATTTCTTCCTTTCCGGCTCTGGCAAAATTACAGCGGACAGTAGTCACGCTGCTTTTTAAAAAGGATTCCATCATAATGCCTGCTGTTTCCTTCCCGTAAGTCTCCTGCCACATGGATACGATCCAAGAGGGCATGGAGTAGCGGATGGAATCATCAGGCCAGCTTATGCTTTCTTTATTTCTGGAAATATTGCGCAGAACTCCGTTGACAAAGCCCTTTAAGCCTGAAAATTTCCGTTTTACCGCAAGCTTTACCGCCTCATTGCATACTGCGGAATCAGGAACCCGGTCCATATATAAAAGCTGGTAAACCGACATCCGCAAAATGGTGCGGATGACCGGCTTCATCTTCTTTACTTTCACGCTGGAAAAGGAATTGATCACATAATCGATCTGAAGCAGATATTCCACTGTTCCATCTGAAATACGGGAAATAAATGACCGTTCCATTTTATCCAGATACTGGTATTTGTTAAGGGCCTGGCGAAGGACCAGATGGCTGTAATTGCCCCGCTCCAGAATTTCCATCAGGATATCCAGAGTGATCTCCCTGCTGTCGGTATCCTTAGTCATCGCTCCGCCTTCCTCCAAACAGGATCATAAGCCTTAAAAGCTGGAGCACCGTTGCTGCCAAAGCAGCCACATAAGTAAGGGCCGCGGCTCCCAGTACCTTTCTCGTATATCCCAGTTCCTGATCGCCTAATATCCCAGTCTGGCCCAGCAGAGTCACTGCCCGCCTGGAAGCATTGAATTCCACCGGCAGGGTTACAAGCTGGAAAAGAACAGCCAGGGAAAAAAGAATCAATCCTACATTTACCAGCGGAGAGCCTAACCCTCCTATAATAACTCCCAGAATAATAATGGGAAATGCCATCTGGGAACCGATGTTAGCTGCCGGAACAATGGCCGCCCGAATCCTTAAAGGAACATAACCGTTCTGGTCCTGCATCACATGGCCGCACTCATGGGCCGCCACGCCCACTGCTGCCACAGAGGTAGACCCATACACAGAGTCTGACAAATTGACCGTCTTGGTTCTGGGATCGTAATGATCCGTCAGACGGCCTCCCACTGATCTTACCTGCACATCATAAATGCCCTGGGAATTGAGCAGACGTCTTGCCGCCTCCGCTCCCGTCATCCCGGACATGCTGCGTACTTTTGAATATTTATTAAATGTACTGCTGACCCTGGCAGAGGCTATCATGGATAAAACTGCTCCAATGATGACCAATATCCAGGTAGGGTCCATATAGTATCCCAATCCCATCATACCATAAGGCATAATCAAACACTCCTTTCTATACCCCCAGGGGGGCCTCTCTTTGTCCTTGAGGCAAATTTACCTTATTCCTGCCCATGCTTTTGGGCATAGCGGTATACCCGCAGGGTGCATCTTTACTGTCCGTCTGAAATCTGTTTCAAAACAGTGCCTGCTGAAACCGGATAACCTCTTAAAAAGGCACCCACATCCATCCGCTTCTTTCCCTGAAGCTGCAATTCCTTAAGAGATAAGCTGCCCTTTCCTGTCTTTATAATCAAACAGTCCCGTCCAACCTCTGCGACCTGGCCGCAGACACCTTCGTATTCTTTTTCCAGCGCTGTTGCTTCCCAGAGTTTCATCACTTTTCCATCCCAGTTTGTGTAAGCGCTGGGCCAGGGATTTAAACCCCTGATGAGTCGTTCAATGGATACAGCATCCATGGACCAGTCAATATCTCCCATAGACTTTTTAATCATCCCCACATGACAGGCCTTGGAATCGTCTTGAGGGGTTCTCACAGCAGTTCCCTCCTCCAGCTTTTTTAAGGTCTTTAAAATAAGCCTTCCGCCGACTTCGCTCAGCTTTTCATGAAGGCTGCCGCCGGTTTCATGTTCATCCAAACCAATGACTTCCTGATCCAGCATATCGCCTGTATCTATACCCTCCGCCATCATCATGGTGGTAATTCCGCTTTCCTTATCCCCGTTTATGACCGCATGCTGGATGGGAGATGCCCCCCGGTACTTAGGAAGCAGGGAGGCATGAATATTCACGCAGCCATATCTGGGAATATCCAGTATGCTTTTTGGAAGGATCTGCCCGAAGGCTACTACCACGATCACATCAGGCTTCATATCTGCAAGAAGGCTGACAAATTCCGGTTCTCTGGCCTTGACAGGCTGGTAAACGGGCAGTCCATATTCCAGGGCCTTTTCCTTTACCGGAGTCATCTGAATTTCCTTCCCTCTCCCCTTTGGCTTATCCGGCTGAGTGACGACAGCCAAAACTTCATGGCCTGCATCCACCAGGGAAACCAGAGCGGAAACGGAAAAATCAGGGGTTCCCATAAATACAATCCGCATATTTATTCTTCTGCCTCCATTTCTTCCTCTTCCAGAGTCACATCCTCTAATTCGCCCTCTACCTTATCCACGTATAATTCTCCGTTTAAATGATCGCATTCATGGCAGATGGCTCTGGCTAACAGACCCTGGCCTTCCAGCTCGAAAGGCTTCATATCCTGGTCAAAAGCTCTCACCTTCACATAATCAGGCCTTGTTACAATCCCTGACTTTCCAGGTACGCTGAGACATCCTTCCGCCCCTGTCTGGCTTCCGCTGGTCTCCAGAATCTCCGGATTGATGAAAACATACTGGTTTTCGTCATCCGCGTCAATGACTACAATATTTTTTAAAATCCCCACCTGGGAAGCTGCAAGGCCTACCCCGTTGGAATCGTACATGGTATCAAACATATCCTCAATCAGCTCTCTGATTCTGGGGGTGACTTCCTTTACAGGCTTGCACTTTTTTGTTAAAATTTCATCTCCAATGGTTCTTATCTTTCTAATTGCCATGTTTATTATCCTCTCGTTTATGAAAAATCGTATTGAATCAGCACCTGGTCAAATAAATCCCTGCGTTCCTCTGAAAACCGGTCAATGCTGTCCCTGATTTTTATTAGTATATCATAGTTTTCCTGTTTCAAGTATAAAATTTTTCTATAGATATCATTAATTTTGTAAACGGACGCCTCCGCAGGACCGATGATCTGAACCATTTCCTTTTCAGCCAGAGGGCCTGCAAACCGGGCTGTCTCTAAGGCTGCCTCCGTCAAAAGTCTCTCGTGACGGGAGGAAAGCTGAATGGTTAATAGTCCGCTGGCAGGCGGATATTTCATAAGCTTTCTGTATGCCATCTCATGTTGGTAAAATGCCTCATAATCCTGACTGGCAGCCGCTGCAATACTATAATGGTCCGGATTATAAGTCTGGATGACCACATCTCCCGGCCGGGAATCCCGCCCCGCCCTTCCTGCCGCCTGGGTCAGAAGCTGAAAAGTTCTCTCACCGCAGCGGTAGTCGGGAGTATACAAGGACAAGTCAGCTGCCAGAACTCCCACCAGAGTCACGTTGGGAAAATCGTGCCCCTTTACGATCATCTGGGTTCCGATTAGGATGTCCGCTTCTCCCTCAGAAAATGCAGACAGGATCTCTTCATGGCCTCCCTTTTTGGAGGTGGTGTCAAGATCCATTCGAAGGATTCTGGCTTCTGGGAACAGCTTTTTCGTCATCTGCTCCACCTTCTGGGTCCCTGTTCCAAAATTGGCGATATAGGGAGATCCGCAGAAAGGGCATTTATCCGGCATTGGAATAGAATGGCTGCAGTAGTGGCATACAAGGCGGTTATTTTTGTGAAGGGTCAAAGTCACATCACAATGAGGACAGCGGATGGCCTCTCCGCAGGAACGGCAGGACACGAAATTGGCATAACCTCTCCGGTTCATGAACAGCATAATCTGTTCTTTTTTTTCAAGGCGCCCCTCCATCATTATCTTTAATTTCCTGCTGAAAATGGACTTGTTTCCTTCCTTTAATTCCTGTCTTAAATCCACCACGGAAACCGCTGCAAGGGAGCTGTCCTTCTTTGCCCGGGAATGAAGGGTAAACAGCCGGTATTCTCCCCGAAGCGCCTTAGTATAAGCTTCCAGGGAGGGGGTTGCTGATCCCAATACCAGAGATGCATGCTCCATGGAGGCCCGTTTCTCAGCCACCTCCCTGGCATGGTATCTGGGTACTGTTTCGCTTTTATAGGCTCCTTCATGCTCTTCATCTATGAGAATCAGCCCAAGGCGGGAAAAAGGGGTGAACAAGGCCGAACGGGGGCCGATCATAATATCCACCTCTCCGTTTCTGGCCCGTTGAAACTGATCGTACCGCTCTCCAGCCGACAAACGGGAATTGATGATGGAAACCCGGCTGCCAAATCTTCCGTAAAAACGCATAACAGTCTGATAAGTCAGGGCAATTTCCGGTATGAGGACGATCACCTGCTTTCCATCCTCTATGACCTTTTGAATCAGCTCCATATAGACCTCTGTCTTGCCGCTTCCCGTAATACCGTGGATCAGATAAGTGCCTCTTATCTTTTCCTCGTAATCCTTGCAAAAGCTGTCTGCAATAGCCTGCTGTTCTTCATTTAATTCCACCCCTTTGCCTGATATCTTCCCAGACTTAATGGGGTTTCTGTAAACCTCCTCTGATTCCAGGTCCGCATATCCCTTTTCAATCACAGGCTTTAAGGCTGCAGGGGACAGATTCAGTTGATTTGATGCAATCTCATAGGGAATGACCGGATTTTCCAAAAACGCCTGGAATAAGCGGACTCTGGCCTTGTAATTCTTTTTCTCAGCCTCCGCCAGAGCCGTTAAAAGCCCTTCCCGGTCCAGAAGGCAGCGAAGCACTCTTTTTTCCTTGGGTTTTACCTTCTGTTTTACTGGAAGCACGGTTTTTAAGGCCTGGTTCATGGTAGAGCCAAACCGTTCCTTCAGCCACCAGGCAAGAGAAATAAGCAAAGACTCTGCTGAAATGCCATCAGCCGGAACCTCTGCAATTTCCTTAATTTTATCCCTGTCATACTCTGCATGGCCGGAAATGCCCACCACATACCCTTTCCTCATGGAATTTCCCTTACCAAATGGGATGAGGACCAGGGTTCCTACAGCCACCTCATGGGCCAGCCTTTCGGGTATCCGGTAATCAAAGGTCCGGTCTACCTTTTCATGGGAAATATCAATGATGATCCGGGCAAATTGTTCTGCCATCTTTCTCCTCCATCAGTCTGTATGTCACGAATCTGCGCCAGGGCGTTCCTTATGCTTGCCCATGCTTTTTTTGCATAGCGGCATACCCGCAGGGTGCTTCCTCCTGTTTCAGTGAAATACTGCAGCCACCGAACCCAGGTTCATGCTGTTAGATCCCTTGAACAGAACACAGTCACCCTCCCTGAATTCTGTCTTTAAGTAGGCCGTAAGGGATTCCAAATCCATAAACTCCCTGGTCACAATGCCGGGGGCCTTTTCCTTCACCGCCCTGACGATTTCTTTTGACAATTCTCCAAGAACTACCACCAGATCAACCGGATGCTCTGCAATGTATTCTCCGATCTCGTAGTGGAAGTCAGGGGATTTTTCCCCAAGCTCCTTCATATCAGCCAGCACAGCGATTCTCCGTCCTGCTTTTGCAACCGACCCCAGAACCTCCAGACCTGCCTTCATAGAAACAGGGCTGGCATTGTAAGTGTCATCAATAATGGTCATGCCATTTAAGTCATAAATCTGCTGGCGGTTTTTAAATCCTGTAAATTCTTCCAGAGTTTTTGCTGCTTCCTTCATAGGGATGCCGGACTCTCTTGCCACAGCCAGGGAAGCCATTGCATTTAAAACATTGTGGCTGCCCATAACCTTTAACTTCATAGGAATCCGCTCTGTTCCATAAATTGCCGTAAACGCCGGAAAACCTTCTTCCAGGTGGACATCCTCTGCCCTGTAATCAGAGTTTTCCCCTGTACCGTAATAAATGGTTCTGCAGCCTTCCTTTGCCCTGATGTCCTTTAAAAGCTCATCATCGCCGTTTAAAATGAGAATTCCGCCTTCTGAAAGCCCATCCTGTATAGTCAGCTTTTCCCGGAGAATATTTTCCTTGGAGCCAAGCTGTTCAATGTGAGTCACTCCTATATTGGTGATAACTGCCATCTGGATTTTAGCAATTTTTGCAATGACTGTCAGTTCTCCCGGCTCGCTCATGCCCAGCTCTATGACTCCGATTTCATCCTTTTGTGTGATTTCTGACAAGGTGATGGGAACCCCCACCTGGCTGTTGTGGTTCCCCGGTGTTTTAAATACTGTAAGACGGGCAGAGAGGGCGTATGCCACCATTTCCCTGGTGGTAGTCTTTCCTACGCTGCCTGTAATTCCCACTAAGGGAAGGCTGAGGCGGTCCCTGTAATAGCTTCCCACTGCCTGAAGGGCCTTTTTTGTATCCTCCACACGAATCCACGGCTTTTCTGAATCCATTTCATCATGCTGGCTGGTCAGCACAGCCGCTGCTCCGTTTTCAAAGGCCTGATCGATAAAACGGTGGGCATCCACCTTTTCTCCGATTATGGGAACAAACAAATCATTTCCCTTCATATTTCTGGAATCAATGCTGATGTGTTCCAGAATTGTATCTTCACTTCCGCAAAGAAGTCTTCCTCCTGCAGCCAAAAGGATTTCTTTCACTGTCATATGTTCCATCATTTCCTCCGTTTCCGCCCACGCTTTTTGGGCATAATGGTATACCCGCAGGGTGCTTCCTCCGTTTCGTTTCCGCCCACGCTTTCTAGGCATATAATATGCCCGCCTGCCGTGCAAATGCCGAAAGCCCGTCACTTAACGGCCTCCGGCATTTTATTTTAATCTCAGTCTTCTTCCTTTAAATCCTCAACTGCCAAAAGCACTTCTTCCCTGTCGGAAAAATGATGGCGCACTCCATTGACTTCCTGGTAATCCTCGTGGCCCTTTCCAATAATGGCAATCATATCTCCGGGCTGGGCATGGGAAATGCTGTAGCGGATGGCCTCTCTCCTGTCAGGAATCTCTATAAAGGTTCCCCCTGTCTTTTCCATGCTTCCCCTTATATCCGCAATAATATCCTCTATCTTTTCAAATCTGGAATTGTCCGCAGTGATGATGGTAAAGTCCGCCAGCCTTCCTGCGCTGTCTCCCATGGAGTATCTTCTGTCCTTAGAACGGTTTCCTCCACATCCAAAGACACAGACCAGACGCTTTGGCTGGTAATCCCGAAGGGTGGTGAGAAGGCTTTCCATGCTGACCGCATTGTGGGCATAATCCACGATCACAGTACATTTTTCAGAGGAATATACGATTTCCATCCGCCCGTTAACGCTCAAATGCTCCAGACCGTGACAGATACAGTCTTTTGAAAGTCCCAGAAAGCTTAAGACACTGACCGCTCCAAGGGCATTGGCAACGTTAAACCGTCCCGGTATATTGACACGGACAGAAAGTTCATAAATTCCTTTTACGTCAAATTCCAATCCCACAAAATCCGGCTGGGCCACGTAGCGGATATTCTCTGCCTTAAAATCTGTCCCCTCCTGATCCATGGAAAAAGAATGAAGCTTGCAGGAAGCAGCCTTTGTGACTTCTTCCCAATGTTTGTCATCCTTGTTTACGATTCCCACCGTGCAGCAGGTGAAAATCCGGGATTTATAATAAAGGTATTCTTCAAAACTCTCATGCTCATCCGGGCCGATGTGATCCGGTGAGATGTTGGTAAATAAGCCGTAATCAAAACAGATTCCATCCACCCGGTGCATCTTAAATGCCTGGGAGGAAGCCTCCATAACCATATATTCGCATCCCGCATCAACCATGTGGCTGAAAGCTTCATGAAGCTGATAGGATTCCGGTGTGGTATTTACAGTAGGAGTTACTTCCTGGCCGATGACGATTCCAGTGGTTCCGATCATGCCCACTTTCTTTCCGCAGGCTTCCAGAATCGTTTTAATCATGTGAGCCGTAGTGGTCTTTCCCTTTGTTCCGGTTACCCCTATGGTCACCATTTTGCGGGCAGGATAGCCGAACCTGGCAGCAGATAAAAGGGCCAGAGCCTCTCTGGCATTATGTACGAAAACAGCCGTAACCCCTTGGGGAAGGTCTGTTTTCCGTTCCACTACAAAAACCGAAACCCCGGCCTCAGCCGCCTCCGGTATAAAGTCATGGGAATCGATTTTGGTTCCCTTCATGCAGACAAAGACAGCGCCTTCCCGTGCTTTTCTGGAGTCGTAGACCACATCTTCCACTTCTGTGTCAAGGCTTCCCTGGAGCAATTCATAATTTAAGTCCTTAAGCCATTCTTTTAATTTCATAGAAACCTCCATGTTAGAATAATCCGGTGATTACTCCCTTTTCATTTACGTCAATGCTGTCTGCAGCCGGTTTCTTCGGAAGTCCGGGCATGGTCATAATGGCTCCTGTCAGGACCACCACAAAGCCTGCACCTGCGGATACATATGCATCCCGCACACCAATGGTAAAGCCCTCCGGCCTTCCAAGCTTGTTCTGGTCATCGGATAAGGAATACTGTGTCTTAGCCATACATACAGGCAGATGTCCAAAGCCCATTTCTTCAAATTTTATGATGGCCTTTAAGGCTGCCGGGGCATAAGAAACTCCGTCGGCTCCGTAGATTTCCCTTGCCACCGTTGCAATTTTATCCTCCAGGCCCATTTCATCAGGGTAGAGAGGGGCAAAATTGCTTTCTTTGTTCTCAAGAGTATCCAGAACCTTTTGAGCCAGCTCTGCTCCGCCTTTTCCGCCTTTTTCCCAAACCTCTGATAAGGCGAATTCACAGCCTCTGTCCTGGCAGAATTTCTTCACGAACTCGTATTCTGCCTCTGTATCCGTTACAAAGGAGTTTAAGGTAACAACAACGGGAACGCCGTACTTCTGCATATTTTCGATATGCTTTTCCAGGTTGACAATTCCTCTGGAAAGAGCCTCTAAATTCTCTTCCTTTAACTGGTCCTTGGGCACTCCGCCATTGTATTTTAAGGCACGGACTGTTGCAACCAGAACAACGGCAGCTGGCTTTAATCCAGCCTTTCTGCACTTGATGTCAAGGAATTTTTCCGCACCCAAATCAGCCCCGAATCCGGCCTCTGTCACCACAATATCGGCCAGCTTTAAGGCGGTCTTTGTAGCACGCACACTATTGCAGCCATGGGCAATGTTTGCAAAAGGTCCTCCGTGTACCAGGGCTCCGGTATGCTCCAAGGTCTGAATTAAATTTGGCTTTAAGGCATCCTTTAATAAAGCAGCCATAGAGCCCACTGCATTTAACTGGGCAGCGGTCACAGGCTCTCCATCATAATTATATGCCACGATAATCTTTCCAAGCCTTTCTTTTAAATCATTCATATCATTTGACAGACAGAGGATTGCCATGATTTCTGATGCAACAGTGATGACAAAATGATCCTCTCTCACAAAGCCCTCTGCCTTGGAACCCAGACCGATGACAAGGTTTCTCAAAGCCCGGTCATTCATATCAAGACAGCGTTTCCAGAGAATCTGACGGGTGTCAATCCTCAACACATTCCCCTGATGGATGTGATTGTCAAGCAGTGCAGCCAGCAAGTTATTGGCAGAGGTAATGGCATGAAAGTCCCCTGTAAAATGAAGGTTTAAATCCTCCATAGGCACCACCTGGGCATATCCGCCTCCGGCAGCTCCGCCTTTGATGCCAAAGCAGGGGCCAAGAGAAGGCTCTCTCAGAGCAATAATGGCATTCTTTCCAAGGGCTCCAAAAGCTTCCCCAAGACCAACCGTTGTTGTTGTCTTTCCTTCTCCCGCAGGAGTGGGGTTAATGGCAGTCACTAAAACCAGTTTGCCGTCAGGACGGTCCTTGACCCGTTCCCAAAGTTCATCAGAAAGCTTTGCCTTGTACTTCCCGTAAAGCTCTAACTCATCCTCTTTAATCCCATAGGAAGCAGCTACTTCCTTGACTGGTACCATTACCGCCTCCTGGGCGATTTCAATATCTGTTTTCATTATATGGGCCTCCTTTTATGTAAATACTTCCGCGGGCTATAAGCCCTGCTCCAGCATTTCTTCAAACTCCTCCATACTGATCAGCACTTTCCTGGGCTTGGTTCCCTCTTCTTCTCCCACTACGCCTGCTTCTGCAAGCTGGTCCATGATCCGGGCAGCCCGGTTAAAGCCGATCTTAAACATTCTTTGCAGCATTCCGATGGAAGCCTTGTCTTTTTCAATAATAAAGGCTCCGGCCTGGACAAAGTATTCGTCCCGGTCATTTCCGCCGCCCTTGGCATCAGCCGCAGCAGGTGCCTGGGAAATCATCGTTTCCACCTCCGGATTATACTCCGGTGTCATTCCCTGCTCCGTCAAAAATTCCACTACCTTGGAAACCTCAGAATCCGATATAAAGGCTCCCTGCACCCTCATGGGTTTTGGATAGCCTGCCGGATAAAACAGCATATCTCCTTTTCCCAAAAGCTTTTCCGCACCGTTCATATCAATGATGGTTCTGGAATCCACTCCTGAAGAAACTGCAAATGCAACTCTGGAAGGAACGTTGGCCTTAATCAGTCCTGTAATAACGTTGACAGAAGGCCGCTGTGTCGCTATGACAAGATGAATGCCCGCAGCCCTTGCAAGCTGGGCCAGACGGCAGATGGAATCCTCCACTTCACCGGGAGCCACCATCATCAGATCCGCAAGCTCGTCGATGATAATGACGATCTGAGGCATCTTTTTCGGCTTATTTTCATCTTCAATATCCTTTAAGCTTTCCACCTTTGCATTGTAGCCCTTGATTTCCCTTACATTGTACTGGGCGAATTTATTATAACGGTCCGTCATTTCCGCCACAGCCCAGTTTAAGGCTCCAGAAGCCTTTTTCGTATCAGTGACCACCGGCAGAAGCAGATGGGGAATTCCGTTGTAAACACTCAGTTCCACCACTTTGGGGTCCACCATGATCAGCTTTACATCCTCAGGATTTGCCTTGAAAATAATACTCATAATCAAAGTGTTGATACAGACCGATTTACCGGAGCCAGTTGCACCAGCAATGAGAAGGTGGGGCATTTTTGCAATATCCGTGACAACCACCTGTCCTCCGATATCCTTTCCCACTGCAAAGGCAATATTGGAAGGATGGCTCTGAAAGCTTTCCGCCTCCAGAATATCGCGGAAATAAACCAGATTGTTGTCTTTGTTGGGAACCTCGATTCCCACAGCAGATTTTCCCGGAATAGGGGCCTCAATACGGATATCCGCAGCCGCAAGGCTTAACTTAATATCATCTGCCAGGCTTACAATCTTGCTGACCTTGACGCCCTGCTCCGGATGAAGCTCATATCTGGTTACAGAGGGTCCGCAGCTTATATTGGTCACCGTAACTCCTACACCGAAATTCTGAAGGGTCTTCTGCAGCTTGATGGCAGTTTCCTTGTATTCCCGGTCGGAAAAGACCGATGCCTTTCCTTTTTTCAGCAGAGTGAGAGGCGGAAACTGATATTCCTTTTTCACTTCCTCCTGCTTCTGGATGATTTCCTTGGCAAGGCTTAACTCCCCGTCTTCCGCTGCTTCCGCCCGTTTCTTTTCCAGTTTTTTCTGGAGAGCCTCTGTATCCGTTTCAATGATCTTGCCGGAAGCAGTAACCACTCTCTTAGGCTCTTCAGGGGTGGAAAACATATCTGTAGGAGGCTGTTCTATGGGGTAGAAATCGTCCTCCACAACTTCCATCTCTTTTAAGGTCCTGGTTTCCTTCTTCATATAGAAAGAAGGCACCGCTTCATCGGGTTCAAAGGGAACCTCTTCCTCCTCAGGCGTGGGAGAAATGCTGCCGCAAAACACATCGGCAGGGTTGGAATCAGGATACAGACGCTCCATCTGGCTGTCAATGTCCTCGGCCAAATCAGCTATAAGCTCCGGTTCCCTCAGCACCGGAGAGAGTTCCTCTTTTGGCAGCACCAAAGAAGGATCCTTCTCCGGCATCTCTTCCAGCTTTGTGGAATCCAAATCGACTCCCCGAAGTCTTTTTTCCTCCCGGAGCCTTCTGCGCTCCTCCTGCCTCTCTGCATGAATTTCCATATGCAGGTCCATATTTTCCCTGGCATGGCGGTATGCCTTTCCGCCTCCTTTTTTTACGGCTCCCACAAAGGATTTTTCCGTAATACAGACTGCGGAAATAATGACAAGCCCGGCCATGACCAGATAAGCGCCTACCACGCCGATGATGGCTGTCAGACCCTCGGCTAAAAGGCCGCCGATTAAGCCGCCTCCTCTTCCGCTTGCAGCGGCCTCTGAGTATATTTCCATAAGGCTTGTATCCTGTCCGGTCCTGGCCCCCAAAAGGAGCTGTAAAAATCCGCACAGAGAAACCAGGGCCAATATGGAAGAGGCCATCTTAAATGCCGCTCTGGGATTTCCCCGGTTGGATAGATAAAAAGCGATGGCCGCAAACAGCAGCACCGGGGCAATATAGCCCACGCCGCCAAATAAACCAAGCTGAATTCCCCGCAGGAAATCTCCCACCACACCGCATAAATGAAAATTGCTTAAAAACAAAATGGCTGCAGCCGCAAATGACATAATAATGGCTACTTCTGAATGTATAAATTCCGGTTCCGGAAGAATTACATTTCTTCCGCCCCCGGTATTCTTTGCTCTCCCGTTCTTTCTGCCTTCCTGCCCGCGCTTTTGGGATGTTCCTCTTGTCCCACTTTTTGCTGTTGTCTTTTTCTTCGTCGTCTCAGGCACAATACTTCTCCCTTCTGCCATGGTCTCCTTATTATTGCCCACGCTCTCCGGGCATAATGGTATACCCGCAGGGTGTTTCCTTAGATATCCAGTATACAAAAAAAACGGGAGAATTGCAACGATTAAGAAGAAGCAGATTCCATGAGCTCATATATTTTTCTCAAGGCATCCTTAATTCCGCCCACCTCGTCGATCAGACCCTCCTTTACAGTTTCTTCTCCCACCAGCACAGTTCCTAAGTCTCTGGTGAGCATTTCTGTATTCAGCATCAGTCTTTTTAACTGGTCATAAGCGATTTTAGCATGACTGGATACAAATTTTAAAATCCTGTCCTGAATCATTTCAAAATACTCATAGGTCTGAGATGCGCCGATGACCATTCCTGTCATTCGTACCGGATGAACCATCATGGTTCCCGTGGGTACAATAAAGGAATAATCGGTGCACACAGCCAAAGGCACTCCGATGGAATGGCTTCCGCCCAGCACCAGAGAAACCGTTGGGATGCTCAAAGAGGCGATCATTTCTGCAATAGCCAGCCCTGCATCCACATCGCCGCCTGAGGTGTTTAACAGGACTAAAAGCCCTTCCACTGAATCGTCATCCTCAATTTCTGCAAGCTTTGGCAGAATATGGTCGTATTTTGTGGTTTTACTGTTGCTGGATAGGTTTTCATGCCCTTCCACCTCACCGATAATGGTGATCAGATGAATCTTCCGCCTGCGGGCATTGTCATCTAAGGTAATCTGGCCGTATTCCTCCAGTTTTTCATCCTCTTTCTGCTCAATATCCTTTTTTGTCTTTTCTTCGTTTAAACCATCCTGGTTTTTCTGATCAGGATTTTCCCTGTCCCTGTCCCGGTCCTGGTCCCTGCCCTGGTCCTGTTTGCTGTATTCGCGATCTTTCAACGTAAAAACCTCCTGTTTGCTGTAAATTTGGTGGTTTCCTTATGATGCGGAGAAAGCTTCGAAAATATGCAAAACCAGGAGAGAAGGCCAAAAACTCCCGGATAAAAACCGAGATTTAACCAGGTTCTTATCCGGGAGTTTAATTTTTCATTAATCTCCGATTATATTTCTGATTCTCACCGGAGAACGGTAATTCCATGTAGAAATTTTAATGCCGCTTCTTCTGCTGGCTGCGTGGATTATCTGTCCGTTTCCGATATACATGGCAACGTGGTTGATGGTTCCGCCGCTGTTGGCATAGAAAAGCAAGTCTCCGGGCTTCATATCAGCAGATTTTATGGCCTTGCCCATACCTGCCTGAGCGCCGGAATAGTGGGGAAGTCCGATGCCAAAGTGGGAATAAACGGACAGGGTAAAGCCGGAACAGTCAGCCCCTTTTGTCAGGCTGGTTCCTGCCCATACATAGGGATTTCCCAAAAACTGGAGGGCATAGTTAACCATCTGGGTCCGCATGGAGCTCTCGGCATTAGCTTTTTCCTCCAACGGAGAGAATTTGATCGCAAGAGGAAGAGCATACCGCACATCCACAAAATCTGTAGACACATAAGCGCTGCTGTCCTCTTCCAATTCAATCTGAATCCATCCATCTACCTGCTGTAATACAGGATAACGTTCATTATTGGATATCTGAGTCCATATCTTGGACTCTGTGGATGGCTCTGTCCTGGCATTGAGCATATCCGTATTGACGATCGCCATAAGCTCGGCCACATTCATGGCCTCATCCTTTGCCGCCTGTCCGGTCAGGATATAATCCGACTTTACATAGCCGGTAATGGGACCTGACTGAATCTTGTACCAGCCGCCTTCCACTGTTTCCAGAATGTCTCCGGCAGCCTTGCTGGGCATCTTTGCAATGACCTTTCCGCTTTCGCTGGGCTCTTCCCTGACATTTAAGTAATTGTCCACATTGGAAATACCGATGTTCTTATACATATTAAAGATCATGGCCTTTAAATCCAGTTTTCTCGCCTCGTTGAGGGAGTATTCCAGCTTCACATATTCTGCTGACATATATCCGGAAGGAATCTGAACCCAGCCTTCCGTCTGGTCTATGACCTCATAACGCTCATTCATCAAACCCTGTCCCACTGCATCTGAAGATATGGAGGGTTCTTTTCTGATGTTTAAGTTATCAACCTGAACAATGGCTCTCAGCTTGACCAGCTCTTCTGCCTTTTTCCTGGCGTCCTCTCCGGTCAGAACGTATTCTGAGTGGATATAGCCTTCAATTCCGCCTGAGGATATGTGGTACCAGCCGGAATCCAGGGTCTCTAAAATCTCGCAGGCACTGTCACCCTGCAGCTTTCCAACCACGTCTGCCTCTGTTCCAGGCTCCTTTCTCACATTTAAGTAGCCGGATACCTGTACAATTCCTAAATTTGAATAGGAACTGATCACTCTCGCCTTTTCCTCTGCTTCCTTTGCCAGAGAATCAGCTTCTTCTGACTGAATCAGAGCCTCTGATTCTACGGCCAGGGCCTCTGAGCCGGTAGCCAATGGGGCCGGGCCTGCTGATGCGCCCTTTTTCATGGCAGAGCTTGCGGCAAAAGCCAGGAGCAGAAAAAGAGCCGCTCCTCCTCCGTATATGAAAAGCTTTTTACGGTCGTCTTGTTTATTTCTCTTACGCGCTCTATCCAAACGGATTACGTAATCTTTTTGTTCGTCTTTGTTTTCCATTCTGCGTTTTTCTCCATCTTCAATCTTTAAAAGAAGTCCGGTTCAGACCGAGCCTGTCTGCACATTATATCATAATTTGTCAATATTTGCGATATTTGCAACGTAGAAAATTATTAATTTTATGTTACAGAACTGTGAAAAGAAGATGAAAAAAACTATTTTGCCAGCATCATTCTGTCATTGGCGAACTCTCCGCCGCTGGCTTCTTCGAATTTTCTGAGGAGGTCTTCCACCTCCAGCTTTGCCTTTTCTTCTCCCGAAACATCATAGATGATCCGGCCTTCATGCATCATAACAAGACGGTTTCCGATGTGGATGGCATCCTTCATGTTGTGGGTGATCATAAGAGTGGTAAGCTTCTGCTCTCCCACAATTTCCTCTGTGATTTCCAGAACCTTTTTGGCAGTTTTGGGATCAAGGGCTGCCGTGTGTTCATCAAGGAGAAGGAGCTTTGGCTTTTGTAAAGTTGCCATCAAAAGGGTGAGGGCCTGCCTCTGGCCTCCGGAAAGGAGTCCCACCTTATTTGTCATCCGGTCCTGAAGCCCCAGGCCCAGCTTTTTTAAGGATTCATGATAAAATCCCTTTTCACTGTTTTTAATTCCCCAGCCAAGACCTCTTTTTTGTCCCCTGCGGTAAGCCAGTGCCATATTTTCCTGGATTTCCATTCCTGCAGCCGTTCCCAGCATAGGGTCCTGAAATACTCTTCCGATGTACTTGGCACGCTTATACTCCGGTTCCCTTGAAATGTTGATCCCATCAATTTCGATCCTTCCGGAATCAATGGGATAAACACCTGCGATCATATTTAAAATGGTGGATTTTCCGGCTCCGTTTCCGCCGATCACCGTGACAAAATCCCCCTCATTCAAATGGAGGTCAATGCCGTTTAACGCTTTCTTTTCATTAATTGTATTCTTATTGAAAGTCTTTCTGACGTTTTTTATATCCAGCATGGTTATACTCCTTCTGTATAAGATTTCTTAAGACGCCATTTTCTCACCATAACCGGAACACAAAGGGCTATGGCCACGATGACTGCCGATAACAGCTTCATATAGTTGGCATCCATACCCATTCTTAAAACCACGGCACGTATGACGAAATAGATGACAGAACCCACAATGGCAGAAGCCAGCTTGCTTCCAAAGGAACGCATCCGCCCCATAAGCACGTCTCCAATAACAATGGCAGCCAGACCAATGACAATAGCTCCGGTTCCCATTCCAATATCCGCATATTTCTGGCTCTGGCAGACCAATCCGCCTGACAGTCCCACCAGTCCGTTGCTGAGGGCAAGGGCCAAAAGCTTGGTCATGTTGGTATTCACGCCCTGAGCCCGGATCATGGACTCATTGTTTCCAGTGGCCCGCATAGCGCTTCCGATTTCTGTTCCGAAAAACCAGTAAAGAAGCACGCTTACCGCAATGGCAATGCCGATTCCAATGACCAGGGACGCTGCCTGCCTGTTCATTCCTGTCATATCAATAAAATTTAAAAATATAGTCTCAGTCTTTAAAAGAGGCACATTGCTCTTTCCGCCCATGATCCACAGGTTAATAGACCATAAGCCGATCTGGGTCAGGATTCCTGCCAGGATGGCAGGAATTTCAAAGACCGTATGAAGCAGACCGGTCACTGTTCCGGCCGCCATACCGGCTACCGCCGCCGCTGCCAGGGCAACCCAGGGATCTGCCTTAAAAACCAGTATCATCACGGCGCATACACTGCCGCCCATTGCAAAGCTTCCATCTACAGTCAAATCCGCAATATCCAAAAGCTTATAGGTGATATAAACACCCAATACCATAATTCCCCACAAAACACCCTGGGCCACTGCATCCTGAAGGGATATCATCAAACCGCTCATCAATTGTTCCTCCAAATCATTTCTCTTTACGCAGGCATAAATGCCTTACATAAAAAATGACTTCACCATTCTTTATGTAAAGCATCTATGAATAGCAGGCGGCAGGTCCCAGACCTCCGCCTGCTTCTCATTTAATTATTTGCTGATTACTTTAAGCCGGATACATCAATTCCCAGAAGCTCAGCTGTTTCTTCGTTTACGCTCAGCTTGCACTTCTCAAGGGGAAGATATTCAATAGGCATGGTGGAAATGTCTGCACCTTCCATCAGGATTTTTACTGCCTGCTGTCCGGTTATGTAGCCAAGTTCATAGTAGTCGATACCGTATGTAGCAAGACCTCCGGCATTTACCATACCTTCTTCTCCGCAGATAATAGGAAGTCCGTTTTCATTGGCTACCATTGCTACAGTCGCCATTCCTGCTGCGATTACGTTGTCGGTAGGAGCATAGATTGCATCTACCTTTCCAATCATGGATGTAACAACGGTCTGGATCTCGTTGGAATTGGAAACCGTATATTCAACGGCTGTCATGCCTTCTTTTTCAATGGCTTCTATTGCCATAGCAGCCTGGATCTCAGAGTTGGACTCTGCAGAACAATAGAGGATTCCCACCGTCTTTGCATCCGGAAGAATCTGCTTTAACAGGGTGATCTGCTCTTTTACAGGAGTTAAATCAGAGGTTCCGCTTACATTTCCGCCGGGGGTGTCGTTGCTGTCAACTAAGTCAGAGCCTGCCGGATCAGTAACTGCTGTCACTAAAATGGGGATATCGCTTGTAGCGTTTGCTGCGGCCTGCGCTGCAGGAGTTGCAATCGCCAGAATTAAATCACTTTCATCGTTTACCAGCTTGCTGGCAATGGTCTGGCAGGTGGACTGGTCACCGGAAGCATTCTGCTGGTCAACCACATAGTTAAGGCCTGCATCGTCAAGAGCCTGGATAAATCCCTTGTTTGTGGCATCTAAAGCTGCATGCTGAACCAACTGGAGAACACCGACTTTAAACTGCTTTCCGTCTGTGGACTTGGCTGCTTCGCTTTCTTCTGCCTTTGCGGTTGTGGACTCTGCCGCAGCCGTAGTTGTTGCCTCTGTAGGTGCGGGCTCCGCCGGCTTGCTGCCGCATGCGGACAGGGATAATGCCATGGCTCCGGCAAGTACCAGAGATAATACTTTTGCTGATTTTTTCATAACTTTCTCTCCTCTTCCTTCATAAAATAGTCGGTACGACCAACATATTTCGTATCATACTACAAAAATCCCTGCCCGTCAATTTTATTACTTTAATTTTATAGGATTTTAAAGCGATAAAGTGAATTTTTGTCAAATTAGACAATTTTCATATGCTTAATATGGACTATTTTTACAAAGTTTTTATATTCAGACCTTATGAAACCCGACGCTGTTTAAAAAGCGTTTAAAAGCCTTCCTCCCTGTCTCATCACATTTATAAACTCCCGCATCCTCTAAAACCTGTTCAAACACCAGACCGGCTTCTTTCCGGATAATGTCCTCCGCATTCTCCCTTGTGATGGTCCCGTATTTGGGAAGAAAGCCTTCCACCCAGTCTCCGTGCTTTTCTATGGTTTCATTGGTTCTCACATCTTTGCCCTCTGCAATATAATCAGCCAAAAGTATGAATTCCTCCTTTAATCTGGAGGGCAGAACCGCAAGTCCCATAACCTCGATCAGGCCGATATTTTCCTTTTTGATATGGTGGCGTTCCTGATGGGGATGATAAACTCCCAGAGGAAACTCTTCTGTGGTGATGTTATTTCTCAGCACCAGATCCAACTCATATACCCCGTCCTTCATTCTGGCAATCGGGGTGATGGTGTTGTGAGGCTCTCCGTCTGTCTCCGCAAAAACAAAGGCTTCTTCATCGGTATAGGCTCTCCAGGCTTCTAAAATCTTTGTTCCAAGATTGATCAGGTCCTCAGGATTTTTGCTTCTGGTTCTTAAGACAGACATGGGCCATCTGACGATTCCAGCTTCCACGGATTCAAAGCCCTCTGCCCGAAAGCAGGCTTCCATTGGGGCCTTTGCCATGGCAAAGGTGTAATTACCTCCCTGGAAATGGTCGTGGGAAAGGATGGAGCCTCCCACAATGGGAAGATCAGCATTGGAACCAAGGAAATAGTGAGGGAACAGCTTGACAAAGTCAAATAGTTTCACAAAGGTTTCCCTGCCTATTTTCATGGGAATGTGCTGTCCATTAAAAACAATGCAGTGCTCGTTGTAATATACATAGGGGGAATACTGAAATCCCCAGCGGCTGTTATTCATGGTCAGCCTGATGACCCTGTGGTTATTTCTGGCCGGATGGTTTGTCCTTCCTGCGTAGCCCTCATTCTCCATGCAAAGCAGACACTTGGGATAGCTGCTCTGTTTTGCCAGCTTGGCTGCGGCAATGTCCCGTGGGTCCTTTTCCGGCTTGGAAAGGTTCACTGTAATATCCAGGTCCCCGTATTTGGTGGGAGCCAGCCAATGCATGTCCTTTTTAATCCGGTATCTTCGGATGTAATCGGAATCCTGGCTCAGCTTATAATAATACTCAGTTGCAGCCTGAGGAGATTGGCTGTAAAGCTCCCAGAAACAGGCTTCCACTTCACTTGGCCTGGGCATTAAGCAGTTCATCAGCTTTGTGTCAAATAAGTCCCTGTATGTAATGGTGTTTTCCTCTATCACTCCGGTTTCAAAGGCATAGTCCAGAAGATCTTTCAGCACAGCTTCCAGGATGATTTCTCCCGTATCTCCTTCCGGTTCTGTGTATTCATCCATGTACATCACATCGAGAATCTGGTTCAGAGCATAAAAACGGTCCTGTTCTTTGATCAGTCCTGTGTCAAGGCCATACTGCACCAGCTTATTAATCGCCTCATAAATCATTGTGCTATCCCTCCTGGTTTCTTTTTCAGCTTTTATCCATCCTATTATACCTTCCGCAGAGGCTCAAAACAATATAATATCTTTCACTTTACTATAATTTTTCTATGAAACTTCTGATCCGCTCTATGATTGTGCTGCCCAGAATTCCGATTACAAGCCCTGCTCCTGTACCTGCTAAAAGGAGGAGAGGAAGATAAAAAAAGACCCCTGCCTGCTGAACCACAAGGGCTGCCACACAAATCTGTCCGATGTTGTGTCCCACTCCGCCTAAAATGCTGATTCCTGAGATTCCGAACCAGTGTTTCTTCCTGGCAATGACCATCAAAAGAAGGCTGAGTGCCCAGCCTCCAAGGCTGTAAAGCATACTGAACATATTTCCAAAGGTCAAGCCTGCCAAAATGATCCTGAGAAGGGAAATCACAACTGTACCTCTTATACCAACGGTAAAAAGCCCGGCCAAGGTCACCAGATTGGCAAGGCCCAGCTTCACTCCCGGTATCCCCAGGGAAATGGGAATCAGGGTTTCTATAAAACTGAGGACAAATGCCAGAGCAATCATCATTCCATACAATGCCGCCATATGGGCTGAATATTTCTTTTTCATAAATATCTCCTTTGTTTTTCTTTCCGCTTTTATCTTATCACACTTTCATACCTGCGTAAAAGAAAAATCCGGAAAACGGTTTTATTTCCAGCAAAACCGTTTTCCGGAATTTAACATATTGACTTATTTCTGAGATGCCTGGCTTAAACCGTCTTTCACACCGTTTACAAAGCCGCTGATGTCAATGCTGACAGAAGCGATTGCATCGGTATATCCGTCTGCATTCATCAGGCCTTCTACTGTTTGCTTATCCAGCACATACTTTGCCAACTCTTCTGCCTGCTCATGCCACTTGGGGCCGTTTTCTGTCATCACGTACTTTCCATCCATGGAAAGCTGGCTCTTTTTGGTTCCGTCTTCCTTTAAGCAGTCCCAGGTCAGGGCTGTGATGGTCTGGTCCTTGATGGTCATTTGCACCAAATCCTTATAGCCGTTTTTATCGAATTCCGGTCCCTCATAAGTATAGGTTCCGTCTTTTAAAGCCGCATTCCCGGCAGTTTTCTGGGAAGCCTGGCTGAGGCAGTCCTTCACTCCGTTTACAAAGCCGCTTACATCTATGCTGACAGATGCGATTGCATCGGTATATCCGTCTGCATTCATTAAGCCTTCTACGGACTGGTTATCCATCACATACTTCACCAGCGCTTCCGCCTGCTCATGCCACTTGGGATTGTTTTCTGTCATCACATACTTTCCGTCCATGGAAAGCTGGCTCTTTTTGCTTCCGTCTTCCTTTAAGCAGTCCCAGGTCAGGGCTGTGATGGTCTGATCCTTGATGGTCATTTCCACAACATCCTTGTAGCCGTTTTTATCAAACTCAGGAGCCTCATAGGTATAGGTTCCATCCTGTAAAGCTGCCTCGGCACTTCCTCCGGAAGCCTGACGGAGACAATCCTTTACTCCGTTTACAAATCCGCTGATATCAATGCTGACAGATGCGATTGTATCCGTATATCCGTCTGCATTCATCAATCCTTCTACAGACTGGTTTTCCATCACATACTTCACCAGCGCTTCCGCCTGCTCATGCCACTTGGGGCCGTTTTCTGTCATGACATATTTTCCATCCATAGACAACTGGCTCTTCTTGCTTCCGTCTTCCTTTAAGCAGTCCCAGGTCAGGGCTGTAATGGTCTGGTCTTTGATAGTCATTTCCACAACATCTTTGTAGCCGTTTTTATCAAATTCAGGAGCCTCATAAGTGTAGGTTCCGTCCTTTAAGGATGTCTCAGCACTTCCTGAGGAAGCCTGGCGGAGGCAATCCTTTACACCGTTTACAAATCCGCTGATGTCAATGCTCACTGAAGCGATTGTATCCGTATATCCGTCTGCATTCATCAGACCTTCTACGGACTGGTTATCCATCACATATTTCACCAGCTCTTCTGCCTGCTCATGCCACTTAGGGCCGTTTTCTGTCATCACATATTTGCCATCCATGGATAACTGGCTCTTCTTGCTTCCGTCTTCCTTTAAGCAGTCCCAGGTCAAAGCTGTGATTGTCTGATCCTTAATGGTCATTTCCACAAAATCTTTATAACCGTTTTTATCAAACTCAGGAGCCTCATAAGTGTAGGTTCCGTCTTTTAAAGCAGTCTCAGAACTTTCCTCGGAAGCCTGACGGAGACAATCCTTTACTCCGTTTACAAATCCGCTGATATCAATGCTGACAGAAGCGATTGTATCCGTGTATCCGTCCGCATTCATCAGGCCTTCTACAGACTGGTTATCCATCACGTACTTCACCAGCTCTTCTGCCTGTTCATGCCACTTAGGTCCGTTTTCTGTCATCACATATTTTCCGTCCATGGATAACTGGCTCTTCTTGGTTCCGTCTTCCTTCAAGCAGTCCCATGTCAGGCTTGTAATGGTCTGGTCCTTGATGGTCAGTTCAACCAGATCCTTGTAGCCGTTCTTGTCAAATTCCGGTCCTTCATAAGTATAGGTTCCATCTTTCCAGGCAGCAGTATCTTTGCTTTCTGTTTCTTCTGCTTTTTCCGTTTCCTTTGGAGCCTCTCCCCTTGCCTGGGCAAGAGCCTGGTCTACGGCTTCCTTAATCGCATCGCTGCTTAAAGTAGCGCCGGAAACAGCATCCACCTCTGTGGACTGCTTATTGACAATTGCATCTGTAAAACTTGGAACAACCATGCTCAAAAGTGTTTCTTTTTCTCCATCCACCTCAATGGACTGAATGGACTTATCCGTTACCGTCACTTCCACTGTAACCATTCCGCCATAACCTTTTGCAGTTCCTGTATACGTTCCCGGAGTATAGACTGCCGGTCTGGCTTTACTATCAATCGCATTATAAAGGGAATCCGAACCCAATATGGCTGCTCCGGCCAGTATAACCATGGCTCCCAACCCAATATAACCATTTCTCTTTGCATTTGCGCTACCTTTTTTCATCTTTTCCTCCTGTATTGGTAAGCTTTGTTTTTATTTTAACATACTTTGGCCATTTTCAGCAATCACTTTTTTTTTATTTTTATTTCATTTTGTAAGGGATAAAGTTTTATGATATAATCCAGAGGAAGCTGCTTCGGAAAAACCATGAAAAAATAAAGAAGGACTGATTGCATGAACATAAAAAGATATAAAAAAGAAGGCTTACTGATTGTTATAATTTTACTAATATCCGGTGCATTGCTCCTGGCCAACCGCATTATTTTTTCCAAGCCTGCCAATCAGGTGGAAATTTCGGTCAACGGGGAAGTAGTCCGGACACTGGACTTAAATCAGGATGCAGATATCCTGATCGAAGGCTACGGAGACGGCACCAACCGCTTTGTGATTCAGGACGGAAAGGTGCACGTCTCAGAAGCCACATGCCCGGACAAGCTCTGCATGCACCAGGGCTGGGTTCAAAGAACAGGGGAAAACCTTGTGTGTCTTCCCAACCGGGTAATGGCCCGTATTATCGGAGAATAATACTTAATCCACCCTTTTGTCTCCCCAGAAAAACAGGCCTACTGTACCGGGACCGGTATGAGAGCCTATGACAGTTCCGATGCTGTTTATGAGCACCTTTCCTGAAAGCTTGGGGAAGCGTTCCTCCACAAGGGCTGCCAGTTCTTTGGCATCCTCTTCGCAGGCGGAGTGGACCAGAAAGCATTTTCCGTTGTAATCCCCTCCCTCCCTTGCATGAGCCTCCATGGTCTTAACAATTTCCTGGATGGCTTTTTTCTTTGTGCGGATTTTTTGACGGGGAATCAGGCAGCCCTGAAAATCAATATTCATAAGGGGGCAGATATTAAGCACAGTTCCAAGTATGGCTGACGTGGCCGAAATCCTTCCGCCCCGTTTAAAGCTGGTCAAATCAGTGGAGAAGAACCAGCTATTGATAAACATCTTGTTTTCCTCCGCCCAGTCTCTGGTCTCCTCAAAGGAAACTCCCTTGTCCCGTAAATCTGCCAGGGCATCCATCAAAAGCCCATAGCCCACAGAAGCGTTAAGGGAATCTACAATGGCAATCTTTCTTTCCGGATATTTAGAAAGCATTTCCTCTCTGGCAACACAGGCAGAATTATGAGTCCCGGAAATTCCCGAGGACAAGGTGACATGGAGAATGTCCTTTCCCTCTTTCAAATAAGGCTCAAAAAAGTTACAGTACTCTTCCACGTTAACCTGAGATGTTACAGGCGTTGCCCCCTTGGCTATCCGGTCATAAAATTCATCAAAGGGGATGCTCTTTCCTAAGTCGTCGGGATAGGTAACACCATCCATTGTATAATGAAAGCACACATAGGGAATCCGGCGCTCCTTAAAATATTCCTCTGTCATATCTGCTGTGGAACAGCAGGACAAAATAAATGAATCCATATATGGATACCTCCTGTTGTAAATTGACTCCATTTTATCATATTTTCTTCTGAATTGGAATCATTACAGTAAATTCTGTTCCCTCATCCAATTTGGAACGAACGGAAATGGAACCATGGTAAAAATTTACAATGTGCTTGACAATGGAAAGTCCCAGCCCTGTTCCGCCCTGCTTCTTGCTTCTCCCTTTATCAACCCGGTAAAACCGTTCAAATATTCGTCCTAAGGCTTCCTGGGGAATCCCCATTCCGTTATCCCTGACACGGATGGCCACGTTCCGGTTTTCCTCCGTCACAGTGACCCACACCTGTCCTCCCGGCTTGTTATATTTGACGGCATTGCTGATCAGGTTTCCAAACAACTCCTTCATCTGCTGGTCATTGGCATAAATACCGAGGGGCTTGCAGTCTAAATGAATGATAACTTCATGGGAGGCTGCCAGAGGCTTTAAGGAAGCGATGATATCGTCAAGGAGAATGGACAGGCGCACATCGGTCTTTACCACCTCTGCCTCCTTCGTCTCCAAACGGGATATCATCAGGATGTCATTGATCAGATTGTTCATATTCACGGCTTCTTTTTTGATGCGCCTTACAAAATCCTTTTTTTGATCCTCATCTTCAATGATGCCGCTTTCCAAAAGTTCTGCGTATCCCTGTACAGAGGTGATAGGAGTTTTCAGTTCGTGGGATGCATTGCTGAAAAATTCCTGGCGGATCTGTTTTTCCAGTTCAAGACGGTTTAGGTATTCCTTTACATTTCCGGACATTTTCGTGATGGTTTCCGCAATGATGTTAAGCTCCGGATACTGGTAGGTTTCAAAAGATAAGTCCGCATAATCCCCGTTTACTTTCAGCATTTCCTGGGAAATTTCATTCAGGGGCTTTGTAATGGACCCTGCAAAGATGTCCGCAGAAAAAGCGGAATACATAATTGCCACAAAAAAACTGAGCCACACTGCTGGGAGAAGGAGGGTTATGTATTCCTTCATTCCGGTATAGGGAGTTGCCATGCGCAGGATATAGTCTGAGTTCTGGGAACGGACTGCCACATAAAGCATATTTTCTTTCAAGGTCTGGGAATACCGTCTGGAGGCTCCTTCCCCTGTTTTTAAAGCTTCTTCCACTTCTTCCCTGTCCAGATGGTTGACCAGAGCGGAGACATCAATATTCTCCGTGTCAGCGGCCACACTTCCGTCAGTCCGGATCAGGGTAAAACGGCCTTGGTTGTCATGGAAGGTTTGTCTCAGTTCATGGATCATATCTTCAGGAGTGCCGGAGAAATCCAGCACATGATCCATGACCCTTAAAGTATAAAGCATGTCATTTCTGGAAGTCTTAAGTAAAGCGCTGCTGGAAGCAATATAAAAGATGAAGCTGCTGAGCGCCAGCACCACCAGAATGATCTGGATAAATTTAACAAAAATCGCTTTACGCATGGGCTGTCCACCTCCCTAGTTTTCCGCTCCTACAAAACGGTACCCAACTCCCCGGACAGTCTTGATGCAGGCTCCGCCATTTTCTCCCAGCTTTTGCCTGAGAGTACGGATGTGCATGTCCAGGGTTCTGGTCTCTCCGTCATAATCATATCCCCAGATATGATTGAGAAGCTCGTCTCTGGTCACAACCTTACTATGATTTTCCATTAAATACTGGAGCAGCTCAAACTCCTTTAAAGTCAGCTCTACCTTCGTTCCCTCGCAGAAAACCTCTCTGGTCTTCTTATTAAGGCTTAAAAAGGATTGCTCCAGTTCATCCTCTTGAACCTGTTCCCTTCCGCTGCGGCGCAGAAGGCTTCTGATTCTGGCTGCCAGCTCCATAACGCCAAAGGGTTTTGTCATATAGTCGTCGGCTCCCCCGTCTAAGCCTGCCACCTTATCAAACTCCCGGTCCTTTGCGGTCAGGACCATGATGGGCATATATTTAAAGGCATCCATGCCCCGGATTTTCCGGATAGCAGACAGTCCATCCATGCCGGGCAGCATTAAATCAAACACAGCCAGAGACGGCTTGTCTGATTCAATGCTTTTTAGGGCATCCTCCGCTTTTTCAAAGGCTGAAACCTCATAGCCAAACCCTTCCAGGGCAATTTTGACCAAATCTCTAATGTTATCATCGTCTTCAATAATATAAATCCGCTCCATAAAAGCTTCCTTTCATCACAAAAACCATTCTGTCTAACCTTACATTTCATCCTTTACATAGCCGGCAATATTATAGGCATGGTCTGAAATACGTTCCAGATTACTTAAGGCATCTAAGAAAATCACTCCGCTTTCCGGCTTGCAGTCCTGGGCAAACAGGCGCTCTATATGGTTTTCCCTCATTTCTTCTTCCAGGCTGTCCACCCGTTCCTCACTCTGAGCCACTGCCCGGGCTTCGGCCATGCTGGAATCTGCCTTGGCCTTTATAGAATGTTCCAGGGAATTCCGGACAGCCTGAAGCATTTCCTTCATCTCGCCTTCTGCGTCCTGGGAGAACACAATATTTCTGTTTGCTTTTATTACTGCCAGCTCAGACAGGTTTTCACAATGGTCACTGACACGTTCAAAGTCGCTGACCGTATAAAAAAGATTTCTGACCTGAAGATGCTGTTCCTCATTTAAGGACAGGTTGTCTATTTTTACCAGGTAGTCTGTGATGATTTTTTCGTATTCATTAATCCGCTGTTCCATTTTCAGGACCTGTGCCGCTGCCTCCCGGTCATTTTCGAGAAGGGCCTTTTCAGCAAAATCAAAGTTCTTTAAGGCTGCATACCCCATGTTTACTACTTCTTGATTTACGTTCTCAATAGCAAAGGAAGGGGTTTCTAAAATTCTGTCATCCAGATGGCGTTTTGCTTCTTCTGCAAAATCCTCTGTTTCCTCCTCAGACTGTTTGCTTTCTCTCACAAACAGTCCGGAAGCCTTTACTAAAAGTCCTGAAAATGGAAATAAAAGGATGGTATTGGTCACATTAAACACAGTATGGAATATGGAAATTTCCACACTGCTGATGGAGGAGGACGCAAGAGTCCGGTTAAACTGGAACCATATGAACATGATCACGCCGAAAATAACCGCTCCTAATGTATTAAAAAGAAAGTGAATGACAGCCGCCCGCTTTGCGGTTTTATTGGCTCCCATACTGGAAAGCAGGGCGGTTACACAGGTTCCGATATTCTGTCCCAGAGTGATAAAAATAGCGGACTGCCAGTTTACAATTCCATTAAGTGCCAGTGTCTGTAAAATTCCCACTGATGCAGATGAGCTCTGAACAATACCCGTCACCACCAGACCTGCCAGGATTCCAAGGAGAGGATTTCTTCCCATAACGGAGAAAGCCTGACTGAATACAGGAGCATCCCGGTAAGGCGTAATAGAGTCGGACATAAAACTCAGACCGATAAATAAAATACCGAGCCCTACCAGAATAATACCCACCTGCTTTTTTCTCTCACTTTTTGAAAAAAGGTTTAAGACTGCTCCCACACCTACAAGGGCCGGCGCGAAAAACTCCGGTTTCAGCATTTCGCCCCACTCGTTCATGGAAACAATCCAGCTTGTAACCGTAGTTCCTATATTAGCTCCCATTATGATGCCCACAGCCTGCTGGAGATTGATCAGCCCCGCATTGACAAACCCCACCACCATAACCGTGGTTGCAGAACTGCTCTGTATAATGGCTGTGATTCCGGTTCCTAAAAGCACTCCCATCAGTTTGTTGCTGGTCAGTGCCCCTAAAAGCTGCTGCATCTTGTTTCCTGCTGATTTCTGCAGGCCGTCAGCCATGGTGTCCATTCCATACAGGAACATTCCAAGACCTCCGATAAACTTAAACAGCATTTGTATTCCCTCTGTTGACATAGTATCCTCCAATTTTTTTCATAATATGACACGTTTTGTAAGTAATATATCAAGTTTATGTAAAGTTTCGTGCATATTAATGTAAAATCCATGTAAAATTTTATCTCAATGTAAAATGTCTTTATACAGACGCAGTACATTTCCGTAAAAAACGGCTTCAATTTCCTGTTCTTTGAAACCAGCCCTCTTCATGGCAGCCTCCAGGGCAGGAAGCTCTTCCGCGGATTTCATTTCCAGACTTCCTTCAATTCCGTCAAAATCAGACCCAAGGCCGATGCACCCGATTCCTCCCACCTGCTTCATATGTTTCATATGGGATACCATGTCTTCCATGCGGCTTACAGGATCTTCTCCCTTTTTCCAGTCACGAAGAAACCAGGAGCAGTAATTGATTCCTGCCACCCCTCCCCGCTCTGCTAACATCCGGAGCATTTCATCGGTTAAATTCCGGGGACAGGAGGCGATGGTCCTGGCATTGGAATGGCTTGCCACAAAAGGCTTCTTTGTATGCCGGAACACTTCCATGATTCCCCCATCGGACAAATGGGCCACATCAATAATCATGCCCAGATTTTCCATTTCTTTTACAAATTCGATCCCTTTTTCTGTAAGGCCGTGCTCCTCATCAGGCACAAAAAAAGTTTCTCCATTCTCTTCCCACATCCGGTTGGGATAACCCAGCTCGTTTTTGTAATTCCAGGTGAGGGTCATCATCCGAACTCCCAGGCGGTAAAAATCCCTTAAAAAGCTCAGTTCTCCCTGGCAGACTCCGCCCTCTTCGATGGTGAGCATGGCGGACATCTTCCCCGCTCTCCTGTTTCGTTCGATATCTTCATAGGAAGTTACAATTCCTATGATATCCTTATATTGTTCAAGCTCTGTATAAAATAAATCCACCAGCTTCATGCAGTATTCAAAAGGCCGTTCACACCTGCTTAAATTGGTATACAGGGCAAAGTTCTGCAGGCAGTAATCGCCCTTTTTCATACGCTCTAAATCAATGTGGCAGTCATTTTTCAATATGGAGTGCTCTTTTCCTTCTTCTTTTCTGTAAAACAGCTCTGAGATGGTGTCACAATGCATATCCACAACCTTCATGATTTTCTGTCCTTTCCATGGTCCGTCAGATTTTACCAGCACAAAAGGAGTAACCTCCAAATGAGTTACTCCTTCTGTAACTATGCAAATAGTATCACCAATATGATACATTTGCAAGAAAATATTCTATTCTCAGTCGCTGCGCAGGGCGTCGATGGGGTGTAAATTGGCAGCTCTTCCGGCAGGCATATAGCCAAAGAGCAGACCGATTCCCACGGACACACTGAAGGAAACAATGACCGCCCCCGGAGTTGGTGTCACCGTCATTCCCATAAAGCTTCCTATGACCGTAGATGCCACAGATCCTACTGCAATTCCTGCAATTCCTCCAAGGGAACTGGTAACAGCCGCTTCTATGACAAACTGCTGCATAATGCTGCTCTTTTTCGCCCCAAGAGCCTTCCTGATTCCGATTTCCCTGGTCCGCTCGGTTACGGATACCAGCATGATATTCATAACCCCCACTCCTGCCACCAAAAGGGAAATTCCGGCAATTCCACCCAGCATCATGGACATCATGGCAATCATGGAATTTAAGGAATCCAGCAGCTCACTCATGGCTGTGATCCGGTACAGGGAATCATCCTTGAAAATTTCAAAGAGAAAGGTATTTATGGCTTCCTTGGCCTCTGCGGTCCGTTCCATATCAGCCGTTGCAAAGATATAACTGCCGATGTTGGCGTTATTGCTCATTTTAGCCGCAGAGCTGTAAGGAAGATACAGCACATCATCAGAGCCGCCGGCCTCCAGCTCATCCTCATTCTGTCTGGAAACCACACCGATGATCCGGAAAGTGAAGCCGTTTATTTTAATGGTCTGGTCAATGGCCCTTTGGGCGCTTCCGTATAAGTCCCAGGCCACATAGTAGCCCACCACGCATACCTTTTGTCTGGAAAGGATATCGGAATACTGGAGAAAACGGCCGGCCTCCAGGGTCTGGTCCTTCATTTCCAGATATTCTTCGCTCACCCCGGATACGGTGGTGTCAGTCAGGGACTCTGTTCCTTTTTTTATGGAAGCGGAAAGGGACACATTGGGCGTCATCCGGGCAAAAAACTCCCGGTTTTCTTCATAAAACTGATACATCTCCTCCTCTGTTACGGACCTGGAGGAGAGATTGGACACATTTACATTGATCTGGTTGGTTCCCATGCTGGCAAAGCTCTCCGTCATATAGGACATCTGCCCGTTTACCAGACTCACTAAGATAATGACTGAAGCCACTCCTATGATAATTCCAAGCATGGTGAGAAAGGAACGCATCTTGTTGCTCCAGATGCTCTTTAACGCCATTTTAAAGGATTGCAGAATATTCATTTACGTCTCCATCGAAATTAATCTTGCCGTCATGAACCCGGACCACTCGTCTGGCTTCCATGGCAATGGTGCTGTCGTGGGTAATCATAACAATGGTATTTCCTTCGTCATTCAGCTTTTTTAAGAAATCCAGAACCTCCCGGCTGGTTTTCGAGTCCAGGGCTCCCGTAGGTTCATCGGCCAGAATCAGGGAAGGGCTTCCTGCCAGGGCTCTGGCTATGGAGCCTCTTTGCTGCTGTCCGCCGGAAAGCTGGCTGGGCAGACTTTTCCATTTTTCTTCCAGGCCCACCCGTTTAAGAGAGTCCATAGCCCGCTCCCTCCGTTCAGCCGTTCCTGCCCCTGCGTACAAAAGGGGCAGCTCCACGTTTTCCAGAAGGGTTAATCTGGAGAGCAGGTTATACTGCTGGAATATAAAACCGATCATCTTATTGCGTATCCGGGCCAGCTGGTTATCGGACATCTCTTCAACCTCCTCGCCTCCCAGAAGATATTTCCCTGAGGTGGGGACATCCAAGGCTCCTATGATATTCATAAGGGTGGACTTTCCGCTTCCCGACTTTCCTACGATTGCCACAAATTCTCCCCGGCAGATGGTTAAGGAAATTCCGTCATTTGCCCGCACCTCTTCTTCTCCCATCCGGTATATTTTATAGATATCTCTCAATTCAATCAAAGGCTCTGCCACATCGTTACCTCCTGCTTCCATCAGGGACGGGAAAAACCGCCGCCGGTTCCTCCGGTTCTGCCGCCTCCGCCGCTATTTCCGCCTCCTGCTCCGCCGCTTCCTCCTGTTCGGATGCGGACGTCACCGCCAGGGCCCATGCCGCCCGGCATCATCATATTCTGGGACGAGCTTACGGTGGACTGGGCCACATAAACCTCCTGGCCTTCTTCCAGCCCTCCAGTGATTTCTACATAATCCCCGCTGATCAGTCCTGTGGTCACTTCAACGGCCCGGAAGCCTGCCGGAATATTTCCCTGGGCCTCTTTTACGGTTTCGTCCTTTACATAGACCTGATTTCCCCGTATCAGAGCATCGGCAGGAACAGCAAGCACATCCTTGGCCTCAGCCAGAATGATCACTCCGTCCACATTCATGCCCGGAAGCAAATCTTCCATTCCGTCATTTAAAGCGACTGTCACCGGATAATTGGTCACTCCGTTGGAAGTGGAACTTTGCAGGCTCACATTGGTAACTGTACCGGAGAAGGTCTTTCCTTCCACCGCATCGGCTGTTACGGCCACGCTCTGGCCCACTTCAACGGATTTTACATCAAGTTCATCCACGGACATTTCAAAGGTATAATGAGACATATCGTAGATGACTGCCAAAGTGGTGGCTCCTCCGGAGCTTTTGGCAATCTTATCACCTGCCTTTACAGACTTTGTGATAACCCTTCCGGAAATTGGGGCCGTAATGGTATAGTTGCCGTAAGTATCCTGGGTGCTTTCCAGTCTGCTCTTTGCCGATTCCAGAGACTCCTGGGCTTTATCCAGGGCTTCCTTATAGGTGCGCAGCAGCTTCCCTGCCGACTTTTCTTCCATACGGAAAACAGGGGTTCCCTTTGCCACGTAATCGCCTTCATGAACCAAAAGGTTTCCCACTTCCACGCCGGAGGACAAATCTGCCTTCATGGTGGTTTCCAGCTTTGGTTCAAATGTGGCCTCCATGGTGCAGACAAAGTCCCCCACCGATGCTGTGGCAGCGGTTTCCGTGGTAAGGCCTCCCGGATTGGCAGCTTCTATGGTGACATAGCGGACAATCCTGCCTCCGGTTAAGGTCACATCCATGCTGCTAACAGAGGAAACCACGCCGGGAAGCTGTTCACCGGTGTCCGTAAGGGTTAAAACCGCCTCATTTCCGGCTGCCATAGAGGCTGCCTCCCCTGATAGAAAGGGAACCTTAATCCTCATGGTCTGATCGTCATAGATGGAGGCGATTTCCGTATTGCTGCTGACTTTATCCCCTTCCTTTATGGAAAGAGATTTTATGTATCCGTTTTCCGTGGATTTATAGGTATTTCCGCTGTAATCCTTTAAGGCTGTATTGTAGTTATCCAGTGCAATTTCATAGCTTTCCTGGGCTCTTTCCAGGGAATTGCTCACTGATGTCATTTCCGATTCCATGGAGGAGGTATCGATCTGATAAAGAATCTGGCCCTTTTCCACCTCGTCTCCTTCTTCAAAGTCGGCAGCTATGACTTCCCCTTCCGCCAGAGAAGTAATTTCGTAAGTATCTTTGGGGGAAATGGTTCCTGTGGAGGAAAGCTCGGACCTGATATCCTGTTTCGTCACCATGGCTGTTCTGACAGTTTTTGTTTCAGCAGAAGCTTCCCTGGATTTTTTCAGACTCACTCCTGTTATGACAGCCGCAGCAGCGCCTGCAACGGCAAGGAGCAGAAGAAGGGCACTTTTTTTCTTTGAAAATAATTTCCGGATCATTTTTTTCATTTCCTTCTCTCCTGCTAATCCTCAATATAATCAATGACTGTCCGCGTTTCATTTCCGTCTTGATCCATTGCCACCGTATAAACCAGTGTCACCGAATCCCCCACCCGTAAATCTCCGTAGGTGGAAAATGCGAACTGCATCTCCGTGCCCGCAAGCTCATAGGTGATGCCGTCATCCAGGATAATGGCGCTTGGAGTCATTAAATCTGCAGAATTATAAACCACGTTTTCAATTTCTCCTGATACGGCGGAACGTCCGTTTTCATTTTCGGCTCCAATGGTGTAAAGCCATACGGTTTTCGACAGACTGTGATAATAAACCAACACCCCATCCCCGCTTTCCAGTGCAACAGAAACCCTGTCACTGGAATCGGAAACCGGGTCCCCGTCTATATAAACATTGGCAAGCTTGAGTTTAAAGGGAAGGTAAGATTCCAGACGGCTTTTGCTTCTTACAATTTTCGGGCCTTTTAAGCTATTGTCCACCATGGTAAAGGGATTGATCTCCCCATCTGCTGTCAGTTCGCAGTCCAGGCTTTTTCCAAACATGGTTCCTGATTTGGTATCCGTCTTTAACAGGTTGTAAAAGAGACTTATGCAGTCCTTCTTTTGCAGAATATCAATAGCCTCCTTATTCACGCCCTCATTGAGCTCCAGAAAATAGTACTTGGAAAGCCTGGAGCCTGACTGGTCTCCGATAAAATCAGAATTTCCATATTCCAAAAGAGCCAAAACGCCCTTTACCCCATCCTGGAGGGTAATATATTCCTCAGGCTTAAAATTTCCTCCCAGATAGCCATTCATCCAGCCCTGTTCTGCCGCAATGCGGATCTGTGAAGCATATTCATAGTTTCTTGGCACATCGGCAAAAACAGAGGTATTGCTGGTTCCGCTTACTGTGCTCCTGTAAGAAGAAGCATTTACCAGCATGGAGGCGAATTCTCCCCGTGTGACCCAAACCCCGTCATTGGATGTATTCATGATTCCTGATAGTCCGATCACCTTTTTTTGTAAATCAAAATTAACTGCGGCCTCCGCCATCATAGGAGCCATTGCCTCTGCAGCCAGCACAACAGCCAGGGAAGCCGCTATTTTTCGTCCATTCATCCAGATTTCTCCTCTCGTCATTCCTATCTGCCGCCTATTTTATCAGGTTCCTATGTCCGTTTTGTGACAGTTAGCTGAAATTAGTCTGAAATACATTCCCGGTTGCCTAAAAAGCCGGTTCAATTTATAATAACTATCAGATGAGTTCATCATAAGGGTAAGGAGATGAAAAAAGTGAAAATATTGATTGTGGAAGATGAAATCAGGCTGGCCGAAGCCTTGGGACAGATCATGAAGGAACAGCAATACCAGGCTGACCTCGCATATGACGGAGACAAGGGCTTAAGCTGCGGCCTTTCCGGCAGCTATGATGTGATCATTTTAGATGTGATGCTTCCGGGAATGGATGGCTTTCAGGTGGTGGGGAAGCTGAGGGAAGCCCATATCCAGACTCCGGTTCTCATGCTCACTGCCAGGGATGAAATCTGCGACAAGGTGAAGGGGCTTGACCAGGGGGCCGATGATTACATGACAAAACCCTTTGTTCCCGAGGAGCTTTTGGCCCGCATCCGTGCTCTTTCCCGACGTCAGGGAGAAGGATCTTCTGAGGAAATGAGGTTCGGGGACCTGGTCTTAAACCTGTCTGCCAACGATTTATGCTGCGGCTCCAAATCCATTCATTTGGGCTACAAGGAATCAGAGGTGTTAAAAATCCTCATGGGCAGCTCCGGGAAAATCATTTCCAAGGACACGCTTATATCCAGAGTATGGGGAAATGATTCAGACGCAGAGGACAATAACGTGGAAGCCTATATCTCCTTTCTCCGCAAAAAGCTGTTCTTTGTGGGGTCGGCGGTAGAGATCGGCACCATCCGAAAGGTGGGATACCGCCTGGAGGAAATGGCATGATTAAACGGCTGAGGGGGAAGTTTATCTTAATCAATATGGCTTTTGTGGTCAGCATTCTCATCGCAGTCCTTGCCATATTTTATTATTCCAACGTAAGGCGCATAGAGCGTTTGTCTGAAATGGTTCTCATCCAGGCCATTGACCGGGACAGGCTGAACCTGTCTCACAACAGGGTCATATTCGGACCAAGGCCAAGGGGTGACTCCACTCCCTTCACACCTGTCTTTGTGGTGACCTTAAATCAGGATCATTCCATTGTGAGCATACGGAAAAACAACATCACCGTCACGGAAGAGCTGGCTCAGACCCTCATCCGGCTGACAGAGGAAGATGGGCTTTCCCGCGGCGTTTTAAAGGACTACTCTCTTCGCTATCTTAAGGTCAAGACCCTGGAGGGCATGAAAATTGCATTTGCAGACCAGAGCTATGAATGGAACAGCTTAAAAGCCCTGCTGGTCAACTGTCTGCTGGTCTTCTTGGTGGCAGTCATCCTGTTCCTGATTTTAAGCCTGTTTCTTTCCCGCCTGGCTTTAAAACCGGCGGAAATTGCCTGGAAGCAGCAAAACCAGTTTATTGCAGACGCCTCCCATGAGTTAAAGACGCCTCTTACTGTAATCCTGGCTAATTTGCAAATCCTCTCCTCCCACAAAGACCAGACCATCCGGGATCAGGAAAAATGGCTGGATAATACCAAGGAGGAAGTCCGGCGGATGAAACAATTGGTGGAGGAGCTTCTCTTTCTGGCCCGTTCCGATGCAAAGACCGTCCAGGCGGACCATACAAAAAAAGAACCCCTGGATTTCAGCGACACGGTGCTGAACGGAGTTCTTCTCTTTGAATCCATTGCATTTGAAAATAAGGTGAATTTAAAACATGATATAGAACCGGATATTCCTTTGGAGGGCTGCAGGGACCAGCTAAAGCAGTTGGTCACCATACTCCTGGATAACGGATGCAAGTACGCGGGGAAAAATGGCTCTGTCTCCGTGGAATTAAAAAAAGTCTCCCATCATGCCGCCTTAAAGGTTCAGAATACGGGAGAGCTTATTTCTCCGGAGGAACAAAAGCGCATTTTCGAGCGTTTTTACCGGACGGACAAGTCCAGAGCCCGTAAAAGCGGAGGCTACGGCCTGGGACTTTCCATTGCCAAGACCATTGCAGAACACCACAAAGGAAAGATCAGCGTATCCAGCAGCCCGGAGACGGGAACTGTCTTTACGGTCACTCTGCCTCTGCCCTCGTAATTTATGGGCAGAGGCAGAGTATTTTTTATGCCTTTTCAGCGGCCAAAACAGCTTCATCAAGCCATGGGGATTCCAGATATTCCGCCATGCCTCCATCCACTGATTCCGCAATCTTAGGATCAATGGGAATTCTGGCCAATACTTCCAGCCCATGTTCCTGGGCCACCTGATCAATATGGCTCTCTCCAAATACGGAAATCTTTTTGCCGCAGTCGGGACATGAGAAATAGCTCATGTTTTCAACTAAGCCAAGGATAGGAATATTCATCTTTTTTGCCATATTGACAGCCTTTGCAACGATCATGGATACCAGTTCCTGAGGAGATGTCACGATAATGATTCCGTCAAGAGGCAGGGACTGAAATACGGTCAGGGGCACATCGCCGGTTCCCGGAGGCATATCCACAAACATATAGTCGATGTTTTCCCAAAGAACCTCCTGCCAGAACTGCTTTACAACTCCTGCAACGACAGGACCTCTCCAGATGACAGGATCTGTTTCGTGATCCAGAATCAGGTTTGAGGACATGACTTCAATTCCTGTAGCCGTTGTTGCAGGAATCATAAGATTGTTTGGCGTCACTCCGATGCCTGCATCCGTAATTCCCAGTGCCTTTGGAATAGAAGGGCCTGTAATATCCCCATCCAGAATAGACGTCTTATATCCCTTTGCCTGCATGCGCACTGCCATCATGGTGGTGATAAGGGATTTTCCCACACCGCCCTTTCCGCTCACCACGCCGATCACTTTTTTCACTGTGCTGACAGGGTTTAAAGGCTCTAAAAAGCTGGTCTGGTCCTCCTGTCTGCTGCCGCAGGTTTCCCCGCAGGTATTGCAGTTATGGGTACAGTTTACATCACTCATTTTCATTCCTCCTATAAAACTTCAAAATTTTAAGGCTTTGATTTTATCCCTGCCGCAGGGCTTTTGCCAATCATTTTAAAGACTCCCATGGTTTCCAGGGTCTTTGTCAGAGTGTAAAAAATCATGGAGTCAATGGGCCACATAATGATATTCTTCAGCGCCCTGGCTGGAAGAAGAACCATGAACCCCTTTCCGTACAGTATGGACAGGCACAAGGTGTTGAGCACCATGTTACAGATCACCATAACCAAAAACTTGGTCAAGAACACCCTTTTAAGGGTAATGGGCCTCTTGTAATACATGGTTCCATACATAATTCCGGATAAAATGGTCACCAGAGTAAAGCCTGGGAAAAAGGCTCCGGTTGGCTTTATCAGATATTTCAAAATATCCAGACCTCCGGAAAAAAGCCCTCCTACTGCCGGGCCGAACAAATAGGCCATCATTTCATTGGGAATGCCGGAAAATCCAATCCTGATGTAATTTCCCACGTCAATGGAAAAAACACGGAGGATGATCCCTATTGCAGCAAACATGGCGGCGGCCGTGATGGTTCTTACAGACTTCAGTTCTTCGTAAGAATCGGTGAACAAAGTAACGAATTTTTTCATAAAAAAACCTCCTTTGCAGACCTCATACTACAACGGAGATAAAATGCCTATCTTCTGATGCAGCGGGATGCGACTCGTGTACCGCAAGAAAATCTTTTCGTCCAGCTGACAACTCCCTGTTCAGCCGGCACTTAACGCACACAAGTCTACTCTGCTTAATGTATTTTGTTTTTTGTAACGCCCTCAGTATAACACAGTTTCACAAGAAATCAAGCATTTTTTCAGCCGGTCCTTCTACTCTCCACTGCCCAATGGACAAGGAAAGCAATGAGAGTGCCCAAAACCATGCCTCCTAAAATATCCGTGGGAAAATGAACAAATAAGTACATTCTGGAGAAGGCTGTCATCCAGCCAGCTGGGCCTGTCTCTGGCAATGAAGTTTTTCAGAAATATATTTCCCATCAAATAGCCTGCTGCCAGGGAAAGAAGTACGCACAGACCTGTCATTCTTGTCTTTTTTATACACAGCAGTCCGATTCCAATTACAATCCAGATAAACCCATGATCTCCCAGGCTGGTTACCGTCTTCATGAACAGATCGAGCCATGGGGTATGTAAGGACTGCAAAAAATACAGGAACTCAAATTCGATTCCAGACATTATACCGTTCAGCTCCTTTTTATTTAATAATGCCATTATACTTCCTTATCCGGAAAATTCCAATATTAAAAAAACGGTTTCACAAAAGAATTGACAAGTCTTAAAATTAAGTTTAGGATGGGTTTCAGTAAAACACAGATAAAACAGCAGGAGGCTTTGCGATGAAATACATACGTCAATTCAGCATCATTCTTTTCATTTCCCTGATAGGTGAAATCATGCGTCTGGCTATTCCTCTTCCAATCCCCGCAAGCATTTACGGGCTGGTGCTTATGCTGATCGGCTTAGGCACAAAGTTCATTCCTTTGGAAGCCGTTGAAGAGACCAGCACATTCCTCATAGAAATTATGCCTGTCATGTTCATTCCGGCCGCTGTAGGGCTTCTGGATTCCTGGGATTCCCTCCGCCCTATTCTGGTTCCATTTCTGGTCATTAACTTGTTTTCCACAGTGGTGGTCATGATCCTGACCGGAAAAGTGACCCAGTTATTTATGAGGAAACAGAGAAAGGAGAAACAATCATGAACAGTACGGCAGGTGATTTCCTGTTCTTTGGAGCAGTGATTAGTCTTTTGGGATATGAACTGGGGCTTCGCATCAAAAAGCGGTTAAAACTTCCTGTATTCAATCCTCTTTTGATATCCATTGCCATTGTGATGGTGTTTTTATCTGTATTTCGTATCGATTACAGTTCTTATCTTGTCAGCGCCAGATATATCAGTTATCTCCTCACTCCTGCCACCGTCTCTCTGGCCGTTCCCCTTTACCGCCAGTTTGAGCTGCTTAAAAAGCACTCCGGAGCCATTGCGGCAGGAACTCTGACAGGTGTTCTTACCACCATGGTCACAGTGCTCTTGCTGTCCCTCATCTTTGGCCTCAATCATCAGGAATACGTTACATTTCTGCCTAAATCCATCACTACAGCCATTGCCATGGGAATAACAGAGGAAATGAAGGGGTTTGTGACCATCACAGTTGCAAGCATCGTTGTTACGGGAATTCAGGGAAGTATTATTGCAGAGACTGTATGCCGGATATTTAAAATCACAGAACCGGTTGCCAGGGGCCTTGCCATCGGTGCCTCTGCCCATGCCATGGGAACCGCCAAAGCCATGGAAATAGGAGAAATTGAAGGCGCTATGAGCGGTCTTGCCATTGCAACCTCCGGGCTTTGCACCGTTGTGTTTGCCTCTATTTTTGCTAATTTTATTTGAAAACAACATGACAGGGCATTAAAAAAGAGATCCTGAGATCTCTTTTTTGCTTTATAAGTATTACAGTTCAATAACCACATCCAGTTCTTTTACGTCCTTCCCAGTATGACATACCATATCCGGGAACTCCTGATGATTGCAGATGATGACCGGAGTGACTACTTCGTATCCGGCACTTTTAATGGCTTCCACATCAAATTCCAGAAGCAGGTCTCCCGTTTTTACATGATCTCCCTGATTTTTATAGGAAGTATAATGTTCTCCATTTAAGCTGACTGTATCCAGTCCCACATGGATTATGATTTCAGCGCCCTTGTCCGTCGTGACGCTGACCGCATGCTTTGTCTCAAACACAACTGTAAGCACACCATCGGCAGGAGCCACAACCCGTCCCTTTGCAGGAACAATGGCAATCCCTTTTCCAAGTATTTCCTGGCTGAAAGCAGGATCATTGACCTGACTGAGAGGAATGACAGTTCCTTCTACAGGAGCTAATATCTTTTGTCCCTTTTCTTCATTTCCTCCGCTGAACATCTTTTTCAATGATTGAAACATATGGCTTTCTCCCTTCTTTTGCTGCCTGAATTTCTTTACAGAAAATTCTCTGCATGGGAATAGTATGCCTGATAAGCTTTTCCATGTCAATAAAAACCAATTTCAAAAGTAAAAAATGTTTTTGCTTCAAATAATCTGCTTATATTCCATCAAATATCTTTCTGCTTCCTCGCACCATACATTCCGGTTCCTCCTGCATATTTCCGCCAGCCCGCGAAACAGCGGATCTTCTTTTCCCAGGCTCTCGAAGTCTGCAATGGCCATCAGTTCCATCTCAATATGAGGATAAATCAGCTTCTTTCCACCGGGAATATCCGGCAGATTCAAAATGGTTTCCGGCACCGCATCCAGTCCCCCGATATGGGTTACCATAAAAGAGGGATTGATTTTCCCGCAGGAGGACAGTTCAAGGGACTCCAGCATGTCGCCGGTAGACCCCCCTGAGGTGCCTACTAGATGGGTGCTTTCATAATGCACGTTATAGAAATTAAAGGGAACCTTAAACCTGTTATCCGTAGGACCTGCAAAGAAATTGAAACAGCCGTCATTGCCTAAAATATCGTCGCCAAGCTCCATCAGACCAGAAACGGCTGCAAAAACAAAGACATCATCATATCCTTGGCCTTTTGTGAGGGCCAGTAAAACAGCCGCCCCATCCTGTCCGGAGGTATTCAAATACTGAAGTGTAATTCCCTTGGCTTTTGCATCTTCTGCCGTAACCAGCTCAGAAGCCCTTTTAAGGCGTTCTCGGTCAATATCCACCACCACAACCAGGGAGGGATTCACAGGCCCGTTTATGGCATACTCAATGGCTCCCAGTCCCATTGGTCCCGCACAGCCTAAAAGCGCCATCCTGCCGCCTGGCTTGATTCCCATCTGATGCTCATAAACATAAGGTGTGGTATGATAACTGGCATGAAAAGCTCCGATAATGCAGGACATAGGCTCTGCCAGAGAGGCGTCGGCAAAATAAGTTCCATGATAAGGCAGCACACAGCCCAAATCAATGGCGATTTTGGGAATAATACAATAGGTGGCATTTCCGCCAAAGTATTCATAACTGTACCCTGCCGAATAGCCGGATTCCAGCCCCATGGCCGGCTGCAGGACAAATTTCTGTCCTGCCTGATACCGCCCTTTTAAATTTTTCCCCACCTCTTCTATGATACCGGCAAATTCATGTCCGGTGATTACCGGGTGCTCGGCCACATCAGCCGGCACTCTTTTATGTTCTTCTCCCCGGATTGCTGCTTTATAAGTAGACAGGCATTTGCTGTTGGATATGATTTTTACTAAAAGCTCATCTTCTGTGATGGGAGGCAGTTCAAATTCCCTGATCATAACCTTCTTTTTACCTGCTAATACTGCTGCTCTTGTCTTCATTTATGCTCCTTATTGTTCTGTTTCTGAATTTCTTCCAGTAAGCTCTCAATTTGCTCATCTTTCATAAAATTTTCTATGGTGACAATTCTTTTATCCGGCCAGGCCATCCTGGATCTTTTTTCAAGGCTCTTATGAGTCACAATCACGTCAACTGTTTCCGGCACTTTTTCAATGGCGTAGTTACCTACTTCCACATCTAGGAATTGCTTTTCCAGCCTCTTTTTGAAAGCATTTGCTCCCATTGCACTGCTCCCAAGCCCTGCGTCGCATGCGAAAGCAACATAACGGATTTTTTTCTCAGGGATTTCCCCTTGAGGTGCAAAAGCCCCCAGTTTTGAGGATAGAACTGCTTTTCCCTCTGCCTTCATATTCCTGGATTTTTCAATGGATTCTTCCAGGTCATCTTCACTTTCCGTCTTGGAATTTTTCAGTATCAGTGAACTTACCACAAAGCTTACCAGGGTTGCCCCCAAAACTCCGGCAATTACACCCAGGAAATTTCCCTTGGGGGTCAGCATCAGATAGGAGAAAATAGAACCTGGACTGGGCCCTGCTGTTAATCCCACACCGAACAGGCTGAAAATTAAAGTTCCTGTCCCTCCTCCTAAAATCATACTGATAATAAGAATTGGTTTCATCAATACATAAGGAAAATAAATCTCATGGATACCGCCTAAAAAGTGGATAATAATCGCACCTGGAGCCGTCTTTTTTGATGCCCCTTTTCCAAACATGGTGTATGCCAGCAGCAGTCCAAGGCCGGAGCCTGGATTTGACGCAACCATGAAGTAAATGGATTTCCCCGCTTTCAGCGCATCCTGCATGCCAAGAGGGTAATAGATTCCCTGGTCAATCACATTATTCAAAAACAGCACCTTGGCCGGTTCATTAATCAGGGATAACAAAGGTAAAAATCCGGTTTTCACCAATCCCTCGATCATGACGGTAATCCCGTTATTCGCCTGCTGGATTACCGGCCCGATCAGTCCATAGGAGGCCAGACTCAGTGCCAGTCCGATAAGACCAAGAGAAAAATTGTTTATTACCATCTCAAAGCCCACCGGTATCTTTCCATCGATCATTTTGTCAAATTTCTTGATTACCCAGGCACTGAAAGGTCCCATAATCATGGCTCCTAAAAACATGGGAATGTCCGAACCCACAATCAATCCGAAAGTGCCGATGGTCCCCACAATTGCGCCCCTTTCTCCGCCTGCCAGCTTGCCCCCGGAATATGCCAAAAGAAGAGGGAGCAAATAGATCACCATCGGTGAAACCATGCTGCCGAAGGCTTCATTTGGAATCCAGCCTGTTGGAATAAATAATGCTGTTAAAAACCCCCATGCAATAAACGCACCCATATTCGGAATAACAATACCTGTTAAAAATCCCCCAAATGCCTGTAATTTAGCCCTATAATTTTTCTCCATTCCAATCTCCTTCTACGGTGTATTCTCCGTTTTCCTGCAGATGAAGCAGTAGATCAGGCTTAAGCCGGGAAGAAAGTGCACGGCGGATATTTTTTCCGTCACTTCTTTCATAAAAATCCTCTGCCTGCCGGACTGTCAGTCCGCCGGTTATTTTGCGCGCAATCAGGCGTTCCTTCAGCATCCTTTCTTCTGCAGTAATAAAAATACTAAAATCAGAATCACAGATGAGTTCTCTCCACCCATCTTCATCAAGGAGAATCCAATTCCCCTCAATTAAAATAATATCCTTTGTTACCAGAAGCGCATCCGGCACCACATCATGCAGAGTCCGGTCGTAAATTGGCCATTTTACGTCACTTCTTCGTAATGCATGAATACCCTTCCTTACTTTTTCTATATTAAAGGTCTCCGGAGAACCTTTAATATCCTTCATGAGAACAAGCTTACCGTCTTTTTTTATTTCATGGGAATCTAAATAGTCCTGGGAATAATGGAATCCATCCAGTCCAATTGCCTGGACTCCCGCCATGCCCCGGATGGAGCCGGACAAATGCTCCAGAAACTGAACCAGTGTTGTCTTACCGGTACCGGGAGGCGCCGCCAGATACACGATCAATCTGCTCCCCTTCTGCAAAAACCGGCGGTTTAACTCGGCCAGAAGCGGAATAAATATCTGCTCAATGTTTTTTTCATAATACTCTGCCTCAACCAGCAGCCCATTTACATGAAATGAAAATCTATTTTTCTCCATCACAATAGCTCCATAATCTCTTCCGGGACCTTTGACGCCAGAATTCCATTAACAACATCATCCTCCATCAACACATCTGCCAATTCAGAAATCAGCTCCATGTGCCGGTCAGAATCCTTGGCTGCCAGTATAATCAGCAGCCGGACTTCTATGGATCCCGGAAATACCACACAATCTGACAGCTTAAGCATGGACAGCCCCGTTTTCAACACCCCGTTTTCCGGCCGGGCATGGGGAATTGCGATCTGAGGCAGGATCACAATGTAAGGACCGTTTTCCTGTACACTGTTAATCATTGCGTTTACATATTCCCCCTGAATAAACTGTTCCTCCAAAAGCGGACCCGCTGCAATGCGTATGGCTTCCTGCCATCCCCCCGCCTGATCCATAACCGTAATTTTATTTTTCAGCATTTCTTTTAACATGCTGTCTCCTCTCCACCGCCTTAATCAGGCCAAAATTTATTACCTTCAAACTAATTATCAACTTCATTCACTTTATCCTGAAGATAGGTTCTTAAAAGCTTCTCCGTATATTTTTTGACCGGCTCTTTCCGCCCGGCCCTGATATCGTCAAAAAACATGTCATTTTCAAACAATGCATGGCTGATCACTGAAACTGCCAGCGTTTCTCTGGGATCATCATTTGGAATGAGCATAACCACAGCCACAGCAGACTCCATAAAATGAGGTTCTGAAAATATGCCTGTATCCGGACAGATGATAAAGAACTTGGAATTGCTGACTCCCGTTGTCTTTGCATGCAGTAACGTAAACCGGAATTCCGGTATTACCTGAGTGGATAAAGCCTCACGCCTCATCAGATCCTCATAAATCACATTGCTTAAGCCTTCCGTTTCATCAGCAATTTCTGCTGCTAATCTAACCATATCCTGAAAAGATATAGGAGAATGGACCCGGTATATATCCAAGCTCTTTAGAATAGAACGGATTTCCTTGCTGATTAACTCAATTTCATCAATTTTAGAAAAGATATCTTTACATGCTTCATCCGGACCGGCCGGCAGCATTTTTGTTATGGAATCAATTCTCTCTGAGATAGCGGAAATATCTGCTTCCGTCAGCATGGGGTTTACCCGCAGATATTCATAAGCTGCATCCGGAATCTCAAAAGAAGACACCAGCAGTTCAATATCATTAGGAATACCTTTTGCTATATTTCCAAGAGTCAGGCTTTTCACCCTTACTTTTCCATGAAATGCCTGGGATATTCTGGAGGCCATAAGTGTGGAAATACCGATTCCGCTGGCGCAGATAACTCCTACGGCAATTTTTTTCATCAGCTTTTCCCGATTCCCAAGCCTCACCTGCGCTCCTCCGAAATGCAGGGCCAAAAGCCCTGTTTCTTCCGGCGGTACTTCTAATCCCAAGGTGTCTTCCAGCACCCTGACGGCATTTTCCGTCTTTCGGTAAACCTCGGATACTCGGACATCACTTCATCCTGGAATGGATTATGAATTCCGATTTCGTATTGTATCCGCACAATCGTAGGGCGCAGATGTGCCAGCAGACCCTTTATTAAAATTTCATCGTGCTTTAGCTGAAAAGCGATCCCCTGATCGTACTGGTGTATCATTTGAAATATCAGGCATTCCAGGTCGTAAAAACTGCTTTCTGAAATATCATCATTCATGTGCTGGGGCTTTATCCCTTTTAGATAAATATATAAGTGGGTCAGCTCCGGTTCCGAAATTTCAAGCTGGAACATCTGGCTTAAAACTTCTATCAGCCGGATTGCAAGGCTGAAATCCGAAGACCGCCGGCCCTCTCTGGTAAGAGGAACTGCTGAGAGGATGCTCCGATCCCTTCGAATGCGATGTATCATAATACAGAAATAGATCATTAAGTCCGTACAGGAGATTTTTGCCATGTTGTTTAGCTTGGCACTGCCTGCCATCTGTATAGAAGCAGATACTTTTTGAGGGATGTCTTCATCTGCCAGATCGCATAGTACGGAAAAAGGATCATCCATGTTTTGAAAAATATATCTCATACAGGCCTTGCGGTAATCCGGTTCTTCATACTCCAGATAAATGCCTACACCTGTTTTTTTTATAATCGTGATGTGGTTCTTTTGAAACCAGGGCTCTACTCTTTCCAAGTCTTTGCTGATAGTCGTATCACTGACCTGAAACTTGGCTGCATAGGCGTATAGCTTATTTGGCTCTTCCTGCCACAAAAGCTCCTGGATCAACTGATTGCAGCGTTCTTCCCGGTTTTGCGGAACTTTGATTCCAGACCTTTCCAGGCGATCCAACAGTCTCTTTTTTCCCGCTTCCTCTCCGATGATACAGATCCCCTTTTTCGATCTCGTATCCAGGATCAGCCCGTAGGCGGCCAACTGCCGGTCTATATAGCTCAGTTCACGGAAAACCGTCCTTTTGCTGCTCTGAATATGCTTTGCAAGGGTTGCCGCCGGGATATGTTCTTCCGTATTAATGAGCAAAAATAATATTTGAATAAGTCTCGGTGAAAATTGCATATCTCTCTTCCTTCCGATATCATGGCGCTCTTTCAACCAATTCCTGAGATTCTGCGCTTAGTATCAACTGATGCGGAATCCCATTATGATATTCCAGGTTGATTTCTCCTTGAATTAATGGATACATATACTCAATCAGCTTTTCCCCCACATCATTCCCCTGCCCGTTAATCCATATTTGAGGCACTTTTCTTTCACTGTTAGCCACGTTCTCTATGGGAACTGAGGTATACACCACCTCATAGCCGGATTTCTCTCTCCTGCAGAGAGAAGCCATTTCCCCGCTTCTTCCTTCCAGAGCCAGTTGAAGGGCCTTCATACCCAGCATTTCGGACTCTGATAAATCTGTTTCACTTGCCACATGCATTGCGGATCTCTGCATTAAGTTCAATTCAATGGAACGTACCTTGCAGCCAATCTCATTACGGATGCTCTCTTCCAGAACCTTTGAAGCACCGGCAATGCAGGAATGGCCGAACATGTCGGCAGTCCCCTTTGATATGGCGGAGGAAATATAATCCCCATCCCCATTTTTAATCCCCTCGCTGACTGCTATCAGCAGACTTTTTTCTCTGCTTAACTTATTCCCCAAATCATTTAAAAAGGATTCCATATGAAATGGATGCTCACAGAGATAGATGAAATCAGGTCCTTTGCCGCGATTGACCCGTGCCAGGGAAGAGGCCGCCGTCAGCCAGCCGGCATTTCTGCCCATAACCTCTACAATGGTTATGGCCGGTGTGTCATACACCATAATATCACGTTCCAGTTCCGCAAAGGTTGTGGCAATATATTTGGCCGCAGAACCGAACCCCGGTGTATGGTCAATTCCTGCCAAATCATTGTCAATGGTTTTCGGTGCTCCAATGATATGAATATCGGTTATATGATTTTCCTTTAAATACCGGTCCAATTTCATCACCGTATCCATGGAATCATTACCTCCTATGTAAAGAAAATAGGTAATTCCATAGCGCCGGAAAATTTCAATTACTTTTTCAGAATCCTCCCTGCTGCCAGACTCAAGCTTGTAACGGCAGGAACCCAAAGCCGCTCCTGGTGTATAGGACAGATGCTTCATGACATTTACATTTTTCATAAGAGGCTGTAAATCCATAAATTGTTCATTTAAGACCCCTTCAATTCCATTTCTTGCCCCATATACCTTCTTCACCTGCCTGGTTACCGCAGCCACCCGGAGAATACCTGACAAAGTTGCATTAATCGCCGCCGTAGGTCCGCCGGATTGGGCTATTAAAAGATTTCCATTCATAATTGCACAACCTTCTTTTTGCTGATGTATTTCTTTCATGGTTTTATTATAAAGGCACTTCCTGCTGAAACTCAAGGAAAAGAAAAAAACTCTTGTCACCTTAAAAAGATGACAAGAGTAATGATTTATTTCTTGCTGTAAGAACCGCAAGCCTTGCATATTATCTGGACAACCGGACTTCTACCTGATACTTCTGCCCTTTTTCATTGGGAAGAAATTCTGACTCCCATGTTTCCCCGCTGACAGTCCTGGTTCTGATTCTGTTGCATCCGCCTTCTTCCTCCTGAATAAACCGGATTTCATAAATCGAATCCCGGAATTCCTTTACCACAGAGCATTCCCTCCAGTCCTTTGGCAGACATGGTTCCAGCTTAAGACCGGGCAGCTCCGCCTTTAGCCCCAGCACATACTGCAAAAGAGCTTTGGTCAGCCATGCACCTGTCGCACTTCTCCAGGTCTGGCCCGCAGTACCCAGCCTGTATCCGGTCTCTTCATTAAAATAGGAGTTGCACATAATATAGGGTTCACACTTTTTCTCGTGATATTCATGGTGAAAAGGAAGGATCTTCTTTAAGCCCATTTCCACCTTGTCATTATCCTTCATCATGCTGTCAACAGCCAGCTTCCAGCAGCATGGATGGAGGTAAACGCCTCCGTTTTCATGGACTCCTGCCGGCTTCTGGGTCATCTGACCGATGGTTGGAATGTAATTGTGGTAAGCAGGCCAGGAAACCAGGGTTCCCAGATCAGTTTCCAGATATTTGTCCACTGCCTTTAAAATGCTTTCTTTTCTCTCCTCATCGGCCACATCTGCCATGACGGCCCAAAGCTGGGGAATTAAGTATATTTTCCCTTCCTCGCATTCTGAGGAACCAAGACGCTCTCCCTGATCGTTGATGGCACAGATATAATATTCCCCATCCCAGCCAAATTCGTTGATAACAGCCTTCATCTCCTGTCCCCAAAGCCGTGAAAAGAACAAATCTTCCTGTTTGCCCAGGGCCTCCGCCAGAAGGCCAAACTGTCTGTTTGCCTGACACCAGGCAATGGACAGCCATACGCTGACGCCTTTTCCCTCCAGGCCCGCCTGGTTCATCATATCATTCCAGTCGCCGCCCCAAAGCTTGATCAGCCCATGTACTCCCTTAAAATTCCAGAGAAATTCTACGGCCCGCTTTACGTGTTCGTATACGCTGGCAGAGGTTTTATCATTGAATTCTACCTCTTCTTCCAGAAAGGAGGGATCGCCCAGCTCCTTTATAATAGAGGCAGCTGCCATGGGAATCCATACGGCGCAGTCAGCAAAGTTATTATCCCGGATTTCTCCATCCAGCCAGGTTCTGGGGGCATACCCGCTGCTGTATTGATAGGTCAATGCCCGTTTGAACCGTTCCCAGGCCAGTCTGGGATTGACGGCTGCCAGACATTCACTGTCGCTCACCATGTCCCGGTACCCGTTGTGGCGGACTCTGGCCCATCTGCTTCCCATATTGGTCTGGTGCTTTGTCCAGGCATTGATCAGGAAATTCAGGGATTCATCCGGTGTATGGATCGTGACTCCCTTTTCTTCCTCCTCATACTGCTTTTTCACTGCCTCCAGACGTTCCTCCGTCTTTCCGCCGCTGATGCGCTTTGCAGCCTGGTCCAGCTCCTCCGGGTGAAGGGCAATTCCAAGAGCATAATGAAACTCTGCCTCTTCTCCCGGCTCCAGGGTCACTGTATTTTCCAGAACAAGGCATATTTTTTCTGCATTGCATTCGCTTCCTGTACAGCCTCCCAGGTACATGGCATCCGGGTCCTGTTCATTTCCATAGGTCCCTATAAATGCATTTTTTCTGGTGTCATAGCCGGTGATCTTCCTATCTGCAAGGAAATAAGCCGATACCTCCTGAAACTGGCTGCTTTCTATCTTTGCATAGGACCTGGTGGCAATGCCGTTGTATTCCTCTCTCAGACCGGCTGTATTAACATTGTATCCCTGAGCGCGGTAAACGCCGTCTGCTTCTGTTTTAGCATAAGGGGTGACCTTGACGGTTCTACGGTGCTGGGAACAGTTCTTCACCTTGACGATCCAGATTTCTTCCGGTGTCTCCTGGGGAACGAACAAACGCCAGCTGGTGGCTATCCCCTGGAACCGGGAAGATATTTCCGTATATCCGATTCCATGGATGCATTTAAAACTTTCATACTGCTTTCTTAAGGGAAGTCCGTTAGCTGTCCAGAATTCCTTTGTCTCAGTGTCTGAAATATACACCTGGCGGCTGTCCACCAGCATGATTCTCCTTCCTAAATATCCCTGAACAATTCCTTCTCCAAATCCCACCTGGGAAGTAAATGTGATATACTGATCGTTAAACAAATAATTGTACCAATGTCTGGGTGTGTCAGGAGTGGTGATGACAAATTCCCTTCCCTCTTTCTGAAAATATCCATATTCGCTCATGGCTTCCTCCTTAACCTTTCACTGCTCCTGCTGTAATTCCTTCAATAAAGTAACGGTTCAAAAACAGATACACCACCAGAATAGGCGCAATGGACATTACCGTTCCTGCAAGCATGGTGCTCCATGCGGCAACGCCGTCTCCCTGATCCTTTAAAAGCACCACGCCTACGGTTAAGGGGCGCAGCTCTGACCGGGATAAAGTAAAGGCCAGGGGCATCATATAATTATTCCATGCGTCCCGGAAAGCCAGAATTCCCGTCGTAGCCAGAATGGGCTTCATAATAGGAAGCATGATGGTGGTGTATACCTTAAAAAAGCTGGCTCCGTCAATGATGGCAGCTTCATCAATTTCCTTGGAAATGCCGTTGCAGTATCCTAAAACCAGAATGCAGAAAAATGGCTGTGCCGTCGCCACCTGGGTGATGACCATTCCCCAGACAGAGTCCAAAAGCCCCAGCCTGCGGCACAACTGGAAAATGGGAAACAGAGTGACTGCGCCGATGAGAAACATCATAAAACCAAAGGTTCCGGCCAATAAATTTTTTCCCGGAAAATTACACCGGGACATGGTGTACCCTGTCATGGAAGTGGTGACCATGATTCCCAGCACAGAAGCTGCGGCAAAGAACACGCTGTTAAAGGTATATCTGGCAAAGTTGGCCTGTTTCCATGCCTTTCCGTAATTCTCCGGATGCCAGGTCTCCGGAAATACCTTCATGCCGCCTAAAAGAAATTCTTCCGTGGATTTAAAAGAACCTCCTACAGCATAAATCAGCGGAAACACCAGCAAACAGATGATTATAGCCAGTCCTGCATAAAGCAGGAACATATTTCTTGTACGATTTGCTTTTCTTGACATTTTTTCCTCCTTGCAAATAAGGCTTAAAGCTTAATAATTCATCTTTCGGGTGCTTCTGATGTAAATAAGGGTAACCAGCATGACCAGAACCGTTGACAGGATGCTGACTGCAGAAGCATATCCCTGCTGAGACGTTCCCATGGTCTCAAAAAAGTACCGGTAAATATACATGGTCATAACCTCCGTGGAATTTCCCGGTCCCCCGTTGGTCAGCGCCTTAACGGAGTCAAATAATTTCAAGGCATTCATGATGCACAAAGCTGTAATCGTCTGAAACATGCTTCCCATCATAGGAATGGTGATTCGGAAAAAAGTCTGGACTCCGTTTGCTCCATCCACCTTAGAGCTTTCATATACTTCAGAAGGAATGCTTTGAAGGGCGGATAAAAACAGCACCATATAAAATCCCACTCCGCTCCAGGTACAGAACAGGACAATGACGATTTTTGCCATTAACCCGTTTCCAAACCATTCAATAGCCTTGTCAATAAGACCCAGCTTCATCAAGACGCCGTTTATAATTCCATTATAGGAAGCAAACATGAAATAAAAAACTATAGCCATAATGGCCGTACTGGTGATATTAGGCACAAAGATCATGGCTCTGGCAAGACTCTGGCCTCTGAACCGTTTATTCAGCAGTACAGCCAGAAGCAGGGAACAGGGAATCTGAAGCAGGGGAATGGCAATTCCCATCTGCAATGTGTTAAGGACTGAATTCCAGTAGGTCCCATCGTTGAAAATGCGGATATAATTTCTTAACCCGACAAAGATTGCCGGAGAGAATCCATCGTATTTAAAAAAACTGTAATAAAACACATAGATAAGGGGGTATATGCCAAACAGCATTACCAAGATTATTGTAGGCAGCATCATCAGATATGGCTGCTTATATGTTCCAAGAGAGGCTAAGAAGCCCTTTTTCCTGTTATTGGTTTTCACTTTATTCACCTTTCCATTTCTGATCCGATCCTATATGTAATACTCCCTGATAAAGCATAAAAACTGCTGCAAAACTGTCCCATCTCACATAAGATTTCTTTTCGTTTTGCAGCAGCTTGATTGTTTTAATTATTTCACACTGATTTCTGCAATGGTGCCTTCTGAAACTGCATCCTCAAGGCCCTGAGTGTAACGCTTATTCAGATCTTCAATAGCCTCATCCAGGGAGGCGGAAATATCAGCACCTTCTGCTGCCTTGGCAAAGAGATTAGTGAATACGGTATTTCTGTCGTCTCCTTCCAGGCTGATGAATTTGTGAGGTTCGAATTTCGGAATATCCAGATCATCGGTCTTAAAGCTGTATTCTACGCCCTGAAGGTTCAAATCTTCAATTCCCAAAGCTTCCAGTTCATTGGCTCTGTTGTCATTTCTGGGAACAGGCATGTATTTGTTGGCAATGGTCTGATTGGAAAGCCAGAAGGTATAGAATTTCTTTGCGGCTTCCACGTTCTTGCCGTTGGTAACGACCCAGTTCACGCCACCTTCTGCCCAATACTTGTCTGCCTTATCTCCTTCAAATACCGGAAGGGGGGCTGCATCCCAGTTGCATTTTGTATCCATCTGGGTGGCATAGCTGCCTGGCATCCAGTTTCCATCAATATACATTCCAATGGTTCCTGCTGCAAAGTTGGCTCTTAAGGTGTCAATTCCCAGAGTCAGATATCCGGGGAATAAGGAACCGTCTTTCATCAGGTCTGTATAGAATTCAAAGTATCTCTTGTTTGCGCCGAAGTCATAGGACTTAGTTCCCACGTTCCAGCCATACCGCTGAACATCGCTGGTCCCATAGGAAATAGGGTCAATGACACGCTCCCATATCTGGGCCACGCCTAAAGGAAGTCCAAAGCCGTAGGCTTCTCCGCCTCCTGCCTCTGTGATCTTTTTGGCATATTCCCGCATTTCCTCCAGGGTCTTTGGGGGAGCCGCAGGGTCTAATCCGGCTTTTTCAAAAAGGTCTTTATTATAGAGAAGACGGTATGCGCTCACTCTTACAGGTACGGAATACTGCTTTCCATCGAGATAAAATTCCTCAGGAGTGAAGGCGCTGGGATTGTAATTTTCCTTTATCTCATCGGTTAAGCAGTCCTCAATGGGAGCCAGCTTTCCCTGCTTTGCCAGAGTCTGAACCGTGATTCCGCCGCTGCACTCCAAGATATCAGGAGCAGAATCACCGGATATCGCCATCTGAACCACGCTGGCATAATTCTCTCCATAATATTCATAGCTTACATGAACCTCATCCTGAGACTCGTTGAAAGCTTCAATCAGCTTCTGGATTCCCTGGTCAGGGCCGCTGGCCTTGATCCAGATGCGGATTTCTGTGGTTTCCCCTGACTCTGCGGCAGCAGAGCTTCCTGCCTTTGTCTCTGTCCCCGAAGAGGAGGTTCCCCCGCAGCCTGCTGCGGATAACACCATACTGCCTGCCAGAGCACATGCGGCAAATTGTTTCACCTTTTTCATAAATACTTCTCTCCTTTATTGTTAGTAGCATCATTATAACTGATTCCGGATTCTTTTTGTGAACCTGACGTTATGCCTGTATTAACTTTTTGTTAGGTTATAAAAAGGAGCCATTGCTCCATAAGTGATACCTCACTTATTTTGCAACGGCCCCATTATTATGTATGTCGATAAATTTCAATTTTGTTAATTGTAATGATTTTGCTACTTGTTTCTTTTCCAGCCTTCCTTTAAAATTATATCATACTTAAGTTGTGTATAAGAAGGAGGTCTATTTTTATGAATAACATTGGTATCTTGGGAATTTTAACCTTTTTAAACTTGTTTTTAGTTATAGCAATCCCTATCGGCATTTTTGTCCTTTTATATTTCATAATTAAAAGGGCTGTTAAAAATGGTATTTTAGAAGCCTATAATGAAATTCACAAGAAACAATAATCAAATGTTGGGCTGCTAATTCGTTCCACGCAGCCCAAGTAAATCCTTATTTGTTTGTTACCTATATTCATTCGGAACAGGAATATCAAATCTTTCGCACAATAGTTTTACATCATGCACATCATTTTCATCATGCTCATAGCCCAAATGAAATAATACTTGATTTTCAGCATTAATACATCTTACCACTTTATCACTTACTTTGCCAATACCACTAAACACGTCCGGGGGATATGCTTCCCCCTCAAAAACAATATATCCTTGTTCGTTGAATTTAAATATATGAAGATCAATTATCCTGCCTTTAGTATCCTTCCAAACCGTGTGAAATGTGGTTGTATATGCTTCTGTAACTTCAAAAAAGCCTTTTTCTTTTAATAAATCAATAAACTTTTTACTGTTTCCTGCTTCCATAAATAAATCAATATCGTTGTGTACCCTTGTCTCCTCCTCTAATAGGTAAGCGCAACATAAACTAC
>DGRE01000005.1 GCA_002389905.1 Hungatella sp. UBA4396 | reverse complement strand
GCGGCCAAATGTGTGGAGAATGGTATCCTATCAAAGCGGCTCCGTACCGGCTGCCAGAAATCAGGTTTAAAAAGCCTTCCTCCTTCATATATTGAAAAAAACGCTGCTGCATGACCGGGGCTCATCCTTCGGTCAAGCATCTGCGTTCCATCAATAATCAGCGGAGGTTTTTTCATGGAATTAAACTTATTTCTGGATTTTGTGAGTAACAGCGTCAGAAAAATCAGCAGTGATGCGGCAAAGCTTCACCTAAGCCAGGGGGAGGGAAGTCATGTCCTGGACCGTTTAAACAGTGAAGCTGTTATGCTGGAGCATCACATCCGGTATTTCATTGAAGCCAATCAGCTTGGACTGGAGAATCTACAGCCCCCCTATGAGCCGGTCCAGGTGAGCCAGACAGAGCCTGAGCCGGAAGAAGAGGTTCCTACAAGGTATTTTACTCTGGAAGAGCTGGCTGCCTATAATGGAAAAAACGGCGCTCCGGCTTATGTTGCGGTCCATGGGGTTGTGTATGATGTTACCAATAATTCAGTCTGGAGGGGAGGCCCCCATTTTGGAATGGAGGCGGGAAATGATATTACGGAGCAGTTTAACACTTGCCATCCGGGGGCCAGGGTGCTTCAGGTGCTGCCTGTAGTGGGGTATTTATATTAAGGAGATGAGAGCTCTGTCAGAATTGCTTTTATAAGGGCCTGCTTCTGGTAATCAGGACAGGAAAGCTGCCGTACATACAGAAGCACTTCCTGGTTATGTATGACAGCAGCTCTTTTTTCCAGTTCCTTTTTATCTGTTTCTGTTTCCGGGCGATATACGATCATATTCATTGGGAGCCTTGGAGTATGTAATTATTATAATGTATGATATGACCCATGTCCTGTATGTTTGGGATAGGGCCGGGGAGAGTGTTAGGTGGAAGTCAGGAAAAAGCAGTTTGCTATTTACTCCCGAAAATCAAAGTTTACAGGCAAAGGAGAGAGCATAGGAAATCAGATTGAGCTGTGCAGGCAGTACATATCGGCTCACTATGGAGATGACTTTGCAGGCAGTGCTTATATTTATGAGGATGAGGGCTTTTCCGGAGGAAATCTGGAAAGGCCCCAGTTTAAAATGATGATGCAGGAGGCAAAAAAGAAGAAGTTTACGGCCATTGTCTGTTACCGCCTTGACAGGATCAGCCGTAACATCGGTGATTTTGCCAATCTCATTGAGGAGCTCAACGAACTGGAAATTTCCTTTATCTCCATAAAAGAACAGTTTGATACCTCTTCCCCTATGGGAAGGGCCATGATGTATATTGCATCCGTATTTTCTCAGTTAGAGCGGGAAACCATAGCCGAGCGAATCCGGGACAATATGCTGGAGCTTTCCAAAAGCGGAAGGTGGCTGGGGGGAAATACTCCCACAGGCTATAAGTCAGAAAGCATGACCTCTGTGACCATTGAAGGAAAGGTGAAAAAAGCATATAAGCTGCAGTTGATTCCAGAGGAAGGGGAAGTAATCCGGCTGATTTTCCGGAAGTTTTTAGAAACAGGCTCCCTGACCCAGACAGAGACGTATTTGGTTCAAAATGGATACAAGACCAAGTTTGGGCGGCTGTTCAGCCGGTTTGCCATAAAGGGGATATTGACAAATCCGGTTTACATGATGGCAGATCAGGAGGCTTATGAATATTTATCTGAAAAAAAGGTGGATTTATTTGCCGGTCCGGAAGAATTTGACGGCCATTTCGGGGTGATTGCTTACAACAGAACTCTTCAAAGGCAGGGGAAGGCACACGAGAAGAAGGATATGGAGGAGTGGATCGTGGCTGTGGGAAAGCACGAAGGGCTGATTCCAGGTTCCATTTGGGTCAGCGCCCAACGGCTGCTGGAACAGAATAAGTCCAAGAATTACAGGAAGCCCAGAAGCAATGTAGCCCTGTTGTCCGGGATTTTATTTTGCGGAAACTGCGGGGACTATATGAGACCGAAGCTGTCAGGACGGTATAATGAGCAGGGGGAGCAGATCTATTCTTATCTTTGCGCTATGAAGGAAAAAAGCCGGATGAAGTGCTGTGCAATGAAAAATCCCAACGGAAACAGCCTGGATGCTATGGTAGTGGAGGAAATCAAGAGGATATCGGAGGATGGGGAGGAATTTAAAAGGCAGTTGAATCAGAGCAAAAAGCTTCTGGAGGAGAGCGGACAGGAGCTGGAAGCAGAGGGGATTCGTTTAAGGGACCAGGAGAAGGAAATAGGAGAGGAGATCAAGGGATTGGTGTCTTCTCTTGGCAAGGCCTCGGGAACCGGGGCGGAGGAGTATATTGTAAACCAGATCCAGGAACTGCATAAGAAAAAAGAAGAGATCGGACAGAGGATCAGGGAACTGGAGGAGGTTTTTGCAAGCCGTGAACTGTCTGAATTGGAATTCCAGATTTTAAAGCAAAGCCTGTCCTCTTTTGGGGAAGCATTTGAAATGGCTGATGTAAAGCAGAAGCGGGCGGTTATCCGCAGGCTTGTAAAAAAAGTTTTATGGGATGGAGAAACGGTCCATCTGTATTTATTTGGCTCAGAAGAGCCGTCATGTGACGGTTGCAAATGAAATACTGATGCTGCTTC